>NVVT01000022.1 GCA_002733465.1 Kangiella sp.
GTGGTATATTTAGTTTTAACTTTCTTGCTCATTTATGACTCCTTAATTTCATTTATATTTTATATGAAATTAAGTGTCCTGTTTAGTGTAGCCAGATCACAGAGGTCAAACTTGGAGACATGTACAAAATTTACCGATTGCTCAATTTTATAGAATCACGCCTGATAATGCAGAACCATTTTATAACGTTTGTGGCGGGACTCAAGATAACAATTCTCTATGCGGCCCCTCTCGTACTAATAAAGTTCATGGTGTCACCAATGCTGATTGGGACATTATTTTAGGCGGCGATGGTTACAAATCTCAAATCGATCCCAATGATCCGAACACCGTTTACGCCCAATACCAATATGGCGGGCTTGCGCGAGTGGATCGTCGAACTGATGAGCGTTTATACATTACACCCCACCCGAAAAAAGACGAAAATGCCTATAAGTGGAATTGGAACACGCCATTAATTATTAGCCCGCATAGCAATACCAGACTTTTTTATGCGGCTGAAAAATTATTTCAGTCAGATGATCGTGGTGATTCATGGATAATCATTAGTCCCGATTTAACCCAAAAAATTGATCGAAACAAACTAGAA
The DNA here is from genome assembly GCA_002733465.1 of Kangiella sp. Classification (GTDB taxonomy): domain Bacteria; phylum Pseudomonadota; class Gammaproteobacteria; order Enterobacterales; family Kangiellaceae. Next base: position 590 of record NVVT01000022.1, read on the forward strand.
GTGATGGGGCGAATATGGAGTGTTGATTCAGTCGCTAAAAACAAATCGACTTCTATGTATGGTAGCTTAATTGGTATCTCTGAAAGTCCATTACAGCAAGGATTAATCATGGTGGGTTCAGATGATGGTGTTATTAGCACTACGGCTAATGGTGGCAAAGATTGGAAATCAATCAAATCTTTTCCTAAAGTGCCTGACATGTCATATGTTTCTGATGTGTTGTTTTCGTCACACGATAAAAATGTGGCTTATGCAACTATAGATAACCACAAACGCGGTGATTATAAGCCCTATGTATTAAAATCAACCAATCAAGGAAAAAGTTGGAAACAGATAACTAATAATTTACCCAAAAGAGGATCGACTCATACCATTGTTGAAGATCATGTTAATCCTAATTTGTTATTTGTAGGGACTGAATTTGGTTTGTTTTTCACTCAAAATGGTGGGAAAAATTGGAGCAAGTTTTCGAGCCTACCAACTACCCCAATACGTGATCTAGAAATCCAACGCAGAGAAAGTGACTTGGTAGTTGCTTCTTTTGGTCGTGGAGTTTACATACTCGATGATTATTCACCATTAAGAACAAAAACATCGACATTAAATAAAGCTGAAGCCACACTTTTTCCTGTAAAAGATACATGGATATATATTGAAGGCGATCGCATTGATGACCGAGAGAAAGGCTCATCAGGGAGTGGCTATTTCACTGCTAAAAACCCACCATTGGGAGTGACGTTTTCTTATTATTTAAAAGATGATTATAAAACTCTTAAGAAACAACGCAGAGCAAAAGAAATAAAGCGTGAAAAGGATTCTGCTGATACACCTTATCCTAGTTGGGATGTATTAAGAATAGAAGATAACGAACAAGCTCCTCAGGTGTATTTTGAAATAAAAGATAGTAATAAAAAAATTGTCAGCCGCGTATCAGCTAGTAGCAAAAAAGGATTCCACAGAACACAATGGGACATGCGCTTGCCAGCACCTAATGCGGTTCAATTAAAACAACCGGATTGGATACCTTATTGGGTTTATGCTCCAATGGGACCATTGGCTACTCCAGGGATCTACACAGCGACTTTGTTTAAGAGGCAATCTGGCAGGTTGACTGCATTAGGCAAAGCTCAATCCTTTAAATTAAAGGTATTAAAAAACAGTCCAGAAATTACAAATGATCCACAAGCCGTTCAGGATTTTCATTTGAAATTAACAAAATTACAAAGGACAATAGAAGGTGTTGAAGGCAAGCTCGGTGAAATAAATAACAGTGTTGCTCATTTGTACAAAGCCCTTAAATTGACCGTCTCTGTTGATGAATCATTGAGAAGTGATTTAGATAGTATTAGAGAAAGGTTAATTCAATTTAAAGTTAAATTGCATGGCGACTCCACCATTTCTTCTAGAGCAGAATCTGTGCCTTGGTCGGTTTCTCGAAGAGTTGGAAATTTGTTTGGCAGTAGTATCGAGTCGCAATCTGATGTACCTCAAGGTTTTAAAGATTCGTACGAAATTGCTAAGACAGAAGTTTCAATTTTAGTTAAAGATTTAAAAATAGTTTATGCTGATCTTAAAACTTTCGAAAAAATTATTGAAGATAAAGGCGCCCCATGGACTCCGGGTCGATTGCCCAATTGGGAAGATTGACTTTTTTTATCAAAGCCATAACGTTTACGGCTTTGATGTGATGTTGAAAGAATATAAAACGGAATGTTATTGAGTTTTAAGACAGTATCTCACGCCCTCGACACACTTGATTGTGTTGAAATATTCGACTAAAGTAGAGTCTCAAAATTTTGATAAGGGCGTTTTTAATGTTCGGACATTTGGCTCTTATCATGTCGAGTTTTATGGGGAGTTACTAAAATGAAAGTTGTGAAACGGTGTGCTTTTATTATTTTGAATCTAGTGTTTTTGGTGAGTTGCGCAACAAACCAAATAGCGACAAAAGAAAGCGATAGCAAGTTATTTAAAATCGTAAAAAATAACAAAGTCCAAGATTATGCCTGGGTTGACTTAGCCGCAGAATATGATGGGATGACCATTCAAGTATATAATACGGCATTGAATCAGCTTGATGATCGCATCAATAGTACTGACTCAGCCTTGTTTAATTCCAAGCGAAAGATTGATAAGACGAGCAAGAAAAATTCTAAAACAGCAATCGTTGTTGATTTAGATGAAACCATTATCAGCAGTATTGAACTGCAAAAACAATTTCACGCCAATGGAAAATTTAATGATGACATGCTGGTGAACTGGATGATGCAATCGAGGTCTTCTGCAATATCTGGTGCGCTTGAATTTCTACAAAAAGCTGCCAAAAAAGGCGTAACAATATTTTATGTCAGCAATAGGCGAAGAACACTAGAAATGGCAACTCGCTTAAATTTAAGGAATTTGGGGTTTCCGTTACTGGATGATGTTGATACCGTTTTGATGAGATATGAACAAAAAGACTGGTCTAGTGACAAGACATCAAGGTGGCTATTTATTGAAGAAAATTATCGAATCATCATGCAGTTCGGAGATAGCTTGAATGATTTCATCTATGCGAAAAAGATGTCATCTGCTGAAAATGATCAAGCCGTTAAAAATTATCGGGAGTATTGGGGAGACAAATGGTTTTTATTACCCAATCCTCTTTATGGTCATTGGGAAAAGATGTTAGAAAAATAACTGCATCAAATACAGGATCATACTGACAAGCAAGGGGGGCAAGTAAGGGAGTATCATTTTGACCCTCTTGATTAAGTGAACATCGTCAATATATTCCTAGACTCATACCCAAAGCACTCGTTTCGCTCATGGGGCAAGCTTTAATCGGTAACTCCCGCCACTTTCAATTTTTAAAGCAATATATTGTATAAAAATTACCCGCATATGGCGATGGCGATGGCGGTTTAGTTTAGGCTGCTTATTTGTTAATTAGCATGTTAATGTGAGTGAAAATTGACCAGATTATTATATGAAAATATAGCTTTCCTAATAAAAATAATTAGTATAAATAGTGGAGAATAAATCATGGAAAAAGTAATGGGCTTTTGGCGCTGTTGGGGATTAGTGATTGGCATCGTGATTGGAAATGGCATTTTCATGGTACCTGCGGTTTTGGCACCTTTTGGAAAAATGAGTTTAGTCGGTTGGGTAATTGCAGGTGTAGGAACCATTTTTGTTGCTTTGATGTTTGGCTTATTGGCTAAGCGAAATGCTCTTATTGGGGGTCCTTATGCCTATACGCGTGCGGCGTTTGGCGATCTTGCGGGCTTTTTGATTGGCTGGGGTTATTGGATAGCCATTCTCACTGCAATTGCAGCTGGTTCATTGGCTATAACCGGTTACCTAGGAGTTTTCTTTCCTGTTGTAACTGAAACTCCATTAAATAGTGCTATTGTCTCTTTATCCTTAATTTGGCTAGTTACTGGATTTAATCTAACAGGCGTAAAAGCTACTAGTACTTTTCTTTTAGTTACCTCATTAATAAAAATATTACCTCTGTTTATTATTGCAGGTGGTGGTCTATTCATCAGTGGAACTTTCAGTACTGAGGTAATTGTTCCAAAAGGTGAAGCGACTTTCCAAAACATTTCAGAAATGATCATGATCATTATGTGGGCGTATATAGGAGCAGAGGCGGTTACGCTACCTTCAGATGGAATGATTTCTCCTCAAAAAAACATACCTAAAGCTCTCATCGCAGGTACTATTTCTGTGATGATTGTCTATGTGCTGGTTTCCTATAGTGTCATGGCATTAATTCCTATGGATGTTTTAGCCGTTTCAACCTCGCCAATTGCTGATGCTGCTTCGATTATTTTTGGTCCGTGGGGAGCGCGGTTGATTGCGATTGTCGCTTTGATATCAATAATTAGTAACTTAAATGCTAATATTTTTATTGTTGGAGTAATGCCACAAGCGATGTCTCAGGACAAAAATTTTCCAGAATATTTCACAAATTTAAATGATCACGGAGTACCTAAAGTAGCAATTGTATTTTCAGGTGTATTAGCGTCACTATTAGTGGCAATGAATTTTTCAGATGGATTGATAGGTGCTTTTAAAACATTGATATTATTATCAACTCTAGCAACATTATTACCATATATCGCGTCATCTTTGGCTGAGTTGGTATTGCAGAAAAAAGAATATTCTGAACACAAAAAAAGAAAATGGTCTTCATTTTTAATAGCGGTTATCGCTTTGATATTTTCTGTTTTTGCGCTGATTGGCTCAGGCTTGATGATTGCATTGCAAGGAACTATTTTAATTGCCGCGGGACTACCTTTCTATTTTTGGGTCAAAAGAAAGGCTAGAAAAATTGACCAATAAATAACATCAAAATTAATTTATATGAGCAAGGGGATCGCTCAGGGGCAAGATCAACGTATCAAGTTCATCTTGACCCCCTTGCTTGCCCTTGCTGTCCAGAGCGAACCAATCTAAACTATTTTGACTAGTCTTTAACACCTCTTTATCAATTTGCTATACTATTTGATAAGTACTGTATTCGCTTTATCCTCATGCTTTAATATGTGTTTTATTTGCACAAAAAATTAGCAGTGTTAAAAGTAGTTAAACGGAATTTTATGACATCAAATAACTTTGCTTCTAATCTTGGCCCATCAGAGGATCAAAGCAAGGCTGTGTATCAAGAATGCGTGATAGAAACCTATAAAAACCGAAAAACTTCATTGCTTGCTCATACCTCCATTTCTACCCTACCTTTTTATTTGGGGTGGTCGACAGAAGCTAACTTCAGCAATATRCTGCTAATATTCRTTCTTTGGRGYTACACTGTTTTTCTATATTTTGTTTCAAAGAAAGTCATWACKAAGGTAACAAAGGAGCAAGATTTTAGATATTGGGGAAATAATGCTTATTACCAACTTGCAGTGTTTGGTGTTTTATACAACCTAATATTTTTCAATTTATACGAGTACGGAGTCGATAATTCACTTCTATATCTACTCATTGTCACTTCGTTCTTTTCAGCAGGCGCGTCAAGCAGTTTTGTACACCTAAAAAATCTACCAGTAGCCTTTATTTTTTCCTCAACTTTACCGCAAATAATATATTACTTTTCTTCCCATACGGGTGACGGTAATATTGTAGCTATTTTTCTCGTCATTTTTAACCTGTTTATGTGGAAAGGAAGCGCTAGTATTCATCGTAATATGCTGAAAGCCTTAAATCTTAGTTACAAGCTCAATGAGGCGAATAAGCTAGCTGAGAAACTTGCCATGACTGATGAGTTAACGGGTATTAATAATAGACGAGCTTTTTTTAAAAAAGCAAAAACACTTTATTATGCCAGTCAACGATATTCTCATCCGTTAACGGTTCTCATGATTGATATTGATGACTTTAAAATTATTAACGACACTTACGGGCATGCTGCAGGTGATCAAGTCATTCAGAAAGTGGCAGAATCATTGCAAAAAAATTTACGCGAGTCTGATGTTGTTGGACGGATTGGTGGCGAAGAGTTTGCGATTAGCTTACCAGAAACGGATATTGATACTGCGTACATTTTAGCAGAAAGAATTAGAAAGAAAATCAAAAATATTACTTTGATTTATCAAAAATTCACTCTTACATTTGCTGTCAGTATTGGTTGTGCGGAAAGTAATGACACTAGTCAAGCTTTCGAGGATTTAGTAGGTTTAGCTGATAAAGTACTTTATGAAGCTAAAAATGAGGGAAAGAATAAGACGGTTATTTATTCAGCTAATTAAGTTGCGTTCAATATTTTCACTCATTTCTAATTTCTTACCCGTTATTTGATAATTTTCATCGTATTCTTTATTCTGATATTCAATAATCAATGGGGTCAATCTGATCCTCTTGCTCTATTACTGCTTACCGATCAGATGATTCAGGTAGAGGTGATCACTAAGTATTAGCAGCATGATCATATTGCTGTAGTTACCATTATTGGTGCTAGGATCCTATCCGAGAATAGTAGCCGTAACGAAGGAAAGTAGTTTTGGCTAGTTTTAGATTATCATTTGTCTATCGTCTGAACATTGGGGTATATTGGDAGCGAAAGGATGTGAAACCTAAGCTAAAAACAGCGAGAAAGTGATATGAACAAACAACAAATTTCGGCATTGATCGAGGCGCAGAGCGAATACCGGGCACTCGATCAAGCATTCTATAAAGATGCAGATATTTATCAACGGGATATCTCAGAGATATACTTAAAATGTTGGTTATATGCCGGTCATATCAGCGAAATTCCAAAGGTTGGTGACTGGTTTCTGTTTGAGTTTGCTGGTGAGTCGGTGATCATCATTCGTAGTGGTGAGAGTGAAATTAATGCGTTGCTTAATGTCTGTCGTCACCGCGGTTCCCGAATATGCCAAGAACAAAAAGGCTGTAATAAAATATTGATTTGTCCGTATCACGCCTGGAGTTATGGCCTTGACGGTAAACTTCGTGGCGTAGCCCATATGGGCGATGATTTTGATAAGTCGGATATGGGGCTGAAAAAAATTCATCTACAGGTGCTAGAAGGATTAATTCATATTAACTTTGCTAAGCAGCCGGCCTCTTTTGAGCCGATCCGTAATGCCCTGACAGAATGCTTGCGTCCCTACCGACTGGACAAAGCTAAAGTTGCCCACAGGCAAACTTATCCGATAAATGCCAACTGGAAGCTGTCAGTAGAAAATTACACTGAATGTTATCACTGCTTACCGTCCCACCCGGAATATAGTCGCGGCCATAGTCTGGCAAAACCCGAAGCCCGTGCTTCTGAGCTGATGGAGCAGGTTATGGAACGAGCCGAAGCTTGCGGCCTGAGTGACAAATCACTGAGTCGTTATTATCTGGATGCCGAAGGATTTGGCGCTGATTATTCTTATGAACGTTATCCTATGTGGCAGGATCATATTACCGGCAGTGAAGATGGTAAACGAGTAGCACCGCTGATGGGAGATATTAAAGGCTATGATGGCGGCACCACCGATTTCCAGATTGGTCCAGTTTGTTTTGCGCTGGCCTATTGTGATTATGTGGTGATCTACCGATTTACCCCGGTTTCAAAGGATCATTCAGAATGTGATATTACCTGGCTGGTGAATGGAGATGCTGAGGATGGAAAAGATTATCATAAAGACCGGCTAAAATGGCTCTGGGATGTCACCACTGTTGCCGATAAACGAATTATCGAGTCAAACGCAAAAGGGGTTAATTCTCGTTATTATCAACCGGGACCTCTTTCTAAAATGGAACAATTTACCTGGGAGTTTATGTCCTGGTATTTGCGCTCAATCAAACCATAGGTAAACCTATGCAGTCTTTGAGTTTAAGTTCAGATATTTGATCTGTATTAAATGGAAACAATATTTTTAAGTTCTTGCACATGACCAGCAAAAGCTGTTCGTCCATTATTGGTTAGATAAATCCAAGTACGTTGTCGCCCGTTAACTTTTTCTTTGCATTGTCTAACATAACCAGCTCTTTCAAGTTGTTTGATATGCTTAGATAAAACAGAATCACTTACTTCTAATGAATCACGAAGAAATTGAAACTCTGCATCATCAAGCGGTGCTAGCAATGAGCATATTTGTAATCGATTAGGAGCATGCAATGTAATAGCGTAATAGGGCTAGTTAGTGTTTAGGCGATAGTTTTATCATCATCTGTAGTTTGGAAATAATGACTGACAAAAATTTTGAATAAGATAAAGGCAATTCCAGCTACCACAGCAAAACCGGCGTGCATTAACCAGAAGGTGGTGGAGGGCATGGTTTCTAAAAATCCACCAACCCAGCCAACCATGGCATTGCCAAGGAAGAAAATGAAATAATACAGACCAATGACTGTTGAGTTGATTGATTTTGGAGCAACTTTTGCGAATAATGCCAGACTAACAGGCAGCATATGTGCAAAACCAATGCTATTGATAATGTGAAATAAGACAGGCCAAAACAGGCCAATTTTCGTGCCTTCAGCCTGGGTCGCCGCAGCCATGTAAAGGCATAACATAGCGCCAATAGAGAAGCCTGATCCTATGATGATTTTAGTGATTTCATCTGGTTCTTTCCAGTGCTTGCTGTACCATCGATAGAACAACAGGACCCCTGCAAGAAAACTCACACTGACTATTGCATCAAGTGTTATTAACCAGGTTGTAGGTAGTTTCTGAGCGCCCCACATCAGATCGAATTGTTGGTCGCCCCAGACTAGATAGGCATTAAAAATTTGGTTATTTGGGACGATGGCAAGAGCCATTACAGGAATCAACACCAACAAGGCTATTAGTGCTGGCCAGTCTTCTTTTTTTAACATAACCGGTGCGATAGATTTATTTTTTCCCTGTGCTGTTAGGTGATCTTCAGGCAGATATTTTTGTCCTGCTAAATAGATAATTAGCCCGACCAGCATGCCTATACCAGCAGTAGCGAAACCATAGTGCCAGCCATATATCTCACCCAGCGTACCAACGATTAAGGGTGATGCTATTACACCTGCATTGATACCCAAATAGAATATCTGAAACGCATCTGCACTACGTAAATCATCCTTTTTATAAAGTCCGCCAACTTGACTCGCGATGTTACCTTTGAACATGCCACTGCCTAGAACTAAACAAAGTAAAGCAAAGAGAAAAGAAAACTCGAATGCCATTAGGAAATGTCCCAATGCCATAGTAATTGCACCAAGCAGGACAGTTCGTCGCTTACCTAAAATTCTATCAGCAAGAAATCCTCCTACTATTGGTGTCAGATATACCATGGCTGCATAAGTGCCAAAAATTGCAGATGCCAGAGCCTGCCCTTGTATGCCACCATACAGTTTGCTGAATGGTTCAAATAGGGCAACATTTTCAATATGGCCAGGTAATAGCAATTCATTTATCATATATAACACTAAGAGAGCCTGCATACCGTAGAAAGAGAATCTCTCCCATGCCTCAGTGAATGCTAAATAGCCAAGCCCTTTTGGGTGTCCTAAGAAGGACGTATCAGAGTCTGGATTAATTGTGGTCATCTTTTTATACCTTTTTATTATTAATTAAGTAGCGCTCCCTCTTACCTTCGGGTTTGCACTTTGTTGGTCAATCGCTTTATTGATTATCACTGCAGGGCATTATGGTATGAGGCAATTCTGAATTTAATTCACTTTGACCTCTATTTTGCCTATTTTGAATCATTTAAATTTTTTAAATAGGTGAATTCATGCCAATTAAGTTTTGTTACGTCACCATTTTTTGCTCGCTCGAAGAATACCCTCTCAGCTTCGGTATTATCTTTTCGCAGTCGGGCAAAAGTATCATTGTTAATGTGTTTTAGCATCGTCATACCTTTTAGCGGTTGAGCAGATCCCAAATTTACAATACCTAACTGACCTTTCCAATTTACAACTAAGCTATCTTTTTCCCATGGCATAGCTTCGTAAACTCCACTGTAATCGTTCGAATCGAATGTGTTCTGCTGGTTCAATTTATCCTTAAGTATTGTACTTTTTCCCTGGTGAGAATCAGGTGAAATATCAGAAAATATCTGATGCAATTGAATAGCTATAGCTTCAGTATCAACGTCATTAGCATTAACCATGACAATTACTGCTATTTTTGTTTTCGCATTTAGCATAAACGATGATTGATATCCCGGGCAGCTACCGCCGTGACCGACATAAGTATCTCCATTGAATGGATAGACGCCAAAGCCAAGACCTCTTGCAAATTTCCAGCCTCTTACTACCCAATGAGGTCTTTGCATTTCGCGTAAGGTATTGTGATCTAAAACTTCATTGCCGCCATTGTTTAATAGTCGAAATTGCCACTTCGCAAATTTTGCATAATCATTAACACTGGATGCAAAACCTGCAGCAGGGTCAATTGCTCGAGCATCAAATAGTTTAACTTTGTCGCGTGTACCATCTCGTTTTATCGCGCTGTATCCAATCGCTAATTGCTTGCCATATTTCTTGTGTGGCATGGATGAGTATGTGTCATTCATATTTAATGGAGATAGTATTTTTTCACGTATGTACTGATGATAACTTTGCTTGGATACAGCTTCCACAATTTCACCCGCAAGAGTTAATCCAATATTAGAGTATTGATAATATCTGGCTCCTGCAAAAAGCATTTTTTGTTTGCCAATACTGTCTTTAACTTGCTGTTTGGTAGGAAATGGAAAATCTGGACGATTCCAATAAAAGCCACTAGCCTCCCTCATCAGTCCAGATGAATGGGTTAATAATCCTTCAATATCTACTGGGCGACTCTTCTTATCTTCTTGAATGGCAGAAAACCAGTCCAAGTGTTTTTTTACAGGATCTCTTAAAGTTACTTTTCCTTCATCTCTAAGTTGCATTAAAGCAACACTTGTAAATAACTTACTGTTTGAACAAATACTATAGAGTGTATTTGTAGTTGCTTTGCTAGCAGTTTTTAGGTTTGAATTTCCCCAAGCGCCGGAGAAGATTATTTCTTGATTTTTAACAACTGCTACAGACATTCCTGGATATTGATTATAATCTCGCTGAGCAGACAGCCAATTTTTGGCTAAAATAGTTGCGTGATATTTAGCATTGTTTTTTTCAAAATCAGCACTAATTGATATTGATACAAAAGCACTAGCGGCTATCGCTGTGATCCTAAGTATTTTAGTCATGTCGAACTCCTATTATTTTCTAAAAGCAATGTACGGTGATGCGAAGATATAGGCAAGCCAGTTAAAAGGACTCAGGGACTTAAAAGCGTCAATTTAAACTAAATCGATAAGTCCGATGTTCAAGTAAGAGTTCTTCCTAAAACTTGTCCCATGAGCACCGCGAGTGTTGAGGGTAGCATTTCAAATTTGGCTATTTACAAATAGCTTAACCACCAATCTTTACGACGGGTCTTCAGTTCCGCCATCCACTTACAGATTGGATAAAGAAGAATCAGAACTAGTATCCAAATAACATAAACCCAACTCAACGAAACACCATAACCTTCCGGGAGAAAGAAAAAGAAAGTCATCATTTCTTCGGGTTCGAAACCCTGGTACCAAGCCAATGCAAAACTGAATAGACGAATTAGATAAAAGTGAGCCACATAAAATACGAAGGGTACTCGACCAAACATGACCAATGCATCCTTTAGCGCGCCACTCATTCTGTCAGCATACGCACAAAATATTGCCATTGGACCCAGAGTTGCGAGCAGAAAAAGTAAGCTTGGTGGATACTTGCTCAGGTTCATAAAATCAAAAACGCTTGCCAATAATCCAGCTTCCTGTATTTGCCAAGGATTGGCTTCACCATAGAGTCCAGTAGCACGAATAATGACAAACGCACAAATCATGCTGATTCCAGCAATTAACAAAATTCGATCTCTCTCAATAGCCTCTTTTTCGAATAAGGATGCCGTACCATACCCTAACAACATGACACCAACCCAGGGTATTAGTGGGTAGGCTGAGATTACTATTATAGGGCCGATTACAGTAGAGGATTGTGTCTGTAATCCGTACCAAAGTGGATCAGTACCTCCTAACATTTGCCCTGTAGGCCAAATGTCATTCAGAGCGTTGTGTCCGAACACAATGACCGCGCCAATAATGAGACAAGCTCGCACACCAAGATATTGACATCCCGCAAGTACTATCATAGATGCTCCTATAATCCAGATCACTTGCATCGCAAATACAGTATTTCCTCCAAGCTCAGGTACTCCATCGAATGGGGAGAAAGTAAATGCCGGTAGGTACATCGGGCTGAGCCATAGGGTCCTGTACACCGGCAAGCATCATAAAATCACGAACGTGGTCAATCGCCATGATGATTATCACTAGTCCCCGGAGCATATCTATATTACTCAATCGGTAGGATCGTGAATCGAGAGGTGCAACAGAAACATTCATGATGGAGAGCTCCTTGTTATTGTTATTATTTTTCAGATTTTTAATCTCTAGCTTAAAGAGACTGCTTGACTAACTAGAAAATCAAAGGGGCAGATAAATTTGAATCCGCAGAGCCCCCCTTAATATTGAAAATGACACCTCCATAAAAGCAACTTACGGTGCTAAATTTTGCGGCCTTGAATGATGACCTCAGTAATCATCAGAGGTATAACCCAACATGCCCATAACGTCATACCTCCGAACTCATTAAAACTTAAACCCCATTCTGTGTAAGGAATATAATCAATCATTAATCGAGCAGTTACAAAAGCCCCCGTTACAACAAAACTCCTTATCATCCACTCTTTATGTTGTAATATTTTCTTGCGTCTAATAGCGTATAAAGCCATTCCTGTTGTTAACAACCAAGCTAATGCCAAAGCACCTAATCCGCTGGTATAAGTTAAACCAAATCGCATGTTATTTGGTAATAGATAAATAGCCCCGATACTACCAATAAGCACTCCAGCAACATACAGCCGTCCTGTAATTGGATGAACTGTCATCCTGCTTTGTGTAAGGTCTGACCACAACTGAAACAAACCAGCAAATATAACAGCGGTGCCACTTAGTATATGAATTATTAATTGTTGGGCAACTGGCCAGTAAGAATCGCCATAACTCTCTTTTGATCAATTAAAAAATTGCAAAACATTATTATAATAGAAAAACATGAAGCCAAAAACAACAAAACCAGCAATTAGCCACCCAGTCTTTGAAACTGAACTATTGCTTACAACTACTTCTTCAGTGAAAGTACTCATAATCATCTCCCTTTTGGTTATTTTTTAACCTAAATTAGAACATAAAACATTGAAGATTACTAATTAGGCTTGAGGGGCAGGAGCAGGCAGATAAGGTTTAATCGCAGATCCCACTATTTTATTTTACCTGTTTTCTTAATGAGCTATAAATTTCGTCTAAAGAATTATGTCGTGTATACTTTTCATGCTTATAAAATTAATGGAATATATAATGAAAATAACAAAAGCCCTTATACTCCTTTGTTTCGTGACTCTACCGGCAGTTGCCGAAAACGACAAATGGCCATATCCGCAAGATACCCCTGAAACAACAAACATTTCGATTGGCATGGCAAGTGATCGCCCTGTTGATATTTCCCGGTTTTTACTTGCTCGAGGCCCTAGCACAACAAAGCTGAATATCGATGGGTCGCAGTTAGCTTATATTAGTAATGTTACTGGTCGCAGGCAAGTTTGGGTTATGTCTATTAAAGCCGGTCAGGATAAACAATTAACTTATGGCAACGGTGTAAACAACTATTATTGGCATCCTGATGGTAAACAAATTTTGTACTCAGCTGACAATAATGGAGATGAGCGTCCCGCTTATTATTTGATCACAACTGACGGTAGAACGGAGAAAATCGTTTTATCACATTCGAAAGCATATCGCGCTTTTGGTGCCTTTGACGCTGATGGCAATCGTTTCAGTTATGCATCAACAGAGCGCAATGGACGTGATTTTGATCTCTATCTCTATGATTTTGACTCACGCTCTTCAAAGATGATCTACCAGTCGAAATTTGGTTTTTTCCCAGCCGATTGGCAGCCAAAAACTAATCAATTACTCATGAGCGAAACACGCGGAGAGGATGCTAACAATCTATATTTACTTGATAGCGATAATGGCGTTGCAAAGGTGTTATTCAAGCCTAAAATTGCCGCCGATTTTAATTCATTTTCCTGGAAGAAAGATGGCAGTGGCTTTTATTTTTCGTCTAATCTAGATTCAGAAATGAATAAATTGATGTTTCACGATATAAAAACTGGCGATACTAAAGTGGTTGTCGAACATCAATTTAATCTGGAAAAAGTCAAACTATGTAGTAATGACAAATATTTAATTTGGGTGGTTAATGACAATGGTTATGATCAACTCAATGTGATGGATTTGACAAGTAAAACACAACGCGAAGTATTATTGCATAAAGGTGTGTATGGTTTGTCTTGTAGCAGTATGAGCGAGACATTGTCTGTTTTAGTATCAAGTTATGACTCTCCGGGCACCATCTATTTGGTCGACCTTAAATCATTAAAGTCCAGCATACTAAAAACCTCAAATTTTGCAGGTATCAACCCAAAAGAGTTAATACCGCCAAAAATCATAAACTTCAAAGCGCGTGATGGCATAAGCTTGCAAGGGTTACTCTATATTCCTAAAAATATAGACAAAAACTTGTTGCCAGCATTAGTTATCGATGTACATGGAGGCCCTACAAGTCAAGCGAAACCACGTTGGGAACCGTTAACGCAATATTTGTTAGGAAAAGGTATCGCGGTGCTAGATATCAATGTTCGCGGTTCCACTGGCTTTGGTAAAACTTATACTCGCCTAGATAATCAAACAAAACGTCTCGATAGTGTTGCAGACTTAGTTGATGCACTTGCATGGTTGAAGAAAGATGGCCAAGTTGATGCAGATCGCGCAGCAGTTATGGGGGGCTCCTATGGTGGCTATATGGTAAATGCCGTAATGGGGGCTTATCCAAAAGCCTTTAAGGCAGGAGCGTCCTTTGTTGGTGTTGCCGACTGGGTGCGTGCATTAGAAACTGCATCGCCGGGTTTGAAAGCTTCAGACTTAATAGAATATGGGGACATTAGTGAAGAGAAATGGCAGCGCTTTTATGCAAACAATTCACCAATTAACACAGTCCATAAAATTGAGTCACCCATGTTTTTTGAGCATGGTGTAAATGACCCGAGAGATCCTGTGCTTGAATCTGACTCGATGGTGAAAGCACTACGAGACAACGGTGTACCAGTTAAATACTTGCGCTTTAGTGACGAAGGTCATTCAATAAGTAAAGTGTCCAACAGGATTTTATTTTTCCGGGAACTAGCAAATTTTTTGGAAAAGCATCTTTGACCATTTGAGTGTTTTATTAAATTTTTTTTAATGGTTCTACATTCTTTACTTAATTTACTTCAACTAAAAATAACCTAGTCATGTGTGCTAGAAATCTATGCATAAGATTTGAGTTGAATTTACCCAATCGCATTGGTCAGTTTTCAAGAACGAATATTTCTGGGGTATCTACAGTTTAATTAACATTCCAGGGATTAAGTGTTTTTACTTCATCTAAGCAAAAGTCACTGGTATTTCGTGTCACTACAGTCATATTATGAACCACCGCGGTAGCTGCAATTAATGTATCTCTATAGGGTTTTGGATCGGGCACGTGATACTTTGCACTAACCAATACTACATTTTTATCAACTGAAAGAATACGGTTCTCGAATGCCGGTATAACATGCTCGTCCATCCATTTTCTAAGAATACTGCCTTTAAATTGATCGGTTCGTTCTGCCAGTAAAATGCCGAGTTCTAGTTCGTGAATGGTAATCGATGAAACATACTATGTTTATACGTTACTACATTACTGTATGTTGTTACGAACTATTTGAATATTGCCCGATCGGGGCGTGACTAACTTTAAGTTAACGGTCTTCTTAGGTCAAAGGTCCTTACTCCGCCTCCTTTGCTAGCTACCCCGGTGAGTTAAATATGATCAAAACAGATTATCAAAAATCAAGAAACAGGCGACTCCTAAAAGTGTAACTGATACAGTCTTTTGTAATTTTAAAGTTGATATATTATGAGC
Organism: Kangiella sp.; assembly: GCA_002733465.1. Classification (GTDB taxonomy): domain Bacteria; phylum Pseudomonadota; class Gammaproteobacteria; order Enterobacterales; family Kangiellaceae. The sequence continues at coordinate 16,115 of NVVT01000022.1, forward strand.
GATATAAGCTCCTCCCATCACAGCTATTGCTTGCACAATTCCAAGTTGGAATCCCAAATTAAAATCAATATTAACCTGTTGGTCTAGGTAAAAACCGAGAGTCGCAAAAATCGCGATAGGCAATTGAATGACTTGGCTGACTCCAATGGCTTTTATTAATGGTACCTGCATCATCATGAATATTGGGATCAGTAAAACAGGTCCACCGGTACCCGTGAGTGCAGAACCGAAACCTAAAGCCATACCAATTACAATAAGCCATACTAGGTTAATTTTGTCTCGAGGCGTTTTACTTTCCTTATTCTTAAAAAAAGAATTGATACCAGAGAAACCTATAAGAATAGCGAGAACCACGACCAATATTGTTTCAGGTAAATATCCGTTTAACTTAGCACCCAAAACCGCTCCGGGGATGATACCGAATGTTAGCCATCCGACCATTGGCCAGTAAACTGACTTTTGTTTGATGTAGGAATAACTACCAGCGATGCCGGTAAATAAGAAACTAAAACTGCAGGTCGCCATGGCAGTATGGAGATCCATGTCTAAAAAATAAACAAGAAGAGGAACTAGAAGTATCCCTCCTACGCCTACTAAACCTATTAAGGTTCCTGTAATTAAGCCTAAAATAATAGTTGTCATGGAGCGATTGAAACACCGCGTTTAATTAAATGTGCTTCAATTTGCTTACTGTAAGCAAAAATTGCAGGAGTACCACCGGTGTGAATAAAGAGAATGTTATGATTACTTTTCCAACGACCTTCTTTTGCATGGCTCAACAAACCAGAAAAAGCTTTACCTGAATAAACAGGGTCTAATAAAACCCCTTCTCCTTGAGCTACCGTTAAAATGGCATCTAAGCCAGCTTCAGTTGGTACGCCATATTCTTCACCCACAAATTGATCGTAGAGTTCGTAATGGCCTTTTGGTGTATTAGAATCTCTTTGTAAAAGACCGCACAAACCCTGCCACCACATATTGAGATTGACTTCACACTCTTCTTTATTACGATTAACACTAATGCCAATAACCGGACAATCAAAACCTTTGTCTCTGATGGCAAACAGTATTGAAGCAAAATTTCCACCTGTTCCGAAGGGAGTGTAAATTGCATCTAATTTAATATTTTGTTCATCGAGTTGCTTTATTATTTCTAAAGATTCCCTCACATAACCCAGACAGCTGTAAGTAGTTGAACCACTCACAGGAATATAATAGGGTCGGTAGCCTTGAGAACTAAGCGAATCACAAAGCTCGCGGGCATGTTCTTCTAAATCCCAATGATCTTCAACATCAACCACTTTCACTTGAGCACCCATCATATAAACTGTGAGCAAATTTCCTTGGGTGGCCTGCCATTGATCGCGACTAAGAACAACAGCACATTCCATTCCTAGTTTGCGAGCTGCTGCTGTGGTTAGTCGAGCATGATTACTCTGCGAACTCCCGCAGGTCACCAAGATGTTAGCATCCTCTTTTATGGCTTTAGCTATTTCATATTCCAGTTTATAGGGTTTATCTCCTCCAAGAGCAAGGTCGGTCAAGTCATCTCGTTTTACAAATAAATTGAAGTTGAGTTGCTCACTTAAGTTTTTAAAATGCTCTAAAGGAGTTTCTCTGTTGGTAAGTGATACTCTTGAGTGCGCGACTAAAGCGTCTTCTAATGTAATCATGCTATGTTTACTTCCTCAGAGTCAGTTCTAAATATTCTATTTTATCCGTGCAATCAAATCGGTCGTGAGTGCCATGAGTATGTAATAACCAAACAGAACAGCAAATGGCCAAGTAATCGTCCATAGCACCATTATTGTGTCCAGCGAGGTAGGGATTTAAATGAACTTATCGTATGTTACCTCTTGCACGTTGAGTGCGCTTTATAATTATATAATGAGGATAAGTAGAATAAAGACATCGGCGTTTCTTATTTTGAACAAACTATAACCTATTTGCTAAATGACTAATAGCACCTTAAGTTCCTTCAAATGTTTAAGAAAGTTCGGTTGACGACCCACCATTTTCAATTGATGCGATGACAAAGCTAGGCCTTATGTGATGATTACCGGTGGAAAGCAATGGCGTTTGTACATATTCATCGTCGGAGTATGCCTTAGTGGGACTTAATTTGTCACTACCCCCAGCTAGACACTTCTAATTTTGGCTTTAATTAAAATTTGCAGTATAGTAACTTTATATATAAGTACCTTAGGGATAAGAATGAATTTAACGGACGATAATCTCGCAAGATTAATAGATGAAACTTATCTTTGCGCAACGAATGGCCATTGGCAAGAGTGGCTGGATGAGTTACGCACTCTCACAGGTAGTGTACAAGTTTGGCTAAATTTATCAGATAATTTTGGCGAGAGGATATACATGTCGGATGGAGGTACTGGCGCATTAGAAATAATGAATAATTATATTGAAGTTTTGCCACTAGACCCATTTTATTTAGCATCTTTAAAGCAAGAACATGGAACCATTTTAGAACTTACTGAAGAGATAAAACAAGAGCTAATTGACAGTCCCGTCGCCTCAGTTTATAAGGAATTGGACGTCGCAAGAATTTTAGCTATGACCTTACCAATTAAAAATGGTGAAATTAGAGGTCGATTTGCGTTTAATCGTAGTATTAACCAGCCTGCTTATAGTCCTGATGAAAAAAAGTTTTTCAAAATAATATGTCGTAGCCTGTGTGGCGCATTACCAATTCATGCACAAATTAATCAATTGAGTGGCAAGATAAGTACTTTACAAAGTGCGCTAGATAAAAGTACCTCTCCAATTGTAATTGTTGATCAGACAGCAAAAATACACGCCTTAAATAGCTCATTTGAATCATGGGTTAATCAATCTAAAGACATCAGCATTGTAAGGGGAAATATAATTTTACGTAACGAAAAATGGCAGAATAAACTAAATAAGATAATTGATTATACAAGACAAAAAGAAGCGGTTCATGCTGCGGCTGAGTACATTATTTTAAACAGTTACCCACCAACATCAATGCAGATAATTCCTCTTTCAGAAAAGCTTCATCAGAGCTTGTCAATAATAACAATCAAAATAAAGAGTCGTCTTAAAAACTACAATTGGCTACAAGACACCTTCAATTTAACGCCTAAAGAGTTCGAGATAGCTGAACATTTAATTGTGGGCGATTCACTACCTGATACTGCAAAGTTGCTTGGTGTATCACACAACACTGTAAGAACTCATGTTGCTAACCTTTTATCAAAAACACATACAAAGTCTCAATTAGAATTTGTTTCATTAGTTCATAACATTTCAGATTTTTAAATTCAAAACCTATCTAACCTAATTAAATGCCTTCTTATTTGACGCTGACAAATTAACTATGTGCCTGTTTTAGAAATGGAAGCACAAACCGTTATCGCACATTTCGGAATATCATCGTCAACATGACAGTACTTTTCTAATTAACTCATCCATTTGTATGAGGACATTTATGCAATAAACACTATAATATTTCATAAACATATCTTTAACTAATTATTGCGAAATTAGAAGTTAGCTTGTCAGTAGCCAGGTAATAGGGTTAAGTAGATGAAAGAATTGCATATACCAAAAATATTGATTTCAACCTGGATTGAGTTAGCAACAAAGCCAAATTTTTCAGATATTCAACATATAATTTTACCAAAGATAATTAGAGTGTTTGGTAATATTAATAACGCTGAAAGATATTTAAACAATATCAAACATGACGAACCTAATTGTTAATTAAACTAGTATCAATTGAGTACTGACAAATTAACTTTCTCAAATTAAAAGTCCAATACCATTTTGAACCCAATCTACTACCACATTTTCCGAAGACGTAAAGGCACGCTCTCCAAACATTATATAGTTCTTGGCTGAAATAACGTGACGCCTAAGATTGAAGTGATGGTATAGCCAGCAATGTGTGCTGGATGATTTCAGCTGGGAAAGGATAACTTTCGTATATATTCATCCCTGAATTATGCATTAGTGGATGACTAACTAGTCAGTAGCCACTGGTTGAACTTAAATTGAACTCCTAAATATCGAAATCCACGATCAATACCAAATTGACAAGATCGGAAAAGATCTCATTGGTTCACATTGCTAAGATACTTCTCATAATTTAATGGAGAAGACAAAAATGAACAAAACATATATTGAGCCATATATATTTGACAGATCAAAACATATATGTTTATTTAGATGAAATAAAAACCGTTTCTTTCGATGTACGGCTCGTCTGAGTTGTTAAAGAACTCATCTATTCATATAAGGATCTCTTATGGATTTAGGTATTAGTCGTATCCCGGAATATCGAAAGAAAAAATACGCGCATCTCGCAAAATACTACTTACAGCCCGTTTTAATGATATTGGCTGTTTCAATTCCACTATTGATGTTGGATAAGGTTTCCTATCAAATTTTTTGGTTTTGCCTACTCTTGCTTTTAACCTGTCTTGAAGCAGTTATTCCAGCAAGACCAAAGTGGCAAGAAACATTCAATGATAAACTAATGGTGCTGGGTTTAGTCTGGATAGCCTCAGCGGTTGGTGATTTAGTAAAGTCCTTACTTGGGATGTCTCTCTTTACTTGGCTCGAGACTATACGAGACACCTATGGTTTAGGGATTTGGCCATCTGATTGGCCAATGATTGCTCAGATTCTGCTAGTGTTTATCAGTTATGAATTGGTAAATTATTGGTATCACCGTGGCTCCCACTCTTGGACTTGGTTATGGAAAGCATCTGGGCATGGAACGCACCATGCCTTTAAAAGTTTAACCGCTATCAATACCATGGCAAACCACCCCTTTGAAAGTCTATTTCTACTCTTACCAAGAATTATTGTGGGCGTGCTGCTAGGTGGAGAACAAGTTGGTATAGCGGCAGGTTCATTGTTTACTGTCACAGTATTTATGGCACATACTAATCTAGATTTGAATTCAAAAATAATCGGCTGGCTATTTACTACTAACCGCTACCACATTCATCATCATTCAATGGTTAGAGAGGAAAGTAATACTAATTATGGTTGTGCTTGTATTATGTGGGATCGTGTTTTTGGAACCTTTAATGATGCAGATACAAAGGAAGTTGGGATCGGAAAAACGCAACCTAGTTTTACTGAACTTATGCTAATGCCTTTTGAAGAACCTAAGTCATCTGAAGTAGCACCGAGTGGACCCGTTGTTAAAGCGTCCGCGAATTAACTTCACACAGTGGAATATAAAATACATGAACATGAATTTGCTTATTAAAAATATTTTGGCTGTAACTGCAGCCGTAATGTTAAATAGTCACGCTATAGCTGAAGAAAATAATAGTCAGAGAAATCTTCAATTGGCGGAACAATATATTGATGCATTTTACTCTTTTAATCCCAATCTTTTAAATCCGCTTCTCACTCAAGCTGGAGAGTCTCAGAAAAAAATGTTGTTTTATCAAGGTTGGGCGAAAGACGGAAACTATATCATTAAACAAAGACACCCTTGCAAACTTGGCGAAGGCAATGAAGTGCTCTGTTCAATTAGAGTACAGGATGATCTAGTGCTGGCGCTGGGTATTGATTTTGATGTCACAGATACTTTCCATATTTATTTCACTAATAATTATATCAGTCAGATAAAAACTTCAACTGATGATCCAGAGCTTTATCATGATGCTTATAAATGGGTAATCGAAAATAGAGGAGAGCAGGTCAACCCTGTATGCAAAGGCAGTAAGGACGTAAAGCCTTCACCTTCTAGATGTGTAAAACTCATGTTGCTTGGTTATCAGGAATACGCTCGTGTACAGGGTTTGAAACCGAGACAGCCGAAAAATCAAAATTAGAGGTTTAATAAGGATAAAGCATATTACCTTCAAATGAATTTTGGATTATTTCCGTAGTTTATTTTTGATTAAGTCTAGGTTGAATTGAGCATCAGCATCAGCATCAGCATCGCCTTGCTCGGTGACTTTTTGATCATTTTTTCCAAGTAGATTGATAACGATATCGGATAAACTCGGGGAAGTATCAACATGACCCCTTTGCTTTTTGATTTTCTTCTTGATTATTTGTCTGTACTTTATCGAGATATATCAATATTCTATAGCTAGCTTTTAAGTTGAGTTCTTAGTGATTTAAACAGGTGATTAGGTTTGATAGGTTTACTAAGATAATCGTTCATTCCGGCTTTTAATCCAGCATCAATATCTTGTTCCATAGCATTAGCGGATAAACCAATAATAGGTATATCAGTCATCTTCAACTCTTCTCGAATACATTTTGTAGTTTGATATCCATCCATACCAGGCATTTGAATATCCATTAAAATAAGATCAAACTTAGTGTTTTCTATTTTTGATAATGCCTCTTCTCCGCTGAATGCTGACTCGGTTATAATGCCTTTATTTTCTAGTATCTTTTTAGCAATAGTTTGATTGACTAAATTATCATCAACAATTAAAATGTTTTTATTTAATAAAATACCCGATAACTGGTCATCTTTATCTGTTCGATAGTTTTTCGAATAAAGCTCTTTATGATTTGTGGAATCTTCTTTTGTTTTTCGTTGATCAGCTTTCTTTAATAGACAGGTAAAATGAAATTGTGAACCGACTCCAATTTCACTCTCGACCCATATTTCTCCTTGCATTAATTGACAGAGATTTTTGCTTATTGATAATCCTAATCCTGTTCCGCCATATTTTCGTGAAGTTGATGCGTCAGCCTGACTATAGGTTTCAAATAATTTTTCCATTTGCTCTTTTGTCATACCGATGCCAGTATCTTCTACTGAAAACTCAAGTTCTATATTTTTTTCTTTTTCACTCTTTAAAGAAACTTTAATTTTAACGGTACCTTTTTCGGTAAATTTTATGGCATTACCCATAAGGTTTAGCAGTATTTGGGACAGTCTTAATTTATCTCCAATAACATAAGTGGGTAAATTGTTTGAAATCTCTAGAATAATATTAACGTCTTTATCATTATTGTTTTTGCCAGACAGAGCAATATTGGCTTCTACTTGTTTAATGACATTGGTTAATAGTTCTTCTAGATTAAACCTTCTTTCTTCTAACTCTATTTTTCCAGCTTCTACTTTTGACAAGTCTAAAATATCGTTAATTAAACCAAGTAAAGATTTTGATGACAAGTTAAGTATATCCAATAATTTAAGCTGTTCTTTATCATCAATCATTTCTTCCAAAAGATAGGCAGTCCCAATAATCGCATTCATTGGCGTTCTAATTTCGTGACTCATATTGGCCAAAAATTGATTTTTACTTTGGTTGGCACTTTCTGCTTTTCGTAATGCTTTTTCTAAGGAAGATTTTGCTTCGTTAAGAGATTTTTCAGTTGTTTGGCGCAATATTATTTCAGTCTGCAATTTTGCATTTGATCGAACTACATAAATAATAATAAAAAGAAGAATGAAAAACCCGGGCAAACCCCATGTTAAAATGGTGTTAAAATCAGTCCCAATATTGACTTGAACCGACAACCATCTATTTAAAATCTCATCTTTTTCTTGCTCGGTAATTTGAGCAAAGGCTTTGTTCAATATTGGTATCAAGGGTTCTAAACCTCTTCTTACCGCAAAACTAAGGTCACTTGAATAGGGTGTATGTAGTGCAATATGTATATTGGTACTAGGATTATTATTGGTGTAATCAGCAATAATCGCAATGCTGTCCATCAAACCAAAAACCTGTCCCGACTCCAACATTGCAAGCCCATCTTTTAGAGTGTCTGTTGGGACTAGAATAATATTAGGATGATGCTTGATTAGTAAGTTTGCTTTCGTAGATGAAGCGACAGCTGCAACCTTTTTCCCGTCCAGAAAACTCATATTAACCAAGGGTCTCGCATTTTTTTGGGTTGCAATAATCATTGGAAAACTGATATAGGGTTTAGTAAATGATAAATACTGTTCACGTTCTTTCGAACGGACAACACCCGATAGAATGTCCAACTCACCTTTTTTTACTTTCTCTAATACTACAGCCCATTTATTTCCAATTTCAGGCTTCAACTGAATTGAAAGTTTATCAGAAATAATTTTAACAAAATCTGAAGTAACCCCCGAAAACTTGCCGTCATCATCAACATATTCTATTGGTTTCCATCCCTTATCAACGCCCAATAACAAGCTTCTATGATCTATCAAAAACTGCTGTTCTTGTTGAGTAAGAGCAATTGAATTTTGTTTTTTATATAACTCAAAAAAAGCCGCGTGACCAGGCAACCATTTCTTTTCCAGCTGAATTATTTTGTCAATTTCTAGTTTAAAAATCCCTTCGTTAATTATCGGTATCAAATGTTTATTACGTTTAGGAACTAATGCATGAGCTGTATTTGATAATAAAACTTTGTCACCTATTCTTAGCGCACCGATGATTCCCATTTTTGCCATATTTGCGTTAAGGCTAGGTACCTCGGCAACGATGGCATCAATATAACCATCTAATAAATCATTAATCATTTTTTCGGTGTCTTTATAGGAAAAGACTTGTATGTCTTGGTAATTTTCTCTTATATATGCTTCTTGAAATGAAGCATTGCCTACTCCCAATTTTTTTCCATTAAGTTGTTCTATTTTGGAGAAACGGCGGTTATCAGCATCAAAAAATAACTTTGTTTCGATTCTATCGATTGGATCTGAAAATACTGCCCACTCCTCTCTACCTGTATTGATGAAAAGACCTGAATGGAAATCAGCTTGACCATTTTTTAACTGCTGGATATTTATCGAAAAATCTGACGTAACAAATTCTATTTCACGACCTGTCACTTTGGACCACTCTCTCCATATGTCAACATATAAGCCACTAGGTTTTCCATTAGGCAAGGTAAAGGTGAAAGGCTGATTTTTATCCATTATTGAAATTTTTAATGCTTTAGTAGGTGATTTTAATTCAAGTTGAATTTTCTTAGCAGGATTGTCAATTTCAACTGCGCTTATATTGTTGAAAAATATAGCACCCACCAAAGCAAGCGCAATTAATAATGCTTTTTTAAACGTTGAAGTTATAGACAATTGTTTTTTCAATGGTCGCCCAGTTTTATTTGATTTAAATTGGTATTTACAGATTAAAGTCTAGTCCATAAATTATGATTTTGTAGTCGGTAAATAGCACGCAACGGAAATGGAGTAGATCACACCATGTCTTCAAGTTTTTCTAATCAAACCAGTATATGAATGCGTACAGAAGACTTAGTATGCAAGTCTAGACATCACAAAGAGTTAAAATAGTTTAATCATGCAAATATTTGTAAACTCGATGCCTATTGCATAGATCATAGATGTGTTTTACTCTTCATAATCTCAAGGACAATAGAGGCGATAACAAGTGAACAACCTAGAATTCACATACACCGCTCTGAATCAGCTAAGTTTGGAGCACACCTATGCACTATAAAGATTTTAATATAGAAATCGAATCTAAGCAGGGTGATGATTACATTATTAATGTTAGGTCTCCGGCGGGTGAAGGTAGTTCCAAGTTACGCCTACCATTTGAACTTGATGACGCTCCTGCTATGTTGCAAAAGCTAGCGGGAACTTTTCGCGGTGTGTCATCTACAGATTCAGGGGCAGAAGTGACTCGCGAGATGTCGATGTCAAGTGTCGGTACGACGCCATCTATAGAGCTACCGAAAGCCCTTTTTGAGAGCCTTTTCGTTGGCGCCACCAAAACCCTTTTTGACCAAAGTATCGGAATGATCCGCGGCGCAAATAGCGGTCTTCGTATCAAATTACAGATTGATCCCACAGATTCCGATGTAGCTGCACTGGCCAGTTTGCCGTGGGAGTTATTGTATCGAGAAGAAACCCGAGACTATTTGAGTTTGTCGCGCAACACACCACTTGTGCGCTACCTAAATGTGCAGCGCCCCTTCGCGCCTCAGTCTTTCGAACTGCCTTTGCGAATTCTAGTTGTGATGTCCAGCCCCGAAGGTGTAGCACCATTAAATTTAGAACAGGAGCGTAAACTAATTGAGCAGTCATGGGCACGCCATAGCGGCGTAGAAGTGGATTTCTTGGAACGCCCGGCTACTACTCAACGACTAAGTAATAAGTTAGCTGAAAAAGACTATCACGTATTGCATTATATGGGGCACGGCGACTTTGATAGTTCTACAGGCCACGGCGTGCTGTTACTTGAGGATGAAAATAGTCAGCCATTAGCGCTCGACGGGCAAACTTTAGGTGGCGTTATTCTGCAAGACGTCAAGTCAATGCGTTTGGTGTTTTTAAATGCCTGCGACACTGCCAAGGCCACCAAACAAAAAGGACAAGACCCTTTTGCAGGGGTAGCCACCGCGATGATTATGGCTGGTATTCCGGCTGTTGTGGCCATGCAGTTTCCAATCACCGACAAGGCGGCTGTGAGTTTTGCCGGTACATTTTACCCTCGTATCGTTTCTGGCTATCCTGTGGACGCAGCCGTTGCGGAAGGTCGTAAAGCGATCAAACTTGCCGATCCTTCAACTATGGAATGGGCGACACCGGTGCTGTTCATGCGTTCACCTGATGGCGTGTTGTTCGATATTAAAAAACCAATCCCTGCGAAACCGTTACCCAATCCTGTGTCCATTCCAGCATCAAACAAGACCGACGGTGCAGCACACAATCAGAAAAGCCAAACTCCTGTCACACAAAAAACTGGCGTGTCCAACGCTATGAAGGGGCTGATGGGTGTGGCTGCGGTGTTAGCACTAGTTGCGGTTATGTATGATATATGGTCATCTGAGGCAACAATTCCCGCTATTGCGGAAAAGAGATACAGCGTATCACAGGCAACCGACATCATTAAAAGCGCAAGATTGATGGTAGCACCTGACACTTTAGGCGTAGCCAGCAGCGAGAAAAAAGGCGTAGTTCTTCGAACTGCTCCAGCTGAAGGGACTAATTATGATACCGACAAGGAAGTTAAACTCGTCGTTTCTAACGGTACCATCGAGCTGGAAAGTTTCGAAGGCAAAAACGAAGAGGAGATAAGGACTCTATTTAAAGATTTGCCAGTGACCATTGCAGCAGTTAAGAATGTTGTTACGCTTCCAGCGGCAGGTATAGCGGAAGGCACATTTGTCAAAAGCGAGCCCGACGTTGACAGTATTATCCCCCACGATACTGCGATTACACTGTATATGGGGACTGCGGGAATTCCGGTTCCAGAACTGGTGTCATTGAATCTGGATGAAGCAATTGTAAAACTCAAAGACGCGGGTTTGACACATGTAAGCCGATACGAACTTATTTTTGATGGCAAGGTAGACAAGGTTTTCAAGACAGAGCCAAAGCCAGGCGCAGATATCCGTTTGGTAGCTAACGATAAGGTTATATTAGTTATATCTGCACGCGGAGGCTGGGTCTATCTTGGCAAATTTGGTAAAGCATTTAAGGAAGGTTCTGTTTATRAAAACGATTCCCAASTCAGGWATATACGGGACGATAATGACGGTAGTGGTAAGGTGATTGATACCTTGAAGCCACATGAGTCTGTAACAGTCATAAAATCAAGAGAAAGTGGCTGGATTTTGGTTCAGGCAACTGATCAATAATGCTGTGACCGGAATTCAGACAATGATGTTTGCGCATTTGTTGGCTAGCCCGGATGCGCACAAACGTCCGGTAAATGGTTAGTTATAACGCGTATTCGGTATTGATTTAATGGTCTTATTTTTACAGTTCGGTGGCAGGCAACAGAGAATTAAAGCGGGGATCGTCTTTCAGGCGATTTAAGTCAGGATCCAAAGCGATGAATTGTCGGTAATATTGCTCAAGTGCGATTGTCTCTTCTAGTAGTGCAATAGCCTGCTCTGTATCGTTTTCTTGGAGTACTGCTAAGGCTTTAAAATAGAGAGTTTCAGGATCTCGTTGCGATTGTCCAATAGCTACATCCAGTAAATTCAATCCCTCAGCTTGTTCACCTGAATGGACTAAATACAAACCTAACATAGCTCGGGTATACCAATCTTCCTTGTTAATTTGCAGGTTATCACGTGCTAGTTCAGCAGCACGCTTATAAGCATCTTGTGACTGTGATTCTTGATCAGGAATAAATCGATAACTCTCGGCTAAACGTCCCCAAACTCGGTGGTCTGTTTTTGCAAATTCCAAGGCTTTCCTCTGCATATCGACTGCTTGTTGGAATTGCCCAGCGTAATAATAAGACGTGCCTAAATTGGTGTATGCTTGTCGAGAAGGATTCAATTCTAGCGAATATTCATACGACTGTAGTGCTTGTTTAATATCACCCAGCATCCAATAGGCAGCACCTTTACCCAAATAACCTATTGAAGAATCTGGTGTAAGGCGTGTCACCATTTCATAAGTATTGGCTGAGTCAGCATACTGTGCTTTGGTGTAATAAAAATTAGCTAATGCTTCATACGCTTTCCAATAGTTGCGCTTTAAATCTATTGCACGTAAAAAAAACGCTTTAGCTTTATCAAATTCTTTTTGTGCTAAATGCACTTCTCCAAGCTCGATGTATGCATCAACTTCGGTAGGGGAAATTGCGATGGCTTTAAGTAATGTATCTTCTGATTTTTGATATAAACCACGCACTCGATATAAACGACCCAAGGCAATTTTCACTTCACTGTTGCTATCAATATTGAGGCTTTGGGCTTTTTTACAGGCTATTTCAGCATTGGTAAAATCGTCAACACTATTTGTGATTTGATACAGCGCCAAGTTAGCTTCACATATTCCCGCATAAGCGCGTGAAAAATTAGGGTCTATGGTCAATGCTTGATTAAATAGCTTGTTAGCTGTTTTGAAATGTTCGGCATCTTGTGAACTACGCAATTTTTCTAATCCTTGCAGATAAAAAATGTAGGCGTCGATATTTTCTGATTGTGTTTTTCGTAATCGATTTTTCGAATCAATCGACAGCGCTATATTTGATTCATCTACTACCGCAAATGCAATCTCTCTTTGTATTGCAAAAATATCATCAAGGTTACGATCGTAAGATTTGCTCCAAGTGTTATATCCTTCTCTAGCGTCTATCAATTGAGCGCCAATACGAACGCGATTGCCGTATCGCCTCACACTGCCCTCTAGGACATACCGGACGTTTAACAATTTTGCAACCTCACGCACATCCACTCGTTCACCACGAAATCTAAATGAGGAAGAGCGGGCGGCAACATTAAGTTCACGGATACTAGATAAATGGTTTAAGATTTCTTCAGCGAGTCCATTAGCAAAGTAATTAGTTTCTGCTTGTCCGTCAAAATTTTCAAAGGCTAGAACAGCAATTGAATTGGCAGGAAAATCTACCACTGCGGTATCCGATTTGGGGTTAGATTTATGCGATTCCGTTTCGGTTACCACAGTCTGAATTCGGTCATCCAAGAAAATAGCAAAGCCCCAGGTGCCTGTAATGACCAGTAAACATAAAAACAGTGCTAAAGGTCGACTCGCTTTCTTCTGTTTCCGAGTTGCCTTGCCTTTAACCAGCCATAAAGGTAAGTCGAACATCACCCCTTGCGGTGTAAAATCAAGTATCCAAGCTAAGAAGACCATTGCTGGGAATCCAGCAATAGTGATAATAATGAGTAAACGTACGCTACCCTCTGGCAGTCCTAGGGGTTCAAACGTTAGTTCCACTACCTGTAGTAATAACCAACCAACAACGGTGTAGGTGATTACCACAGGCATTACTTCGCGACGACGAATTTCGGAAATAAACTGGCTTAAAAAACGCGAAAAAATAGGTTTACTCCTTGTTTTTATTGAAATATCGGAGGTGTCATAAATCGACAGGTTAATATAGCGTTTTCTTTGGTGGGAGTATATACTGAATTTTCCATATAATCACAAAGTGAGATTGGTAATGTTAAATTCACAGCATAACAACAATAATACGTCTGCAAATATTAATCTAATGGTGACAGGAAGTGATAATACTGAACAGCCAGCTCCTCGCCCAGGTAAGCCCGATACCCGCGTAGGCAAACCAGATACTCGCCCAGGTAAGCCCGATACCCGCGTAGGCAAGCCAGATACTCGTCCAGGCAAGCCCGATACCCGTTCAAATTAGACCCGATACTCGTTCTTAAGGTCAAATTCCTATGTGTAAAGTAAACACGCGTTGATACCGCGTGTCTGCCTTCCTTTCAAATGGTACAAATAGTTAGTTGAACCACTCAAAGCCCAACAAAATCAATAGTTGTTGTAACTAAAAGACTTATGATTTAATTTATTTATACAGTTATTTGTACGATGAATTTAACTAGTCAGAAGGGTATCTGAATGATCTCTGAGACCATCGAAAGCCGCTTTCGCCGAAGCGTTGCCATCATCATCGGAATCGATAAGTACCAGAATGGTATTCCGCTACTCAAGACGGCAGCCAATGATGCCCGTCGGTTGGCCACTACACTGAAGGATCTGCATAACTTTGAAGTGCGACTGTTTCTCGACGAGGACGCTTCAAAGCAACGCCTAAGCAAGCTGCTGAATGAGCAACTCCCGAATGAACTCGGTCCCGATGATCGTTTAATATTTTATTTTGCAGGACACGGTGTAGCCTTAGATGGCGATGACGGACCTAACGGATACCTGCTGCCTCAGGATGCTCGCCGTGGAGAGGAAGATTCTTACCTATTCATGCCGTTTGTGCATGATGCGTTGCTGTCACTGCCCGTTCGTCATGCATTGATTATTATGGACAGTTGTTTTTCGGGGGCGTTCCGATGGGCTGCGACCCGCGATCTTATATGCTTACCTTCCGTGGTTCATGAGGAGCGATTTGATCGTTTCGTGAAAGATCCGGCGTGGCAGGTTATAACGTCAACCGCACACGATCAAAAAGCGATGGATCAACTCTCGAGTGGCAGTTTGGGCACGCGCCCGGACGAGCAAGGACATTCGCCGTTCGCGCTGGCTCTGTTCGAAGCATTGGAAGGGCGAGCAGACGTAGTACCTGCTGACGGCGGAGACGGACTGATCACAGCGACCGAGCTGTATCTCTATCTCGAAAGTCGCCTACAGCCAGAATCTATCGAAGAAGGGATCCGCCAGACACCTGGTTTGTGGCCTCTGTCGCGACACGATAAGGGCGAGTTCGTCTTTGCTGTGCCGGGTCGTAAATTAGACTTACCTCCAGCGCCACCACTCAATCTAGACAACAATCCCTATCGAGGCCTAGAGTCTTACGAGAAAGAGCATGCTGAGCTGTTCTTTGGTCGAGAAGACGTTATTGCTGATCTTGAAAAACGCATTGAGACGCAGGACTTAACTGTTGTCCTTGGCGCTTCGGGGACAGGAAAATCCAGCCTCGTCAAAGCAGGACTTTTACCGAGGCTCGAAATGCGGGACGGCGTGCTAGTACTGCCTACGGTCAGGCCTGGAGTGCACCCTATGCTGTCTTTGAGCCGAGTACTAAATACCGCGATGAACGCAGACGCTATAGAGGCAAAAATCTGCGAGCTATGTGACGAGAACTCGAAGACAGTGCTATTTATTGATCAGTTCGAAGAATTCATCACCATGACTTCCTCCGTCGAGGAGCGCGAGGAAGCGCTTCAATTACTATCCCGCTTGTTAAAACGGCATGCTGATAAACTGGATATTATCCTTACCTTGCGGACCGATTTCGAACCACAATTTAGTCGCAGTGAGCTAAGTGAGTATTGGAGTGACGGACGTTACATCGTTCCGCCGATGACCCAGAATGACTTGCGCGAGTGTATCTTGAAGCCAGCGACTGCTCGGGTCATGTACTTCAAGCCCAATGAACTCGTTGACGAACTGATTAATGAGGTGGTAGCGACCCCCGGTGCTTTACCACTATTGTCCTTCGCACTGAGCGAGATGTATATTCATTACCTAGGCCGCGCCAGCGATGACCGTGCTATCGAGCGTGCGGACTATGAAGCAGTTGGCGGCGTAGTCGGTGCACTGCGCAGTCGTGCCAACGCCGAGTACGAGGGACTAGAAAATGCTGTTCATCAGCAGACGATGCGTCTCATCATGTTGCGCATGGTCGCTGCGGGTAGTGGTAATGTTGCGCGTCGCCGAGTTCTACGTTCTGAGCTTGTATTCGAATCAGCGGAGCGTAACGCTAGCGTCAAGATTATCATCGATTGTCTTGTCAATGCTCGGTTAGTGGTAACAGGCAACGAGCGTTCTGGTGAAGAAGAAAGTGCCGGCGAGGAATACGTTGAACCCGCACATGACGCCTTGGTACGTGCATGGGGGCGTTTGCTGCGATGGTTGCATAAGGAGAATGAACGAGAACCTGACGACCTGAGCTTTCAGCGTAAATTGACTGCCGATGCAGAGTCGTGGGAGCAAACTAAGGTGAAGTCCTTGAAAAAAGGCTTGTTGTGGGATGACGCAGCCCGAAGTGCATCAATAAAGACTCTACTCAGCGGTGGAGCAATGTGGCTTAACCGACGTGAACGTCAGTTTGCGAATAAGAGCGTATTAATGAGGCACCGCAATCGTCAGTTCTGGACTGCAGTTATGCTGATTGTCGTCGTGCTGGCGCTCGTCGCTATTTGGCAAGCTACGGTGGCGACTGAGCAGAGCAGGCGTGCCGTAACTCGAGGTGTCGCAACTGAAATCCGAGCAGGTCTTGCAGAAGGCAACTTGCATCGTGCCGTTCAAGTTGCACGACGAAGCGCACTTGAGTTTGAAGACTCCGTGGAGATGACGGCAGCGATGAGAGCAATCTCGACTCAAAACTCGCCGCAACTTGCCAGTTTCCGGATGCCCTCATATGTGCACGCTGCTTTTTTCAGCCAAGACGATCGGCGGATCATTGCATACTACAGACCTGACCAGCGCGTTGTGAACGTTCCCTTCGACGTTGTGGAGTTGGACTGGAATGGAAATCGCAAAGAGATTGCCAGTGGTGCCACGACCGTTGGTGAAAAAGGCGACGCAAACGTGACTTCGGCTGATGTACGGCTTGTGACGGTAGCCAATCGCAAAGTTCTTGTCTACGACTCGAATGGACAGCTCACTGCAGAGTTTGACGGCCAAAAACCTGTACTCTCACACGACGGTCTACGGCTCGCATTCGAGAATGTTGGCGATGTATCCGGCAGTACGGTTGTTAATTTGGAATCGGCAGAAGAAAAAGACGAGGTATATACGTTAAGAAATGGAAAAAAGACGAGTATTCGGGTCAGCGATGGTCGATATAAAGTGGTTGGAGTGAGGCCACGATTCTCCGCTGACGGTAGGCTTCTCATGACTATTAAGGGAGGCAGACATGACGGCGGAGGAGACGGTTCAAGTGCAGAAAGGACGTTCGTGACGGACGCCCACTCGGGGAGGCGCCTGTTTGAAGTTGCAGGTGAAGGAATCGCTTTCGCGCGGAACCGGCCGGTACTCATGACAATTGACGGAGCCAATATTCACCTCTGGGACATGCGCCGCTTTCCGACGAAGGTGCCTTTGATTTGGGACAACTCGTGGCCAGACGTGGACGTAGATACCTTCGTCGCTTTGCACCGTGATGGTGAGTATGAATGCGATGAGTATACCGATGCCTGCTTGTCGCCGGACGGCAAGACTAAGGTAAAAGAGCGTGATTACTACTCCGAAGGTTCGCCCGACGACTCGCGCACCGAATACGTCGTAACGCACGATGCGGCCGATACGTTGCCCGATTCCGCTTATTTTCCCCCCGAACTGATAGTAGAATTAGATTGCCGATGGACAAAGGGAGTTCGGTTTTCGCGTTTAGAACCCTGGGTGTTGTTGGCGTGTGACAAGGGTTTACAGCTTACTCATCTGAACGGTGATGTCCTTCAGACGTGGGAGGCTTGTAGCGAAGAATCGAATGAGTCTTGCCCCCAATTAGATGAGGCGCGCTTCAGTGATGATGGAAGAACCATATTCGATATTAGAAAAGACCGTCGTGTGTGGGTGCACACTCCCGGCGAGTCGGCGTCCAAGTCTATTATACTCGGACCACATGAGTCTTTCATTAGCGCAGTTGATCGGCACGCTTCAGGAGTGATCGCTATTGCCACCGGTAACGGAACGATCCAAGTTTACGCCGCCGGCGGAGAGCCAACCCACACTTTCTATGCAGGGGGGTGGCCAGTACAACTGAGGTTTTCGGGGGACGGACAGGTATTATTCGCAAGAGTGCGAGGCGATGTGCTCCACCAGTGGAGCGTTTCCTCCAAATACGAACTGAAGATGTACAAGTGGATCGATCCGATATCTGAAGTCGACTGGGATAAACTTACGCAGTAATCGGATAAGGACAAATCGAGTGATTTCGCTTGAAGAAATTAAACCGTAATCGCAAAAAAGGCTATTGCATCAATAACATATGTGTATTAATCTAATTATATTCGCCAACTAACTTTTATTTATCGAATCTTATTTAACGCACATTATTTAACGCAGTATGTTTTCTAATTTTGCCTGTCTAACTACCCTTTGACAAGGGTGAAAAGGAGCTCTACTGTGTCTAAAACCATATCTAAAAACCCACCTAAAAAACACGCTTTGCTTATTGGAATCGACCGTTACAGTCATATGGAAGAGCAATACCAACTCAGAGGCTGCGTTAATGATGCAAAGTTAATGAAAAGCGTCCTGATCGATCATTTTAAATTTAGCGAATCAAATATAACCGAACTGCACGATGCCGAGGCAAGCCAGCAACGCATTCTTGATGCAATGGAAAATCTAGTTGATAAGATCGAGCAAGATGACATCGTTGTATTCCATTTCAGCGGACACGGATCTCAGCGAAAATCAGCCTACAGCGATGAGGGAACCGGCATGAATAGCACGATTTCGACCACCGATACGGGATGCGAGGACCCATTCCCCAACTTAGATATTATTGACGACGTAATTAACGAGTGGTTAACACGACTGGCCAGCAAAACCCGCTACATATCGCTGACATTTGATTGCTGTCATTCAGGCACTATCACCCGGGACGCACTTGGCGCAAGAGCAAGAGGTCTACCAGCGGACACACGCTCTCTAAGTGCAATGGGTGTGGACAAAACAAAACTACCGCCAGCAACTCGTTCAAGAGGCGATGCGGTAAAGCCCAGTGGATGGTTGGCACTTAACGATAATTACGTAGTAATATCGGGTTGTCGAGATGACGAATTGTCCTATGAAGATGTTTTTGAAGGTGGTGGTGAACCTGTTAGACATGGCGCTTTAACGCTTTTCTTGACCAATGCGTTGATGAAGGCTAAACCCGGTTGGACCTACCGAGACGTATTTGAATTAGCTCGAAACGGTGTCAATTCGAAATTCAAGCAACAACACCCACAAATTGAAGGTGTTCAAGATCGTGAGATTTTCGGTATTAATGATATCGAAACATTGCAGTTCATTTCAGTCGTCTCGGTTGAGGGCAAAACAGTCACTCTAGCCGGTGGTGTAGCCCATGGTCTGTGTGTTGGCTCCCTTTGGGCAGTCTACCCAAACGGCACTAAGAAAACTCAGGGTATAACACCCTTGGCGTCGATTGAAATAACGGAGGTTCGATCGTTAACGGCGCAAGGCATAATTAGCGAAGGTGAGGGAAAAATAACGGTGGGTGCGCGATGTGTCGAATCCGCAATATCCGCCAAGCAATTTCTCCTCAGTGTCGATGTGAGCCAAATCGAAGAAGAGGCCGTCAAGGAGATTTCTGAGAGAATCAATGCATCTAACTTGCTAACCCTTTCCAAATCGCCGGGCATAGCTGATGTTTGTGCTTATATCTTGCGGCCGGAGCATAAGGTTCGTGAAGGCATCACTTTGCCATCAACAATAAATATTGATGTGCCAACTTGGGCGATTGTTGATCGCACGCGAGAACTGGCCATGCCTCTGCATGCTGTTAGCGGAAAAAAAGCTATCGAGACAATAATCAGCAACCTCGAAGCAATAGCACGCTATCGAAACGCGCTAAAATTAAATAACCCGGATAGCGAGCTCAAGGTTGAGTTCAATATTTTCCACGTAGACTCAGATGGCGAATTACACAACATCAATGACAAAGACTTTGTCTTTGAGGAAGGTCAAAACTTGGCGTTTGAAGTGATTAATCATGAGCCCAATAATGTCTTCGTTACCCTACTAGATTTTGGATTGAATGGTAAAATTTCGTTGTTCTATCCGACAAAAACCAGCAGCGAATTAATTGCCCCTGGAAAAACGATTAAAATTGGCGCCGATGAACGAAAAATAAAACTTAGCGTGCCTAGCGATTTTGTTGGCAACCAAGGCACAGAAACGGTTAAAGCTATTATCACTAGCGAAGAATCGGATTTCCGTTGGTTACAACAAGAGGGTACCCGTTCTGTTGGTGCAAAGCGTTCTTCGCTTCGCCAGCAATTTGAAGCCGCTTATGATGGTCCACCCACACGCAACATGTCATTTGAAACAGAGGAAGATACAGATGAAGACTGGAAAGCAATAACTCGTTCCTTCGAACTGAAGCGGCGAGCGATTTAACCAATTATTAAATGATTTAAAATAGGAGAAATAGAATGGGACGTTCCATAATTACGAGTGTGCCTGCATCTAACGTATCGGCACGAGGCGGTCCAAGAAGCGATATTCAAACTGCGCCAGAGATTGACGGCTATTCTGATGCGCTGATGAAGCTTATACCGGTAGAAGTAATTGGTGTCTATTTGGCGATGCAATCGATTCTAGCTAGCGCAACACCAAAAACAGAACCAGATTTGGTCGTTTTTCTGGTGGTATTTATTTTCGGTATTCTGGCAACTTACTTCTATCTGCGCGTTAACCTAAAAGTCAGCAATAATCTGCAATTAGGGCTATCCGTGGGCGCATTTTGTGTCTGGGCCTATTCCATAGTTCCGCAGGATTTCATCTGGTATAACGGCACCTACGCTGGTCTAATGTTAATTGCTTACACCTTTATTGCGCCAAAAATTCCTTTAAATTTAAAAAGCCAACCAAAATAACTAAGCGATTATTGGACCTTTTTTATTTTCTAGAACACTGTCAACAACAAGCCAAAACTGATCTGCTGAGGGTGAGGCTTTTATATTGGAATTTATTGGAATTTATTGGAGTAATTCCTATGTGCTCGCATGAACTTGAATTTCTTTAATTGGTAAATGTTGTTCAAATCGGAAGGGTTCATATCGTTTCTTTGACCCTTTCCGAAGGAGTAGTAGATTACTAAGTGTCGTCCTTATCCAGCAATTCCATTAACCCAATCAGCGCTGCAAAAAGTATTGCGCCCACAGGCCAAAGAATCCAAGTTATACCCCAATCCATAGTCCATAAACTCCAGCCAAGATATATAGCGGTTAATAAAGGCCAATAAAATGCAGCAAGTTTTTCTATACGTTTTGTGCGTCTACTTTTTTTTGCGTAGGGATACCCTTCTTGCAAAATTCGATTATAGGAGCCATATTTAGTTGAGACTGGGATCAAAATGTAAATTCCTGTCGCTATCATGAGGAGCAAAACAATTAGCATCATTAATAGTACATCAGAGCTACCAGACACAGTGCTACCAACCATCAGAGGGACAAAACTGAAAATAAACAGGGATATAGCAATCGATAATTTTAGGTTATAGGTCCCTCTAAACTTTTGTAATTTTTCTTTAAAAGCGCTGTGTACGCCGTAGGCCAGCTCAAACTCTTCATTTTCTATAAGAGCTAAGTCACTTTCATATTGGTTGGTTCTAATAAAAAAGCTTACTCCAATAGAGATCAACACCAATATGAGAACAATTCCTGTTGTTGTTGCAATATCAGATGTTAGATTTAATTGGTTTGTTTCAGCCATTGCCAATAAAGCAAAGAGTGGCACCATCGAGCCTACACATAGAAATACGCCTTTAGCAATTAATCGAGCCATCTCCATTTTGTTTTCAACATACTTCATTGCTTGTTCAAGACTGATTTGTATAGCGTTGTTCTCTAAATTATCGGTGATGGATTCAGGTGCTTCAATATTGTCTTTTAGAAGATAATCGGTCGTAACTTCAAAAATTTCAGCTAGCATGATTATTTTGTTCAAATCCGGAATGCTGTTAGTGCTCTCCCATTTTGAGACCGACTGCCTGGAAACATTCATCTTTTCCGCAAGTTCTTCCTGCGACCAGCCAACTTGTTTTCTTAATCTAACTATCTTATCTGCTAATATCATAATGTTTATTCCTTCATCTGTTTTTGAGCAGGCATCATAGAAAAACGAACAGTTGCAGACTATCAAGTCAGGTTGTTAATTTGTCAACCAGCGGTTGCAATTTAGATTATTTAGTTAAATTTAACCATTTTCTTGAGTGCTGACAGGTTAATTTCCGATAACTTAAAACGTCAATAAAGTTTTTACTCAAACTGAAGCTAGATTCTTTCAAGGCGACAAAAACCAAAAAAATAATATCGATCATATTTATTACACTGGAATGCAAATAGTGGATCAATTTTAGTTTCTAATTGACAGTCTACGCACATTTATAAGTGAGTTGTTCGGTGAAAATATCTTTAAGCAATGTAAGTTCAGTGGTTCTAACGTAATTAGGTCTAAATATAAAAGAAATTGTTCTGTGTGGGCCTGGTTCATTTAAATGAATAGCTCTAATTTCCGAGTCATTATAAGTTAACTGATCTAACGCCATTTGCGGAACGAATGTTGTACCTAGCTTACCTGCAACCATTTGAATTAAGGTATGCAAACTAGCAGAATCATAATCTGAGTCTTGCTTTTTATTTTGTAATCGACAGGCTGCCAAGGTATGTTCTTTTAAACAATGACCATCTTTTAACAGCATTAATTTTTCAATTTCTATATCGTCACTATTAATTTCCTGCACCTTTTTTGGGCATTCATCTTTATGGCATATCCAATAAAAATCTTCTTGCCAAAACTCAAAACTCATTAAACCCTCTATTGGATACGGCAAAGCAATAATTGCTGTATCTATATCCCCAGCTCTCACCATATCAATTAAAATATGTGATTGTTCTTCAATAATTTTCAATTTAAAACTAGGATGTTGCTTTCTTACTTCGGGCAATACTTTTGGCAATAGATAGGGACCAATGGTTGGGATAACGCCGATAGTCATCGGGTTATAAAAGGATTGTTTATTGATTTGTGATACTTGTAATAATCCGTCCAATTCAAATTTAACACTTTTGGCTTTATTGAGTACCAAGCGACCGTTATTGGTTACTAAAACCTTTTTATTATTACGTTCAAATATCGTTAGGCCTAACTGCTTCTCAAGTTCATTGATTGCCATACTTAATGCAGATTGAGACACGTTACATATTTCTGCAGCTTTCTTAAAATGTAAGGTTTTTTCGACCGCAAGCGCATAGTGTAGTTGCTTTATCGAAATCATATTTCTCACGATCTGTTTTATTGAACATAACAGCCATTATAATCAGTTTTACAAGAAACAATCATCATTTACATTTAAATCCGCTATTTCCTCCACAAATTTAGCGTGCGAGGACTAAGAGTAGCGGCTAAAAATCAAATGTCAGTAAAAAAAATTGAACGTTATCTTCAAAATAATCAAATTTATTTAGTTTTCAAACACTTTTATACTGTAAATGAAGCTATTTCAAATTAATTTCTAATAAAAGAGGATTTAGTTATGTTAAAAACAACACGATCATTTGTGACGGCATTTTCAATGGCATTCTTTACGCTGATAATTCCTTCTACCACATTCGCTGCTGGAGAAGTAAAAACCAACCAATTTTGGTGGCCTGAGCAACTCAACCTTAGCCCACTCCGCCAACATGGCGAAGAATCAAATCCTTACGGCAAGCAGTTTAATTACGCTAAAGAATTTGCAAGCCTTGATATTTCATTGATTAAAAAAGACATTCAACAAACCCTTACGGATTCTAAAGAATGGTGGCCTGCTGACTGGGGGCATTATGGACCTCTTATGATTCGAATGGCATGGCATAGTGCGGGAGTTTATCGAGTTCATGATGGTCGCGGTGGTGCTTCTGGAGGGCAACAACGTTTTGATCCGCTAAATAGCTGGCCAGACAATGTTAACTTGGATAAAGCGCGTCGGTTATTATGGCCAGTTAAACAAAAATATGGACGTAAAATTTCATGGGCTGATTTAATGGTGCTTTCAGGTAATGTAGCGCTAGAATCTATGGGATTTAAAACCTTCGGATTTGCTGGCGGTAGAGCTGATGACTGGGAACCGGATTTAATTTATTGGGGAGCAGAAAGCGCAATGCTCACGGATAAACGGCGAGATAAAAAAGGAAAGTTAAAAGGGCCTCTTGCGGCGGTTGAAATGGGGTTAATTTATGTAAATCCTGTCGGCCCTCATGGAAAACCTGATCCGCTTTTGGCAGCAAACGATATCAGAATGTCATTTGGTAGAATGGCAATGAATGATGAAGAAATTGTTGCATTGATTGCAGGTGGTCACACGCTAGGTAAAGCACATGGCGCGAAAAAGCCTAACAAATGTGTAGGTGCGGAACCTGGCGCGGCAAAAATTGAAGAGCAAGGATTCGGTTGGAAGAATCGTTGTGCTTCGGGTGTCGGTGCTGATACTACAAGTAGTGGCTTAGAAGGTGCTTGGACAGTTACTCCTACCCAATGGTCAACTAATTATTTAGACAACTTGATGAACTTTAATTGGGTGCAAACTAAAAGTCCAGCGGGTGCTATTCAATGGATCCCAGCCAATAAAGCTGCAGCAAATTTAGTGCCTGATGCGCATATTCCTAATAAGCGCAACGCGCCAATTATGTTTACAACTGATTTGGCGTTAAAAGAAGACCCTAAGTTTCGCACAATTGTCGAACGATTTAGAAAAGATTCTAATGAATTTGATAAAGCTTTTGCTAAAGCTTGGTTTAAATTAACCCATCGTGATATGGGGCCACGTGCTAGATATGTAGGAACAGAAGTGCCTAGTGAAGTTTTGTTATGGCAAGATCCTATTCCAGAAGTGGATCATAAACTCATCAATAGTAAAAATATTGCAAAACTTAAAAAGAAATTAATTAAATCCGGATTAACGACTTCTGAACTAGTTAGAACAGCGTGGGCTTCGGCTTCTAGCCATCGAGTAACTGATATGCGTGGTGGTGCAAACGGCGCTCGAATAAGACTTGAGCCACAAAACAGTTGGGAAGTGAATAATCCGAAAGAGTTAAGCAAAGTATTAGCTAAACTCAAACTTATCAAAAGGAAATTCAACGCTAAGAATTCTAGAAATCAAGTATCGTTAGCCGATTTAATTGTTTTAGGTGGTGCTGCAGCGATAGAGAACGCGGCAAAACAAGCCGGTCATAGGGTGAGTGTTCCTTTTGTTCCCGGTCGAGCCGATGCTAGTCAGTCGCAAACGGATGTTAAATCATTTAATTATTTAACACCCAAAGCCGATGGGTTTAGAAACTATTATCAAAAACACAGCTATATGTCGCCGGCAGAAATGCTTGTTGATAAAGCCAATTTACTTGGTTTAAATGTGCCAGAAATGACTGTTCTTGTAGGTGGTATGCGTTCACTAAATGCAAATTATAATGGTTCATCTTATGGTGTATTCACCGACAAACCTGGTGTACTAACTAATGATTTCTTTGTAAATTTATTAGATATGTCTACCGTATGGAGCAAAGATACCTCTAAAGCTGGAATTTATGAAGGTCATGATCGAGTTTCCGGTAAGTTAAAATGGAAAGCGACACCTGTTGATCTTATTTTTGGTTCAAGCTCTGAGTTAAGGGCAATTTCCGAAGTATATGCATCAGATGATGCGGAAAGGAAATTCGTCCATGACTTTATCAAAGCATGGACTAAAGTTATGCAGCTAGATCGCTTTGACTTAAACTGAGGTCAATAAGTTTTAACTCGTAACGCGACTATTTTTTTAGAGAGTAGTCGCTATTTTTATATGACCAAAAAGGGGTTAAGAACTTGAAAATAAATTTTACGTTTTCTTTTTTAATCCATTCAATAGCATAAATCGCGTAATCAATTTTTTGGTCAATGAATGGTAGCCACTTCAATTTAGGAACTTGGAAACCACATAAAAAGAGTCGCACCGACAATGCCCACTATCATAAATAATGTGAGTAATAGAATAACAATACTTGTGAAAATTCGTAACGATTGCGAAGAACGACTTTTGGCAAAACGATACAAATAGTAAGCAGCCAGTGGAACAAGATAACTTCCAAAAGAAAGCGCAATATCGGCCGCTCCTGAGAGAGTATTATTCATCCACCGTGGTGATTGATTAATAAGCATCCATCCCATAATGGCAACTCGAAAAAACCAGACGCCGTTCACTACCAAAAAGGTGGATACTGCCCATTGTTGATGTAGGTCGAAACGCCGTTTCATAGCAAAACGTAAAGCAAGCGTTGCAAACACAATAATCAGAATGCCATTTAACGATACACTAATTGCAGAAATTACTGATAGATGGCTTCCTCGCCCCCAAGTCATCCATAATCCTCCAAATGCCATTATGTAAGCAGTGATAATAAAT
This sequence comes from Kangiella sp., assembly GCA_002733465.1. Classification (GTDB taxonomy): domain Bacteria; phylum Pseudomonadota; class Gammaproteobacteria; order Enterobacterales; family Kangiellaceae. The sequence goes on from NVVT01000022.1 coordinate 42,580, forward strand.
AGGCGACCATTCCAGCGGTGGAAGCGTGTATATCTTTGCCTAATATAGGGAATAATTTGAGCTAACCCGCCTAAAGTGATAACAACAGCTAATAACATATGTATGGCAAACATTAAGTTTCCAAAAAAATCCCCTGCTACATACCCTGTTATTAATGGTCTATCATTCCAAGCCACAAAGTTGCCTGTTGCGATTGAGCTACCATAAAAGCGGAGGATAAAGGCAACAAATATTAACTGACCAATCATGGCGAATGAAAACCAGATTAATCCGGTGTATCGAAGCAGAGCGCTTTTGCCTTTTTGTATAGTTGATCGGCTAACTTCATTTTGAACCATGTGACTTCTCCAGATTATTTGCTTTGTTGTTTCATTACTTGAAATTGTCAACTAACTTGAAGGTTCTGTCTTCTTGATTTGGAAATCGGCTAACATTTTGTAAAAAAAAACGCTTTGACAGCAAAAAATGTCCTAGTTATAGTGGTTGAATTCAATGAAAAGCTAATTACAAGGAGACAAACCAAAGTGAACTTTGCACCTTCAATTGGATTTGCCAATCGATTTCCCGTAAATCGATTTCTACCACCGATAGAGGATAAGTATTTAACGCTTTATTCAGCGCTATTCGTTATTGCAATTATGGCGTTTACCCTCCGATATCTTATTGATGAACCTTCACTTTCAATGGCATATTTATTACATACTGCTAGCTGTATTACCTGTGGTTTGTTTTGGCTGTTAACGAGAGGGTTATTTAAGGCACCAGCTTCTCGAGCTAATTGGCCAACAAATCTAGTTGCGGGCTTATTCTGCCTCTCAATGATTCTCTATACTGCTGATCATTTAGGTGCAACTAGAGAAGGAATATTTGGATTTTTAAGCAGGGTTCATTTATTGATAGCTTCCACTATTCTAGTTTTACCTTTATTTGAAGCATTAGACGGGATGAATAATCAAGTTAATAAACAAGAAAGAAGATTTAGACTGTCCTTTATCAGTGGATATGTATTAATAATTGGATTTTCATTTATTGTTGCTCTGCCWGRYTTGSAWRTTTGGGAAAGAGGYRCTCAAGTGATTCTTTCTTGGMTTGCKCTRGCTGSTGGAATGYTRGCYGTWTGGTACCGTTTAAACCACGCACTTGTCAGTGTTGATCAGCGAAAGGCGCGTAATTCGGTACCGCTAATTATCGATCCGACTTTGGCTCCTAAGATACTTGAAACTCTGCAGACAGAACGTATATTTCTTGATTCCCAGATAAAAATTATCGATTTAGCTAACCTCCTAAAACAACCAGACTATAAAGTAACCCAAGCTATTACGAATGATTTAGAGTTTAGAAACTTTAACCAAATGATGAATAGTTACCGTATTCAAGAAGCCATTCGATTGCTCTCTGAGCCCAAGTATAGCCATTATTCAATTTTATCGATTGCAATGAATAGTGGATTCGGCTCGATTGGCCCATTTAATCGAGCGTTTAAAGACCAGACAGGAAAGACTCCTAGAGAGTATAGAAACAAACAAATACCAGACACCCTAATCTAGAACATAGCTCATAAGGGAAATAACAACTAACATGCACTCAGAGCAAATAATTCGATTTCGCGAACAATTGATAGAGCTTAGAGATGAGCTCATTGGAACTTTGGCCACCACCGCAGAGGATACCAAACCTGTGGTTTTAGATCAGAACGCTGTTGGTCGTGTTTCGCGGGTGGATGCCATGCAAATGCAACAAATGGCTCTTGAATCCTCTCGTCGTCGTGAACGTCAATTAATCAGTGTGGAAAAAGCGCTCAAGCGAACAGAGAAAAAAAACTATGGAATATGTACAGATTGTGAGGAAGACATCAATGTGCGTCGTTTAGAAATTGATCCAACGGCAACACGGTGTATTGAATGCGCTGAAGCCCTTTCAAAATGATCGTTTAAAACAAACGCAAATATCAAAGGATCGTTTGGTCAAAATCGACTACGAATATCACCTGCTATATAATAATGAAGGTGATATTGAGTTATTGGTTAAATCGCTTAGCGTTTAGAGTACAAAAAAATATTAGACTCTATCCATTCTGGGTTTAAATTTGTCTTAATCTAAATATCAGTATGATGCGAATCAAACACCAACCTATAGCAATTACAGAGCAAGTTATTATTCCTAAATAGACAAGTGGCTGAAACAATTTGACGGTTTCAATAGTTGCACCATTTAATTTCGGTAGTAATATCAGCAATAGAAAACTAATCCCAAGGAGTAAAGTCGAAGGTAATACGATTCGCAATAATATTTCGAAAGTTCTGTAAGGTTTCATTAAAGGGGAGTAGTTACCTTTGCTATATTTTTTAATAAACCGTATTACAAAAAATAGAATTAATAAAGGAATCAGAAAAATTAATCCTAAAATTATTTGTTCAAGTAGCGGATCGTCCAAGTTTCCTAGTGGATCACCAAAAACGATCCTACTAACACCACTAACAATTCCGCTAACATTATTTAATCCGAAACCTGAGCTCGCATTAATTAAAACTACAATGGCAATATCTAACTCGGGTGAAAAGAGTACACCTGTTTCATAACCCGCTGACACGCCAGAATGATATATCATTCGATAATCCTTTTGATGATAATAATACCAGCCAAAACCATATCCATAAGGATTATCGTCACCTTCAGAAGAAATCATCTGATCTCGTATTTGTGCTGAAATTACGGGGCTATCATGCTTTAAATAGTGTCCCAAATATTTCAACATATCTTCTGCGCTTGAGTAGATGCCACCTTGCGCAATGGTCGTTCTTCCTAATTTATCTTTAAACTCTTTGGCTGTCCCAAAGGCTAACTGGTATCCCTGTGTTAAACTGGATCCTTCCTGTATTTGTTTGTGAACGGCAGTGTTTTTCATGTTAAGAGGATTTAGTATTCGTTTTGATATTACATCTTCGTAACTGCTATCCTCTAGAAATTCTAGCAAATAGCCCAACACTTGATAGTTTGCATTTGAATACAGATAGGATACGCCTGGATTGTTAACTAATTTAATCGACGATAATTCCAGCACCGCGGTTTTTAAAGCATCAGATGAATTATCTTCACTATGTTGATTACGATTCCCTGTGATTGTCGAAAACCCGCTTTTGTGACTTAATAAATGTTTCACCAAAATGAGATCGGATACTTCTTTATTTTTACTTTTAAACCAATGAATAATATTGACTATTGGTGTGTCGAGATCAACGCGTCCCTCTTTTATTAATTGCATCATTGCTAAAGCCGTAAACGACTTTGATACCGATCCTAATTTGAATGGCGTTGCGCTAGTTACTTGATTTTCATGTGAATTGGATACACCAAATCCTTTAAGAAATACAGGTTCACCATGCTCCAAAATGCCGACGGAAACGCCAGGAACATCAATTTCTTGCATACTTTGTTGAATAAAGAGTTCGATTTTTTTTATCTTATCCAGTGAAATAGTAGCTGTTATTGTCGGTGCCTCGGCTTTTTTTTCATCCAAGGTATTTCCGTTTGAATTTGAATTTGAATTCTGTATTTGTGCTTGGGAAATACTACATAACCCACAAAAATAGATTGCAGAGAGAGTTCGAACAAAAATGGTCTTGATAGAGCTTGATAGATTCATAATTAGTTTCATTTTATTTATAGGTTTAAAGCGTTAATTTCGATCAGTTACAATTGTAACATTGTCGCGATATATGTCAACGCAAGAGAATGAAGCTTTTTTATGCCAAGAATCGGGAACAACATTTACAAGTTGCAAGAAAATAGATGAATTAATCTTGTCAATTTAGTAATTCAACTAATTTAAGAGCCAAGGGTTCGGCAGATGCTGGATTTTGTCCTGTAACTAAATTTCCATCTATAACAATATAAGCTTCACCCCGCCCGGCGGCGGAATAAACTGCACCATTTTTAGTTAACTTATCTTCAACTAGAAAAGAATAATGAGAGTTAGCCCAATGGCTTTCCTCTGCGTTTGATTTTGCGGTTAGTTTTCGACCTTTGACAAGAAATTCGCCATTAGAAAGTTTAACTCCTGCAAGAGCAATGGGTCCATGGCAATCTGCGGATATTATTTTATTTTTGTTATTCAGCTCATTAATAATTCTCGAAAGGTGTTTATGGTTGTACAAATCCATCATTGGACCGGAACCTCCGACCACATATATCCCTGCATATAGGCTAGTATCTACATCAACAAGGGCTAGTGGCTTCGGTATCTTCTTTCCAATTGATTTGAAATATTGATTGTCTTTGTCAGACAATCGTTTTGTGGCAACGGCGTGACCTTCATTGCCTGACGGGCTAGCTATATCTACTCTTACATTTGCATCACTTAATATTCTAAGTGGCGTAATTAATTCAGGTAAAAAATAACCATATTCATGAGCAGAGATAACAAATAAAAAACGTTTTTGGCTTTTTGCTTTTAGTTGAAAACTACTTAAAATGATAATTAAGCATAGAGTGAATAAATAATAATTTCTGCTCATTAGTTTTTCCCTTTTATTAGATAATATAGAATTTTAATTAATCTGTTTTTCTCAAGATTCCTTTAACAGAGTGCAATGGAATTACGTTTTGAAAATTCACCTTTAACCTCGACAAAATGACCTTTATTCAAAAAAATCTTGTGCCAAAGTACTTTAATTAGTGTCATGCAATACTTAAGCTGGATAAAATGATGTACGTGCAATTAGAAAGGCTAAGATCTGTTTCATTATCTTTCATCTCTTATGTAAGTTTAAAAGATTATAGAGTTACAGATGTCGTATTTTTGTGAAACGAATTATAAATAACATATTACCTAATCAGTAGAAAGGATGACGCAAAAAGTACTTTTATCTGTTTTAATACTAGCTTTCCAACTGAATTTATCGCAAAGTCGTTTTACAATATTTAGACCAAGGCCAATACCGACACTTTCATTTCCTCGAATATTTGCATCGAATGGATTCTTTATTCCCATATTTTCAATGCTCTCCTCAATGCTATTTTCAAAATAAATATTTCTTTCTACGACTCTAATAGAAAGTTCATTACTAGAAGCGTAATTTATTGCATTAGTAAGTAAGTTATTGATCAAAATAGTTAGTAAATTTTTATTTGCAATTACTTTGTAATTACTAGCAATATCAACCTHCAATCTAAATGTTTTATTTTCTTCTAATTGATAGTGACTAATAATACATTTTTCGAGCACTTCAGAAAATGATATCTCGGTATTGATAGTTGACTCTTCACGAGCTAATGCCAACAGTGTCGTTACCGTTATTTGTAATTGAGAAATTGAAAGGCTAAATTTGTCGAAATCCTTTTTTTCCAAAGTTAAATTTTTCTTAACTTTATTTTCTATATTCCTAAGAACTGTAATTGGAGTCCTAAGCTCATGGCTAGCATCGCGAGTAAAATTCGACTCTCTATGTAATACGTTTTGTAGATGCAAGATGCTATCTCTCAGAGTTTCAGCTAAATAACCAATTTCATTTCTAGGAAACTCATTCGCAAATGTTTGATTTATCTCGACTGGCTTACTTTCAGAAAGTTTAATAGTTAAACGCTTGAGTGGTTGTAATATCCGTTTCGACATTATAAATGAAACTAGCAATGCTAAAACGCTAATTATAAGGGTAGTAAAAAGCAACCATGATGAAATATAGGGTAGATATTCTTTTCCTACCTCAAATGCAGATACATCGGCGACCAATATAAATGATTTATTACCTACGACTATTGATTTGACATGCAAACTTTCTCCTTTTGGCAGTTCAAATTCAATACGCTCTGGGTCAATTTGGTGAAGGTGAAAAATATTACCGGGTAACTCTTTCCAGCTTTCATAAATAGCAAAATATGCAGAGCGAGGTTTAACCAGCCTGTCATATTTTTCATATTGTTCAATGATGAAATGTGCTTCATTTTCAACCATGCGATTAAAAATATTATCTTCAACAACCCAAGAGTAACCTAGAAGTAACAAGCTATAAATTAGGCTAAGAGTAATTGTGAAACCAAGAAAAAATTTAACAATCTGATTTTGAATACTATTTTTGAATTTCATGATTTTTCTTCTAACTTAAATCCAACACCATGTATTGTTTTAATCATTGGAAAATCGAAAGGTTTGTCAATCACATTTCTTATTGTATATATATGAGAACGTAAAACATCACTATCTGGAAAGTCTTCGCCCCAGACTTTGGCTGTAATTTCATGCCGACTCAAAGCGTTAGGATAAGCCTTAGCCAATAGAAGAAGTATTGTGAAATTCTTTGCACTTAGGTTTATATTTTTTTCATTTCTTTTCACCAAGTGTTTTTTAACATCAACGACTAATTCTCCAATATTTATTTTAGAAGATTGATGTAATTGCTGTCTTCGTGCTAGCGCGACACATCGCATCGCCACTTCCTGCAACTCAAAAGGCTTCGTTAAATAGTCATCAGCGCCTGCATCAAATCCCTTACTTTTATCAAATAGACTATCCCTCGCGGTTAGCATAAGAATAGGCGTTGCAATATCACTAGTGGCTTTAATTTTCTTACATAATTCGACACCATCAATGTCAGGTAACATCAAGTCGAGCAAAATCACTTCGTATTGATTGTCTTGTACTAAATTAAATCCGGTTCGACCATCGCAAGCATAATCGACCTGGAAATTTACTTGAAAATTATCCTGCTCTAAATAGTCACATAACTGTTCAGCAATTGCCTGATTATCTTCTATTAATAGTACTCTAATGTTCATGAATTTCTGCTAAGGTTATCAGTCTATAATTATAGATTATAATTTACTATTTAAATGAATAAGTTCTAGCGCTTTTTCAATTTCAATGTCTTTTTCAGCACTAATTGTAGTGACCGTTGGAATCACTTCAAAATCAGGTTTTACGCCACCACTTGTAGCTGCCCCGCTAGGACGCACTAGCATTCTAGTAGTAATATATGCTCTTAGCTGAGAGTTTGGCAAGTTGAACAAGTTGCCCTGCGCTGTTTGATTTGCGTTCCCTCCTGTTTGCCGTCCTATTAAAGTAGCCATTTTATTGTCTTTCAGCGATGTCGCAAAAACGATACCTGCAGAGTAAGTTATGGGACTAATTAACAAGTAAGTTTGTCCAGTATAGATATTATCACTATCAACAGGAGCCACCCAATCGTCCCACTCGCTTTCAAGTAATTCTCCAACTTGTCCTTTGTAATTTAGAAACCCTCGATTATCAACATTAAGTTTTTCAGTCATTTTAGAAATCATTTTGAATTTTTTAGTCGCTAAATAACTTGCAAGATAGGTCGCTGTAACCGTATTTCCACCAGTATTATCTCTAATATCAATTATCAAAGATTCATAATTATTCTTTTTTATTACCTCAAAAGTATTGTCAATAAATTTCTCAAACCAATCAATATCAACGTCAAAATGTCCGATATACAAATACCCAACATTCTGTTTTAGTTTTTTAAAATAAAAGTCTTTTTCTAAGGTGTTTTTGTGATCATTAACCTCATTATCATTGTTTTTACTTTCTTGTTTTTCCCAATGCTGTAGCGCATCAATAGATATATTGTTAGTTACTTGTTCGAAGCTTAATTCTATTTCAAAATTATTCATTAAACTAAAAACCGACCATAGATACAGGCTAAACCTATTCGCTAAAAATTGCTCACGTAAATATTGAGATTCACCGCCTACATAGCGTTGCATAGTCTCAAGCATTACCACCATTGAAATGCCATTGATTGCTGTAATCTCACTTCCGGCGGGTATTTCAATTGTTACTTTTTTCGATTGGAAGCTATAGCTATTATCAATTATAACGCTTTTTTGAGGAGTGATTTTCACCTCAAATGGAAATGGCTTGCCACCCTCTGCTTTAGCATTCTCATATTCCTGATATGGCCAAATTAGCATTGAATGACCATCGTTGAAATAGTGAGTTAACTGACCAACAATTTTATAAAACTCTAATCGTGACATTGGCTCGGAGATTTTAGCCTGTAACTCTTTAACCGCACTCTCAAGTTCCTTTTTATTGGCATATGAGTCAAGGTTGGGGTGACGATCTAACGCCCCTTGGTAAAATGCTTGAATATCTTGTTTCAATAATTCAGGTGCGATTGTTCTTTCCATTAATGCAGGATCATCTAAATCGGGGAAAATGTCTAAGTAAGAATTATTGCAGTTCGATAAGAATAGGCATAGGGAAATAGTAAATAATAATTGATATGATTTTTGCATTTAAGGATCTCCTTCAAATTATATGAAAGAGCTTACAACTAGATATGTGAAGGTTTTGTCACGTCCTTAGGATTACCCTCAAAACATAAAATCAACGGAAATAGTCTATCAACCATGTGAGATACAACAAAATTAAAATAGATTGTCTGAAAATAAACCTTGTAGTAAAGGTTACATCTGTATAAGTCAAATAAGGCCGTACTGTTTTTTAGATGATATTAGCTATATACTGATTGTCTGAAATAAATATTTTTACCCTTAAATTTTAAGCTGAGAGAATGGAATTCACTAATCTGAAAAAGCTAGGGATTGATAAAAAGGTTAAGCTAACAATGATGTCAAAGTCGTTAATATGGGTGATTTGGCTGGGTCTATACAGCAGTTTATTATTGCCCCTCCATCTATCGGCCCAAAAAGCGGCTTTTCAATTTACCAATATATCGACTGAGCAGGGGCTAAACACGCCAAATGTGCTAAAGGTTTTGCAAGATAAACAAGGCTATATCTGGGTAGCAACTCAGCATAGTTTGTATCGCTACGATGGCTATCAATTTAAACGATTTAAACACGATCCTAATGATCCTAGTTCATTAGCGGATATTTATATTAATTCAATTTATGTGGATGGAAAAGGTGTACTTTGGATTGGTACTGATGGCGGGCTTGCTCAATATAACGCAGCCAAAGAGTCTTTTATAAACTATTCCCACCAACCGAATAAGCCTGATAGTTTAAGTAATAACATCGTAATGTCTATTGTAGAAGATCATGCTGGCGCGCTTTGGGTTGCAACCCTGGGCGGTGGGCTAAATCGATTTGAACGAGATAAAAATATTTTTACTCATTTTCGCCACGATTCGGACGATCCGGATAGTATCAGTTCCGAAAGTTTATATACTGTTATCGTCGATGCCAAAGGGGTTTTATGGGTAGGCACTAGAAATGCAGGCCTTAACCGCTTTAATAAAGAGACCGGCACTTTTAAACGTTACCAACACAACCCAGAGAAGCCAAGTAGTCTTAGTCACAATAAAGTCTACTCTCTGCTTGAAGATTCACAAGGCAATTTTTGGGTTGGTACTCGCGGTGGCGGGCTGAATCTCCTTGATCGGCAAACGGGACTATTTAAACATTTTAGGCACGATTTTAATAACCCAACCAGTTTAAGTAGTGATGTGGTCTTTGCAATCTTTTCTGATAAAGCTGGTTCGCTTTGGGTCGGTACCGATAAAAGTGGATTGAATCGTCTGGATAAAACCAATAATTCCTTTGAACGTTATCAACATAACCCGCAAGATAAAAACAGTTTAGCCGATGATGATGTGTACAGTATCACTCAGGATCAAACCGGTTTGATTTGGCTTGGTACACTTGGTGGCGGTATTACTAAATTTGATCCAGCGAGTGAACGTTTTGGTCTAGTGAAGAGCAATCCCAATGAACCAAATGGCTTGAGCAAAGGTGTGGTATGGGCTATTTTGAAAGACAGCGCAGGCGTTCTTTGGATTGGTACCGATACAGGGCTCAACCGTTACGACCCAATAAAAGATCAGTTTCAACATTACCAACATGATCCAAAAAACCCGCTAAGTTTAAGTGATAGTGATGTTCGCTCCTTATTTGAAGACGCTTCAGGAAATCTCTGGGTTGGCACTAGTAAAGGTGGTCTTAATCGGTTAATTAAATCCGATTTTGAGGGTATAAATGATATTGATCGTCCTTTACTTTTCGACCACTATCGTTACCGCGCCGATGATGCCAATAGCTTAAGCGATAATCATGTTTCTGTTATTCACCAAGATAGCAAAGGCGAACTCTGGATAGGTACTCAAAATGGACTTAATCGATTTAACCAGCAAACAAATCAATTTAAGCGTTTTCAGCATTCATCACTGTCTGATACATCTCTGTCTGATACCAGCCTTAGTCAAAATGACATAAATGCCTTATATACAACACAAGATGGTTCACTTTGGGTGGGCACCCTCGGTGGGTTGAACAAGTTTGATCGCAAAACACAGAGTTTTACCCATTACAAACGTGAGCAGGGAAATGCAAATAGCTTAAGCCATAACTCGGTTAATGCTATTGTCGAGGACGAGAAAGGTATTCTCTGGCTTGCTACTAGCGGGGGTCTCAATAAATTTAATCCAAAAACCAACAATTTTAAACACTACCGAGTTAAAGAGGGAATGCTCAGCGATAGGACGTTTGCTGTTTTATTTGATGAAAACGGTAAGCTCTGGATAGCAGAGAATGGGATTTCTCGCTTTGATCCAGACACAGAAGTCTTCAAGAACCATATCGGCGAAGAAGCCGGTTGTGTAGGCGTTAATCAGGGCGCATTTTTTAAAGCGAAAGATGGGAAAATGTTTTTTGGAACCAACCCCCACGGTTATTGTGCTTTTTACCCAAAAATTGCGACTCAAGAAAGTATCGCGCCTAACATCGTTTTAACCGATTTTCGTTTGCTTAATAAAAGCGTACCTATCACGGATAAAAACACTCTATCACCTTTGGCTAAAGTGCTCGACCAAACCGAATCAATCACTCTTAACTATAGCGATAATGTATTATCTTTCGAATTTTCAGCTTTGCATTATACGGCACCAAAAGAAAATAAATTCCGCTATAAATTAGAAAATTTTAATTCGAACTGGATTGCAACCGCTTCAGATAACAGACATGCAACCTATACCAACTTGTCTCCTGGAGAGTACATCTTTCGAGTGATCGCGAGTAATAATAAAGGTGTGTGGAATACGCAAGGGCGTTCTATCAAGCTCACGATTTTACCACCACCGTGGCTAACTTGGTGGGCCTATAGCCTATACATTTTATTTTTGGTGAGCGGGATAATATTATTTATTCGATCACAACGAAAGAAAGTGATCCATGCACGGTTTCTATTAAAACAAGAAAATGAACTTGTTCAACGACTAAAAAGATTAGACAAGCTCAAAGACAATATACTGACAAACACCTCACATGAATTAAGAACACCACTTAATGGTATTTTAGGAATTTCTGAGTCAATGTTACATGGAGTGGATGACGATTTATCTGAAGAGTCTAAAGGTAACCTGAAATTGATCGTTGATTGTAGCGTGCGATTATCTGATTTAATTAATGACATTTTGGATTTACATCAAGTAAAATCTGATGCTATTCAATTACACACCCAAGCAATCGATATTTTCTCCGCAGTTGACAAGACAATAGCCATGTCAAAACCACTCGCCAAAGATAAACAATTAGAATTGCTCAATCAGGTACCTTTAAATTTACCGCCTGTCGAAGCAGACGACGCGCGTTTACAACAAATATTATTTAACTTAATTGGCAATGCAATTAAATTTACACCATCTGGAAGTATTAAAGTGACAGCCGAATTAGATACTAGATTTGATGCGTCATTTATTAAAATAAACGTCATTGATAGTGGTATTGGTATACCGTCGAATAGACACACAGCAATATTTGAATCGTTTAGACAGCTCGATAGTTCTACAACTAGAGAGTATGAAGGTTTGGGGTTAGGACTATCTATATCAAAAAAATTAATCGAACTGCATACTGGCAGTATTAGTGTTACATCTGAAATTAATCAAGGCGCGACTTTTACTTTTTCATTGCCGGTTAGTTTGAAAAATTTGAGTTAAAACAAATGACAATACTTGCAATACTTGAAATTTCATCAACTCTGGCGCTTGGTTTATTAGTTGGAAGCTTACTAACTGAAGCGATGATCTTAGTACCCTATTGGCGCAAGATGGAGCCTAAAGAATTTTTAAGACTTCACGGAACGATGGGACCAAGTCTTTATCGCTATTTTGCTCCGTTAACAATCGCCGGAACCATGCTCCCTATGATCACCGGCGTTATCTCGTTTGTCGCGCATAATTTTACTCTTAACGCATCTGTAGTGGTGGCGCTATTGACAAGCTTAATGTTTATTATTTACTTTATTTATTTTAAATCGGCTAATAAAAGTTTTGAATCTTGTTCTATTGATATCGAAAAAATATCTGAAGAATTAAAACGGTGGGCTAGTTGGCATTGGTTACGAGTTGTTATTGGACTGATTGCTTTTTCTCTCTCTATAATCGTTTCAAAATAAAGAACTAAAGCTAAAGAGAATATCCTGTCTAAGTCTTAAGCATTTTTAGTCGTGGTAAATAGTTCTAATTGAAAATAATTAACTGACATTAATAAATTCCGTACAAATTTTTAACGGAACTTAATTATGTAACGAATGGGATGTTATTCTCTATTACTAATCAATGTTACATTTTGCTAGTTTAGCAATACTATTATTTATCGGAGTAATACCTAATGAGTTTCATGGGGAAATTTTTAATTGGTAGCATTGTGATACTCAGTTCTAGCTGTGTATTATCAAACACAAAAACACTTTCTGATATTGAAAAACAAATTGTTTTATCGGTTGAATCGTCATTTAATTCACAAGTCGATTTTCTCGAGAAAGTTGTCAATATAAATAGTGGTACTCGAAATAAAGTAGGTGTAAAGGCGGTTGGTGAAGTCTTTATACAGGCTTTTAATAAGTTAGGTTTTAAAAGTTCTTGGATAGATATGCCTGCCAAAATGGATCGTGCAGGGCATATGCTGGGTGAGCGCAGTTTTGGCGCTGGAGGAAAGAAGATATTATTAATGGGACATTTAGATACCGTATTTCCAATTAATAGCCCTTTTCAAAAATTTGAACGAACCACAGAATTAAACGGCTCAAAAGTAAAGGGTCCTGGCGTTACAGATATGAAGGACGGTAATACCATTATTTTATTCGCGCTCAAATCGCTGATTGAAGGTGGTTTCATTAAAAAAGGTCAAGTCAGTGTTTTTTTTACAGGAGATGAAGAATCTAGCGGAAAGCCTATTTCAATTAGTCGAAAAGACTTGATTGATGTGGCTAAGCGTAGTGATTTAGCTCTAAACTTTGAAGGCGGTTCACCAACGCAAGCGGTWATTGGRCGMMGAGGYACCAGTAATTGGACTCTAACAGTTACCGGAAAACGTTCTCATTCGAGCGTTATATTTTCAGATGATGTCGGTGCCGGAGCAATCTTTGAAAGCGGGCGAATTCTTAATGACTTTTACCAGCAAGTAAAAGGTGAGCATGGRCTCACTTTTAATCCTGGGGTGATTGGTGGTGGAACTTTTGTTGAAGAAGGTAGTGATGGTTCCAGTATTGATGCCTATGGTAAAGGCAATGTCGTTGCGCAAAAAGTGATTGTGAAAGGTGGTTTGCGTTTTCTTTCTGAAGAACAAAAAGAAAGAGCCAGAGAATCCATGAGACAAGTTATAGCAAAAAACTTACCAATGACACAAGCAAGTATCGAGTTTGAAGATAGCTATCCAGCAATGACGGCAACCGATGCGAATAGAGCAGAACTTAAAAAGCTTAGTGATGTGAGCGTAGCTATTGGAATGAAACCATTAACAGCATATGACCCTACTAAACGAGGTGCTGCGGATATCTCATTTGTCGCGCCCTATGTTACCAGTTTGGATGCACTCGGTTCTTGGGGAGGAAATTCTCATACACCCGATGAATGGTTAGATTTAAATACGTTTGAAATAGCAACAAAACGTACCGCTGTTTATTTGTACCGATTATTAAATGAGAAGTGATAGATAACGGTCAGTATTATAAAAATTAAAAACGTAGGGAAAATATGAAAAATATAGAAAAATATTTATTAGCATTTTTTTGTGCTCTTTTTATTACTATTTCCACTCAAATACACAGTGAAGTATTACTTAATGGAATAAAAATTGATGATCATTTTCAGAGGTCAATTCAACTCGAGGGAAATGGAGAATATGAAAAATCTCTTAAAGTATTGGCACTTATCTCTACCTATAAATTTTTGGATAACGCTGATAAATCTTTTGTCGAGTTATATAAAGGGTATGCACTTCGAGGGTTAGGTGAACTTAGAAAAGCTATACATGCTTTTGAAAAATCAATTAACTTCAATCCTAAACAAACTAACGCGATGCTTCATTTGGCAGAAATATTTACTGCTGGAATTGGCGGGATAGAAATTAATCCCGAAAAGATGTGGTATTACTTACAAACGGCAGCGGACTTGAATGACACTGAAGCGATGGTCATTATGGGAACTCGTTATAGAGACGGCAAATATACAAAACAGGATCATGAAAAAGCCATTTCGCTTTTTCAGGCATCTCTAGATATGGGAAATGCATCAGCTATGTTTATGATATCTAATTACTATGCGCAAGGTTTGGTCGTCCAGCAAGATAAACAATATGCGTTAAGCTTGCTAAAGCAAGCATACGATCTTGGGGATCCCGATGCAGCAGGTGCGTTAGGTAACGCTTACTATTTTGGTGATTTGGTAGAGCAAGATCTGAGTAAGGCTTTTGAATATTTCAAAGAAGGAGCTATGAACGGAGACATCGATGCTATGAGAGCGCTTGGTGTTTTTTATGATAATGGTATTTATGTAAAAGTAGACCTGAAAAAGTCACTACATTGGTTTACCAAAGTCGCTAATACAGGCGATACGGATGCGATGGTTTTTCTTGCCGAGATGTACGAAGACGGTCGAGGAGTGGATCAAGATCTCTACAAATCGTTTGAACTCTATTCCGAAGCTAGCAAAGCGCAAAATTCGACCGCGATGGCTTTTCTAGGGCAGATGTATTCAGACGGATTAATAGTAGAGAAGGACTTAAAAAAATCGATTGAATTATTCACTCAATCGGTAGAGCTTGGAGATCCCAGAGGTTTCTTTTTTCTTGGTAATGCTTATGTGTATGGTGAAGGAGTAAANTTAAATACTACTAAGGCTATTGGCTTATTCAAGAGAGGCGCAGCGTTAAACGATACTAAATGCTTGATGATGTTAGGGTACCTGTATTCAAGCGGTATAGGCGTCAAAATAGATCTAGAGAAAGCTGAAGAATATTATATTATTGCGAGCCAATTTGGTGAGTGGAGCGCGAAAATGGATTTAGCTAATTGGTATAGAGATGGAATTTATTACGCTAAAGATCATTCAAAAGCGAAACTTATGTACGAGGCAGTTTTGAACACTGAGTATGCGGAAGTATACATGGAATACGCTCTATTGTTGGCAACTTCGCCGTTGAAAGAAGTTAGGAATGGAAAAAAAGCAGTTGAATATGCTGAGAAAGCTACTTCGCTTATTCTTAACGAGTATTATCTTGAGTCCTTGTCCGCTGCATATGCTGCCAATAAGCAATTTGATGATGCTGTTAGAATCCAAATGGAATATATTGAATTTTTAGAAACTGAAAATGAACTTGAAAGTCTTGTAACAGTTCAAAAGGGATATTTGCAGGATTATAGAAATTTCGTTGGAAGGTATGATTATTATTAGAATCGTAAAGAAATTGAACATCTAGAACGGATCATATCTCTAAATATCCTAAGATATTTCCGACTAAGTAAATACTATATTAATAGCAAACTAAAATTTCCCATTATTATTTTTCCATTTATCTTTAGGCGGAATCGCTTCAGTAGTATCCCAGTGTTCAACTATTTTCCCTTCATTTAAACGAAAAAGATCAAAGAAAGTAAAGGGTGTTTTATTAAAAACACCTTCAGAAACAGATAAAACAAAATTACCGTCAGCTAACACGCGATGGCATCTTTTATAACGGATTGAATCAGAGTCGTTATTAATAGTGCTAGACAAAATAGCGCGCAATTCGTCGAGTGTATCCATTCGAGGATTGTGTTCAATAAAATTCGCTTGCTGAATGTAATCAGGTATTTTATCGAGCTCTCCATTTATCAATACTTCTTGAACAAAGCTTTGAATCAGTTCGCGGTTGCTCTCTGTCATTTCGAGATCTGAAACTTCTATTGTCCCATCAACCATAGAATGACCTGCGTTATTTGGCCCTTGTCTTTTTTGAATATTATCCCAGTGCTCAACGGCTTTGCCTTCTTCAAATCGAAAGATCTCAAATCCAATATTACGATTAGAAAAATCATACTCAGTGTGGGCAAAGACAAAATCGCCATCTTCAAAAACGCGCACAATATTTACACGAGGTGATGTTTTAGAGAGGCGTTTAAATAAAGCAACTAGCCCTTCGCTTCCTTCTTGCGTTTGTGGATTATGTTGGATGTACTTTTCTTCGTTGACGACAGCAACAACGGATGGATTGCCTGTTTCAATTCCTTTTAACATTTCAGAAATTAGTTTTTTTCTGTTTGAAGTCATAGTTATAAACCAGATTTTTTTGATTTAGGTGAAGTCATACGATTCCTAACTATTTATTGTGAGTCTTTCGATTTTGTTTCGTCAGTCATTGGGGTAGATCGCCATGGGAAAGAACCCATTTCCATCTGAAACATCATTGCCCAAACATTAATGGGTAACCATTCTTTGTAAAAATCCCACTTTTCGTATTTGGGAAGTTTCAGTGTATTTGGAATTGCGTAAAACGATGTTCCTTTTGTGAATTCGGCAATGATTTCTTTTTGAAGATCTTCTATAAATTCACGGGTTTGAATAACTTCTAACTTTGAACCAATTGGGCTTTTAGCATGGCTGTGGGAAAAAATCGTTTTTTGAAAATCCATTTTTTCGAGAGCAATGAGCGTTCGTGTCCATTCTCTAAAATTGAAATCGGCAATTGAAAAGAGCAATCTATTTGGCGTAACAATATCAGCGATGTAAACAATTTTTTCTTTGGGTAATAAAAATGTAGTCATTCCTAAGCCGTGATTCATTCCTAGATAATGTAATTCAATTACAGTATCTCCCAGAACAATGTTTTTTTGTTTTCCGCTCCAAACAACATCGGGAAGAACTAAATCGTCGTGTGAATTTTCTTTCATCCATTCAACTGCTTCACTATGAGCAACAATTTTAGCGCCTTGTTCACGGAAGACTTTTCCACCTTTTGAGTGATCCCAATGATTGTGACTTTGAAGCAAATATCTAACGGGTTTATTGGTGATATTTTTAATAGCACCTAACATGGCTTTTGAGTGCACTGAATTGATTGACTCGATCACCACCACACCTTCATTAGTGACCACAAACATCGAAAAATATCCTAAGTTGGGGTTTCCATAGCTGTAAACGTTATCTGAAACTTTCCAAACCTGTGCTTCTGCAATTACGGTATTCGTCATAAAAGAAAAAATAATGACTATTAATAGGGTTAAACATTTCATTTTATTTTGCTTCCTATGTTTAGGTTGACGCATATAATTTGAATATCTTATCAAAGCGCAACACATTCCTCAAACAAGTTACACAAATTCAGTATGTTATGTATAAAGAAGACAAGCTCTACATAGCGAGAGTAAAATACTAAGGAATATCTCGCTACCTCGTCCAATTGATTATCGACAGTGCTCTTGCTCAATATTATAAATTACTGCACAATAAAACAAACATTAATAACTCAAACACTATTAAAAAAATAGGGGATCCAAAAAGATGATATCTAATCCTTTCAAATTGTTTTTCTTGCTTTCATTAATTCTCTCAGCATGCTCTGTAGAACAAGAAAATAAGGTAAAAAACGATGTTGTAGAGACAAAAATAATTAAACAAGCAGCCATAGCCATTCCCGACAAATATGCCGCCAAAGTTGCCGAAGATATACTCAAATTGGGAGGTAATGCAGTAGATGCCGCAGTAGCCACAGGCTTTGCACTCGCCGTAACTTATATAGACGCGGGCAATATCGGCGGTGGCGGATTTATGATGATCTACATCGATGGTAAACCTTACTTCCTAGATTACAGAGAAACAGCCCCGTTAGCTGCGCATCGGGATATGTATTTAGATGATGATAAAAATGTCATTGAAAATGCGAGTTTGATTGGCGCAAAAGCGGCGGGAGTTCCAGGAACAGTTGCTGGTTTTTGGAAAGCACACAAAAGATTCGGTAAACTTACTTGGCAACAAGTGATTGCGCCAGCAATTATTTTGGCTGAACAAGGATTTATTCCACATAAAAATCTTACCGAGGCTATTCAGTCCAATTTTGATTGGTTTGGAACCAGCACCAATTTCCAACAGTATTTTGGCAATGTGGTTGCCGGACAAAATTTTAAACAGCCCGAACTTGCCGAAACACTTAGGCGCATTTCTAAGGATGGAGCTAAAGATTTTTACCATGGAAAAACAGCCGAGTTGATTGTCGCGCAAATGAAATCTGCAGGTGGAATTATCAGCTTTGAAGATTTAAATCAATACAAAGCTGTTTGGCGTGAACCGTTGCAAGCTAAGTGGCGCGATTATCAAATATTATCGACTCCGCCTCCTAGCTCCGGTGGGTTTGGCGTAATTCAGTTACTAAAAATGAAAGACTATCTAGCAAAAGAATTTGAATCGGTCGAACATAATTCACCGCAGTATATTCATTTGGTTGCGGAAATGGAAAAAAGAGTTTTTGCTGATCGAGCTGAATATTTAGGTGACCCTGCTTTTGTAGATATTGATATGTCTGAACTAATCAGTGATGAATATATTAAAAGACGGGCAGCCGAAGTCGATCCGATCAACATCTCTAAACTGGAAAGCGTTAAGCCAGGATTGGAGTCGCCCAATACCACTCATTATTCGATTATAGATGGTGATGGAAATGCGGTTTCTAATACCTATACAATCAACTGGGCATTTGGAACCGGTGTTATCGTAGAAGGCGCAGGCTTTTTATTAAATAATGAAATGGATGATTTTAGCGTTAAACCAGGTGTACCTAACGTGTTTGGCGTTGTCGGCAATACCGCCAATGAAATTCAACCAGGAAAACGAATGCTATCGTCGATGTCGCCGACGATTTTGATTAAAGATGGTCAACCTAAAATGGTGGTAGGCACACCGGGTGGTTCAACTATTTTCACCTCAACTTTTCAAACCATCATTAACATTATTGATTTTAATATGACACCACTACAAGCCGTTAGTGCAACTCGTTTCCATCACCAGCTTTTACCGCCTGATTTAATCACTCAAAGTCCTTCTTTACCGTTAGTCGATCAAACCATTGAAAAACTTAATCAACGCGGTTATCGGGTGGAACCACACAGTTGGGAATTTGGGGATGTTCAGGTGATTTGGGTGGATGGGGATAAGATTATTCCAGCTTCGGATCCTCGTGATAGAGGCGTTTCTAAAGTGTTTGATGTAGAGTGAAAACTGTTTAATTTAGGAACTGGCTAATGAAAATTTCACCCAATAATGATAACGGTTGTGGATGGCTGAATTTGCTACCGAAACGACCTTCAACACCTGCCTTTAAGGGAACGAAAAGAGCAAAATGGCTTATCATTGGTGCCGGTTATTCTGGTCTGTCTGCCGCGCTAACACTCGCTGAAAACCTTCCCAGCGAAGAAATTATATTGGTGGATGCCAATAAGGCTGGAGAGGGTGCGAGTGCGCGCAATTCTGGTTTTCTTGTAGCCTCAGCCCTTAACGAAGGACATTTGTCAGATAATGGACTTGACGATTATAAGGAAAAAATCAACCTGTACAAAAAATCTATCGAGCTTGCTAAACACCTTATTCAAAAACATAATATTGAATGTGATTGGCAAGAAAGCGGGAAATATCATGCCTCTAAAGGTTTGCAACACAAAGAAAAATTAAAAAATTATATTGAACTGTTGGATGGTATTGGCATCAATAGTCAGTTGCTTGAAGGAAATGATTTAAGTGATAAATTAGGGACTGATTTTTATAAAATTGCTGCTAAGACAGAAAGTTGTATTTTATTGCAACCGGCGGCTTTTGCTCGCGGGCTAGTCAATGCCTTGCCAGAAAATGTCACGCTCTATGAAAATTCAGTGGTGAAAAAAATCAACAGTGGCAGTGTGCATAAAATCACTTTTGCAGATGGTGAGATTATCGCCGATAACCTTATTGTTGCTGTTAACGGTTTTATGCCGAGCATGAAGATTAAAAATAATCGCGTATTTCCATTATTACTTTCAGCTAGTATGACACGCCCGTTAACTGTTGATGAGCAATCCATGATCGGCAATGTCAATCAATGGGGCGTTGTCTCAGCCAGTGCTATGGGGGCTACCGTAAGATACACATCAGACAAACGTATTATGATTCGAAATACAGTTGAAGTCTCATCAAGTTTGGCGATGAAGAATTCGGAAATGGCTAAGCGGAGGAAAATTCATCAAGAAGGCCTTATCAAACGCTTTCCATTCATAAAAAATGATATTTTTGAACACAGTTGGTCCGGTGTTACCTGCATTAGTGCCAACAATGCTAATGTTTACCAAGAGATTTCGAATAACCATTGGGTCATAGGTTGTTATAACGGCACTGGAATCGGAATGTCTACATTATTTGGTCAGGAAATAGCTTTGCGAGCGCTAGGAAAATCTAGCAAAACTAACAAAATAATTGAAGACCGTCCTAAGGCGAGTTGGCTACCGCCACAACCCTTTCTAAACTGGGGTATCCGCATGAGACTTGCCAAAGATAGAAATTCCGCTTCGAGCGAAAATTAGTCGTGTCAAATAGAATAATTAATATCTAATCCGAATTCTGATTAGTCCTCTCCAAGTTCACCTATTGTGATATCGGAAATCGCAATTTTCAACAGTCCTTCAATATCCATTTCAACAATTCGTTCTTTGCCCGTAGCAAAGAGTGGTGCCTGATCTGAATAGTGTTTTGATGTTGGTCGGGTCATGGCTGCCCCATAAGTATTGATCGAAAATATTTGATAACTCCCATCAATTCGCCACTCGGCAAATTGGATATAAGAGTCTCCAGCTATATCGATAATTTTTCCTTCATCGGATAGAGGCCAACCATAAACGGCGCGTAATATATCGGGCCCACCACTCATAGGCCAACTTTTGTCTCCCCTAACCAATCGACTAATTTCACCCCAAGGTACATCAACTTTTCCATAAAACTGATGCAATGAATCAACGGAAAATTTGAAACTTTCGGCTATTGTTTCATTTTCAGTCTTAAACATTTGATGATGAATCGTTGGTGTAATTGTCATGACACCTAAGGCTGCATGGATATTATTTTTATTGGTGTTTAGATCCCATTTTTTTAAATGTTCAAATGCTTTTTGGTAACGCTCAGTTTGTTTCAATTCAGATGGCAATCCATTTTCAAGAAATTTATTCAACGCAATGATTGGCGCATACTGAGAATTATAATTGAGATTCATTTTAATTTGATGAAGTTTGGCTGTGTCTATTTCTGGGTTTTCATTCAACAGTTGAACAATTTGGTAGGCGCGATTTGTCATTTGTTTTTCGACTCCCATCCATTGAGGAAAATCTTCTTCCTTTGGAGCACCTTCGCCATCGGTCGAAATAAAAGGCGTATTATTAGCGTTAAATAAAGCGCCGGATGTCGGATTAATGGTACGAGGTAAGTCATCTGCTTTTACATAATCATTCCAAATTAACGCTGAATTATCACCGGGTATAATGGATTGCCAATCAATAGGCAAGCCGGTGTTTTTATCGTGAGTCATGGAGCTTCTATTTGGAATCATTGCGTTATAAAAGTGCGCAATATTTCCATTATTATCCGCATAAACATAATTAATACTAGGCATAGCATCCAATGCTAAAGCCTCTTTAAAATCGCTAATATTTTTCGCTGTATTTATTTTATGAAAAAAACTAGCCTGTCTAACTTCATCCATACCCGCCCAACGGATTGCAAATGTACCATGTTCAAATTTCATCACTGGACCATGCGCAGAATGATAAATAGGTTCATGGGCGGTCCAATAAATAGGGCCAAATATTTTCACTCTAATTGAAGCTTCTGTTTCAATCAATTTGTGCCATTGACCATCCATCCAATATTGATTGTCATTATCTGGATTAATCGTTAATTGATATATGTCCACCAGATCAGGTTTGTTCACAGTGCTAGACCATCCAAGAGAAGGGCCGGAACCGTTTAATATGAACGGAG
This sequence comes from Kangiella sp., assembly GCA_002733465.1. GTDB lineage: Bacteria > Pseudomonadota > Gammaproteobacteria > Enterobacterales > Kangiellaceae. The sequence continues at coordinate 64,809 of NVVT01000022.1, forward strand.
CGCCTGGGAAAGTTCCTCCGACGATATCGAGACCTTCATTTGATTTTAATCTAGCCTCATACCAAGCGACTGGCCCGGTTAAGGGTTGGTGTGAATTCACTAACAATCGAACCGATTGATCCGTGCTTCTAGAGCGGTTAATCGCTATTCCTTGACTACCHAATTGAGGCTGAAGTTHATCGCTGAWCTGTACACTGSTTTGTAGDTCGAGTCCTTTGCCTAACTTTCCYTCTGCTAGAGCTGCAAGGGCTTTATCAAAACCATAAAATAGCGGTGTTTTAAAAACGAAACCAGCCACCACATCTTTACCTCTAACGGGTAACAACCAAGGATCAACTTCGTCAGTGTGTTCAATCGCATAACTATTGATCCCTGCGGCATAAGCCTCAGCTACTTCTCTGGTTTCCAACGGAATATCTCTTTCATAGCGTTCATTAACCAGCTCCCAAACGCCCATCCATTGAACCAGGTAATCGGTAATACCTGCCTTCATGCCATTTTTAGATGATAAATTACCGCGAACGGCTAATAGTATTTCTTGAAGCGTACTAAAATCGTCTGTCGCATGGGCATAAGCTAGTCCATATGCGACATCCCTATCACGCTTACCATAAATATGAGGTACGCCAAAATCATCTCTTATTATTCGTGCTTTATATTTATTTGCAGCATCGATTATCGATTGGTGATTAATTGATGGAGGTTGAGTATTGAAGATATAAATTGATGCCAAAAGTAGCAATAATATTGAGAACCATTTAAATATTTTTTTCACAGAAACACTCTCTTTGTTAGCTTTTGGTATTTAGAAAAACACAAAATATTATTGAGTAGCTTATAGGATGTACTTGGCTTGGTCTAGTGGGTTCAGAGTTTGAATGATTCATATGTTCGGCGTTTAACGTCAATATCACTAGCTTGGGCTGTTACTTTGGGATACTTCTCAGGTTTTAAGCGATATTTAGCTAATTGGATAACAATAGCTAGAACCGTAATTCACACCGTTACGGGTCCTAGTATGCTCATAGAGTTTAAGATTTTTGTCGCTGAAGCTCATGAGTTAGAGCGTAAAATCCAGTTTGATGTTTTAGCTATATTGGTAGCTGCAACCATTGTTATTTTTCTAACCATTCGGTATTGTGAAATTCCGTTAACATTCTAGAATTAAGCACGGTTTATTTGATTGTAATATTGTCTTTAGCATACATCGTAGGAGTAGTTATTGGAAGGATACGATTCAAATGAAAAACAAAATGAAGGTACTTCGTGCTGAAAGAGATCGGACACAAGTTGATTTTGCAAATCATTTTGCGGTTTCTAGGCAGATAATTAATGCAATTCAAAACATTTGACCCGAGTCTACCTTTGGCATTTAGGGCTTCTCGGTTATCTTAAATGTTGATTGAGAATATTTTTCGAGATGAGTAGAATGCTTAAATCTGAGATGGTAGACAAACGCTATCAGTGATTTTGCGAAATAGTTAAATAGATATAAAAAGAAGAGCTACTTTAATTCAGTTTATGAATGATTTAAAAACTGAATTATCTAGATTTGAAGCTTGTAACTAAACGATCCGTTTCTTCAAATGAAGATTGGAGTAACGGTAAATTTTTCTTTGCGTAATAGATATCGCCATCGTTATATTTAAATATTAAATCATCAGCAATTCGGTGTAATGCATCGTGAGCTTGATTGATGGTTTCTAACCACGAGTTATCAAAAAGCTGTTCTTGTTTTGCTCTTTTTATCCACGTACCACAAGGGCATTTTGTTTTATCTGTAATCGGCCAGCTTTTAGCACCATCAGGCGATGATTGTATATTAGATAGAAACTGCTGTTTCCATTGGGCAAAGGCTAACTTGAAAATTTCAATTTTACTTTCCTGTAGAGTTAGGTTTCTATTTCCATACGCTATCCACTGACTATTCGATTGATACTCTGTGAGCCATTCAGATATTTTAACCGCAGGCATTGGTTTGGCTATTCCATATCCTTGCGCCTCTTCACATCCCATTAATATCAACATTAATCCTTGTTCTGTAGTCTCGACACCTTCGGCAATTATCTTACGATCAAATGATCGGGCTAAACCAATGATCCCATCAATAATGGCATAGTCACTTGGATCTTCTAACATGTCTCTTACAAATGTTTGATCGATTTTTATCGTATTGGCCGACAAATTTCTTAAATGAGTCAACGATGAATAGCCGGTGCCAAAATCATCAAGAGCAACATTTACGCCGACTTGTTTTCGACATTTTTTGATGATTTGACCAATCATTTTCAAATCACTTAATGCGCTACTTTCTAGGATCTCGAGTTGTAAATCAGAGCTATCTACGTTTTCATAATTTGATAGAGATTTCTCCAACTTGCTAATGAAGTTTTTTGACAGCAGATGATTTGAAGAAATATTTACGCTAACTTCGAGTTCAATATCTAATAATTTCCAATTGGATAATTGTGAAAGGGCTTGTTTAATAACCCAGTCGCCAATTTCAATTTCTAACGGCGTTTCTTCTATTATTGGCAGAAAATCCAGAGGTGGTATGAGGCCTTTATCAGGATGAATCCATCTAATTAATGCTTCGGCCCCAAAAACGGCCCCTGTTTTCATATTAATTTTAGGCTGATAATAAAGTTCAAATTGATCTGCGTAGAGCGCTTCTCTAATTTCACCTAGCCTAGTATGTTGGGTCATCGCAAGTTGATCTTGCTCGGTACTAAATAAATGATACCTATTTTTCCCCGCAAGTTTTGCATGATACATCGCTTGATCCGCATGACGTATGAGTGTGTCAGGTTCGCTCTTATCGTTTGGATAAATAGTAATACCTGTAGATGCGCTTATGTCATGTCTTTGTCCATTTATTACAAAGGGTTCAGCAAGTGCATTATGTATTTGTTGTAGAATTATTTCGCACTGTGAATAGTTGTAAATATCACCTAATAGTAGTGCAAATTCGTCACCACCTTGACGAGAAACTGTATCCTCTTCACGGATATTTAAAGTAATTCGTTTTGCGACCTCCACTAATAATAAATCACCAACAGCGTGGCCAAAAGTATCATTAATCGGTTTGAAATTATCTAGATCTAGAAAACAAATTGCTAATTGATTTTGTCTTTTTATACTGTGTTTTATTGCGAGATGAAATTTATCATTGAATAGTGTTCTATTAGGTAGTTGGGTTAGTTCATCATAGTGCGCGAGTAAATTGAGTTTTTCTTGCTGTTTTTTCGATTTGGTTATATCTGTAAATAGGCCAACGTAATTGATGGTATTATCGGTATCATTTTTTAGTTCAGAAATGGAAATCAATTCTGCATAAATCTCACCATTTTTATTACGGTTCCATATTTCTCCTTGCCAGTAGGCATTTTCTTTTAAAGATTTCCACATATCTCTATAAAAATCAGGTGATTGTTTACCAGAACTTAGAATACTCGGACTTTTTCCAATAAGCTCTTCACGCGAATAACCTGATATATTACAACAGGCAGGATTAACGTTAACCATAATTCCATGTTCGTCTGTTATAATAATTCCTTCATGGGTATCGCTAAATAACCTATCCGATAAACTTCTTTCTTTGTTAATTTGACTTTTCTCTATTGCAATAGCTGCCAAATGCGCAATGAATTCGATTAATTTCAATTCTTCTTCAGATGGACTACTTATATGCCGGTGATATATCGCGAAGGTTCCTAGCAATGAGTTATTTGTTCCAATAATAGGTTGAGACCAACATGCCGCTAAATTAGCCTGCTTTGCTAGTTCTTTGAATTCCTTCCAATAAGGATGGGACTGAATATCTTCAACTATAACTCGCGTTTTTCGAAAAGCCGAGGTTCCACAGCTACCAATCCCATCTCCTATCGTAATTCCGTCAATGGCATTATTGTAAAAATCAGGTAGTAAGGGAGCAACACCTGTGAAAAGATGAGTTTTTTCCTTGTCGGATAATAAAATACTACAAATCATATCCGGATTACCATTTTCAACGGCATTAAGAACCGAGGTTAAAATGGAATTAAGTGGTTCATCTTTTATTAATAATTCTAATACCTGGTTACGCATGTTCTCGCGAAACTCGTGGAGCTTTGATTGGGTAATATCGGTATGTACACCAACTATTTTAATGGGTTTATCATTAACATCCCATTGCACCGCTTGACCTACTGTATGTAACCAAACCCAAGTTCCATTTCTGTGTAAACGTCGGTACGTAAATTCAACAGGTTCTTTAGCGGTATAAAACTTCTTGAGCACAAGTTCAACACCGGCCTTGTCTGAAGTATGAATATGACTTTGCCAATCTTTTGTATCTGAGCCTATTTCTTCTAAAGTAAAACCAATGAGTTTTGCATACTCCTCACTAACGATGAATTTTCCGGTTTGAGGATTAAGCTCGTACCATCCTTGATGACCAGCGCTTAATGCAAATTCAAGTCGTTTTAAATCTTCATCAATTTCCTGTTTCATATCAAAAAAACTTTCTATCATCGTTCCAATTTCATCGTGATAAAATATTTTTTTCTTTGTTAGTTTATTGCCTTCCTTAAATGATGTTATAACTTTTGTAAGATATTCTATTGGTGAAAAAACTCTTTTAGTAAGGCTGATAAATGTCAATATCATGACGGTTAATGCGAATCCTAAAATAATATATATTCGGATAAAAATATTAGTGATTAGTTGTATTTTTTCAGCGTTGGCTTTGTTTGTTCGGTTTGATAATGAGTGTTGAAATTCATCAATAGGAGCTAATATTTTATTCTTTGCTACTTGGTATTGCTTGGAGTGCAAGAGCTCAATGGCTAAGGCTTTATTTGAATTACCTCTAATTGTATAGCGCCCGCTTGAATCTTTATACAATCCAATTAGCGTATTAAATGCTTCAACTTCTAACTGAACTAGTTGATTTGAGTTACGCTCTGCATCGTCTAACTTATCGAATTCAAAAGGTAAAAAAGGTAGTTTGCTCATTTCTGACTTCAACGATGAAGGATCGCCTAGAGGGTGATTTATCCTTTCTGATTCCGGTAAATTCCAATAGAGCAATGAATAGTCTTTTGGTCTTTTAACTTTGCCGTTACGAATATCTAAAACATTGAAGTAAAAATCTTTATATTTTTTATCGCCGGTAATGACATAAATACGTGCAAATTTAGTCAGCTCATCTGAACTTTGTCTTAACTCTCCTGACTTCTCAAACATTAAGAAGCGATTGTGTTCAATAGATTCTAGCTCTCTACTTTCATTAGCTAAATCTATAAATGCCCAGAAAAACAGCACTATGAGCAGAGTCGATGTCGTTCCTAACAAGATGAAAATGGTTTTTATTTGAATATTCATTATCAATGAGCGGTTAATTAATCGGGATACGGATTTGTATTATTAAGATGAGAATCTTGATCTGGCTACACTAAACAGGACACTTAATTTCATATAAAATATAAATGAAATTAAGGAGTCATAAATGAGCAAGAAAGTTAAAACTAAATATACCAC
>NVVT01000007.1 GCA_002733465.1 Kangiella sp.
AGTTAATCTTGCGATAACGGACCCCCACAGCCACACTCTTGTCAATTCTTAGTGTAGTATAATACCGGTCTAGCAACTACTAATTTCAATGGTAGACCCTATGAAGTCCACTTTCATAAGTTCTTTAATTGATTGAAAGATTACTTGATCATCAATCAACACGCCATCCCAAACCTGGCTTAAAATGGTCCGTTTATCAACCACCGCTCCATTGGCCTCAATTAACATTACTAAAAGTTGTTGGGCCTTAGGGCGAATTTTTATAATTTCTTGCTGATGTAAAACTTTACCCGTAAGAGGGAAAATGTCAAAACCTGCTAATTTAAAGTATTTTTGCAGTCAGAAAACCTATTTAATGGGTACCGATCATATATCAAATAAAATCAGATGCCTTTTTTCTTTAGGAACTAGCTAGGCAGGTTCAAGAAATTAAGCAACTCTAAAATAAAATAAAGTGAAGCCGTTGATTTATAAAAACCAACTCTCTAACTAACTGTTAAATATGCTTATTTTTATTTTAGAAATAAAATAGACGTATTTTAGGACGTATAAACAGCAACCTATTATGATCGCCGAAATTAATAAGAGGCTTACTAATGTTCAATCATAAATTTTATTCTATATCCTCAAAAAAATATCTAAAAGCGCTTCTATTCAGTATTAGTACAATTTCAGCGGCATGGGCAGATGAGCATGTGCCGAGTCAATATATTGCTCCGCCAATGGTCAATATTCCCGCAGGTGATTTTATGATGGGCACAGAAAGCGGAAGCTCAACGGCAAAGCCAATTCATAGGGTCACTGTTGCTGCGTTTCAAATGGCAAAATACCATGTCACAGTGGCAGAGTTTAAAAAGTTCGCACTGGATACCGGGTATATTCCGGATACCAGCTGTAATGATTATATGAATGAAAGATGGTTTGCCCCAACAGACAAAATCAGTACTTCTAGCTGGGACAAACATCGGTTTCAAACTAATGACTATCAGCCGGTAACTTGTGTGAGCTGGCAAAGTGTCAATGCCTATGCTAAATGGTTAAGTGATAAAACGGGGACACATTATCGCTTACCTAATGAACAAGAGTGGGAGTATGCGGTAAAAGCCAACACGACCAGCCGTTATTTCTGGGGAGATGATATCGATTCAACTCAGGCTTGCTTGTACGGAAACTTTGCCGATCACAGTGGGGAATATTTTGCATCTAAACAATACGGTGCGAGTTATGTCGGCTTTATTGGCCATGTTAATTGTGACGACGGTGAAGCTTATAATTCGATAGTGGGTCTATATCGCCCTAACCCTTTTGGGCTGTTTGATATGGTGGGTAATGTGTTGCAATACACAGCATCTTGTTTTTACCCTGGTTATCAAGAACACACAAAAGAAGAGCTGGATTCAAGCCAGTGTGAAAATATCGCTCTTAGAGGAAGTTCATGGCATAACCCGCCAAATCCTCATGCAGGCCGAAATCGCGTGAAACGTGAAGATTCAAGTTCATGGGCTTTGTCGGGCTTTCGTTTGGCCACTGATGGTCATCATGCAAAAACTGAACTCTCCACCGCTAAATTTGAAACGGCATTAAAACAAGCACAGGCAACGCGATTAGCAACACGCCCAAAGTTACCTGCAGCACCAAAATATATTCAGTTAGTTCAAGTAAAAGACAATATCTTTAAGCTTAGCTGGCAACGGAATAAAGACGCTGATGTGACAGGTTATGAAATCTATCAATCGAATTCACCTCATACGCATAAACAAGGTCAGTTTTTTAAACGACATTACGAAGAGGTGCATACCTTAGACGCTACTCGTAGCTCAATTGAGGTGACCTTACCAAGTGCCGGTGGTAGCTTTAGAGTGGTAACGGTAACGGATAATTTCACCAGCTTGCCGAGTTTGGCTGCCGCATTCTTAGAGCCTAAAACGCTCAATATTCCTGGGAAAATTAATGTGCAAGATGCTATCGCATTGGAAAATGTACACCTAAGACATATAAAGGCTAAAGACGATAAACCTGAGGCATATTATTTGTTAAAGTTAAATGGCCGTGGGCAGCACCCTTTGGTAACCGCGACGTTTAAAGTTAAAGTGCAAAAGTCGGCTTGGTACAGATTAAATTACAGAGCAAAATCAAGGCAAACAGGTGTATTCTTTAGTCTTTGGCAAAATAATACTTTGTTGGCCAAAATAAGTTATGACCCTAAAGTGGATGACAAAACCTCAAACCGCTATAAAGTATTTTTAGAAAAAGGGACACACACATTACAGGTAAGCGTGGTGCGTGAAGGTTTTGATTACTGGTCAATGGATTGGCTTGAGTTTAGTGAAGAAAACTAATCGTCAGAAACCATTTTGAAAACTAAAACTGCGTCATATACTTATTCTAATATACAAAATATATACCCATTCTACTTCAAGATGCATGGGTGGCGTATATTTTGTATTCTAAAAACTTAGATGATTACCAATAACCCAATTGATCCAATAGTTCTTTGTTTATTCGTCCCCAACGTTTAGTGACGTTTTCTGAAATATAGTTAATGTACTCGTCAGCATTAAAACTTTCAGATAATTGTGCTTTATGCTGAATTAATAAAATTGCGGCGTCCAGCGAATCAWCGTYKWMCTSWRMMWYAYSTGCAKSRSYMTMWKWTTCANMWKKMRMKTTYAKYKGCARGTAACCACTGTTTTTTTGCAAACCTAACTTGCGCTCGAGTTAAATTGGCAAATGAAAATCGCTGCCATGGTTTAATACTGTCTAGAACTTGTTGGAATTTTTTTTGTTTGATTAATTCCTTTCTAATGAATTCTGCAGCATTATAAAAGTTGTATTTATAAAGCTGTGAAAAAGGAGCCGAGAGAATTTTTTGATTATGGACTACCCTCTCAGAAATTGAATCCGTGGTCCAGGCTAAATTACTGAGAACGGATATTTGATGTTCATCATTTAATTGGTGTAATTCAATTAACTGTTTGGCTAAGTCAAAATGTGAATGCATTAATTCCGTCAGCTTAATTTTCGATGCAAAAAATGATTGTGTTAGATGAGCCATAACTTCTTGTAGTGGTTCTTTTGCCATTCTAGCTTTATTGGCGGCAGTATTTAATTTTTGTCGACTCTGACGATAATCCCCATTAACAAAATCAATCAATGATGCGTGTATGAGCGTCTTAGATTCTAAATTCTCCAGTTTCAAATCATAAAACACAACCTGGGCTTTTCCAATTGCTTGTTTTGCCTTTTTCCAATCAGAGTTTTTTATTGCAATATCGACTTTAAGTAAATGCAACAAAGCAAAGTTCAGTTTATGCTGAGACTTTTTAAGCTCGTTGTCTACTAACGCATTTGCCAGATCAAAACTTCCAAGCTCAGTATGTATTTGAATTAATTTCTGCTTGAACAATAGATTATTTTGCTGAGCATTGATTAACAAAGTTAATTGAGCCAACGCTGCACTGCTAGATTTTAAAGAAAAATAATCCGTCGGTTGAAGAGACTCTAATAGTTGAATGAGTTGATTACTCAGGGACTGATGCGTTTTCCCAATGATATACCCTTGCCAACCTCTATATTTACCTTGTAAGTAAAAACGTAATGCCATTTCACTTTTACCTTGATCGTCCCAAGAGTACACCTTATAACTCAACAATAACTGCTCCTCAAACTCATTAACTTTCTGCCAAGTTCGAAAAGGTGAATCAAATAAACGTTGTTTATTCATTTTAAAATCAGAAACTTGAACGTTAAACATTTCAACATTAGAAATAGCTTCGTTTATATCTATAGTCTGATGAGTTTTTTGTTCCTCCGCTAACAGAATAATATGTATTTGAGAGCCTTGTTGAGAGGGATTAAACCAAAATATTCGAGTTAAGCTAATACTGAGTACTAAAAATATGCAAACAAAAAGTAAAAGTTGTTTTTTAGACCAAAGAGTTTCAGTCGGATCTCTCTTTTGTTCAGAAACCTCAACCAGAGGCAATTGCCACTGGTAGCCTTTTDTMGBAAATGTTTTGATTACATCCTCACCAAATAACGCCCGAAGATAGCTTATATTTTGAAAAACAACTTGCTCAGAAATTGTGCGATTAGGCCATACAGCATCTAAAATATCAGATTTATGATGGATTTTATCTGGTTGAGATAATAACAAAGTCAATAACTTGGCAGGTTTTTCATTCAACGGAAAAATACTTCCATCTTTTACTAAGATCTGTAGTTCAATGTCAAATTGGAAGTTTTTAAAACTAAGTTTCATGATTTATACGATGGAGTAAAGGATAACTGATAATCAATTTTAAGAGTATAAGCAAAGCGATGAATGAAGTAAATGTTTAGAGTTTCTGTGTTGGATTATTCTTGCATAGAATAATCCCATTAATGATAGTTACATTGCATATTTAAACTGGTAGATGTACCCCTAACTGTTGGAGCATGCATATTAGTTATCAAGGTAAGTGTTAATATCATTGATGATTATTTCAGGATCATATCTTTCTCAAAACAAGTTCCGAGAATACCTACTTAATTCGAGAATATTGGATTGTCCCTAATCGATTTTCAATTGATTATTGACAGAATTATTGTCCTGAAATGTAAGTGGCAGGTTTCATTCGATTTTTAGCTGAGCATTTTAGTACCAAGTGGATCAGAACCTGAGCGCTCCCCTTGGTACAATAAGTTAGCGTATTTTCTGTCACTAACTTATTGATTTAAATAATGTCGAATATTATTCAATATAAAAATGGTCATTCACTTCGAAGTGCATTAATTGGTTTATTGTTGGCAGCGTTAAGTGTCAGGCCACCAACAGTTAGCCAGGCAATAATGATGATTAACAAAGCGCTAGCTAAAAATACCAACAGGTTTAATTCAATACGATAAGCAAAACCATTTAACCAGTTCTGCATAAGGTAATAGGCCAGAGGCCAGGCGATAAGATTTGAAATGACCACAAGATTAGTAAACTCTTTAGTGAGCAACCAACTAATTTGCAGGCTGCTCGCACCAAGGACTTTTCGTATACCCACTTCCTTGATCCGCCTTTGGGTTGCAAATGAGGCAAGACAAAATAAGCCAAGACAAGTAATAATAATGGCCAGTATTGAAAAAAGACTGAGCATCATCGATTGCTTTTCTTCTGCCTGATAAAGCGAATTATAATTATCATCCAAAAAAGAGCGGCTGATCGGCACACCTGGCACAACCTCTCTCCAACTTTTGTCAATATGGTTTAATGCGCTACTCACTGGACCCTGTTTTATTTTGATGGTTGTTCTGGGCAGTTGCCTACCAAACAGGTAATAAACCACTGGTTTAACGGGGGTGCGAATAGACTCATAGAAGCTACTCTCAACCACACCGATAACCTCTAGCTTTTCTGGAGCGTCAATAGCACCAAATGATATAATTTGACCAATCATTGATTGAGGGTCTTTGCCAAGTTGTTTAACTAATTCCATATTGACGATAATTTTTCCGCGCGAGTTTGGCGGATTAACTCTATCTTCAAAATATTTATCTTGCAGAAAATCACGACTAAATAATCGCCCGGAAATCAACTTAATACTATAGGTCTTAAAGAAATCATAACCGACGAAATTATTCAGCATACCAATACTAGTTGATTGGTTATTCTGGCCTGCTAGTCGGCCGATGGTAGGACTTCTCGGACTTTCAGTTAGTAGTACATGAGATTGAACCACTGTTTCAATATCGGGATGGGTTAAAAGCCGATTTCTAAACGTCTCAAATTTATCTTCGACATTTCTAATTTCAACTAAATTATCACGTTCATAACCAAGCTTCACATTTTTAGCAAACTGGGTTTGTTGATACACGACCACGGTTGCAATTATTAAAATGGACGCTATAGCAAACTGAACAATCACCAAGCCTTGACGTAAAAGTACAGCGAACTTTCCACTCGTCAGATTTCCTTTTAGAACTAGCGCCGGTTTAAAGGACGATAAGAAAAATGCGGGATAACACCCAGATAAAATACCGACACCGAGCGCCACCAACATTAATTTAAAAAGTAGGTGAATATCAGAAAATCCTAAGGAAAGCGTTATATTAATCAGCTCGCTAAAAAAGGGCAAAAAATACATCACTAGCGCAATTGATATTAAAAAAGCCATTAGACTGATAATAACCGACTCACCAATAAACTGAGCCACAAGTTGGCTTTTAACTGCGCCGAGAGATTTTCTCACACCGACTTCTTTTGAGCGTTGGCTGGCCTGTGCGGTCGATAAATTAGTAAAATTAATACAGGCCAAAAGTAGAATGAAAAAGGCAATTGCGGCAAACGATACTACCGCTTCAAAACTACCGTTGGGAACTAATGTGTTACGACTGTCTGAATGTAAATGAATGTCCAGTAGAGGGCGAGGCAATACCCCATATTGCCTGTTTGGCGACTGTGACTTTCCTCTTTTATCGACATACTCACTGACCGTTTTAGTGAAGTTTTTAAGATCAGTATTATCTTTTAGCTGGATATAAGTACGAGCAGAAGTGCCGAACCAGGTGGTCAAATAGAAATCAGCAAAGCCTGGGTCAATAGTAAGCATGGCTTTGTTGGAAATAATGATGCCTAACGGCAAGGTATCAGGTAACAAGTCATCTTTAATAATAGCGGAGACATTAAAATCATTACCTCTAATGGTGATTATTTTCCCCAGTAGCAGTGTGTAATCTTTTGTAAAACCAAAATATTTAATCGCCTTTTCTTCACTTAATACAATGTTAGATGGTTGCGACAGGGCGGACAGTCTATCGCCAGCCAGTAATTTAAAGTCGAACATTGTAAAATAATTATCGTCGGAGAAATACAACGTTTCATTAAAGGCGTTATCGTCTAGTTTTAGTGTTTGTTGAGAGCGAACAAGGCGTACATATTGCTCAATTTGTGGATATAACGCCTTGAGTGTTTCAACCATTCTGTAAGGTGATGAGGCGAGCTTATCTCCCTCTTTAACATAATCAAGCCGATAAATGGATTTGGCATTGATAAACTGTTGGTTGTAACTGGTTTCATGATTAATATATAAGGTGATTAATATGAAACAGGTAAATCCGGACGACAAGCCCAACAGATTAATAAAGCTGTTTAAAGGCTGATTAAAAAAGTGGCTAAAAGCGGTTGTGAGATAATTATAAAACATCGGCTGTCTGTTCCTTTTTTAGCATTTGAACTTTTAGCTTTTGATCCGCAATGCTCTGATCTGACACTATCTTGCCATCCAGCATATTAATTAGGCGACTGCCATATTCTGCGTGAGCTTGTGAGTGGGTGACCATGATAATAGTGGCGCCCTCAGCATTTAGCTGTTGTAAAAGCTGCATCACGTCATGGCCATTTTTTGAGTCTAGATTACCAGTGGGTTCATCCGCCAAAATAAGTTCAGGCTCGGAAACCAGTGCTCTGGCAACGGCGACTCTTTGCTGCTGACCGCCAGAGAGCTGTTTCGGTAAATGCTGAGCTCTATGGCTAATATCAAATTTTTCTAATACCGCTTGCACTTTTACTTTACGCTCGGCGGGCGCGATTTTCTGATAGATCAAAGGCAACTCAATATTGTCCCAAACCGATAACTCATCAATTAAGTTAAAACTTTGAAAAATAAATCCCAGGTGCTTTTTACGGATATCAGCCAAACCTCTTTCATTCAGCGTTGACACTTCGGTGTCCATAAAACGATAGCTGCCGCTACTGGCGTTATCTAACATACCAACAATATTTAAAAAGCTAGATTTACCGCATCCAGAAGGTCCCATCACCGATACAAACTCACCTTTATTGATCGTTACATCCATCTGATCAATAGCGACAGTTTCGATATCTTCTGTGAGATAAAATTTACTTAGAGCCTTAAAATTAAGCATTTATTGTTTCCTGAATTTTATAAATTGAAAGTGTATTTGAGTGACGGTTCCACGGTTCCTGATCTTTATCGTTAACCGTTTTGCCGTTACTCAGCGCTGAACTTGAGTCGATCCATGTTGCTGAATTCGCCATAACTAGAGGCGATAATTCTTTCGCCGATTTTTAACCCTGACAACACCTGAATTAATTGGTTATTGCGTTTGCCTAATTTGACTAATCGCTTAGAAGCACCCTGACCATTAGGATCTAATACAAAGACCCAGTTGCCCCCCGTATCCTGATAGAAACCGCCCTGATCAACCACCATCGATTGTTGGCTATCACTCATCTCTAGTTTTATTTGTAAACTTTGACCGCGACGAATGTTATTAGGAGGGAGTAACTTGAATCGCCACTCAACTTCAAATTGACCGTTAGTGACCCCGGGATAGATCTTAAATATAGCAAGTTCATGCTCTGTTCCATTTAAAGTAAAGCGACCAATTTGCCCCTTGGTAACACGATTGATATAGAATTCATCGACCTGTGTGAGCACTTTAAAATTGTCCAGAACATCAATTTGTCCTAACCTTTTACCTTCACTCATGGATTCGCCAATTTCAGCGTTTAAGAATGTGAGCTGCCCACTAAAAGGCGCTAATAATGTTAAGTTATCCAGACTCTTACGAGATATTTTCAAGTTGCTTTGCAAAGCTTTAACATTGGACTCAAGTTGTTTAAGTTGTACCTTATGAAATTCTCGTTCTTGCTGTAGGCTTTCTTCCATCAGTGCTAAACGACGCTGTTGATAGTCAAGCTCATCGATTATCTGGTGAAGCGAATCTTTGGCAACTAACTGTTTAGATGATAATATTTCGGTTTTAGCCTTTCTTCGCAGTAAAACTTTAATACGGTATTCAATGTCGAGCAGCGTGGTTTTTTTTTCCAGGCGACTCTGTTTCATTGCCAGTCGAGTATTACGGAGGTTATTGATTTGCTCAGAAACATCGGCTTCTCTGGCTAAAACATTGAGCTGTAAGCTGGTATTACTCAGCTCAAGTATTTTGTCGCCAGCCTGAATCATTTCACCTTCTTCCACAAATACCTGCTCCACTCGACCGCCATCAATAGCATCCAGATAAATGACTCTTTGTGGTAGAACGGTGCCTCTTAAAGGAAGAAATTCTTGAAAATCGCCTTGTCTAGCATCACTGAATACTAGCTTGACTGGGTCAATCGTTAAGCTAGTACCAGACGTGTTGCTTGAAAAATAACTAATGCACGACACTATTAGCAGACTAGCTGAAATAATCTTTAGTCGTTTTTTGTTTTTTGTAGAAAATAAATGTGATTGATTGACTTGTCGATCCATAGGTTTCTCACGCCGAGTAATAAGTTGTTTGCATTTGTAGAGGTTTTTTGTTTTAGCAACAATGCTTTGAGCACGATTTAGCTTAGATGTTTAATTGATGTTTTGTTGATGTTGTTAAATTTCAAAGAGTTAGCGTCTGGAGAGGCTGAAGTTAGGTTTTCCAAATGTTAGAGAATTGTGGCATTATGGCGCTCTAAAGAATTAGTCATTAAAAACATCTCCCTCTCCCCTACCCACTCCCTATGGGAGAGAGAGGAGCAAAAAAAGGAAAGCTGAGTGTTATCAGATTCAAATCCAGAATTATCAAATGATTTTCAGATTGGTGAGTTTGTAGCCAACAGAAGTCTTAACACATTAGTTTGTCAGACATCAGAGCATGGCAAATCGAGCATTCCGATTGAACCAAAGGTAATGGAAGTGCTTTATTATCTAGCTTCGCATCCTAATCAAGTGATCACTCGTCAGGAGTTAATGGATAACTTGTGGCAGTCGCATGTGTCTGATGGCGCTGTGAGCCGAGTAGTTGGCTTACTCAGAAAGGCATTAGGTGATAATTCAGAAGCGCCTACTTATATTCAAACGGTGGCTAAAAAAGGTTATCGACTCATTGCAGAAGTGACCTCCATATCTAAAAAAGATGAACCGAAAAAATCAAAATCTAAAGGAATGAATCGTGAGCTGATTTTTTTAATTGTGGGAATTTTGGTGACCTTGGTGTTAATTTATAATTGGGTTTCAAAAACAAACCAGCCACCTCCAAGCCTAACCATTAACCAACCACAGTTTTTTCAGTTAACGAGTGAGCAAGGTTTTGAGTTTGATGCTAATTTGTCATTTGACGATAAATGGTTAATTTACCGTCACCGTAAAAGTATAAAAGAGCAATATAATCTCTTTTTAAAAAATTTAGATAATCAAAACATCACACAATTAACCCACTCTAAAAAAGATGATCGTGCACCGACTTTTTCACCTGATAAAAGACAAATCGTTTTTACCCGAAAGACTCTTAATGATTGTTCATTGATGTTGTTAGATTTAGACACAAACGGGCAGCCATTAAAAGAAACTAAAGTTTACAAGTGTGGCGCATTTGATCATTACAGTAATGTGGTCTGGTCAAAAGATGCTCAATCTCTTTATTTTACTGATAGAGCGTCAGCGGAAGTACCTTATCAAATTCATAAGCTAATTTTGGCGACTAACCGTGTTGAAAAAATCACGACTGGTTTAGATAATTATTATGGTGATAATGAATTAGCTTTATCACCTAGTGGAAAGTATCTGGCATTTTTTAGAAATAAATACTGGGGTAATAATCAGGTATATATTCTTGATTTAGAAACGGGCAAAGAACGTAAGCTATTAGAACTTGGTTTTCTTGCCTGGAATATTAGCTGGACGGCTGATGAACAGCATTTGCTCTATAGTGATAATCGTAATGGCGGCATGTTGAAACTGATCGATATTAATGATGCCAGCGTACAAACCATTTTTAATTCACCCGCTTCCATTAACTCACCTGAACTCAGTGCCAGTGGTTCATCCATTGTGTATTCAACTGAAACTGCCGATGTGGATTTGTGGCAAGTTTCTATAGAAGGGTTAGTTAAAGGCGAGAAGCCAACCAAACTGGCTGCTAGCTCATCCCGTGTGGATGAAATGCCTGTGCTTTCTAAAGACGGTGATAGATTATTATTTCTATCAGACAGGAATGGTTCAAGTCAGCTTTGGTTACAAGATAAAAACAGTTTGAGTGTGATGGACTCTCTCAACAAAGACAGTCGCATTGATGGGTTCAGCTGGCACCCAGATAATAAACAGGTGTTAGTGGCATACAGTGACAAAACCATTTATCGGTTAAATACGGAAAAAAATACCAGTCAGTTAATTGATTTAGGAAATCAAAAATCAGGTTTTCCTCAGTTTTCAAATGATGGTAAGCTGGTTTATTTTTCATCGGATGCTAGTGGTGATTGGCAGTTATGGTCTTATCAGCTTGATGGTAAAGAATTAAAACAATTGACCAAGGCTGGTGGATATAGGGTTAAAGTCGGAAACGATGGAATAATCTACTTTAGCAAGTATCGAGAGAAAGGAATCTGGCAGCTAGATTTACCTTCTAGATCTGAAGTTAAAATTTTAACCGGTAGTATTCGAAGTGATAATTTTTCAATTTGTGATAATCGAATTATTTATGAAGTCGATAATAAAGGGACAGAGCTGTGGCAGTTTGAATTAAGTTCTCAGAAAAAGCAGTTGCTTTTGACTACGTCTAATAGTTCAAGATTTACTTTTGATACGGTTAATGAATGTCAGAGTCTCGTTTTTTCTCAATGGGAAAATATTGAGTCCGATGTGATGATGATGAAGATGTGATAATTTTATTTTCTTAGGTGACGACTGGCTTGAACCGATTGATTTTTAAGACAGTCTTATTCTGATGTTCCTCGACTTTATCGGACACTCTAATTAGTAGACAATACTAATAAATGGAGTGAATTATGACGAATAAGGTGATATTTACAAAAGAATTCAAACTTGAAGCCATCAGGCTTCTTGAGTTGGGAGAAACACCTTGCACTGTTTTAGACAGAGCGCTTTTACATCTTGGAAAAGTGTAGTGACTGGATAATACCTAAAGTAACTAGTATAGTTTGATAACAATTTTTAACTTGTCAATACCCTTAATAAACAATTGACTGATAAGAGTCCGATTATGCTTAAAATATTTGTTAACCTAATTCATTCGCTTTTGCTGACAGTGATGCTTCTTGTTACTTCTTCATTAACGGCGTCAGAGCTTAGTGATTCATCTAAAAAATTAAATTTACTTTTATCTGAGCACTGGAAAAATGCTCAACAGGAGCAAGTTTTTTTTCGTAAGGATCCCGATACTTTCAGAATGAATGGTAAGTTACCCTCATTCAGTCAAACGTCAAGAGAGCGAAGAGAAGCTTATAATCTAACGCTGTTAAAAAGATTAAAAGCGATAAAGTTTAAGCAACTCACTAAAGAAGAGCAGATAACTTATCAGATATTTGTTTACGAACGTCAAGCAGAAGCAAGGAGCTATGGTCAATTGGATCATCTCTATCCTTTTAACTTTTATTCAGGCTTTGATCGATACTTTGCAGGGGCTCCTGACAACATGTCCTTTCTCAGTAAAAAGAACTATGACAACTATTTAATAAGTCTTGCAGATTTCCCTCGATATAATAATGAACACATCAGCAATTTAAGAGAAGCAATCAAGAAAGGACACACCCATTATTGTGCTAGTTTCGAGAATTATCATTTAGGTATCAGTAAACATCTGGTGACAGATATTAATGAAAGCGTATTCTATAAGCCGATGTTAAATATGCCGGCTAAATTAACTAAAGAACAGCGCAGTAGCTATCAGAAACAAGCAACAGTGTTAATTAAACAAAAGGTTCTGCCGGCCTATAAAAAGTTTTATCAATTCTTTACTGAAGACTATATGACTCAATGCCGTACAAAGGTTGGTATCAGTGAATTAAAAAAAGGCGATGAATATTATAAATATCTTATTGAGTACTATACAACTACTTCGATGTCTGCGGATGAGATCCATCAACTTGGGATAAAAGAAGTTGCCCGTATACGTGAAGAAATGAAAAGTATTATCAGCGATCTAAAGTTCAAAGGTGATTTCAATGACTTTATTCAATTCTTAAGAACAGATAAGCGTTTCCACACTGATTCTGCAATGGATTTAATAGAAAAAGCCAGTTACATTACTCGAAAGATGGCAGCCCAACTACCAAAATGGTTTTCCGTTCTGCCTCGTACCACTTTTGATATTAAGCCATCTAATGCCGGAGGTTATTATGTTGCATCCGATGGTTCAGGAACGACATCAGGCACCTACTTTGTCACAACAAAGGAAGAAGGACGTGAACCACTTTACACTTTGGAAGCTTTAACTTTTCATGAAGCTGAGCCTGGACATCATTTCCAAAGTGCTATAGCTCAAGAAGTCGATATGGCAGAATTTAGGAAGACACTTTATCACTCTGCTTTTGGCGAGGGATGGGGGCTTTACTCCGAAAGACTAGGAAAAGAGATGGGTTTTTATCAAGATCCCTATAGTAACTTTGGACGACTCACCTATGAAGTATGGCGTGCCTGTCGATTAGTAGTCGATACTGGAATGCATGCTAAAGGTTGGTCGAGACAACAAGCGATAGATTATATGGCAGAAAATACGGGTGTGAGTTTGTCAGAAGTAACATCAGAAATCGATCGTTATATCACCTGGCCTGCTCAAGCTCTGTCCTACAAAATTGGTGAGATTAAGATTCGCGAGTTAAGAAAAATGGCTGAAGATAAGTTAGGTGAGCATTTCGACATTCGAACCTTTCATGATCAAATTCTAAGTAATGGAAGCTTACCTCTCGATTTACTCGAAGAATTGACAGTTGATTGGATTGCGTTACAGCTACATTAAAAGTTTATCAGAGCAAACTCTCTAAGACAGGCCATACATTAGCAAGAATAAGTATGGTCAGGTCTATCGTTGCCACGCAATCAATTTTAAGATTGTTATCTCAGTAAATAAAATGTCCGCTATTGGCTGTGAGTTGACCAGTTGAGCTCACAGCAATTTCTAGACTTAAGTGTAATAACACTGAATAGCAAGCTTATTACGAATTAAGCCCACGAAATTTTCATGAGCTTTCAAACTTCAAAATCTTTTAGCTTAATGAGTACTTGTGCAACATAGAATACGGTCAAAGTAATCTATAGGTTGTCACATCAAATCTAAGCTACGACACATTACAAGTTAGTTGGTTAAATTTTATTCCTTCCGTCACTATTCTCCTATAAATCGACTAAACCGCCGCTCCAGAACTTCCTTGCGTACTTTGTAATTTGGATCGTCGATTCGGTCTTGGAGGAGCGGACCGGAAAGTTCTTCGTTCCCTCCAAATCTAACCACAAAATAGACTGAGAATCTTCTCACCCACCAATCCGGATGGTGTTTGGCCGCCCATGCAAGCAACTCGACCGTTTCACGGCCCTGCCCCGGCATCCAAGCCAATGTGTACGGAATATAAGTCGTTGTTCCTTCTACCGCAGAGGTAATCAATGCTTCAGAAAGCGCATTTTGAATGTCGGGAAGATGTTCCTTAACGTCTAGCCAAAACTGTTTTCTTTTATCTGCGAAGCCAGTCTCTTCATTATGAGAAAACTTAGCATTCACAGCGGCAAAAGCCATCGCTACTTTCACCCGTTGCGATTTCTCAGGATGCGCAAACAATCGCAGAAGCACGTCGGACGAATCACCGTCCAGAATCACGTTGAACACTAACGCTTCCTCAACGGATAAATCCGCTGTCAGTTTCGCAAATTCAGATGTGGGAAGACCAGATTCGTCAAGATGTCCGCCACCTATTTCAGGCTCCGTCGGTGAGGACGAGGGATCTGATTGGTCCATTTTAGCTGCGTGACGTTCTACAAACGCGGCAACAAACGCTGGCGGCTCGGCAAAAACTATTGGACGCGCACTTAATCCAGCCAATGCATGGACGAGAAAAACGACGACGACCATTGCGATAAAGGCCGTTGCGATGATTAAATTTTTAAATCTAAAACTGATGTTCATAATTTTATCCTCATGTGAAATAAACAGGAGCCTATGTTCAAGTGCAAATACAAGCATAAGTAAATCAAGTTATTTGGAATTTAAGTGAATTGGAATGAAATTACATGACGTTCTGCTGACTTCTAGCTGATTTTAGAATGATTACAATTCTATGCCGAGTATTGTTTTTTAATAATGCCTATTCGCTACCATCTGAATTCATAATCCAAATTTCATCACAGTCTACTGGTCAGATTATTGAGACACTTAGAGCCAAAGAATAAGGTCAATAACAGGTGCCTTAATACTAATAGAAAGCGCGCTTATCGGAATTAAACAGACAGGATTTATTAAGTGCGAAAACGTTAAAACATGCATTGAATCGCATCTAAAGATTTGTTCAGGCAAACCAATTTATTGATAGTTCAACCGATCATATATCAAGTGCAATTAGATGCAGTTTTTCTTTCAAGCTAAGTTACTAAAGTAACAATTTAATTATTTAAAACTACTGTTGAATATTAATACTATCAATCAGAATAACCTTTGATCTCAGTGGCCATAACATCAAAACAACGCTCAACTTTTCTCATTCGACATACTTGATGTTTACCTTGTTGATCACTGCTCTTTAACCATTGTTCTAAACTAATATCTTTAGCTGACAAACCATCAATGTTAGTAACTATATCGCCTTTTTTAATATCTATAGAATGACTCGCCATTTGAGGAAGAACATATCTAACAATAAAGTCACCATTTTTCAGTTTTCTTAACTCTAAACCGATCAGGTTATATAAACTTTTATAAGCGGCTCCTTTGTTAACAGATTCATCATAGGGAATGATATGCAATTTGGATGAGTGATAATCAATCACTGTTTTAAATTGACTTAACAGCGCACTACCAACTATCCACCAATCATCTCCATCACCATCTATATCACCAATCAAATTAGTTTTCACATTGGTAAACTCTAAATCTCCCATACGAACTTTCGGAACTGTCACTCGTTGATGAATGGTTTGTCCGCTTAAACCAAAATCGGCTGCGGTGATTTGCGTGGATGGCAACTTCATATTTTCATTGTGTATATAACCAACATCAGCTTTTATATAGTGTCGGCTACCAGTATCTATAGTTAATTCTTGCTTAACAATTTGTCCTTGACCAAAATCTATTTCACTTTCAATTCCAAGTTTACTTAAAAAAACATCAAAAGGGATCGTTGTTTCTTTGCCTTTTTCTTCATGTGTAGCTTTATAAGGTACTKTRCTRAYACTRATTTTATTTTGYTGYTTATCAAAMGTCCAACTAAARTGATGYARTATATCRTGCCCTAWTACTCCGTCATAAATAAGCTCTTCTTTATCTAGAAAATATTTGGTACCAGATAGGGGAATATAAGCAAAGGTAACATCTGCAAAATCAATACCGTTCAAACTTATTTCTTTCGACTTTGTTTGGTAGGCAGATGTAGCGCCCTCGTCACCCCAACCATGAATTGGTAAAGAGTAACCCTTTTCTAAATTAAGCATTTTAACTTTACTGCTATCAAACAAAATACTAAATGTAGCACCCGTATCAATTAAAAACTTAAAGCCATCAATASCATTAATTGAAACTTCCACGTAGGGCTTTACACCAATATAATGTGTGACTAAATCGGCTTGAGTTTGATTAGTTTTCCAAAATGGCGATATATCATCATTGGCATTTCTAATTCGAAGCATATTAGCAAAACCACATCCGGTTAAACTGATAATAGAAAAAATGATGATTAATATTTTACCGTAACGCATAATATTTTACTTCCTGGATGGATGACTATTTGTCTGCTGAAAGATTAATTAAATGTATGACTAATCATTATCAGCAGACGCTAATAATCCTAATAAGTCATAAGACTTACCAAATTCAAATTGCATCACCGAAACAATACTGTGCATTGCCAACAATATTCTATGAACAGAGTCTTTTTGTTTAGCCTGCATTGATTTTATTTGCGCTTTTGCTTGTTGATAACCTTTATCTTCATAAGTATTTAAAATACTAATGGTATTTTCTTCTGCGGTGATCTGTCGAGCGATAGGTGTATAGCCCAGTTGTTCAACCATAGATTCTGCAACTGCCCACACCGACCAAGGATTTTGTCCGGTCACTAACTTGCCATCTTGAATGACTTTTTCTAAATAGATATGCCCAGCATCAAATTTTGCGCCTTGTTCTTCAAGCTTGCTCTGAAGAAGAAAAGGAAATATTTCTTTAGCATTAGGAATTAATAAAAGCTCTTCATCATTAGTGAAGCTAGTCACTGTTTTATTAGCAAGTAGCGGACTACCATCATCAAGAGTGACATTTACCAACGCTGCTGGACCATGGCAAACAGCACCAACTACTTTGCCAGATTGATAATATTCACTTACTATGGATTTAATAGAAAGATTTTCCGGAAAATCAAACATAGCGCCCTTTCCACCAACGAAATAAACAGCCTCATATTGACTGCTATCAACATTAGCTATTGCGATACTATTGTCCACTTTATTTTGAGCGACCTCATCATTAAGAAAAGCATAATCAAACTTGCCCATATCATCAGCATCAATCACCACTGGCGGTTTGCCACCTTTAGGGCTGGCGACATCAACTTCAAAACCATTGGCTTTAAAAACATAATAGGCGCGCGCTAATTCAGTTAGTTCATATCCAGTACTTTTACCACTAGAGCCCATAATATCGGTGCTCGTCACCACCGCTAATATTTTTCCACGCTGCTCTTTTACCCCTTGCTGTAAATAAATAAGGTCTTGAGGCTGACTGCCTTTAAGGGCTTCAGGATTATAATTGACAGGTAAGATACTTTTAAACCAGTAGAAAAAAATGACTAATGAAATAATCAAAGTAAGAATAGTAAATAATATTATTTTGGTTTTAGGATAGTTTTTCAAGATGTTGATTTTAGTCATAATAGGCTCCTCGCTAAGTATAAAGTTATCTTAGCTAGGAGCAGATCAAATCAATGTGAAATTTTTGGAATAGATTAAGTTCATTTGAAGTGGAGGCTGTATTGTTCTAGTAACAGCGTTTCAAAAGCTATAGTTTTGAAGTGTAGCAGAAAACCGATCCGCATCATGTCTTAGTTAAGGTCTATGAAAGACCACTTAACTTAATTTTTCGTTCTTCAGTAAATTCCCACCATTTTTTAGATGGCCCACCTTCCATATAYCTAACGGCTGATATAAAGACGTCAAGAAGACATGGATCACAATCTTTATTTAAAATTCTACAAAGATCGTAATACATTTCATACGGATCTTTTTCTATTAATTCAACCGGTTTACTAAAGCCAAGAAGATTGAGTTTTACTTCAATAGCTTTACCTACATTCGGAATTTCTTGAAAATTAGTAATGTTTTGTCGTGACATATTAATTAAACCTTAACACCCTGTTAACATGCAATAAAATGGTTGGTTAAAACGTGTGACAAAGGAGCAAAATCAATTGCCTTTTGTCCTTGTGTAACAGTCTCTTAGCTATTTATGATACCTTAACTAAAGGTGACTTTTTATAAAATTTAAACTCGATCAAATTACTTGCGGGATCCTTGATAATAAATTTACCTGATTCACTACTATCATCATTTGTTTTTTTGTTTGGCGAGAGAACAAAAGGAATACTCTCAACTTCTACCTTTTTGGCAATAGACAACCATTCTGATTTTTCTAAAATAACACCAAAATGGTCTATGGACTGAGCTTTCATGTTTTCGGTTTCTTGGTGAATAGTAAGTTGATGTCCAAAAAAGATAATATCTATCCATTTACCAGTATCCCGACCTTTTTTACAACTTAAAAAATTGACATAAAACTCTTCTGCTAAATGTAATTTAGGAACAACAAAAGACAAATGAAATGGATTATTCAACTTGACACTCCTATATAAAAATACCCAACGCTTTTGGTAACTTGTGCTGATTCTAGCACCAACTTGACCTACTTGTATGGCATTTTACCAAAGCTCTTTAACTAGTGATATTTTACCTTCAGTAAAGCCAAACAAAACAAGTAAGGGCTCTGTTTGCTGCCAAGTTCCACTTTCTTGAATTACACCATGAGAATATTCTATTGCTATATAATTTTTACCTAAAATACTATTCATTATACGCTTCTCGTTTTTGGCATTGTTTTGATAGGCACCACGTTTTAGATTACGAATAAACGCTTTACGCCATAACTCTTTATTAAAATTTGCTTCGTACTCTACATGGATATACTTAACATTATCGTGCATTAAATCTAACAAAGAATCGATATCTTTAGTACTTGAGCCTTTACGACTAACTTTATCTAATGCTGAAAAATAGGATTTAATTTGATCTAATTGGCAAGTTGAATCACAACTTGAGGCAATCGCCGCGTTTGATAGAATTAAACACGTGAGAGCATAACCAATTTTAAAAATATACTTCATTACAACTCCTTTGTTGGAAAAGGCCTAACGCCCAATATAGGTGGCGACAGGTTCAGGAATCCATTTCATGTATTGGTATTGTGTGCTCACAACTATACTCTGAATAGTAAACTTAGCTGTCAAATTAATCTTTTGAAACTGGAGCATCTGCATCTTGTGCGGCTACAAGTTGCCAGGTATCATTTCTTCTAACCCAAACATCTGTCCAAACCCAGCGACCAGTGGAGCCATCTTTTTTAACCCAGATCTCATCTCCATGAACTACGGCAGTTTCGCCATAGAATGTTACTTTAATTTTATTTATTTCATTTGAAACATATATTTTTGATGGACCAGTCTCATTAACTCTATCTTTTTTTCCGTAACGAGAACCATCAGTACCAGTTCCAATAAAATCTTCAGCAAAATATATTTTCCGTTTAGATTTATCACCTGTAACAACTGTATTAGCCCAGTCAGTAGCAGATTCAACAATGTATTTCTCTGCCTTTTCGTAATCATCGGCTGTTAATGATGTAGCTTTGACTTCACTAAACAAAAGGGTAACGCTATTATAAATATTGTTAATAATTTCATTTTTAGTTCCTTAATTTTATAAAGTAGTGCTGGTATGTAATTTTACTATTAAGCCACATAACGCCAAACTGAGTCGAATGCAGCTTCTTGCATTTCGATTTCCTGCGTATTGTTAACTTTTTTACAGGTCAAGATTACGTATTAAAACGTTTGCTAATGTAATAATACGATCCGTGCGATAAAGTTCAGGATGTTTCTCGCGGTCTGTGTAATGCAATGGCTCGCCTGATGACGAGCTAACAAACCAGGAGATTTCCGGGCGACGCTCACCTAACTGCTTTTTTAGCGCTTGTGGTGTAATACCTAACGCTTTAGCCGCCGCATTGTACGTGCAGCGTGTTTTTACTTTGTTTATGTAATCAATTACTAAGGTAATATTCTCCGGCACTACAAGATACTCCTTATAAAGTTAAAGCCCTGTTAACAGGCAAAATATAGTTGGCTAAAATGAGGAACGAAGTGACAAAAAGCCAACTGTATTTTGTCCTTGTTTAACAGCTTGTTAGGTTTCAAGGCGCTAAACCCTCAATAAGGAACCGTATCAACATTTATGATGGATATTCAATATATTCCCTTAGCAGATCAGGGAATAATAATTTTTTTGAACTATAACATGGTACTCCCTTTGGATGAATCGAAGGGAACATCATAGCGTGATCAACCAAATAAGCTGCGTCTTTAAGCAAATTTTTAGTGTCTGTTTTATTTAATTCTTCATGGAGTTCAAGGATTTCACTTGTTATTTCCTGTATTCGCGCTTCTGGTAAAGATAAGTTCTTTGCTTGAGCTAGCAGCCTCCGTAAATCACCATCAGTATCAAGTTTCTCTTGTTTTTGATATATTATCTAAAATCTGGTTTATGAGCACTTCAGAATTAAGGTTTGCTTCATTTACCCATGTCTCTATTATTTCTTGTTCATCGTTAGAGTCGAAGGTAAAAGCAGCTGCCTCAACATACCAGTTGTATTTATCAATAACATCCCACGAAATTTTTCCGTCAATATACTGCTCGGCTAATTCTACACCCATACGACTTGCTTCTTGAGGGAGCAGTTCCCATATTTTTCGACAAGAAGCTAAGTAAAATTTATATATTGGAAGTAATACATCTTGGTAGTTTTCCCAAGGTTCCGTGGGTGGATAGTTCTTAAACTTTTCTGCAACTGAATAAAAAGGTTCTTTCGACCACAGGTACTTAAACATAAGTCCTGTATCTTTACATTGAAACCAATCACTCTTAGTCATAACCATATTAGAATGAAACCTAACAGCTTATTGAATGCAGTAAATCTCATTAATGTTCAAACGAGCGTTTAACTGAATTCCAGTTTTTTAATAATTATCAAATACTTACCTATCTAAAGCATCAAGTCAACTCCGGATTTAATAAGATTTACTGCAATTAAATACAAATGTGCTTTGTGTCGCCCTTTAAAATCAATGACTTAGAAATACAAAGCGTCTCAATTACAAAAATCTTGGCAAAGGCTCTTATATCGGCAGGCCTAAATTCATCTTCATCATCGAAGAAGAGAGTAAAGTTAATGAGTTTACTAAGTCCACTCGATAAGTTGCAAATATCTAAATTGATATTTGGCATACATTAAAAGCGAATTAAAAAGCGATAACATTTCTCATCGGACGAGATATCAAAATTCCAATCGAGCGTTTCCATAATCCGTTTAACTAAATACAAACCTTGCCCAAAACCCTCGCTACCTGCCTGTCTCACATTTCGTTCTGTTAAGTGATCGACTGAGTTATTTTCAATTTCATGCAAAACAGCATTTTCAAATAATAATTCATCTCCCTTTAATTGAATCAATAACTCTTTATTGGATGCATACTCAATGGCATTTTCAATCAAATTGTTAATCAATAAAATTAACAATTGTTTATTTGCGCTTATAACATAATCATTCTCTACATCCAGCTGGATATTAAAATCTTTTTCTACCAGTTTGTAATGAAGCGATAAAATACAATCTTCCAATATTGCACGTAAATTTAACGCTTCGTATTTAATAGAATCAGCTTTTGCAATAGCAAGCAAGGTACTAACAATGTGATTCATTCGATTACCGGAATCACTCATTTGTTTAATATCTAATGCAGTCAACGTTCTTGTTTCTGCTAGCGCTAGGGTATTATTTAACACGGTTAATGGCGTTCTAAGTTCATGGCTAACATCACGATTAAAATCAGCTTCTCTACCTAGAGTTTCTTTTAATTCTCTTAACGCGTTTTCGATGGTACTGGCTAAGAAACCTATTTCATCACCAGAATGTTTACCCGACAAAGTGATCAGCTCATGTTGACCTTGCTGTTGCATCACTTCATTAGCTAACTTAGCAATAGGTTCTGTTGTTTTTTTTGCTATTTTATAGGCAAGCCACAAAGATAAAAACAAGGCGACTATAAACACTCCAAAAAACAGTATGAATATTCCTCTTGAAACATTCGACACCGCTAGAAATGGCGTTACTTCGGCTACTAACAAAGCGCTATTGTCTTTATCAAAGTACAAGTGCTGAATATGATAATGTACATTGTCTTCTGTAAACACTTCACTAGTTAATGTTTTGTTTTTATAAGCTAGCGCGATTTCCTTCGGAGCATTATTAGGTTCAAGATAGAGTTTCATATAATCAACTCTGGATTGATTAATGCGCCCTTCTTTTTGAAATGTACTTTCAATCACCTGCGCTTCATAAGCGAGTACTTTTTCCAGTACTTCATCTTCAACAATATAAGCAATTATTAGATTCATGCCTGAATAAACCAATGTCAGTAATAGTGTAAAACTGCCAAAAATAACAAAGACTCTTCGTTGGATGCTATGGCTAATTTTCATGGCATACCTTATGACTATTCTCAGAAACACATTCCAATTTATAGCCAACATTAGTGATGGTAGTGAGCATATTTGATTTAAACGGTTTATCCAGCGCATTACGTAGACTATAAATATGCGTTCTAAGTGCATCGGTATCTGGCGGTGTATCGCCCCATACTTTAAAGACTAAATTAGAACGTGAAACAGCTTGTGGGTATGCTTGCACCAAAGTCAGTAAAATCTTGAAACCAATATTGGTTAATTTAAGTAGCTGGCCGTCTCTTTTAACGGTACATTCATTTTGTTCAATGACCAGCTCACCAATTTCAATTTTACGACTTTTGTGCAAATTATGGCGACGCGCTAATGCCTGACAGCGTAGAGCTAATTCGCGAAACTCAAAAGGTTTAGTGACATAATCATCAGCGCCTATACCATAGCCTTCGGCTTTATCTTCAAAGGCATCTCTTGCGGTTAGCATTAAGATCGGGGGATTGACCTTGGCTTGTTGTTTGATTTGCTTGCAGACTTCTATGCCATCAATATCCGGTAAATTTAGATCCAGTATTATCACATCAAAATTTTGATTCAATGCCAGCTCGACGCCCTGAGAACCAAGGTTAGCATAATCGACCACCCAGCCGTGACCTTCAAAAAATTCCGTTAATTGATTCCCAATGGTAAGGTTATCTTCTATGAGTAAAATAGCGAGTTTAGTCAATATTAAATCTCTGATCTTTCTAATTTTGGCTTAAAGTAAGCATATCAAGTTTTATGTCAAATTTAAGTGAAATCTATTTCATTAAAACTAAAGTAGTTTAATTATTTTTTATAAAAGCTCTTAGAAAATGTAAATACTTCTTCATTTGGGCCATCTTGTTGTAAGACACTTAATTTTTCTTTGCCTTCTTCAACACTTGGGATATGCCCCTTAGGTATCCACCAAAGAACTTGATGGACTTTTGTTATTTTATTAAACCATGCATCACGATCTCTAATTAACTCAACATGCATTGACTTATAAACATAATTTTTTAATGATTCAATATCTTCCCAAACGCTCATATTGACAATCATTAAAGGATCATCAAATGCTTGAATTGCAGTTGCATCGCCCTCTTCTGTTTCAAGTCTCCAAACAAAACCCGCTGATTTATCTGCTAAGTAGTTAATTTCATCAAGACGTTCAACAAAGCCTTTCATTGTTTCCGACTCCATAGAGTCTTGAGCTTGAGCAATATTTATTTGTGCGATTTGGTAATTCATATTTATTTTTCCTGAAAAATATTTTCTGCTAACTATTTTCTTGGTACACACCAAAGTCTCTTTCAATTTTAGGATTCACTTCAACAATAAATAATAACTGAAGGAAGAAGCTTGTAATCATAAAAATTAAAGCATCGCTTAATCCAAAATTTTCAAATAACAAAATGGASAAAATAAATGCACTGAAAATAATACTGCTCAATGGTAACCGTTTCAACTTTTTGCCTATTTGTTTTAATCTGTCTTCGTCACTTAAATATTGATCGGTTCGCTCACTATACAACCCATTCAAAATTGACCGTACTAAATAAAGATTAATCGCCGTATTTAGAATAATCATTAGTATCACGGTATTAAACTCAATTGAGCTTAATATGCCCGCAACTAACGAAACAACATACAAACAAACAGTAACAGTTATCATTAAAGGTGAAATGAAATCGGTAATTTTTCTAACAGACATTGACGCYTTCATCACTTTTTCTATTTTTCTTTCTTTCATCAGTTGATTGTTCTTTTTACCCCAATAACGGCTCAACATAAAAGGCATTATTTGAATAATCGAAAATACAAACATTCGATGAGCTAGCTCATCAGCCGTCATTGATTGAATAATCGCTTCAGATATTAACCCTATGCCTAGAACAATTACTACAGAATCAATAACYCGCCTAATTTTCTGCCTATTTAGTTCGACACTTTCAGGTTGAAAATAAAGATGAGGATATTTTTCTCTTGGGTGTCGTTCAAACAACGCTATTCGATAGTTGCGCCATCTAAGCGGTAAATAAATTGAAAGGGTGACTATTTGACTAATAAAAACTAAAAGAACCAATAGGGTTAAATAATTCATGTTATTGATAAATTCAAACACAGTAAAACTCCTAATGGTTCTTTTTCATGATGGCAGTAAAAGCCAAGCGGATTTCTGAGTTAGTTAAACCCGCGTCTCTAAGCTTTAAAACAGTGCTATCCATTATTGAAAGCGCTTTTTGTCCCCAATCAATAGCACTATTCGCTTTTGCATCTTCATGAACAAACGTACCTTTGTAACCTTTTGCCACTATAACCTTATCTCTTTCTAGCACTTTATAGGCTTTTGCAACGGTATTTTGGTTAATACCTAAGTCACTCGCT
The DNA here is from genome assembly GCA_002733465.1 of Kangiella sp. Lineage (GTDB taxonomy): Bacteria > Pseudomonadota > Gammaproteobacteria > Enterobacterales > Kangiellaceae. The sequence continues at coordinate 25,146 of NVVT01000007.1, forward strand.
AGTTGCCGAATCGGTGGCAGTGCAAGCCCTGCAGTCAACTCGCCGGTAATTACAGCCTGTTTTATTTGAGCAATTAATTGAGCAAACATTGGTAGCTCATTACTTGTATCGATGGAGATTTCCATTTGTAAATTAATGTTTCCATTTGGTTGTACTGCTTGATCTAATAATACATCTATTCTATAGTGTTCTCAATAGATGTACTAGCTGAACTAATAATACATCTAATTACAGACTTAATAACAGTTCTAATAAAAGGTTTAATCAGACGATGGCTATTTAGTTAGATAATATTTTTAAACTAGCATTAATGGAGAAAACAAATGAAATGTTCAAACAAGCAATCTTCGGTCTTAAAGCACTCAATAATCTGGGCTGTGTTAATCATCGCTCTTTCATATTTGTTAAAAGATAATTTAACGGATTCTAGCATCAAGAATACTATTTTGATCTTTATGATAGGCGCTTGGTATATGTCTCATTCATTATTATCAAAAGCTCATGGGCTAAAAATGATTTCTAACTGTGAGGTGAAATTATTTAGACGCTTTTTCGCTAACGAAAATAATAAAGATGAAAAATAATTAGAAGCAAATGACACTATTTTGATCAACATAATTTGAATTACATTGGTAATAAGTCATTTAAATTGTGTTATTCAAGCCGATGGGCTGACTATTTTTGATAGAGCGTTAACCCATAAAGTTGGTAGTACTAATACTTAACCAAAAGCTAACCAAATCCCAACCATAATCATTAAACTACCCGATATCCGGTTTAGCCAAGCTAGTTTATCGCTTTGTTGCAATAGTCGACGAAGCGTTTTTCCACCGGTCGCATAAATCATCATAAAAGAAAATTCCGTAATTAAGATAATACCAACCAAAATACTAAGTTGGAACGCTAGTGGCAATTGAGGGTTTATAAACGGAGGCAATAGTGAGATCATAAATGCCCATCCTTTGGGATTTGCGATTGCCGAGACAAAGCCCTGAGTAAATAATGCCTTTTTATTAATGTTCTGTTGTGAACTATCAAAATTCGCGTCGAAAGTATCATGCGCACGCCATAATTTTATACCAATATAACAAAGATATACGCCACCTAAGTATTTAAGAATTAAAAAAAGACTAGGATATTCCAGCATAATTTTAGCGACACCAATTACCGCTAAAATTGCGACTGTAGCGACTCCTAACAATTCACCCCACATCATCCACAGAGTTCTACGAATGCCTATGGTCATACCTAAGGTCATCGCTAGTGTCATGCACATACCGGGTGTTGCCGAGACAAAAAGAAATGTGGGAATAAATAATAGTAATAGATTGTTATCAATCATATTGACATAACACCAAACAGGTTAAGTTACGGAAATTTAAGTTATGAATAACCCATTATCCATAAGAAAACGAATTATGAAATAAAGTAAAAGCCCTGCAGGACCAAACATCAACGAAAGCAATAGACTCGGAATCAACAGCCAATGTGAAATACCATATTGTGATGCGTCATTTAGAATATAAATGCCAACCATCAAATCGAAAGCCAAATAATGAATCCATCCAGCCAAAACTACTCTTGGTGATTTGAATAAATTGATAACGCCTTTTAGCGATTTAAAGTTACCTCTGTATTTTACGGTTGGGTCATCATGCCTTTTACCGAGGAAAACTAAGTAGCAATAAACAATACAAAGTAGCGTAACGATAATCCCAATCACTAACGGTTGTGCCAATTGCCAATAGGGTAGAATAATAAGAATTCCCCAACCTAGCAAAGCACTGTAGTTAGTGATTTTGAAAATGTTTGATAGACTGGTCACGGAAAAAATCTCTAAGTTTATTTTTTGAAAAAACAGTTCCAATTTATTAAATAAAATACTCGGCACTGCTAAAGAAGAATTACTTATTTTCTATTTCAACGGCGTTTCAATTCATCTTCAATTAGCGCAATGGCTTCTAAGGCTTCAGCATTTTGATCATCAAAGCCAGATGGGATTAAAACTATATTGCCAGCCCATTCTGTTAATAAAAGTTTAATATCTGGTGTCTTAATTATGGTTTGCACTATTTGAGAAGCCATTGACTTACTTATTACCTCCGGACAATTTAATGAATAGATTTCAGCACCATTCACATAACTATAACAATTTTCCCAATAATATTTTTGGACATTAAATGGTATCAGTTGCCGGACTTTAGAGCGATAAATAGGTAAATCATCTAAAGTAATTGCACTCCCTTCATTTCGGGCAAGAAAGCTTTCTACTTTTTCAACAATAGCACGATTGAGAGGCAAGCCAAGTCGGCGCATATCATCATAAGTCGAGCGAATTACACGGAGATCTTGCCATTGTGATGCATGCATAAAATCAACAAGAATTAACCAACAATCAGTTTCACATTGTCCTTCATTAGCTATTGCCAACAAGGATCTTTCTGCTGCGTCTGTCACTTGAGTATAACTATCACTTTTGAGAACTGTGATATTAATACCATTTTCAATCTCATTTTTCAGTTCACTAAGTAACTGTGTTTCCCTATCGTTAAACGCCCCCGCTTCGTTCCAGTTTGCTACCTGAATACCGATGAATACACCGACAACAACGATAAAAAAATCAATCCCTATTGCAATCCAATTTTGATCATTTACGTGTTTGGTTATGCTGCGTAGTAACATTGTCTACTCCTTGTTTTAATGATGTTTGAATCTTTACGCCATTCTTTGCATATTTTCACGTATCCAATGAGATAAATTTTCTTCCGACATACTTCCATCCGCAACAGCAACAATTGTCAGTACATTTTGTACAGGAGTCGAGGTAAGTTCATAGCCATTGAGCATAAGAAACAAGTCACCCAGCACTAATGATGTTCGCTTATTGCCGTCAGCAAAGCGGTGGTTTTTTGCAATACTGTAAATATAGGCGGCTGCAAGTTCGGCAATATCATCACAAGCTTCATAAGCATGTTTGTTTTTTGGACGCGACAGCGCCACTAATACGGCATTTGAATCACGGACACCAGATAAACCGCCATGTTCCGCCAGTTGCTCTTCATGAATAGCGATGACGGTTTGGTCCAATACCCAAACAAAGTCTTTCACTTAGCTAATTCATGTAAAGCATCTCGATGCTTAGCTTGAATTTTACGGGCTATCGCCATTTGCTTACTCAATTCAGGGTCATAAGGGGTGATGCTGTAGCCATCTGGGTTTTCGACCAAATAAACGGAATCACCTTCTTTAACACCCATTTTGCTACGTACTTCCTTCGGTACGATCAATGCAACCGAGTTGCCGACTTTTCGTAGTTTGATTTCCATAGTAACCCCAGCGTTATAACAATTGTCATTGCATTATACAAATGTTATAACATATTGCAATGTTGCGAGACTAATCACACTCAAAAGTCATCATCACTCACGGGGCGACACTAAAGTAAAAACCGCGTTTATGCCAATAGTCGTCCAATCCTTATTTTTATATGACCTTCCGACGGATCCGTAAATATTCAGTTATAAAAAAGTATTCCTTCCACGCTGTAGTTTGCAGCTATCCTGTCATTACGGCAGTAAACCGCTCCTGCGTCGCCTAAAAGCGCCTACTTTTGGTTACTACATACATGCCATCCATGGCAATAACCGTAACGCAATCAAAGCCCATAAATCGATCCGCCAACAAGGTTCCAGTGAATCATTAGGTATACCGCAAATGAAGCAACCAGTGCGTATGTAGTAAAGTTAATTCTACGCCATAAACTCCATCCCGATTGAGTCCAAATGGGGACTAACGAGATTACGTGAACTAATGTTTGCACACATAAAATCATGATCATAATAAACAACAGCTTTAAGGAAAAAGGAGGGAATGGAGAATTATCGATTTCCGATATGTCTAAACTCGCCATGGCACTAAGGGCAATTGCAGTCACCACAAAAAACACCATCCACAAAGAGGTAACGACTACATTAAGCCAACTTAATTTCACGCCTACTTTGGTCACTGAAAGCTCACGTCTGTGTCGATAGTACATTCCCAATAAACTAGTAATCGAAAACAATAGCACACCGCCAAATCCTACCACTAACGCATTGGTGGATGATAGAAATGTAATCCGCTCTAAAGTCGAAGAGCCAAACCTACCATGTAAACGCAAAATACTTCCGGACTCGTCTCTTACCACTCTCATTCGCCCGCCCGCTTTGTTAACCCATACATTTTCCCTTAACGGTGCGAAGCGGACTTCTTTTTTTCCAGGGAAGATTAAATATCCATCATCAGTGGCTCTAACATTAATATCCGAGCCCATTCCAAAAAGGCTTACTCCTCGGTCTTGTGGACGTCGATTATTAAGGTATTTACCGGCAATTTGTTTAGCGGATTCAGGATTACCTTGCAGTGCTATAAAAGCGCTTGCCGAATCTTTACCGATGACTCGGCGAACAATTGACCATGCCAATTTTGCACCACTAGTTTCATTAGAATTCATATTGGAAGAAATAAATACCCCCATATCAAGTTCTGGAATGACAAACATCCAACTTAAGAACTGAGTAGCGCCGCCGTGGCCTATAGTCGCAAAACCATCGACATCATTTAGCATAAATCCCCAACCCATATCATCACTACCAACGGCATCATCAAAGGCTGGTTGGGTAATGCGATCCCATGCATCAGCGGAAAGTAATCGGCCACCATCATATTGCGTTTGGTTCAAAAGCAACCGCATAAATATAGCGGCGTCATTGGCATCCATTGCTACAGCTCCGACGGGTTCTTGAGGTCTTACTGCCATATAATTGATCTTTACTGCTGTGCCATTTTTCATTTCGTGAGGACTAGCCATTCTAGATTCTAGATCTTTATCATTTCGGTCAATGCCTGGATCTCGTAACGTAGTAGAATTAAGACCGACAGGTTTGAGGATCCGAGAATCAACAAATTCATAAAATGAAATACCTGAAATGTTTTCAACAATATAGGCCGCAATATTGCTGCCTAAATTAGAGTAACTCGCCCGTTCACCTGGTTTAGCAACGCGTAGTGGGCTATTACGACTCACCGCTTCTTGTAAATCTATATCACGATCAGGATCTAAAAAATCTCTTAAATTATCATCAAACCCTGAACGGTGTGACATTAAGTCTCGCATGGTAATCGGCTTGCCAAATTTCTCATCAATAGAAAAATCACCTAAATATTCGTTTATGTCAGCATCTAGGTTTAACTTTCCTTCATCCGCTAACATATGTGCAGACAACCAAACAAACAGTTTTGAAATTGAACCAATACGAAACAGAGTGTTCGATTCATTTTTGTCGCCAGTTTCAATATTGGCTAAGCCATATCCTTTGGTAATTTTTTTATCGCCAATGACAACTGAAACCATCATTCCGGGAGGTTCTAAATCGTTGATCATACTTTCCACATAACCATCTATGAATTGAGTTAGTTCTTCAACATTGACCGAGGAGCTTGTTGTTTTCAGTTGCGTAATTTCTTTTTCTACTAAATCCTTCTGTTCAGCTTGTGCGATGGTAGGCATTGCAAAGCATATTGTTACCGCTATATAGATCAGATATGAAAATTTTATTTTTGTTTGTAGAGGAAACATTGGGGATACTCCTTAATTGATAATAGGTTAGTTATTTTTTAATTTCTTATTATTAAGCGCTTCAACCATGGCTTGGTATTCTGGAATTTCTGAGAAATAATGTTGGTACAGCGGATCAAGAGCCAACGCCCAATCAGTAATAAGTGAAAGTGGTTTTCCAGATTGATTTTTCAAAATATTCCAAGCTTGCTCTGTTTCTCCACATTCAGCTAACGCTAATGAATATAAGCGATCTGCCGCATATTCTTCTAGAATTTCTAATTTTTTTATGCGGTGAAATTTTTCTTCAAAATGTTCGTAAGTAGCTATGTCATTAGCAAGGCAGGAATTATACATTACGTTCGCCAAGCTCCACTTTACGTCACGATGGTTGTCAATAGGATTAACTTTTAAAGCATATTTTTTGATGGCAGGTAATGACTTTTTTGCATAGTATTGCGACTTTTTTTCATCGCCGTTTAGATTTAATAACTCCGATATATTCTCATCAATATATGCGCTATTCAGTGGGTTTTCATCAGTTTGTAATTCTTCAAGAGCTAGAATTGTTTGTGCTATGTTTGTATTGTTTGTGTTTAACTTTACGTATAACCATTCATTATTGTTTAAAGCTAAAGAAAGACTCTCATGTATTTTATTGTAGTTTGCCACATCACCAAAATAGGCAAAATACAAATGAGCCAAAAGGCCTTGAGATTGAATATTATCTGGGAAATTGTTGACATTGCTTATGGCCTGTTCAAAGGCTTCATCAATTTTTTTCGAATACTTTAAATTTTGTTGTAATTCATTAGCCGTGCTCGCTGATTCTGGGTTCAGCGAAATTTCCTTTTTTATAGCCACTATACTTTGTTCAAATTTACCCAAACGTTTGTAAGCCCCAGAAATGTTACTCAATAATTGAACATTGTCTGGACGTTCTAGTATCGCCATTTGTAATTGCTCTAATGACACCTGATAATCACGTTTAATGGTATATTCATAATAGCCTTGTGCCGCATAGGCATAATAACTATTAGGGTGCTTTGCTAAAATTCTATTTTTTAAGGCTTCCGCCTTGGGTCGATAAATATCATCAGTATCAGAACCTGTCCAGAACATACGTCCGTAGCTAAGGACTAGTATCACTTCAGCCTCAACAAAGTTTGGATCTAGTGCTATAGCTTTTTCAAGCAATGGAATTTGTTCTTTAAATCCTTCGGCACCACGCCAAACACGAGCAAGTTCTCTGGCTTTTATAAAGAAATCATAGGCATCTATATTATCGGTAGGACGAGTTGTGATGAGTTTAACCTGTTTAGGTGTCAATTCAGTTTTCAGTTGCTGTGCTATTTTTTGCGCAATTTCTGTTTGAATGGCAAAGATATCTTCGAGCTTGCGGTCATAATTTTCTGCCCAAATATGCTGATCATTACTGGCATCAATCAACTGTACCGTCACCCGCACACGATCGCCAGCTCTCCTTACGCTACCTTCTAGTACATGACTGACATTAAGATATTTTCCAATCTCGGTTATCTCCATTCCACGTTCAGCAATTTTCTCCATAGACGTTCGTGAAATAACTCGCCATTGCACTACACGAGATAAATAAGTCAATACATCTTCATAAACGCCACCCGCAAAAAATGCATTGTTTGGATCGACGGATAAATTTTCAAACGGTAAAACCGCTATGCCAAGTGTGAGTTTATTTTTGCTAGCCGTTATATCTGATATTTGAGCAACTTTTGTATTGTTTGGTTGATCGGATGACTTAAGGTCTTTTTGAACAATCTCTGTAGTAGTTGATGACCCAAAAAATTTATCATAAGCAAAACCACCAATAATCAATACCAGTGCGCCAATAATAACGACATTAATTTNGCTACTGGTTTCAGAGGTGATGGATTCATCCCGAACAACTTCTGATTCTTTTTTGATGCCTTCTGGCGTCAGCTCAAACGCCCATGCAAAAAGCAGAGCAATAGGAAAACCCGCTAGCAATAGCATTAGAATCGCTTTTGAAATCCAGTCAGGCGCTTCTATTATGGGGACGATGGAGCCTATTATTTGTAAAATTAGCCAACTTACAATCATATAGGCTGCTGCAACTTTGAATACGTTGCGGCGTTTTAACTCGTTGAACAAGTTCATACTCACAAACCCTCTGCACGCAGAGCATTGCGTTGTTTGGTTTGACGGCTGCGAATCTCTTTAAGTATCGCGATAAACTCTGGATCATCTCGAAAAGCGTCCCACCAAGGCTCTACATTAAGAATGCGATTACTAAGGAAGCCAATCTCCATTGAGCGTCGCAAATGAGCGATGACATTTTCACGGTCGCCTCTGAAGGCTGCCATAAGGGCTAATTGTAGTTGGAAGCCCTGATGAACAACACCATTTTTTTGTGCAGATGAAGTCAATAGATTTATTTTGTCCATTAAACGATCTGCGGTATCCATATCTTTTGTCTGTCTAGCAGACCAATAAACATTTATTGCTACATCTAATCTAGAAAAATCCATTTCAGCATCCTCAGGACCCAAAATCTTCGCTAAGACTTTGCCACAGATTTTTTGAACTTGCTGGTACTGTTGTGACAACACGTGAGCATAGCAAAGCTCTCCATGCTTCCGGGTGTTGTCAGGATCACGTGTTAAGTTCAACTGCATCTCTGTGATCATTTTATCCAGATTAGACTCTCGCAAAAACCAATAACTCCAATATTCCAATTTTGCAGTCAACGCACGGGCACGATCAAACCAAATCTGTGCCGATTCCTGATCATCCAAAGAAAGGAAGGAAGCGGCAATATACATATATGGTTCCGGTGAACCGGAGGCACGCTTTATCTGTTCTAAGTGGGCGCGTATGGCGTCGTCATGATGACCAAATTGGAAATGTAATTTTGCGATATTTGCATAGGGCCTAGGAGTTTCGGGTGCCAGAGCTATGCCTTTCCGATAAACAGCCATAGCGCCAGAATAGTCACCAAATGTAGCTAAATTTTGTGCATAACTTCCCAGAACGTACTGATTACGAGGATCCAGAATGTAAGCTTGTTTCCCTAATTCTGTAACTTCTTGTTGGCGAAAAGTATCACGATTGGAAATAACCTTTCCTAGCCACACCAGAACGTTGGCATCGCTTGGGTTGAGCGTTAACGCATGGCGATATGCTGTCTCGGCATCATCCAATTGATTCAAGTCTTTTAAGAGCAGGCCACGGGCAGCATATGCCAGTGCGTTATCAGCATCAATCGATAGTGCCCGCTCGATGGCCTGTTCGACCAAAAGTTGAACTTCACTAGTGGTACGGTCACCGTAATAAGTGGAGTGCAAATAAGCCATCGCTAAACCCGAATGGGTAGGAGCGTATTTGGGATCTGCGGCGATAGCGGACTGAAACTCTACAATGGCTTGTTCAATACCTTCCTTTGATAACAGCTGCCATAAATCGTTACCACGTAGAAAGTGTTCGTAAGCTTCCAGATTGGTTTGAGCCGAGTTTGTCTGGAAAGACTCTTTTTCAGGCCGCAGCGCCGCGACCACGGCAGATGCGATTTCATCTTGAACAGCAAAGATATCTCCAGTTGGCCGATCGAATGTTTTGGACCAAATATGTGATTGGTCTGTTACTCGTATTAACTGGGCAATAATACGCAAGGTGCCTCCAGAGCGCTGAACCGAACCTTCCAACACCGCAGACACACCCAACTCTTTGCCAATATTCGCAACACTGATATTCTTTCCACGATATGAAAAAGAAGAGGTACGAGCGGATACACGCAAATCACCAACCTGCGCCAACATATGCAACACCGCATCTGCCAGACCTTCCGCTAAATGAATCTGGTCACCGCCAGCACTGAAATCCTCGAAGGCAAGCACCGCAATGGAATCGATCTTAGCAATGTCTTTGATTGCGGTTGGAATAAAGGATGATGAAGTTGTTGGGGAGCCAAAAAATTTATCATAAGCAAAACCACCAATAATCAATACCAGTGCGCCAATAATAACGACATTAATTTTGCTACTGGTTTCAGAGGTGATGGATTCACCCCGAACAACTTCTGATTCTTTTTTGATGCCTTCTGGTGTTAATTCAAACGCCCATGCAAAAAGTAGAGCGATAGGAAAACCCGCTAGCAATAGCATTAAAATGGCTTTTGAAATCCAGTCAGGCGCTTCTATTATGGGTACGATGGATCCTATTATTTGTAAAATTAGCCAGCTTACAATCAAATAGGCAGCCGCGACTTTGAATACGTTGCGACGTTTTAACTCGTTGAACAAGTTCATTGATTCTAGTCCTTTTTATTCTTATTGATTTTATTCCTTTTGATGTTCGATTGGTCTATTCCTGAGAGGAGCTATCGAAGATCAGGAGAAATAGTACTTCCTTTACAGCATAACGAACCAATAGTAACAGAATTCCCTTGAAATGATTAGGATCTGATAAAGGTGAGTGCTTCAAACAGAGCTACAAACTGGACACTCGTTTTTCTTTGATAGGTATTGTCTGCCGACTAACAAGATTTATAAAATTGAAGATGTTCTCATAGTCAGTAATCGCCTGATGTATTAGAGAAACATCGTTAGTAGCGTATATTTGCTAAAATCCAAGATATGTTTTTAGGGTTCATTTGAGAATCTAATATAGAAATCGCGGAGTTAGCATATTGAGATAGCTATGTGTCTTGTAATTTCTCGCTATTTCACAAAAAGCGAGTCCCACGGTTTAACTGTTATATCATGTATTTCAATTATTTTATTGCCACCATAAATACAAGTCGCTTGAGTTCTATCTTGGAGTTTATTAAGCCATTTAATATTCTTCAAGAAATCTTTCTGAAAAGTCTGGCCTGATTTTATCTCAATAAGATCTAAGTGAGAGCCTTCATCAATCACTAAATCTACTTCATGCCCATGTTGATCTCGCCAAAAATATAAGGGTGCTTCACTTCCTTGATTGTAAAAATATTTCATATACTCAGCAACAACCCAATTTTCAAATATTTGCCCCTTTAACGGATGGTATTTGAGTTGTTCAGGATTCTTAATTCTCAATAAATAACATAATAAACCGGTATCGTAAAAATAGATTTTAGGCGCCTTAGTTATTCGTTTATTAAAATTTCTAAAATGAGGTTCGAGTCGAAAACAAATGTAGGTTGTTTCCAACGCAGAAAACCAATTTTTAGCCGTGGGCTGAGTAATGCCTGCGTCATTGCCAAGCGATGAAAAACTCATGACTTGACCCACTCTACCGGCCAATAATCGAATGTATTGATTAAACTGCCTTAAATTGGTGATATTAATGGTATCGCGAACATCTTTTTCTACATAAGTTTGAAAATAACTACCAAGCCAATCGGTTGGGTTTAGTTTTTCATCATAAATTCGTGGATAACTACCATAGAACAAAGTTTCATCCATTGTTTTACGTTGATATTTTTTAGGTATCTCCTCACGTTGAAACGGTAATAATTGAAAAATCATTGTACGCCCGGCCAAGGTTTGGGAAATGTTTTTTGAGAGTTTTAGATTATTCGATCCGGTGAGTATAAATTTTCGCTGATCCTTTTTATCATCTAATATTTCTTGAAGATAGGATAATAACTGCGGGGTTTTCTGCACTTCATCAAAAATAGCATTACCGGATATGTTCTTTAAAAATCCACGTGGATCAGAATCAAAAATATCGACAACATCAGGTGATTCAAAAGTGAAGTACTCATAATCGCCAAATACCTCTTTGCATAACGTGGTTTTGCCCGATTGGCGAGGTCCAATTAATGTCACACATTTCGATGATTCAAGCTGTTTTACAATTTTTGTGCTTAAGACTCTGGTATACATGATTTTATACTAGTCGTTTAAACCAAAATTGTCAATTTAAAGCATCACTTTAAATATACAACTCGCTTGCCATTGTGAAGGGGATACGACTGCGGCAATCTATTTGGGGTTACGTACTCAGTAAGAGATTGCACGTCGCTACGCTTTATTTTTTAAGATAATCATAGAGAATAGTTATTTTCTATCTCTATGCCCCAAATTTTCTAATTACGTTTCCCATGACAAGTTCATGAGTAGGTTATTCGCTGGGTAGCTTGTAGGAGATTGTCTATTAAGTGACTGTCACAAATATTCTATCTATTTTTATTAAAGGACATGTCGAGTCCGTCGAGAAAAATAGATATTTGCTAATTTTTTATAACATCAATTTCTTTTAATTTCTCAAGATCAATTTGATTAATTTCTTTTATCTTGTCGACGATTTTTATGAAATCAGGATCTTGCTGATATTTTCTAAAAAACAGATTGTTTTTTAGAAACTTAGGATCACGGAACCCAGTCTCTACCGCTTTTGATAACAATGTAAGTACTTTATTTTTCGCTGGCTGATTTTGTTTGCCTTCTATTATAATTGACTCCAGAGAATTACTAGCAAGTTGCAAATAAGCATTATTCACCATATTACCAAAATTTATATCTCCAATGTCTATATTGTTTTGGTAAATTTTTGTAGCAAGATGCTGATATTTTTTCTTGCTTTCTTCGCCCGTTGCCATCATTTTTAATCCAAGAAGCGTATATTCAACACTTCCCTTTACTTGATTTAATAACAGCTTTGATTCAGGAATTGAAGCTAGGAATAAAGATTTTGCTTTATCAAGATGACCTAGGCCTAAATGGGCATAACCTTTCCAGCTCATGGACATTTCTTTCTCGTTGTTTACGAAAATTTGAGCGACATCCAGCAATGTATTCCAGTCAGAATTATTGATTGCTATTTTTGCTTTTGCATAGGCTGCCCAGCGATTATTGTTACCCCTTAAATTTGACTGATTTAACCAGAAACTTGCTCTCTCTGAATTTCCAAGTGCATCGTACATCACCGCAATTTGCGCAGCTGAATATGGGTCTCCCGGCCTGAGTTGATGCACTTTTATAAAATTTTTAATGCTTTTTGCGATTTCACCTTGGTTAATCAACATCCCCGCAAATACCTCTAAACCATAATCATTATTTGGAGAAATTTTAAATAATTGGTCCAATTCTTTTAGCGCCAGTGGATAGTTAGTCTGTCCAAGTTGGCCGACATATCTAGCTCGAAAGAAGGTTGATAGAGGATCAATTTCAATGGCTTTTTCCCGATAAGTTAAGGCCTCTTTTTGTTGTCCCAAATTGACTAATACATTTGCAAATTGATTATAAGCATCCGCATTGCTTGGATTCACTGAGATAGCTTGTTCAAAAAATAATCGAGCGGCTAAAGAATCATTATAAATAGAATTATAAACCTGACCCATTGCCATCAATGCCTCAGAATTACTGCCATCAATGGATAATGCTTTACGTGCATTCGCTTCTACTATTGGATAGGCCTCATTAGCTGAATAGCCTCCATAATCCTCTAACCAAATCCATGCCACAGCAACACCCGCATAGGCGCTTGCATATTCAGGCTCAATTTCTAATGCTTTTCTAAAGTCTTCAAGTGCTGTCAATGAGCTTTCTTTGTTCGGTTGCCTTATGTTTTTACGACCTTTTAGATACCATTCGTAGGCTTTGATATCTACATCAACAGTCTGTTCTTGTTTAATGTCTAGTTTAAGTTTTAATGCTTCAACAATGGAATAAGCTATTTCATCCTGTATTTTAAAAATATCTTTTAATTCTCTATCATAACTATCGGACCAAATATGAAAGCCATTTTTAACATTTATTAGCTGTGCGGTTATCCTAATACTGTTACCTGATTTACGGATAGAACCTTCTAGTACCGTTTTTACTTTTAACGCTTTTCCAATTTCAGGAATATCTGCATCGGTTCCTCTAAATTTAAATGAAGAAGTCCTCGCTGCGACACGTAGTCCTTTGGTTTTGGCCAGAACATTTAACAGTTCTTCTGAAATACCTTCACCAAAATATTGTTGATCACCTTCCGGTGAAAGATCCGCAAAGGCAAGCACGGCAATGGATTTTTCGTTTTCATCCGCCGATAGATTGGGATTATTTGAAGCCACTAGTTGGCTTTGTGTGCTCTGAATTGGAGGGTTATAATGGTTCCAAATAAGCATTGCTGCTAATAAAAACATTCCTGAGATAGTAATGTAATCTAATTTTTTGGCCGTATGCTGTGCTATTGAGTTCTCTTGACTAATTTCGCTCTCTTTTTTAATCCCCTCCGGCGTCAGTTCAAATGCCCATGCAAAAAGTAGAGCAATTGGAAAACCCGCTAGTAATAGCATTAAAATCGCTTTTGAAATCCATTCAGGTGCTTCTATAATGGGGACGATGGAGCCTATTATTTGTAAAATTAGCCAGCTTACAATCAAATAGGCAGCCGCGACTTTGAATACGTTGCGACGTTTTAACTCGTTGAACAAGTTCATTAACTCTAGTCCTTTTTATTCTTATTAATTTTATTCCTTTTGATGTTCGATTGGTCTATACCTARGAGGAGCAGTCGAAGATCAGGAGAAGCAGCACTTCCTTTACAGCATAACGAACCAATAGTAACAGAATTCCMKTKAAATGATTAGGWTCTRRTWARRGTGRKWGCYTCAAACWGARCTACAAACKGGACASKCRTYTTTYTTTGAWARKTWWWKTYTRYSRAAGGACATATCAAGGCCATCAAACAATGTGAGCTCGCCAACGCAGAGCGCTCCTGCACCGGTGATGGCTTTAATCGCTTCTAATGCTTGCATACTGCCAATGATTCCAACAACTGGTCCCACTACACCATTTTGCGAACAGGTTTGATCGGTGGAACTGCTATCGTCATAAAGACATTGGTAGCAAGGCGTATTTTCTTCCATTGTAAAAGTGGTTAACTGCCCTTCCCATCGAATAGCGGAACCAGAAACCAATGCTGTTTTGGTTTTAAAACAAACTCTATTTAATACAAAACGGGTTTCAAAGTTGTCACAGCAATCAACTAAAACATTCGTATCACTTAGAAGACTTTCAAATTCTCTTTCATTCAGACGTTTATCAATTGTATTAATTGAACAATCAGAATTAAGCGCTTCGATAGCTTCCTTCGCAGAATCAACTTTATTTTTGCCAATAGAATTTTCTTTATGAATAATTTGACGTTGTAAATTCGATTGATCGACTTGATCGTCGTCTATCAAAGTTAGTTTCCCAATTCCCGCCGTTGCTAAATACATCGCAACAGGTGAACCTAGTCCGCCTAATCCGACTATTACAACGTGCGCGTTTTTGAGTTTCTCTTGACCGTCAATATCAATTTGAGGCAACATAATTTGTCTTGAATATTTAAGAAGTTGGTCATCGGTTAGCATAAAATACTTTCTCTTGAATGCAAGTTTTGATAAAAATAGCTATTCTCGGACAAGTGCCTAGTGAAAGACTTTAACCGATATAAGAAAGACCGAGAGTGGTTGCAACATTCTTAAGTCTTTTATCTTCGGTCCACAGTTTAATTGATTCCAATTTAGTCGATGCTAATAAATGTATATCAACATAACCGATGCCTTTTGAATAAATTTTATTTTGTTCTATAAAATACAAAAACTCATTATCATTTACGGTTCTTGTGGACGGTAAAGACTGCAATAAGGAAATAATTTCCTGTCGATTTTTGATACTTCCGCAGGCTAACTCGCCGATTATAAAAGGATGGCAATATACCTCACCGGCTAAAAGAAGCGTTTGCAACCTTGGTTCACTTTTACGCAAATGATTAACCCAAACGGATGTATCGATAAGAATCATTATTACTATAATCTCAACGTCTTCTCGCAGGACTAGAAATATCCCTTTCAGAGCCACCCAATGCTGCTAAACGCTTACTATTTTCCCTTAAGATTAAAGCTTCCAATCCAAGACGAACAAGTTGTGTTTTTTCTTTGATCCCCGTAAGTAATGAGGCTTTGTTTAAAATGTCATTATCTATATTGATTGTTGTTCTCATTTAAATGTTCCTCTAACTAGGATTTAGCATTACACCTATTTCCGCTTTACTAAACCTTTACGCTCAACGCACGCATCCAAACAATGCATACCAATATGCACATATTAGACCCGCATTCAACTTAACACAAGGATATTCCAACAGTTATACGATCCAGACCAGATAAGTCTTTAATGGTTTTAACTTCTCTAAACCCCTGTTTTACATAGAGTTCTCGAACTTTTTTTCCCTGTTCAAAGCCATGCTCAATCATCAAAGCGCCACCGTCTAATAAAAATTGTTTTGACTGTGCAACAATAATTTTAATATCTGACAACCCATTGTCCAAAGCAACCAAAGCGGTATCTGGCTCAAAGACTAGATCACCTCGCTTCAAGTGCGGATCGTCCGCTTCAACATAGGGAGGATTAGAAACAATCAAATCAAATTCTCTTGTAGTAATATTTGAAAACCAATCACTTAATAAAATATCAATATTGTCTATATTATTTAACTGGGCGTTTTCCTTAGCTAAATCAACCGCACCTTTTTGAAAATCACTAGCGACAATATTGCTATTTGGTTTTTCAGAAGCAATCGCTAAACCGATTGCTCCAGTACCAGTGCCTAAGTCGAGTATTTTGGCAATTTTTTTATTTTCTAAAAAGGCTAATGCGCTTTCGACTAACAACTCAGTTTCGGGTCTTGGAATAAGTGTAGATGGGTTGGTCTTTAATGTCAGCGACCAGAAATCTTTGGTACCTGTAATGTAGGCAATTGGTTCACCTTTTTTTCTTCTTTCAGTCAATCGAGTGAGCTTTTCAATATCGGCATCGTCTAACATTTTTTCTGGCCAAGTTTTAAGCCAAGTGAAATCTTTATTTAAAATAAAACTTAAAAGGTAGCGTGCATCGACTTCTGAGTCTATTTCTGCATTACTGCTTTCTATTGAAGATTTTACAAACTGAATTGCATCTTTTACGTTCATTTGTTTTTACTGGCAGAAATTAATGAAAAATTTATTGGATTGCATAAGCACATTGCAATTTTTTTATCATAATAAGCGGCTTCATTGATAAAAGCTAAAATTGTTGGCTCACCGTCATATAAAATATCAGCTCCATCGAAACGTTTAAAAATGGGATCACCTTTATTTAACTTTGGGTAAGCCTTACCAATTAATGAAGGATGAACACTAGCGCAGATATCGTCATTATCGTCGGTGGGAAAGTGGATCTTAGAATAATAACTTTGAGTATTGAGTGTGTCAGTGAAACTAGGAAGTGAATCAATATTAAACAACTCTATAAAATCTAAACAAGCACGAGTTGCACTTTGAGTTTTCTCATAGCAAGCATATTCGATACACCCCTGTGGAATAGGCCCGATTTCAATGAGAACACCATTGGGAGCAATCGATTCTAAAAAATGATGATCCTCCATTAATTCAGCTTCTGATGTAACCGTCACATCTGGTAAAACTTGTTTTAGATAGGATGCTAATTGAAGATGAAATAAGTCGGTTCGAGTAATAACGATGTTGGTTTGCATATTAGCCGTACTGGTATGCAGATCGATAATAAAATCTGTTTTCGAATTTCCTTTTGGTCCGAATTTCTGATTGATTGATTTAGCTAACTTACTTTCTTTTCCAGTTAGTGTCGAATCATTTAAATCAGCTAATTTAAAACAACGATTAAGATCGACATCAATGTATCGCTGATTAGCCTTGATAGCTGACTCGTTCGCAATAAGATAGTCTAATGAAAAACTCTCATAGTTTTCCCCGAGCATTTCCTTTTGAGATTGCTTGACTAAATGAATGCCGGTTAGTTCATTACCGTGTGTTCCACCCACTAATAAAACCGACGATATTTTTTTATTAGTGGCAGACAAGATTAATTCACTTCAGCTAATGCCGCTAATTGATCGGCTTGGTGCTCACTATTTAATGGTGTCAATAACTGAGCTAAATCGCCTTGCATGATTTCATCTAATTTATAAAGTGTTAAATTAATTCGATGGTCGGTCATTCGCCCTTGAGGAAAATTATAAGTTCTGATTCTTTCAGAACGATCACCACTTCCGACTAAATTTTTTCTTTCTTCTGCTTGCTCGCTATGAGCCTTTTCTTCCTGTACAGAAAGCAATCTAGATTTCAAAACACTTAACGCTTGCGCTTTATTTTTATGTTGTGAGCGTCCTTCTTGACACTCAACTACCATACCCGTAGGTAAATGGGTTAAACGAATAGCTGAATCGGTTTTGTTAACATGCTGCCCACCGGCCCCCGACGCTCTAAACGTATCGACTCGAATATCGCCCATATTAAGCTCAATCTCATCTAACTCATCGGCTTCTGGCATAACTGCTACGGTACAAGCTGATGTATGCACACGTCCTTGAGATTCTGTTTCTGGTACTCTTTGTACTCTATGCACACCGGACTCAAATTTAAGTTTTGAATAAACATCCGCACCAGAAACTAAACAAATAATTTCTTTGTAACCGCCCTGCTCGCTTTTGGTTTCACTCATCACTTCTACTTGCCAACGATTTTTATCTGCAAATCTGCTGTACATTCTAAAAAGGTCGCCAGAAAATAATGCCGCCTCATCCCCACCGGTACCCGCTCTAATTTCTAAAAATATATTCTTCCCATCATTTGGATCTTTAGGCAGTAATAATTTTTGTAATTCAGTCTCTAATGGTCCAATTTGAGCTTTACACTCTTTAAAATCTTCAACTGCCATTTCTTTCATATCAGGATCAGAGTCCTTCATCATTTCTTCAGCGCTAGCCAAATCATTTTTCAATTGATTATATTTTGAAAAACAAGAAACTACCTCTTCTAACTGAGAGTATTCCTTTGATAGATCACGAAACTTATTTTGATCCGAAATAACTTCCGGCTCACCTAACAAGTGTCCGACTTCTTCTTGTCTTTCAGATAACGTTTCTAATTTTGTAATGATTGAATCTTTCATATTATTTCTCTTAATCTAATTTTTTACTTTCTACTTTTTGCTATTTACTTTGCTTTTGTTCAGAGCAAAAGGTATCAGTCAATATTTCTAAAGCACTATTATCTTTATTTTCTCCGGCCTTTCTTATCGAAATCCGAGGTGAGTGCATCATCTTTTGGGTTAACCGATTACCAAGTTCTGAAATAATATCTTGTAATTTTTTTTGTTCACTCTCAGGCAATTGCAAACTTAACGATTCTAATTTTGCCAGTGAACGATTACTTTCATTATTTTTTAAGGTTTCACATTGCAAGGTATAATCTTTTAATAATGAAACTGATGACAAAGATTGTAACCAAGTCAGATATTTTTCACGATGATGCTTAATAATGGTTATTGCTTCTTTAGCCGCATTTTCCCGCTGTTTTTGATTTTCCTTAATCACACCTTGCATATCATCAACGGTGTACAAATAAACATCATTTATTTTTCCAACTTGTGATTCAATGTCACGCGGTACCGCTAAATCAACCATAAATACAGCTCTGTGTTTACGAGCAATTATCACTTTTTCCATTAATCCTTTACCAATAATAGGTACCGGACTAGCCGTTGAACTAATAATTATATCGGCTTTTTCAACTAATTCAGGCAAAGACGTTAAGCTATGAGCCAAACCGTCAAACTCGGCTGCTAAAACTTGCGCCCTTTCAACGGTTCTATTCGCTACGTTAATATTAATCACGCCTTGTCTTTTTAAATGTCTAGCGGCTAGTTCAATAGTTTCTCCGGCACCAATAAATAGTGCATTGATTTTGCTAAAATCTGAGAATATACGCTTAGCTAATGTAACCGCAGCATAAGCAACAGAAACCGCACTTTCGCCAATTTGTGTATCGGTTCTCACCTGTTTCGCTACAGAAAAGGTTTGTTGAAAAAGTCTATTCAAATAAAGCCCTAATGTTCCTGCTGTTTTTGCGTAACCAAAAGCATCTTTTACTTGCCCTAAAATTTGAGGCTCACCCAAAATCATCGAATCTAACCCACAGGAAACCTGCATTAAATGATCAACCGCCTCAGCATCATGCCGACTGTAACAATGAGTCGAGAATTCTTGCTGATCTAGCTCATGGTAATTAGATAACCAAACAACAACTTCAGTTTCCATGTCTTTAATAACGGAATCGTTAGGCTCAACCATTTTTCCCGCTTCACGATCATTGTCCGAAGCGCTTAAATGACTTGAATGCCGATAGATAACTTCCATTCGGTTACAGGTAGATACAATAGCCACTTCTTCAACATCGGTTTTC
Source organism: Kangiella sp. (assembly GCA_002733465.1). GTDB lineage: Bacteria > Pseudomonadota > Gammaproteobacteria > Enterobacterales > Kangiellaceae. The sequence continues at coordinate 44,957 of NVVT01000007.1, forward strand.
GCTTTAAGATCAACCAGTGCATGACTAATTTCAGTTGGCGAAAACGCGACTTTCTCGCGGATCGCTACCGGAGCAGTTTTATGGTTGATTCCTAGAATAGAAATTGGCATGAGCGAAAGGGATTAAAGCTTGCTAAGCTTTAATAGATGAAATAAATAAAGAGTTAATAAGACTGAAAACTAACTGATCCGAAATTTTAACGGCAGTTTTTATCAATATTACTAGAATAAAGTGACTAATTAGGGATTTATGACTAAAAACGATGGAACTTATCATTCACATTTTGCTCAAAATTGTTTGCTTTCCTTACATAGCACTATGATAATCGCAAAGTTATTGATAATCCAGATAAACAGCAATATCGACTGCTACCTAGGTTAGAATAAACGATAGAAATGAAAGAATTCTGTAAATAGAGATGTTTTATGAAAAAAGTAGAAACAGTGAAGTCTAAAAAGCTTAGTCAATTTCCTTTGCAAGCCATTGCCTATACAAAGTTTTTCAGATCCTTAATTCTTTTGGTTGTATCTAGTTTTACGATTAGTTGCACTCACTTATCGGGCAATGGCTCAGATAGTGCCCAGAGTCTTCCATTCAAAACAGAGCATAAAGCTCATTCACTGGCAGATATCTCTCATCTCAGTATTGTAGAAAGAACCGAATTATACGAAATGATTATTGCCGCTGATTTAGCATCATTTAATGGAGATGACGAACTAGCCACATCCTATTATCTAGCATCGGCTAAAGCCTCAAATAGCATTGACCTAATTAAACTAAGCATTGATTCAGCAAAGCAAACTGGTGATGTACTGGCAATTATGCAAGCATCTGAATTGTGGCTTTCTATTTCACCTAATAATATCAACGCTTTAACCTTAAAAATTAGTAGTTTAATTTTACATCAGGACGTTTTGGAGGCACTAAATGAGACAAAACAGTTATTTAATCTGCAAAAAGATGAGTATAGCCGTTTTTTATTGCTCAATGAAATTAGCCAATCTCAGTCACCTAGAGCGATCAATGTGTATTTTGCTAGATTAAGCCAAACTTACTCAAAGTCACCATCTATTCAAACTGCTTGGGCGACTTATATGGCTCGTTTTGCATTGCGTGCTAAAAGTCCTCGAAGTATTTATAGGCAAGCACTATCAATTATTGAAAGCGCGCTAACTATCCAAAGTGATTTTTTACCGGCTATTGATTTAAAAACCAAAATTTATTATCAATCTAAACAGGATGAAAAAGCCGAAGCTTTTTTACGAGGATTATTTATCAAGCATCCCGAATCAAAGGAAATAGGGCTTCTTTTGGGACAATTACTTTATGATCTAAAAAAATACCAACTTGCAGAACAACAATATAAAACGCTCCTTAACCAATTTCCAAAAACACAGGAAGCTCAGTTTTACTTAGGCGCTATTTATTTTGCCACCCAGCGTTTTCAACAAAGTTTAGAGCTGTACCGGGATTTACTAGGCAAACAATACAAACCACAGACAACCTATTTTTTCTGTGGAAACTCTGCTGCTCAAAGCAACGATTATCCACAAGCAATTGCTTGCTATGACCTAGTCAACTCAGGCCCCTATTTAACCCGTGCAAAAGTAGAGTTAGCTAAACTTTATGCCTTAAATGGAGAATATAATAAGGCACTAAACACGGTAAGAAACCCAAAATTTAAAACCAATGAAAAAGCAAAAGTGAAATTACTTAATATTGAAATAGAAATAGTTAAACAGCACGTTAATATAAAACAAGCCCAATCACTTCTGCAATCAGCAATGGATACCTACCCGACTCACTTTTCTTTTCTAATTAAAAAAATTACATTTGATTCCTTAGAAAAAAAACCTAAAGCTTTACATGCTCTGTTTAGCAACGTTCTAAATAGGATATCCAAACAGGAAGAACCTATTGAAGCAAAAGAACTCCAACAATATAATTTAACGGTAGCAGCCTTTTTTCAGGCTAATCATTTTTATCAAAAGGCCGTCGACTGGTTGACCCATGCTTTAAAGAAAGATGAACACAATACCGACTACATTTATTCTCGAGCGCTTTATAAAGAGCCTTTAGGCCTTTTGGATGAAATGGTTTCCGATTTTAAAGCGCTATTGAAACTTCAACCAAATAATATCAACATCAAAAATGCATTAGGTTACACCTTGGTAGATATTAATCAAGAGCTCGATTACGCTTCTGGATTGATTGAAGCAGCTTTTATTGAAATGCCTAATAATGCAGCCGTTATTGATAGCAAGGGCTGGCTTGCATATAGAAAAGGCTACTTAGATCAGGCGATTAAGTATTTGGTAGCTTCGTTTAAACTTTCGCCTAGTGCAGAAGTTGCAACTCATCTAGCCGAAGTTTACTGGAAAAAAGAAGATAAAAAACAAGCTGAGTTTTACTTCAAAAAAGCAGAAACTATCCAACCTGATAATTACCTTTTGAAAATAACAAAAGAAAGGCTGGGTATTCCTATAAAAAGATCATCAGATGCTAAAACTGAATAAAAATTAAACCGTAAGTAGAAAAAATATGACCTTTCGATTTTTATTTAGCTTTATTTTCATGATCGTGCTCAGCGGTTGCGTCACTAAATCACTTACGCTACTAGATCAAAAAAACAATATACCGTTAGAGAAGGCCAATCACTGGAAACTTAACGCGCGAGTCGCCATTAGGTTACCGAAGGAAAGTCATACGGCTAGTCTAAATTGGCAAAAGGATAATAAGACTTTTGACTTTTACCTATCAGGTGCTTTTGGAGTCACCATTGCTCATATTATTCAGGGTAAAAAACAAGCATCTCTAGAAGTTGCAAAATCAGAAAAGCTATATCATGAGGATATTGAATTTTTAGTACACAATACGCTAGGTTGGAGTTTTCCTATTCATCAATTGAGCTACTGGATTAAAGGATTGCCATCGGGTAACGATAGAGAAAAAATTACACTAGATTCATTTGATCGTATTGAACATATTAGCHTTGAAGAATGGGAAATTAGTTTCTCAAAATATAAAAAATACCATGGCTTTATTTTACCCAAAATTATTACTGCAAAACATCCGAATTTAACCTTAAAAATTGTTGCGAAGAAATGGCAGTTTTATGAGTAATTCCGCTTTATCTCAATCCGATTTATCTAAAACGATCTTCCCATGCCCTGCAAAATTAAATTTGTTTTTGCAGTTTATTGGGCAACGTGAGGATGGTTATCATTTACTACAAAGTTACTTTCAACTATTAGACTTTGGTGATGAACTAGAAATTGAAATCACTCAAAATCCCAACTCTAACTCTAGTTCCGAAATTAATTTCACGTGTAATCAAAGTGAACTTGAATCGAACAGTAACCTTGTTATTAAAGCCGCAAAATTACTTCAAGAAAAACAGAAAATACAACTAGGTGCCAATATCCATTTAATCAAAAACTTACCCGTTGGCGGTGGTGTTGGTGGTGGTAGCTCCGATTGTGCGACAGCGCTCGTTGCCTTAAATCATCTTTGGTCTATCGGGCTAAGTATTGATGAATTAGCACAACTTGGTGAATCTTTAGGCGCTGACGTACCTTTTTTTATCCGCGGTAGAAGTGCCTTTGTTGAAGGTATTGGTGAAATAATTACGCCTATGGAAGTCAAATCGGCCTACTTTTTAGTTATCCAACCTAATTGCACGATATCAACCAATGAAATATTTTCAAATCCACTGTTGACAAGAAATAGCAAAGCCATCACAATACGCGACCTCGAAACACTGAGGCTTCCATTTGAAGGCTTTAAYCGTATGCAAAATATYGTATGCGARTCTAGTCCTCTAGTGTCAGATGCACTTAAGTGGCTGAAAAGTCACAATAAAAATGCAAGAATGACCGGTTCTGGAAGTAGTTTATTTGCTGTTTTTGACAATCAAGAAGAAGCAGGTAAAATAGCGTCTCTGAGTGACCCAAGTTGGTTAACTTTTGTGGCTCGAGGAATTGCAAGTTCGCCCTTACATGCTATCGTCAAAGATATGATATTGTAAAAATAGAGTAAGCAGTTTTGTAAGTAATTACTATTAGTAAAAATAGTAGTAATAGTGAGTAGAACAAGTAACATTGCTGGGATGTCGCCAAGCGGTTAAGGCAACAGGTTTTGATCCTGTCATTCGTAGGTTCGATCCCTACCATCCCAGCCACTTTCTTTCTTAACTCGTTAGTTAAGAATTAAATTAGATGAGAATTAAAACTCCGATGGAAAGCTTTTTGATAGCAACCCACCATTCAGTCTCTTCTATATCCCCAAAATCGTTCTACCAATCTCGTGGAGAATTACCATGTCTGATCTGATGTTATTCAGTGGAAACGCTACGCCCGAACTTGCTGCGAAAATTGTGGACTATTTGGGTATAGAGCTAGGCAAAGCCAAAGTCTCTCGCTTTATGGATGGCGAAGTCAACACAGAGATTTTAGAAAATGTTAGAGGCATGGATGTTTTTATACTGCAGTCAACTTGCGCGCCCACTAACGAAAGTGTAATGGAATTAGTGATCATGGCAGATGCGCTACACAGAGCCTCCGCAGGTAGAATTACAGCGGTTGTTCCTTATTTTGGTTATGCCCGCCAAGATAGACGAGTTAGAAGTGCTAGAGTGCCTATTAGCGCAAAAGTGGTCGCAGATATGATGGCAATAGTTGGCATTAACCGTGTTTTAACGGTCGATCTGCATGCGGATCAAATTCAAGGGTTTTTCGATATTCCAGTCGATAACGTTTATGCTACGCCAATATTAATTAAGCACATCCAAAGAAATGCGACTGGCGATGAGATAGTTGTTTCGCCTGATGTTGGCGGTGTTGTAAGAGCAAGAGCTGTTGCAAAAAGACTTAATGACTCGGAACTAGCCATTATTGATAAACGTCGCCCCGAAGCCAATAAAGCAGAAGTCATGCACATCATTGGTGATGTTGCGGGACGTGATTGTATTATTGTAGATGATATGGTCGATACGGCAGGAACACTCTGTACGGCGGCTAAAGCTCTTAAAGCTAATGGCGCAAGAAGTGTGTCCGCTTATGCCACTCATGCTGTTTTATCCGGCAAAGCGGTTGAGAACATTAATAATTCAGATCTCGATAGACTGGTGGTAACAGACACAATCCCCTTAAGAGATGATGCTAAACAATGTAGCCGAATTACCGTATTGTCCTTATCCGAAATGTTAGGAGAATCCATTAGACGCATCCACGATGAGGCATCTCTTAGCTCGATGTTTATGGAATAATCAACCACTTAAAAATTGACAACCGTCTTAAAGATTAGACATTTTACGATTAAGGTCTCGAAAGAGACCTTTTTTATGGGTTTTTACTCCTTAACGCCCTTTCTATATTGCTCTTATTATTATTCTCTATTATAATTCGCGCCCTTTTTATCAGCTATCGCTTTTAAAAAGGCAAAACCCTCCGAACTGGTCGCGGACGAGGGATATAACAAAATTCTTATTGGAGAAATAAAATGAGTGATTCATTTATCGTAAATGTTGAACTTCGTGATGATTTAGGGAAAGGTGCGAGCCGCCGCCTACGTCGTTTAGAAGACAAAATACCAGCTATCGTATACGGTGCTGGAAAAAAACCACAACCTTTAATGCTTGATCATAAAGATGTTATAAAACACCTTGAAGACGAAGCTTTTTACTCTCACATCTTAACTTTACAAGCTGGCAAAACTAAGCAACAAGTTATTTTGAAAGATCTACAACGTCATCCTTTCAAGCCAAAAGTAACTCATATGGATTTCATGCGAGTTAGCGCTACTCAAAAACTACATACAAGCGTTCCTTTACACTACGTAAACGAAGATACTTGTCCTGGCGTTAAAGAAGGTGGTGTTGTAAACCATAGTTATACGACAGTTGAAATAGCTTGTTTACCTAAGAACTTACCTGAATTTATTGAAGTAGATATGGGTGAAGTTGAAATGGATGGTATCCTTCATTTATCTGATATCAAGTTGCCTAAAGGTGTTGAAATAGTTGAATTGACTCATGGCGATGATCATGACCAAGCAATTGTTACTATTCACAAAGCTAGAGCAGCAGTATCTGCAGACGTTGAGTCTGAAGAAGTTTCTGACGATTCAGCAGAAAGCGAAGACGCTGCTGAGTAATCATTGTTATAGCGAGTTATTTACTCGCTTAAATAATGAATTGATAGCGATATAAAACGTTATGACGCGTATCAAACTAATTGTAGGGCTTGGCAATCCAGGCCCTCAATACTCCCAAACAAGGCATAATGCTGGTGCATGGTATGTAAATGCCATTGCTAACAGTTTTTCGATCCCTCTTTCTCTTGAAACTAAATTCTTTGGTCATGTTGGTCGAGGTAATATAGACGGCAACGATTGTCGATTACTCATTCCAAATACCTTTATGAATTTAAGCGGTAAATCAGTTGGCGCAATTGCTACTTTCTACAAAATACTGCCCGATGAAATCCTTGTCGCACATGATGAATTAGATATCGATCCTGGCACAGTAAAACTTAAGAAATCAGGCGGACACGGTGGCCATAACGGATTAAGAGATATAATCAGCGCTCTTGCCAACTGTAGGGATTTTTATCGATTAAGAATTGGTATAGGCCACCCTGGCGATAAAAGCCAAGTAACCAACTTTGTACTAGGTAAAGCACAACAAAATGAACAACGCGCCATTGATGAAAGTATCGATGAAGCAATAAGACACACGGGTGATATCATCGGTGGTCAACATGATAAAGTCATGCAACATATGCATGGATTTAGAGCAGAACTATAAAGGCAAAAGAATATTTACCACAGAGGCACAGAGGACACAGAAAACCTAATACTCCCCCTTTGCGAAGGTCGTTACATGGATGTAACTTAGTAGAACAATGCAGGAGCAATTGTCGGGGGACTTCCCTCATGGGACCTACTCTTGGGAGGGGGATTATTTCCTCCCCCTTTGCGAAGGGGGACTGAGGGGGATTTAAAGATCTTAATTTATCATCCTGTTATTTTTGATATTTGACGGTCTTTAAATCTCCCCTAACCCCTCTTCACAAAGAGGGGGACTATGTGAATCTCTGTGCCTCTGTGGTGAAATTTACTTTAGGTTTTAGATATTATGTTTTATTTATTTGGAGAAACCTATGGGTTTTAAATGTGGCATCGTCGGATTACCTAACGTCGGCAAATCAACTTTATTTAACGCATTAACCGATGCAGGCATCGATGCGCAAAACTATCCGTTTTGCACCATTGAGCCAAATACAGGCATTGTTCCAATGCCCGATCCACGATTAGATGCATTAGCAGAAATTGTTAAACCTATAAAAGTATTACCAACCACTATGGAGTTTGTTGATATCGCCGGTTTAGTAAAAGGCGCATCAACGGGAGAAGGTTTAGGTAATCAGTTTTTAGGCAATATTAGAGAAACCGACGCAATCGCTCACGTAGTAAGATGCTTTGAAGACGATGATGTAATCCATGTTGAAAATAAAATTGATCCTCTGGATGATATTGAAGTTATCAATACGGAGTTAGCACTTGCTGACCTTGAATCCGTTGATAAACAAATCTATAGAAATACAAAAATTGCAAAAAGTGGTGATAAGGATGCAAAAGCACTCGTAGAACTTTTAACTAAATGCAAAGTTTTATTAGATGAAGGTTTACCCATTCGATCAGGTGATTGGGATAAAGATGAAATAGTAGCAATCAAACGCCTACAAATGATCACCAGCAAACCCACTATGTATATTGCCAATGTGAGTGAGGATGGCTTTGAAAACAATCCCTTTCTAGATGTAGTGACTGAACTTGCAGAAAAAGAAGGAGCGGTTGTTGTAGCTATTTGCGCATCAATGGAATCCGAAATTGCAGGATTAGAAGCTGAAGAGCAATCGGAATTCTTAGAGGAAATGGGATTAACGGAGCCAGGCTTAAATCGCGTTATACGCTCTGGATATGATTTACTCCACCTACAAACATACTTTACTGCAGGCGTTCAAGAAGTAAGAGCTTGGACCGTTAAAATTGATGCCACAGCACCACAAGCAGCAGGCGTTATCCACGGTGACTTTGAAAAAGGCTTCATCCGAGCAGAAGTTGTCGCTTACGAAGATTTTATCAAGTTTAACGGCGAATCTGGCGCAAAAGAAGCTGGGAAATGGCGTTTAGAGGGTAAGGATTATTTAGTCAAAGATGGTGATGTTATGCATTTTAGATTTAATGTATAAAAAAGGCTAATTTGGCAGAGTTTCAGTTGACAAACACCCTACTAAAATGGAAAATACGCGCCTCTTGAGACTTGACCAAAGTATTCAAGATAATTTAGAAAAGTGATTTAGAAAAACGAATTATGGCAAGGTAGCTCAGCTGGTTAGAGCACATCACTCATAATGATGGGGTCGGTGGTTCAAATCCACTTCTTGCTACCATATAAAACAACAACTTAGGCTACTTTCGAGTAGCCTTTTTTGTGCCTGTTTATTTATAGCCAGCATATAGCCATCGATCAAATTTCCGATTGAGCTTAAGCAACTCATATCGTAATCAGATGGAAACGGATGTACAAACGGGTGGAGATGAGCAAAAAATTTCAGACTACGCTTCAGTTAGGCTTTAGTGTTTTTAATATTTAAGCGCGAACGATGCTAAACCTACTCTTCATTTTCTTCGAATAGCCAACGAAAATACCTTTCTGGGTTATCCAAAAACGATTTGGTTAGTTGATAATGACTGCTGTCTTTATAATTAATTTCAGCTATTTTGCCATCGTCAAAACTGATCACTTTTGCGCCAGGAAAACTCAACAAAATGGGAGAGTGAGTTGCAATTAAAAACTGAGCGTGGCCGGGAGATTCTAATTGATTAATAATACTCATAAAAGTGAGTTGTCTTTGAGGTGTTCACTCTAAATTCTTTTTAATAAAATAAAGAGCTTCCTCAATATCTTCCATGGTTGGTAAATCACCATAGACTAAATCTGCAAATATACCTGTATATGTAGTATTGAGATGTTGCCTCCAATCTTTAAATTTCGAAAACAAAGGCGCATCAATGAGCGCTTTATCAAAACAATTTGAATAAGCAAAGAACCCCGCCTTCTCGTCTTCTATACAAATATTGCAAAGAGATTTAAAATCATCGCTAGTTACAAAATTTCGATATTCATCATGTTTTAGTATCAGGCAAATATCGTATAGATGGCGAATTCGATCAGATAGCTTAGCAACCGGAGCTTCGTTGTAACTGTCTTTGATAACACCGAGCATTTTCTCAACAAGAGTTCGACTTACCGACAAAACATTTATTGAAAAATTCTCAAGCGAATATTGAGAGATCAATTCACTTTGCTTTATTTGAGCAAGTACTTCAGCAATTAATGTTTGAAGTTTTCTAGATTCAAATGGTTCGGGATTTGTGAATGAATTGATTTCCACAAGTAATTCAGGCGATGCTTGACCAAAATTATCGCCATCTATACTACGCGGATATTGATAAACGGTCTTGCGGAAGTTTGAACCTTTAGATTCCCGTGCATCCTCTTTCAAATAGGTTAATCCCTGAGCAGTCACACTTTCAATACTCTTAAGTAACCTCTTTTTCGCGCCCTTGCTTTTATCTCCGGCAAAAATAGCCAAATCGATATCTTCTGAAAATCGATCAATTAATCTATAAGCTTTAGATAAAGATGTTCCACCTTTAAACACCACTTCATCAAAATGTGGAGATTCCGAGAGATGCTTTAGTGCTTTTGTTACCCAATAATCCTTTTCTACATAAACTTGTGGCAACCCAATAGATGCTGCAGTGACCTCTACCAGTTCGGCGAAGGCTTCATTATCCTCATGCAGATTCATTATTGAATATTCCATTCTTTGGCCATTGGCCAATTTGATTGCTTTAACTTTAGCTTATAAGTCGTTGTAGGATTAAGTGAAAGAATTAAACTGCGCGGCAATGACAAACCTAGATCAGAAAACAACAAACCAACAAGCGCTCTTACTTGTGGGCTATAGTAATTCAGTGCTAATTTTAATAGACGTTTCTTATTATTAACCGATAACTTAGAAATATAACCGCGCATTATTTTAAGAGAAAGATCCACATCGGAATCTAAAATCTTCTTTATATCTTTTAAAGCGTCTAAATATTGGAGTAATGTCACGTCTTTTTCCTCGATAGGAATACGTGTAATAATTGTTTTGATGCGAATAGTGCCTAATTCCTTTTCTTGACGACCCCCGTTAATAGCAACACTAATTGTTCGTGGCATCTGCGTTGTTAAGCCAAGCTGATTATATAAAGAAATTCCAGTCACATAACCGCGCAAGCGTCCATTTTTATACAATATCGACCGTATCTGCTCACTATCAGAAGGCTTCCTAAGGCCTAGCAAACCTTTTTTAGCAACATAAAATTTTCCCTTGGAGTACCTCTCAAGCCTTTTATCCGACACCATGCGACCAACCGCCTTAATGACAGCACTCGGTGACGTGGCATAGCTAGAAAGCTCTTGATAGCCAAATATCCGCCCAGCAGACATAGCATCAACGTTCTTTTGGATGGTTTGTGCAATACTCATAAATAACTCCTTACTCTATTAGAATATATCAGCACATAAATAGATACAAGTTTTTACTGCTATAAACATGACGCAGATGATCGAAAAATGTAATAGATAATAAATTCATTACTCAGATCGGACAGGACAAATCGGAATAAGGGTCGGGAACTCTATTAATAGTAAAGCCGAAAAACTTGCCAACTCCTAGCTAATATTAATCCAGCGACCCGACCCGTTATGACCCGTWATTCGGATTATGCCACTTGCCTTGCCAATAAGTTAGTGCTGTCTTATCTTGTGCACCGGCTAAAGAAAATCTAAAATCATCTTCTTGTTGCATCCCCAATACATGACCTACTCTGGTTCGCTTTAGAATATCGGCTATATCTGTATCATCCACTTCAATTAAATTCTTTGCATGGATCTTAAAACTGAGATTTTGGTCAGTTTCCGGTAACTGCTGAGTAAGGGATAACGCCCCGACACAATCCGCTCCAATAATACTCAAWATATCAAGTGGATTAGAACTTGCCGCCCCAAGAGAGTTTACAATAGTTTTTCTTACTTGTTCGTTATCAGGCAATAAGTTATCAAAGAACGCATGCACTGAATCACTTTTCAGTTCTTCTGATTGCAGTGGAATACTAAGTGAAATTGGGCGAGCTTGGGGGTGCTGTAACCAGCTTTGCGCATACTTAAAACTAAGTCGGCCAGAACGTAAAGTAAGACAGCCAATAAGTACACCATTCATATGACAATGTAACTGCTTGAAGTTTGCTTTACGTCCCATTTACCAATCCAATTCCGCTGATGATTTATCGTGTGATTGGTGTAAAGCGTTTGTGTTAATTTCTAACTTAAGTCCAAGAACCGCACATACCTGAAGAATGATTCCGAAATCGACTTTAGTAGGATCATTTTCCATCACAGAAATACTCCTTTGAGTTAATCCTAACTTATTGGCAAATTCTGTTTGGTTCCATTGTTTGCTTTTTCTAGAGTCTCGGATTATTGCTCCAAGATCCTTGGCTAAATGAATATACATAATCACTCCGAATCAGAATATTTATGTGAAATATGACATAAATATGTTTTATGTAGTATATGACATAAACTAATTATATGCAAAATACGACATAAATATGAATATAATTAGCTGTGGTCTATGGGGTAAAAGAGCTCTCTATGCTCTTCACTCTTCAAAATCAAAACAGTCCCATCTGTGCATCAACCATCTCTCGAAATGACAAACCAACAAAAGGAAGAATTCCATCCGCCACGGGCTCAATTTGGCGATCCACATAAAATTGATGATCAATTATTGCGGAAATAGTTTCAAGAGGCTGAGCACCATTGACAGTCATTAAATAAGAAATAGAACCTTTGTTTTGATATCTCAAAGGTTTATTTAATTTTAAATTCTCCGCATCGGCAATCCTTGCGGCTTTGACATGCGGTGGTACGTTTTTGACATAACTATCCAACCGTCTTCTTAAGCGTTTTTTATAAACCAGCTTATGATCAAGTTCTCCAGATAGTGTTTGCTGAACTACATCTAATATAAATTCAGTAGGATCTTGCCCATGAAAAATCATTTGATAAAGCCTCTCTTGAAAATCTTTAGCCAAAGCTGTCCAGTCAGATCGAACATTTTCCAGACCTTTAAAAATAAGTTTTTCTTTACCATCAACATTTAATAATCCCGCATAACGCTTTTTACTGCCATGTTCTGATCCTCTTATTGTTGGCATTAAAAATTGAGTGAAATGGGATTCGAATTGTATTTCTAAATGGCAATCTAATTGGCGTTCTTTTGTTAACTTTAGTTTCCATTCACGGTTAATATAATCAGCGAGTGATGTACCAATCTTATTGGCATTAGCATTGGCATTACCATTTAAATTATCTTGATTTAATAATACAAAAATTGAATCGGTATCTCCATAGATAACTTCAAGTCCTTTGTCCTCAATCCACTTTGCCGTTTGTTGCATGATCTCATGTCCTCGTAAGGTAATAGAGCTTGCAAGTTTAGTGTCATAAAAAGCACAACCTCCCGAACCGAGTACACCATAAAACGAGTTCATTATTATTTTGATAGCTTGAGAGCGCGCCTGATCATTTTCTTTTTTTGCTTGATCTCTTTGCTCCCACAAATCGGTAATAATTTCAGGCAATATATGTTTATCTCTTGAAAAATAAGCACCTCGAAATCCTTCAATCGCATTTTCTGGCGTTTTTTGTCCTTCAATTAATCCCAGTGGATCGATTTTAAAGGTGCGTATAATTGACGGATAAAGACTCTTGAAATCAAGCACAAGCACATGTTTAAATAAACCAGGTTTTGAGTTCATTACATAACCGCCGGGGCTGGCTAAACCGCCATCTAAAGGTAGGTTAGGAGAGACATATCCTTGGCGATGTAACTTAGGTAAATATAAATTTGTAAATGCCGCAACTGAACCACCCGCTCTATCGAGTTCAAGCCCGGTTAATTGACTCCGAAAAATTAAATATTCCAACAAATTTACCTTCTCAAAAATACCCCAAACGAGTACACAATCTTGTAAGTTGTATTCTGCTAGTTTCACTTTGTTATATTTGAAATCATGAGTAATTGCTTCGAGCCGATTGTCTACATCATCGGTTGTTTTACCTCGTCCGAGAAAATGTTGTGCTATCGCTTCTAAACTAAAACTAGGAAAACTATAAGACTCTGCTTTGAGTGCTGCGATACCATCGATAACCACACGACCATCAATCGAAACAAATCCCTGATGTTTTTCCGTTCGACTATCGCGCCAACGAAGGTAAGATTGATTTCGACCCAATTTTAGTTTTATCCCATTTAAATTTGCGCGTTCGAATATCAGCCTAAAATCGAAATTAATAACATTCCAACCGATGATAATATCGGGATCGATTTCTTGTATGCTGCGTTCAAATGCAGTCAAAAGATCTGTTTCATTGGCGACCCATTGAATGTAGTTTGTGGCTGATGTTTCTTTTGATTTTATATCCGATTCTGATTCTAAATCCGCTCTTGTACCTGCCCCTATCATCAACACCTTTTTAAACGTCGGTTGTTTTTGTTCAGAGTTTTTGCCTACGTATAGACCAATACTGAACAATTCACCTTTCGCAGAACATTCAATATCGATTGAAACGGAACTTAGTTTTGGAGTGTAATCACAAGGTTTTATTTTAACGTTTCGATATTCTCGATAGCTTGTTCTGGCTTGCTGTTGAGATGATGATTGTTCTCCTATAAATTCCAGGCTTCCGTATACAAAGCGCTCCATAAGATAACGATCTTCTAGACGAATGCCGCCTTCATAAAAGGTGACATTCGCTTCCTGAAGCAAGGCTCTAGCATCATAAAAATGATTTAGACTATCAAAATAAATACCAACAACAGGTTGCATCAAAAATGTATTCAAGCTTAATGGTTGATAGGTATAGTGGTGATTTAAAGTCTCAAGAGCTTGATTAGTTTTTTGCAGTGAATTTTCTGCCACAAAAAATACAGCTTGCTCTCCTGAAACATTTAGTTTTACGGCGCCTATGGGCGTTGATAACCAAATAACAATTGCCGCACGACCACGCTTATCGTAACTATTTTTAGTTAATATAAATCCTTTATTTGATGCACGTGATTTAATATGTAAATGACTGTTTTTATTTAGCAATAGGTCGATTATAAACGAAAAATGGAGGTTATACCCGATGTAGCTGGGATGCATATAAACCTTAAAATATTTTGTCTATTTTGAAACGGGACTATAATGAGACGGAACTGTTATGAGAAGGAACATGACAAATCCGCACAAACAGAATAAAATCATCTGTAGATTGTAATTTAAGAGAGAGTTTCTGTGAATATTCAACTATCGCAAAATCAACAAAGAGTTATAGGCTGTTTAATTGAAAAATCTCTGACTACTCCAGATCAATATCCCTTATCGTTAAACGCATTAACCAATGCATGTAATCAAAAAAGTAATAGAGAGCCCGTATTGAGTCTTTCTGAAAATGTTGTACAAGAAACCATAGACGAACTCAGAAGCAAGCAATTAGTGATGAACCAATCAGGTAATACGAGTCGAGTACAAAAATATAAACATCGTTTTTGCAATACCGAGTTTGGTGAATTACAACTTTCACCGCAAGAACTTGCTATCGTTTGTGTTTTATTTTTACGAGGACCACAAACGCCCGGAGAACTAAGAACGCGAACCAACCGATTATGTGAATTTCAAGATGTACATGAAACCGAGTCCGTATTAACTGAAATGAAAACCGCAGAGCCTAAGCCATTTGTGATTAGACTTGAGCGTGAAGCCGGTAAAAGGGATTCACGCTATGCGCATTGTTTTGCTGATCTAGAGGTACTAGATAAGGCCGATGAAGCAGATAATTCCAATGAATTAGCGGCTATTAATGACAATACTCCAGCAGATATTAACCAAAACTCCAGAATTATTGCGCTAGAAGAACAGGTTGAACTCATGCAACTTGAAATTGATGAGCTTAGGCAAATGATAGAATCCGCTAGAGATTAGTCATCACAATTTCATGGAACCAGATACCAAACTAATGTCCACTTTAAAATATATTTCAAACTACCCTCAGCATGTCATAGACCAAGTTCTAAAGTTGTTGGAGCAAAATAAGCTCGCTGATTATTTACTCAATAAATACCCTACGACACACCAGTTTGTGAATGACAAATCTCTGCGTGGGTATGCAGTATCATTTAAAAACCAATATATCAAAAAATCTTCTCCGTTAAGTCAGGTGATTTATGATCCTAAAATTCATGTAATTAACAATGCGCTTGGGTTGCATACGTTTATTTCACGTATTCAAGGAAATAAACTTAAAAGTAAAAATGAAATTAGGATCAGTGACATATTTAGAAAATCCCCAGAAGCATTTTTAAGGATGATTGTTGTGCATGAACTAGCTCATTTAAAGGAAAAGGAACATACTAGAGCGTTTTACAAGCTCTGTTGCCATATGGTTAGCGACTATCATCAGCTTGAACTCGATATGCGTCTTTATTTAACCCAATTAGCGTTGAATGGCGAAATATATTGAGCGCTAATAGCACTAATTGGTTAGAATGCCGTTCAGAAAATTAATTAGATATAGCATTTAAAAATATCTATTAAAAACATCAACTAAAAAAGAGTCTGCTGTGGATTACGAATTAGAATATGACTATATGGGCTATCCGTGTGCAAAATTTTCAATGGGACATGAGGCTTTCGGTCGGTGGTTTACGGAAGAGCTATCGAAAGACATTGTTCTAGTCGATAAGATATTATCTAGTATTTCCCAAATCGAAAATAATACGCTGATTGAAAAAACTTTCCGCGGAAAAGTCTTTGAATTAACGATTGAAATAGAACAAGCCTCCGTACGCGCTTTATCGTTAGATTATGATTCAGAAGAGGAGCTAGGAGACAACTTGGAGTTATTTGATCAAGAGTTGATGTCTGATTGTGGTTTAACTGACTTCCAAGAGGCGCTTATTTCTTGGCGAGAATTTATTACTTGAGTCGGTTTTCTAGTATTTATATTCTAGTTAAAAAAGCTCAAAGTCACTAACCTTAATATTTATTATCCTGAGGTATAACATCATCGTTAGAAGAATAGTTCTCTAGCTCGTATTCGTCTACGATATCAATAATCATCTCTGGAGCAGGACGTATTGCAACTTCTGATTTTGAGGATATATTGAATAGGAGGTGGGCATCTAATTGCCTGAATAAGCGAATGCGAATAGCATTTATCGCTTTTATTACTATTGGATCATTGTAGAATTGAATTAAACTTTCATTAACTAGTTCTTTCGCAAGATCGAATCTTTCACATCTAATGTAAAACTCTGCCGTAGAATTAAGATATTTTATTTGAGCACTACTAGAATGAGCGGTAGGGATTGCTATTTTTTTAATGGTATCCCCAGCTTGATCAGTCTCGTTATCACTTAGCGAAAGTTTACTAAATTTCAAATCTAACATTTTAGAAAAATATTTTAATTTATTATTTCTACTAAAGATCCAAAAAGCGTAGGCAAGCAATAACGATAGAAACATTCCAATGATTACCAACCAATTACCACCGGATAATTTTTTATCCGTATCATAATATACCATTGATGAACTTGATAGTTGAACTAAATTTTCAATGCTACTTGTTTTAATTGTAGCAAAACCATTCAAGTCGCTAACAACGTTGTTAGAAACTATTTTAGTTGGAATATCTTGCACGCTAGCTAAATCATTTTTAGTCGTTTGATAATGTTTTTTGATTTGTTCTTTAAGGTATTTATTTACTGCACTTAGATATTCAATATTGCTATTTATTTCTCGTAGCTGCGTTTTCAATACGTTCTGTTTTTTAGTCGGTTCAAACTCATTTTTTATAATGGCTTTTGGCGGATTAGATGTCAGTTTTGACATATGAGATCTCGCGGTTAGGACCTTATTGCTAAAATCAGATGGCATTTTATAAGTTTTTGAGGAATCAATAGCTGGTATATTCGTTGTGTTTTTTGCAATGTCTTGTGAATATACCTGTATACGAGCACCTAACTTGAGTCGGTTTTTGTTATTGGCGACAAAAGCGTCTAGGTTTGTTCGATATATTACCTCCATTTTATCAGTAATTCTCATTCCAGATACTTGCCATTTTCTAGCGATTCTCCATAAGCTTTGACCATTGCCAACGGTAATGAATAAATCTTCTGTAATACTATTTATGTTAGTTGTCTGATTAGCGGAAGTTATTGTGATTTTAGTATTTTTAGTGATGTGTTTTTTGTGAGCCAAATCATCACTTTGTGAGTTATTTAAAACTGTCGTATATTGTGGAGGATCAAGAAAAATCGTTATTTCTTTTAGCACCGTATTGTCTTGGTATTTTATCTTTAGTAGAAAATTTATAATGGGCTCTTTTACTGATTGTAACGAGGTTACTCTTAGCTTAGGACCTGAGTTTGTTTGAAATGTTCGAAAGTAAAGCTTAGGTAACCTGCTCGGATAGACAATACCTAGCTTATCATGAAAGCTTCGATCAGCAAGTTCAGCATGAAAATAATGATCTTCATAGTTGGCTGAAATTATAGAGATATCAACTTGTAAAGGTTGATTTATTTGCGCAAGACTAGATGATTCCCCGAGTCCTATAGCGTTAGACAAAGGGCTAGCCACAGATAATGCAATAGCTAAAACGACTGATACAAATTGTTTTGATCTCATGTTGAAACAACTCCTGCTTCCTTTCAAATAGGCAAGTTATCCCACTCACCGTACATCTCTAACATTTTTGATTATATCAGGTTCATTGAATTATGTTCAAATAATCTCAAATGCGAATATTCCGGAGACTTAAGTATGTTGCTCTTTGCCTTGATGCGCTTGAATATTTAAGAATAATTTACCCGTATAAACTTTTTTATACAGACATGTAATAACACAGTATGCTCCTAGGTATTTTGCTGAAATCTAATCATAAATGCATATCCGTCGAAAATACTATTGAAATGACTGGACCGCTACTACTTGAAACATAATAGAAAATATAAGCCTTTAGGGTCTTTCTACAATTTCAACATGTGTGGAATAAAATTGGTTATAAATCGATTATTTAAATACTGCGAAAGAATTGAATGCCTGTTAAAAAAGAGAAACTATGCTCAACCGTCAGATTTTCATCATTATCTAACTATCATCATTCTTGAAAGAACACTTTACTCATCTCCCCAAGCTAATACAGGCGTTTTAACGGGATTACTTAGGTCAAACTCAACTCGAAAAAATCGGTCTTGATGCTCACGACGTAATTCATAGACAAAACGTTTTCCGAGCTCGAGCTCCATTGCCCAAATATTTTTTGCTGATTTAGGAAGAAGATTCGCAGTGTAGTGATCGGAAGCAAACTCCTGTCGAATAGGTGTTCCTTTCATAAAAGTGTCACCGCCATACATGGTCGTTTTATCATCGCTACCATCTTCATGTCGGTGGTCGTGTTTGAGCCTAAGTCCATCTTTTGTGCGTGTAATCACCCAAGTTCTGGAATGATTTTCTCCGATATGAAAAGGAATGCGAATTTCTGAATCTGATACTTTCCAAATATGCATAATGGCATCACCAGACATAAAGGCTTTATCGCCTGGATCAGTTCCAGTACTCAATTTTCCTTTGAATGCTAGTCCTTCTAGGCTTACTAATTTATTCCAAAAATCATCATGAAAATCAGCTTTAACCTGTGTATGGCTCAAAAATATTAATATAATAGCGAAGCATAATTTGATCATTTATTAAAATCTCTCTTATTTCTTACTTCTCTCTTTGCGACGGCGCTTAACTTCTTCGCTAATTTTTTCACAACCATTAGCAAACACAGCGGTCTTTTTAGGGATACTATCGCAATGTTTTTGTTTTTTCTTTATTTCAGAATTCGACATTGCCTCATATTTACTCTCTCCACAGCTTAAAACGAGTAAAGTCATCATTGTGATCAAAGTGATTTTTACGAATTTCATAAAGTTGTCCTAGTATTGGTTTAACTCATCTAAGCATAGTCACAGATTGTTCAATTCTCTAGCTAGAATTAGTATTTATTTACAACAATCGATAATTAAAGCAATAAACCCTCATCAATGCTAATAAATTCACCCGCGGCGTTAATCAGGGAGTTTGCGGTTAGTGACTCTACCCCGTAAACCAGCGTTTCTACATTGTTATCGGTGTTGATTTTTTGTAACAACAAATCAAAGTCTCCATCGCCAGAAAGCAAAACCACGAGATCAACATCTTTAGCCGCTTCCATAATATCAATGGTTATTCCGACATCCCAATCGCCTTTTGCAGAACCGTCACTGCGTTGGATATAGGGCTTTAGTTTCACACTAAATCCGATGTGTTTAAGTGCGCTTTGAAATTTTTGTTGTTGTGTATCGCCTTTATCAATGGCATAAGCATTAGCCATGACAATTTCGCCTTGTTTGCTGATCAGGCGCCATAACTCTCGATAGTTAAATTGGCGTCCGTAGGCATCTCTTGTGGTGTAATAAATATTTTGAACATCTGAAAAAATAGCGATTTTTTTCAAAGTTATTCCTTGATAGGATAGATAAAAGTTTCGACTATCATACGCTAATTGAATTAAGGAAGACGATATTGTTCTTCAGAAAGAAATAGATACCGAATATATTGATTTGGATCACTCTGCTTTAATGTTTAATAAGCTATAATCCTCGGCTAACAACAAAGGTGGTTCTGTGCTCTCAATATCTTCATTTTTTAAACTTCTAAAAGAATCTTTTAGAGATTTATTGCCAATCATTTTGGTCATCCTATTTTTTCAATTGGCAATTATCCAAACTGTACCTATTGGTTGGGAAAATACAGCTGTAGGGCTGGTAATCGTCGGAATTGGTTTAGCTATTTTCTTACTAGGATTAGAGGTTGGTATTTTTCCTGTAGGAGAAGGCTTGGCAAAAGACTTTGCCCATAAAGGATCTACGCTATGGATTATATTATTTACYTTTATGATCGGTTTTGGAACAACGGTTGCTGAGCCGGCGCTATTGGTTATAGCCGATAAAGCTTCTTTTGTTAGCAACGGTCGAATTGACTCTTTTACTCTACGAATGGTTGTGGCGCTATCCGTAGGCTTTGCGATCGTTCTTGGCGTATGGCGGATTATTAAAGGGCATCCAATACATTATTATATTATCTCCGGCTATATTCTAGTGGTTGCTGCAACCGCATTTGCCCCGTCAGAAATTGTAGGTCTTGCCTATGATTTGGGCGGGGTAACCACATCAACCATTACAGTACCTTTAGTTGCCGCTTTGGGTATTGGTTTAGCCTCAACCATTGAGGGCAGAAACCCTATACTGGATGGTTTCGGTTTGATTGCCTTTGCCTCATTAACACCTATGATTTTTGTACAGTTTTACGGAATTTATGTTTATGAATATATAGATGTTGCTGAAATGGTGGCTCCTATTACCCATCAACTAGGGACTTCAACATCAACCGGTTTTGATTTTAGCCTTGCTGACATGCTCAATGGACTCCTCAATATTTTCTTTGATGTATTGCCAATATTAACGATAATTTTCTTTTTCCAATATGTTGTCCTTAAAAAGAAGGTCGACAACTTAAAAGAGGTGCTTATTGGTTTTGGTCTGGTCATTCTTGGACTTTATGCCTTTGTTTTGGGTTTAGAAATGGGTCTGTTCACTTTAGGTGAAACCATGGCATTCCAATTAACTCAAGAAAATAACAATATTCTTATTTATACSTTTTCCTTYGCCATTGGTTTTTCAACCACYATGGCWGAACCATCATTAATWGCCATTGCAAAAAAAGCACAAGAAATAAGTGATGAACGAGTCAATGCTTTTGTTCTTCGTTTGTTTGTCGCATTTGGCGTAGCCATTGGTATAGCCCTTGGAGCCTATCGAATTGTCACCGGCGGCGAAATTGTTTATTACATTGTTATTGGCTATATGTTTGTTATATTTCTAACCTTTATTTCGCCAAAATATATTATCCCTATTGCCTATGATAGTGGTGGAGTAACTACTTCTACGGTGACCGTACCCCTTGTGGCAGCATTAGGCTTAGGACTTGCGACCAATATTCCTGGTAGAGATCCACTTATTGATGGTTTTGGTTTGATTGCTTTTGCTTCTTTATTTCCGATTATCACGGTGATGGTTTATGGCTTTGTGGTAGATAGAATAGGCGTTAAAGGACAGAAAGAATTGTTAGATATTAAGATGAGTGAACTTCGTTATGCATTAGCCGATGCAAATAATATGAAACTAACCACGGTCAACATCCATGAGTCCGATAAACGGCATTCCTTTAGAGGACAATTTTCAACAGTTCATGTCATTGTTCCAAAAGAAAAAGAAGAAAAAGCCTTACTTGCAGCAAAAGAAGCTGGTGCAACCGGCGTCACCATTATGGAAGCTCATGGAATGGGATTAAAGGAAATGAGCAATTTCTATAACCGACTACATAGTGGCAATACCGATGTGAATTTAATGTTTATCACCCCAAGCAAACGGGTTGATCAAATGGTGCAAAAAATCATGCTAGAGCTAGATATTGTTGGTGAAGGTGATGGCATCGTTTATTCCCAACCCATTACCCATCTTAAAGGCTTAAGCTTATCGATTGATGATCTTTAAGTTTTTTTATCTACTAGCTTCTGCTTTAAAATAAATGTAACTATATCTTCGCCAAGGTGGCTATTAGAGAGATAATTAACACCACCTTTATGTCGTAGCAATAGTCCTTTTTTTGTTTGCTCAATGGCATTTATATCATGCCAAAGAATTTGCGAGTTGACCTGCTCAGATACGGTAGTTATGCCCGTCTCATCAACGGTAATCTCAACCGAAGCATATGCAGCCTTGCTCATCAACTGACGCCACACCCACCATGTTTGTCGGTATTTAATATTAAAGAGTTCTAGAATTGCAAGACCTAACAAAAAGAAAGGGATGTAATAGTGTTCAGCTTCAACAAAAAAAATGCCTATACTGACTACACCAAGAATTATAGCCTTGTAATAATCCTTTGCTTGTACTGCCGGCGCCGATTGTTCAAAGCACTCTTGGAAGTGAGCTTTATCTAATCTGAAATTCAGGGATTGGTTAAATGGCTGGTTCATAATTACAGTCGTTATCAGTTTTAGTGCAGTTTAACGACTTTCAGTTTGTTTTGCGACTCTCTATATTTTAAATACCCATTTTAATCTTATTGAATTCAAAATCTTCAAATATCAATTTAAATGTTATTCTACTCTTGAATTCAATTTTAACTGCCCACAGTTACTGCCTTACAGTTAAAAATTATGCGAAACAAATGACAACTCGTACTAAATTAAAAGAAAGATCAATTCGTATAAAGAAGAATCGAAAACTGATTAAACGATTATTAATAATCGTAAGCGCTCTGGCTCTTATTTGGTTAACTGTCGAATCCTTTAACAGAACCAATACAATTGTTATTTCAAATACAAATTATGATTGCAAAGCCAAAGGCTGTGACTATTCTTTTACGGTTAAAAATTTAAGCAATAATACGGTTGAAGGATACGCAAGAATAACTGTATTTAAGGCATTTAATATCTCTGCTATAAATTCTAGTGACGTTCTATCTACTGAACGGATTGAATATAGTTTGAATGCAAATGAGAAAAAAATAATTGCAGGTTTTTACGTTACTGGAATTGAGGCTGATAAATTGACTATTGGTGTTGGTGAAATTAATGCTTCTTCAAAAACTAAAAACAAGAATACTTCTACTAATTGAAAATGATTGTATTTCATGTTAAAAAGCATTTTAAATAAGTTGTTTATGTCAAATGATGAATAAAATTAAGTATCAAAATACATTAGATGAAATCTATACTGAAGTTATCACTTTATTTGGTCAAGGTAAAGTTGCTAACTATATACCTGCTTTAGCAAATGTCGAGCCTAACCAGTTTTCAATGTCGATCACACTCATCGATGGTCAGCAGTTCAACGTAGGGAGCCATGAAAGCAGTTTTTCAATACAAAGCATCTCTAAAGTATTTAGTTACACGTTAGCGCTTCGCTCAAGTAATAAGTCTCTTGATAAAAAAGTTTGGAGAGAGCCATCAGGAAATCCTTTTAATTCACTTGTCCAATTAGAATATGAAGGAGGCATTCCTAGAAATCCATTTATTAATGCTGGTGCTATTGTTATTTGCGATAGTCTTATTTCTACTTCAAGCTCGCAAGAAAATGCACTCGATAAAATGTTGAAGCTCGTTAAACAGTGTAGCAACGATCCTTCTATTACTTTAAACCAAAGCGTTGCAAAATCAGAAATGCAAAGTGGGTTTCGTAATATCGCCTTAGCAAACCTCATGAAAAGCTTTGATAATATTAATAATGATGTAACTGATGTTTTACAAAATTATTTTAGCCAATGCGCTATTGAAATGAACGTACAACAGTTATCCCGTTCATTTTTATTTCTAGCCAACCAAGGAATAGATCCTGTTTCTAAAGAGAAAATTATTAGCTCGTCTCAAGCAAAAAAAATAAATTCCTTAATGCTAACCTGCGGTCATTATGATGCATCCGGAGACTTTGCTTATCGTGTTGGATTGCCCGGAAAAAGTGGTGTTGGTGGTGGCATCGTAGCCGTTATTCCTGGAAAAATGGCGATTGCAGTTTATTCACCAGAACTCAATGAAAACGGAAATTCTTTAATAGGCACTCAAGCCTTAGAGCTTTTTACAACTAAAACTGGAGTCTCTATTTTTTAGTTGGTTTTAAATGTACATTTCAATCTATATATAAATAAATATAAACAATTATCATAATTTTATTTATTCTTAATAAATAATAAACTGAGCAACTCAGACACAAATGTCAAAAATCACTTAAAAAACTACGCCTTCCGAACAAACTTAGATTTCAACATCATAACGCCGGCGCCATCAACCTTACAGTCAATATCGTGGTCGCCATCAACAAAACGCTTAATCACCGCTTTAGTCCCCACTTTTAATACGGTTGACGTACCTTTCACTTTGAGGTCTTTTATAAGCGTTACTTTATCACCTTCTGCCAGTAAATTTCCGACACTGTCTTTCAAGATGATTGCATCTTCATCCGGAGCATTAGGATCCCACTCATTGCCACATTCGGGGCAGTTAAGTAGATTGCGGTCTTCATAGGCGTATTCAGATTTACATTGTGGGCATGGTGGTAAGGTGTCAGTCATTAGTTTTCTCGAATTAAAAGGTCAATCTTATTATGAGTGATTTTAACTGATTAATAAGGGAAAGAAAATCATTCAGATCAGTTGTTATTTACTATTTAATTAAACATTCCTTAAAATATGTGATTTAAGAAAATAAAATGAAAACCTACTTAAAATCAGCATGGACATATTGATCTGTCGCCTCGATTCGAGACACTTAATTAAATAGCTTCCACATCGGATGGAGAAAGTATTTCACAATCGCCTGCACCATTACGCAATATTCATCTGTAAGTATTATTTTCAGTTCATGTACAAATATTATTTTTCAGAGATTGGTATCTCTAATATTTCAATGACAGATGAGCATCAATTTTTTGGACACATAAATACAATCGCTTTCAAATTTACTAACTTTTAGGTTATATCTAAACAAAAGTAGCGTTTTTCAAGCTAATAGTATCATCATTTAATACGTTTCTTTTAGAGCTAACGCTTATTGCCTGATTTGTTTAAAACTACTCAATGTCAGCTCTTTTAAATTCTAGGGAGTGACATAATTTATCAAAAGGCACATTGCCAGGAGCAATAAAATGAAACTATTTTACAGAGTGAATCATTTAATAAGATTGATTATAACGGCAACGGTATTCTTGATTAGTTTGCAGGTTTCCGCCGCTGGACTATTAACTCCAGCATCAAACACTTTTCCCCCCTTAGATCTAGCCGAACATCATGTTGATGTAATGATAGAAAACGGTTATTCAATAACAACTGTCACACAGATTTTTGAGAATCCACATGCTACAGATCTTGAAGCTATTTATAGTTTTCCCGTTCCTAAACATGCAGCGGTGGCGGAGTTTAGTATTTGGATCGACGGGAAACAGGTTGTCGGAGAAGTGTTAGAAAAGAAGCGGGCGAAAACGATATACCAAAAGGAAAAAGATGCTGGTAATACGGCAGGGCTCACTGAAAAAAATGACTATAAAACATTTCAAATCAACGTCACGCCCATTCGAGCAAACAAGAATACCAAAATACAAATTAGATATTACCAGCAGAGCAATGTTGATCTCGGAATAGGTCGTTGGGTATATCAACTTGAAGATGGAGGCGTTGATGAAGAGGCGTTATCCTTTTGGAATACAAATAGCAATGTGAGTAAAAGTTTCTCTTTTAATCTAACTATTCGCTCAGGCTATCCTATTGATGCTGTTCGTTTGCCTAATCACGCCCAAGCTAAAATAACTCAGATTAGCCCACAAGAGTGGCAAGTTACATTAAATAAAAAAGGCAGTACGTCGATTGAGACACATATGAATAATGATGATGAAACGCGAGAATTACAACAAACTTATCGCCAGTCTCACCCAATGGAAGAAATGGCGCTAGAATCTAATAGTGAGGTTCAGGAAAAACATATTGAACCTAAAAAGTCATCTTCAATTTCAACCACAAACCAATCGAACAATCAGAATGTTTTTGATTTAAACCAAGATATCGTTGTTTATTGGAGGCACCAGCAAGGGCTACCCGGCAGTATTGATTTGGTATCTTACCGCACAGATAAAAATGCGAAAGGTACTTTTATGATGACATTCACTCCCGGTGATGAATTGTCTCCTATTTCAAAAGGCAGGGATTGGAATTTTATTCTTGATATTTCAGGATCAATGCAAGGCAAGTTTTCAAGCCTAGTTGAAGGTGTAAGTCAGTCAATTAAAAAAATGAACCATCAAGATAGAATCCGTATTATCCTATTCAATAATATCGCCCATGAATTAACACAAGGATATGAATATGCCACACCGGAAAATATACAACATATATTATCTCAACTAAAACAAGTTTCCCCGGACAATGGAACCAATTTGTACGCTGGTTTAGAAAAAGGATTGGACTCTTTAAATTCCGACCGAGCGACCGGAATAATTCTAGTTACCGATGGAGTCGCAAATGTTGGTAATACTGAAAAGAAACATTTTTTTCGACTATTAGAAAAAAGCGATGTTCGTTTGTTTACTTTTATTATGGGGAATAGCGCCAATCAGCCAATGCTAGAACCGTTGGCTCGTCGCTCAGGTGGTTTTGCACTAAATATTTCTAACGCCGATGATATTGTTGGACGTGTTATGCAAGCAACACAAAAATTAAGCCACCAAGCTTTTCATGATGTCCAAGTCAAAATAGATGGCGTCAAGGTTAGTGATTTAACACCCAAACATGTCGGTAGTTTATACCAAGGTCAACAGCTAATCGTTATGGGTCACTATTGGAAGCCAGGTTTAGCAAGGGTTGAACTACGAACTAAAGTGTCGGGGCAGGAAAAGATCTATTCAACACAAATTAACTTCCCAGACGTGGCTGATTTAAACCCAGAACTTGAAAGATTATGGTCATATGCGAAAATCACGGATCTAGAAGAGCGTATGCAAGATTTCGCTAATGAAGATCATAAACAAGCTATTACCGAGATAGCGCTAGAGTACGGGTTAGTGACTGACTACACATCAATGCTCGTGCTACAGGATGAGCAGTTTCAGGCCTATAATATTAAACGAAATAATAAAAATAGAGTAGAGCGCGAAGCCAAAGCTAGAGTAAAACGTTCAAAAACCAAAGTAACTTCTACCCGTGCAGATCGCAAACAACCTGCTTTTAATAAACCTCGTCCCTCACCTACTGGTGGAGGAAGTTTAAGTTGGTTATTGATTGTAATGTTAAGCATTAAACTGTTTAATTTTAGAAAGCATTGCAATTCGAACTGTTAGAGTAAGTTTTGGATTCTTTTTACAAATTAGAAAGGGCAACGTAACTTGATAGTATCTTAGATATTTTATCTAGGATACTTCTAATTTATCTGATGGATAAACCAGTTTTAAGTATTCGGTATGCCTCCAATATTTCAAAAGTTCTTTTTTGAGGAGCTTTGGTTTTCTGCTCAAAATGACTAATTATTAGTTCCAAATAATCCCGATCGTTTTGCCTTGAGTAATCCCATTGTTCTGAACCAACCAGTGAGAGGTTTAATCGTGCAGACATTGACACATGTAATAGTTCGTAATATCGATTATTTTCCCTAACTATCTTTTCTTTTATTAAACCGAATTTTTGTTGGATTAAGAATTCACGCAAAAGATAATTTTGATGCACAGGACATAATAGTAATTCAAAATCTACATCTTCATTGTTATTGATGATCCCTTGAATTAATTGGATTGTTTTTTCGCCACCAACACCCGCGATAATGACTAAGTGCGTTTGATTTTTTTCCAGTTTAATGGAAGATGCATCCTGACATGACACCTGCCATTGAATATTATTTGCATTAGATTCATTTGAATGAAAACGCTCTAACGTTTGTCTCAATTGAATAATCAAGGATTGAATGACATCGACAAAATGAACTGTGCACTTGATATCCTTAGAATCTAACTTTTGTAAAATTGCCAAACCTAAATAGCCATGGTCACAACAGCAATCCCAAATGTGATCATAATCTTTTATCACCATTTGTTTCAATTGCTGTAAACGATATCCCAACTTAACCTTTTTCATCATCGAACACTTACAACAAAGTAATATCGATTATTATTGCCTAATTTTAATTCAAATTCATCTCCAACAGAACATTCTAACAACCTACTTCCTAACGGCGATAAAGGCGTGACGATCATAATATCAACTGCTTCAAAATTGATTTTTACGCCTCCCGCTTTAGGCCCTAAGAAAAATCGATGCTCTTTCTCCTTTTCATCCGCAAGCGTTACAAGCGAGCCGACAACAATTTTTTGTTTGGAATCTTGTCCGATCAAGTTTTGATAGGCTAACAAATCGGCCTCACACTCTTTAACGCGCGTTGCTTGTCCATGAGCTAAATAAGAAGCTTCTAAACCGAATGTGTCATATTTATTTTCCGCGACACTCTCTTTATGAGTCGCGGTTTCATGCGCTCTTAATGCAGAATCTTTAGCTGTTTGCAAAATGGTTTCGAGAACTTCACAAATACAATCAATCAATGCTTGTTTTTTCATTGATTCATTTTACCAAACATCACCTCTTCATGATTTTCTAACCACAAAGGATATTTTCTCATTACTTTTGAAAACAAAGGTGACTCAAGATGCGACTTTAACCACTTTTGAAGTTTTGGATACGGACTACTCAAATACCATTGCCTTTCTATTTTTGCGAACCGACGAATAAATGGCAGAATGGCGTAGTCCACTAGGCTTAATGATTTTCCCATTAAATATTGCGACTGACTTAATCTTTGCTCTAATTGATTAATGTAAACTTCGCAAGATTCTCGATGCTCAACTTTATTAGTATCATGATAGCGTTTCGCACTTTTATAATTCTCCAAATTGCTTTTGAATTCCGTATCAAAAAGGGAAATCAAATTCAACATCTCGTCTAACATTTCTGGTTGGTGGCTATAAAGTAGATTAGTAGGATCGCTTTGTTTAAGCGCCCACAGCATAACGTCTAAACTTTCATCGATCACCTTTGAACTAGAACCTGCTTCATTTTTTATAACTAAAACAGGTACCGTTCCTTTCGGAGACGCGATAAGCATTTCAGTGGGTTTGTTTTTTAATACGATAGCTCTGAGATGTACGACTTGTTCAGATAATAGAATTCCCATTCTTGCTCGCATTGCATAAGGACAATGTTGTAGTGAGTAAAGGATGGGATAGTTCATATTAGTTTCAATAGTCAGTTTAATGATTTTTAGTTAGGTGTTTCAAAGGTATTGCTTATTCTACACACTTTTTTAAGGATAATTAAATTCGATTGTTGCTTACTCTTGTCATGCTTCTCTTGATTGTGATAGATTTAAGTATTGCTTGAAAGTGACTTATTATTAAAAAACTAAGCTAATTTTATTTAAAAATTTACTCAAAGGGATGAACAACATGAAAAAAATGATACTCGTGCTAGCGTTAACCGCAGCGACTAGTGCATGCCAAGAGGCAACATCGCCGTCAGAGCAGCAAAAAGAATCTTCAAATCCTACTACTGTTAATAAAGCAATGACTGAATCAGAACGACTCAATCAATGGTTTGCCGAAAAATTTGAACAACAACTTCAAATGAGTCCCGTCTATATGAGCATATTAGGACGTAAAGATCGATACGATGAAATTGATGATTTATCGCAAACAGAACAAGATAGGCAACTCGCTTGGCTAGGCGATACAGTTAAAACACTCAAAACAACTTTCGATTACGACAAATTGACCGATGAAACTAAAATTTCTTACGACATCTGGGTTTATCAATATCAGCAACAACTTGAAGGACAAGCTTTTAAAGATAACGCCTACGTATTCACCCAAATGCAAGGCCTTCAGTCGTTTGTTGCGCAATTTTTGATTAGCTTCCATAAAGTTGATGATTTAAGCGATATGCAGGCTTACATTAAACGAATAAAAGGGGTTTCAAAAGCTATCTCAGTATCGCTAAAGCAAGCTCAATTAAATGCCTCTAAAGGTGTAAGACCACCTCGCTTTGCGTATGAAGGCGTGATCGAACAAGCAACCAATTTAATTACTGGCGCGCCTTTTACAGCTGACGAAAAAGATGCAGCTTTGTGGTCAGATGGAAAAGCTAAGATTGAAAAACTAGTTGCTGATAAAATAATTGATCAAGCTATCGCTGAGCAATTGCAAAAAGAGTTAAAAGGACAATTAATGGCTAGCTTTTTACCGAGCTATCAAGCATTGATCAGTTGGTTTACCAATGATATGGATAATACTGATGAGATTGCACATGGTGTAGGTAAACAACACAACGGTAAGGCATATTATAATTATCAACTTAAGGCAAGTACCACAACATCTTTGACGGCTGATCAAATTCACCAAATTGGTTTAGATGAAGTCGCTCGTATTACCAAAGAAATGATAACAATCAAAGAGACTGTAAACTTTGATGGCGATCTCCAGGCATTCTTTAAATTTATGAAAACCGCACCAAGATTTTATTACCCTGATACCGACGAAGGCAGGCAAGGTTACATTAAGGACACCGAAGCTTTTTACGACGTTATCAATAAACAATTACCTAACTATTTTGGAATTTTACCCAAAGCTCGTCTGGTTGTAAAAAGAGTTGAAGCCTTTAGAGAGCAACCCGGCGCAGCAGCTCATTATTTTTCCGGAACTGCCGATGGCTCAAGGCCAGGAATTTATTATGTACACCTTTCAGATATGACTGCAATGCCGAAACCTGAGCTTGAGAGCGTAGCCTATCACGAAGGAAACCCAGGTCATCACATGCAAGGATCTATAGCACAAGAGTTATCTTCAGTACCTCTATTTAGAACTCAAGCAGACTTTAACGCATACAGTGAAGGCTGGGGATTATATTCAGAATGGTTGGCTAAAGAGATGGGCGGTTACCAAGATAACTATTCAGATTTTGGTCGATTAACCAATGAAATATGGCGAGCAGTAAGACTTGTTGTCGATACTGGCATCCATGCAAAAGGTTGGAACGAACAGCAAGCAATTGATTATTTTAAATCAAAAGTACCCACGTCGGAAACAACCATTCGCTCGGAAGTAAGACGCTATATAGTTTGGCCTGGGCAAGCTACCGGTTATAAAATTGGCATGTTAAAAATTCAAGAATTACGCGACCGTGCTGAAAAGGCTTTGGGTGATAAATTTGATATCAGAGCATTTCACGATACCGTTTTGGGTGGTGGTGCAATGCCATTGGATATTTTAGAGCGACGGGTTAATAGTTGGATAGAAAATCAGTGAAGTAATACCCTTTAATACTAAGCTCTTATTCTTATGCCATCAGATCGGTAATATCTAGTCTGATGGTATTAGAAGATAGTTCGAATTATTGTTTACGGATTTTTTCAAGACAATACTGTTGATTATAGCCCTTGGCTGTATTGCGCATTGGTTGCAATAGGGACTAAGTTATTAAGTTGGATTTTAGATTCATCCGCGCTATTTAACAATCCTTCAAAATGTTTAATCAGTAAGGTTTTATCTTGCTCTTCTTTTGAACCTGCTCCGATATTAGTTAAATCGATAAAAAACTCATCAAATAAATCTGACAAATCATTCACCACATCCATATTTAGGAATTGTTCGTGATTGTATATGCTTGGATAACCACCTTTTTGTTTATCAACGGCAAATGATACACCTTTCACATTGGTAATCGTGGTCGCCTTTTTACACTTGAGCATACAACCATCTTCAATTGCAGGCTTTTTGCAACCAACCGTTTGTTGGAAAAAACATTGTCGACTGGTCATCATTAAAATTGGATGATAAATACTGTAAAGTAATTTGAACCCTTTAGGCCTGCGGATATTTCTAATTTGCATTTTATTAATTTCATTAGAAATAAAAGCACCTGCGCAATTTAATTCCTCTTGCATTGTATAAAGAGCATATGAATTGGTGGTATTTAAAAATGGCCCGGCAATCCACTCAATTCCCATTTCAAATGCTTTATAGGCGATACCCGTATTATTCGTTACGATTCTTGCAGGCTTCACTTGCTCTAGAATTTTAACTGATTCAAGATAATCCTTACCAATTAACACCGCAGGAAACCACGGAATAAATCTTGGGTTTCTTAACAATAAATCTATATGTTTTGTGCATCCTTTTTTAAGGCTTTCTGGAATTTTAAAATATACATCTGCATCAGTTACATCACAAAGATGAGCGTCTTTTTCATCAGCGATTAAAATGGACAGTTTGATTTGCTGTTCAACTTTAGGGTGTTTTTCTAATATTGGAAGTTCTACTGGGGCGATAATCTCTTTGTTATTATTTAACAAAAAAGCCATTTCATTTTTTAGTTTTGTTAGTTCCTTAAATGGAATACTTAAACCACTGTCTAACCCTTCAAAACTGTAATCTTCTATCGTATGATTGGCATCATTAAAACTTTTAAACCGTTTGATTAAAGAATCTTGATCGATGACTGATTTGTCTGAAGCAATAAGAGAAACATCGGATTGAATTTCATAGGTTCGAACTTTGGTATTATCACTACTAGCTTTAGTTCGAACAATTAACGGTTGATTTTCTTTCCCAACAAATTCAAAGGTCAAAATTATTTTATTGATGTTGATATCTTTTACTTTCTCTTTAAGTTCAAGACCTAAATCATTTTTACCTTGATATAGTTCTGTTTTAACGTCTTGAATTTGTACTACGGAAATTGCGTTACTTTTATCGACTGCGTAATTAACACTGTTGTCTCGCGGATTATCAATAAACATTGATTTGGTTAAATCACCGGTTAAAAACGAGTTAGTGAAATCACGGTTGAATACTTTATGTAAGTTAGAATCATCGGCAAGCAACTTTCCTGATTCAACAAAACTATTGATTTGTTTTCGCCAAGTATCGACGACGGTATAAACATAATGAGCGCCTTTAATTCGTCCTTCAATTTTTAATGAATCAACTTTGGCATCAACTAATTCTGGTAAATCAAAATAGGCGGAATTGTCTTTTAGGTTTAACGGGAATTTATTACCCGCTTCGGTAATTTCATATTCATCTCTACAGGCTTGACTGCATCTTCCGCGATTACCGGAATTTCCCACACTCACGGAACTTGAATAACACTGTCCCGAAAAAGCGATACATAAAGAGCCGTGAACAAAGACTTCGGTGAGCACATTTTGATCATGTGCCGTAGCCGTGAGCGATTTAATTTCTCCGAGATTCAACTCTCTCGATAAATTAAGTCTTGATGCGCCAATTTTACTTAAGAAATGAATTTGCCCTTCGTTATGCGTGGTTAATTGAGTAGAAGCGTGAATATCTAAAGTGGGAAAATACTTCTTCACCAAATTAAACAAACCTAAATCCTGCACAATAATGCCATCAAGCGTGGTATTCACTAACTGATTAAGTAATTTGAACATGGCTTTGAGTTCTTGCTCTAAAATCACGACATTTAAAGTCAAAAACACTTCACAATTGTATCGATGAGCCAAACGCAATACGCCATTTAATTCATCAAAAGAAAGGTTGGAGGCACGGTTTCGCGCATTAAAGGTATCTAAACCACAGTAAACCGCATTAGCACCGGCTACGATACCGGCTTTGATGGCTTCTACATCACCGCCGGGGGCTAGTAATTCGATTTTTCTTTTGGTGTTAACTTGGTCGTTCATAAAAATATTCGTTTATTCTTTGTACAATAACTTAAAGGGGGGCGATTCTATCTAGTTACTGACAATCAATCAAGCGGGCGGTGGGTTAGAAAGAAAAGGAATAATTGCAGATAAAAGTTAATTCAGACCGCCATCATTGCGACAGCGGTCAACCTTCTATTACATTTTAATTGCACAGCATTCATTATTCGGGAAAGAACGCATCTCGCTTTCCATTGAAATCGAGAAGAACGATACAATCTTCAGTGCCATCACATCGATCGGCGTGCCACTCACCGGCGGCTTGGAAAGCATAAGAACCTTCGGTAACATTTAATTCTTTACCCTTAGGACCAATATGAACCCAATTTCCTTGAAGCGAGATACCCCAGTAATCGTTGGTGTGGGCATGAACCGGAAATGCTGCACCCGGAGCAATTCGGACAAGCCAAGTCGCATCTTTATCCTTAACACTCCCCCAAAGTAGACCAAACTGAGCGCCGGGAACGCCACTTTCTTCCCACTGGATATTTTTAGAATCGATATTGAGTTTATTGTCGTAGCTTTCGGCAAAAGTAGCGGTAAGCAGAATCACAGCTGCGGTCGCGACGATTAAATTATTTTTTAAGTATTTCATAATAGTTAGTTCCTTTCGGGTTGTTTATCACAGGATAACCCCGTGCGCAGTCTGCGACATTGCAGATTAACGTACCGCATGGTATATTATTATATAACAGCTTGTCAACATTAAATACCGAGTGGTACGAAATGACTGAAACCAAAAAATATCGTGGGCGACCAAAGACTCTGAACAAGAACCATGTGGTTGAAATTGCGATG
This sequence comes from Kangiella sp., assembly GCA_002733465.1. Taxonomy (GTDB): domain Bacteria; phylum Pseudomonadota; class Gammaproteobacteria; order Enterobacterales; family Kangiellaceae. Next base: position 79,314 of record NVVT01000007.1, read on the forward strand.
CAAGCGTATTGGCACGAAGGGCCGACAGAGGTTTCAATGAATTCTTTGTGTCAGAGAGCAGGCGTTTCCAAACCATCGCTCTACCGCGAGTTTGGGAACGAAGATGGATTGGCATGTGCAGCATTGGAAAACTACGTGCAAAGCGTGATGGCGAAGGTGATTGAAAAGCTTAAAGGTGATGGCAGCTTTGCTGACAAAATCGGGCGTTTAGTTTTTATAGCGACGGAAGGAACGCGACATGAAAACGGCTGTCTTTTTGTAAAAATGCGCGCAACAAAATTGAGTCTTGGAGTAAAAACTCAATCAATGATTGCTGAAACTGAGAACATGGCTCTCGAAGCTTATACCCAGTTTCTTGATGAAGCTAAGGAAAATCGGGATTGGTCAGGCACTTTCCCTGTAACACTTGGTGCACAATATTTACATGCCCAAATTGGACTGGCAATGGCGCAACGTGCAAGGGGTGAGGATCCTACAGCAGTCCTAAAGCTAGCACTTTCTATTTTTGAGTAAGCAAATAGGGGAATGCTAAACGACTAAGAATCACCAATAGCAATTTAGAATCGTTTTTGATAACTATGGCAATAAGGTTGTTGACCATTTTTTTGATAATAATCCTGATGATAGTCTTCTGCTTTCCAAAAGGTTTCTGCCGGAATAAGTTCTGTAACAACCGTCAAACCTTTGTCTTCTAATAGACTGATTAGTTTTTTACTAACTTGTTTTTCTTCATCATTTTGATAAAAAACAGCAGAGGCGTATTGAGGACCAAGATCGGGTCCTTGACCATCGGATTGAGTCGGATCATGAATTTCAAAAAACAATTTGGTTAAAGTTTCAAAGCTCACTTCTTTTGGTTTGTAACTGACTTCGACTACTTCTAAGTGACCCGAATTTTTACCGCAAACCTCTTGGTAAGTAGGGTTCTGACTCGCGCCTCCCATATAGCCAGATTCAACGCTTAAAACACCATCCTGTTTTTGCAAAAAATGTTCGACTCCCCAAAAGCATCCTCCTGCAAAGTATGCCGTTTTAATCTCTGATTGCTTTTTATCGCTGGCTTGATTCTTACTATCCTGTTTTTTTAAGTCATCGGTACTGACAAACTTCATTGAGATTGAATTGACACAATGACGAATATTATTTTCGGTTAACCTTTCACCCTCAAAAACATGACCTAAATGACCTTCACAGTGAGCGCAAACAATTTCGACTCTGCGACCGTCGTTATCTGGCACTTTTTTAACAGCGCCTGAAATTTCATCATCGAAGCTTGGCCATCCACAGGTTGATTGAAATTTGTGCTGTGATTTATAAAGAGGCGCCTCACATTGTTTGCACAAATATAAACCACCTTCTGTAAAATCATCATATTTCCCAACAAACGGGCGCTCTGTCCCTTTATTGAGAATAACGTGCTTTTCTTCATCGGTTAATGGCTTGAATTGCTCGGTCATTTTTATTTACTCTTTGTTTAAAATAAATGATGCTTATTTAACGTTTAACTCTTAGAATATTAACCTAATCAAACGACTTTTGTTATAATTTAATGCTATGAATCACTCAAAATTTACTCAATTAAACAGCCTAGCCAGTATCGATTTAATCGGAACTGAGGTGACTCAATTTTTAGATGGTCAACTCTCGATTGATACAAAATCGCTAGAAACCCACCTCGCTAAGCTCGCTTGTTTTTGTACTCATAAAGGTCGGATTGCATCTCTATTTCATATTCTTCTGATTGAAAATGGGGTGCGTCTATTGCTTCCAAAATCAATCATCGAAGCGACTCAAGCGCATATCAAAAAATATGCTGTATTTTTCAAAGTTGAAATTACCTCTAATACAACTGAGCTTTTTGCTATTTGTGACAATCAGATGAAAACGCCAGTGTCTGCTCAGCTTGTTAAAATAGATCAAACCGACCTACAGGTAAGCTTTGAAGAGTCTGATTCTAAGGAACTTGATGACTCATTTTGGTTTAGTCAATTAGCTGAAAATCAGATCGCATGGTTAACTCAAGAGACTTTAGAACATTTTCTGCCTCATAACTTAAATCTTCCAGCATTAAAGGCTATAGACTTTAAAAAGGGCTGTTTTACAGGGCAGGAAGTGATCGCTCGAATGCAATACAAGGGTAAACTTAAACAGCATTTACAGAGTTTACAATGCCAAGAAAATATTGAAATACCCTCAAAAAGTAAGCTTTTTCAAAATGGCAAATCTATCGGAGAAGTTATATGTTCTGTAACCAATTACGCAAACAATGTGACAGTTTTGGCTCTCATTAAAGATTCAGCAAATTTATCCAAACATTTCCAAACATCCTCAGAAAATAGTCCTATACTTGAAATAACTTCTTAAATTAGAACATAGACATCAAAAGCGCAGAATATGAGTTTAGAACAGGATTTCTTAAATGAGTTGGTCGATGCCATTAAAAACGACCGGTTAACACTGCCAACTTTACCCGAAGTTGCCCTTAAAATAAGGGATGCAGCCAACAATCCCGATGTTACCTCTAATAGTTTAGCTGGTGTAATTGCACAGGATGCAGCCTTGGCTGCTCGGATTATTAAAGTAGCTAACAGCCCACTTTTGCGAGGTGCAGTATCTGTAGATAATTTGCAATTAGCGATAACTCGAATGGGGATCAGTTTTGTTCGTAATTTAGCAACTGGATTGGCGATGGAGCAAATGTTTCAAGCAACCCATGATGCGGTTGATAAACGCCTAAGAGCTTCTTGGGAGCACTCTTTGGAAGTTGCTTCAATCAGTCACGTACTGGCAAGCAATTTTACTAAGTTAAAACCTGATCAAGCGACGTTAGCCGGTTTGGTTCATCAAATTGGAGTTCTGCCAATTCTGACTCTTGCTGAAGAAAACCCTCAAATATTAGAAAAAGAGGCGGTTCTAGATAAAATTATTGAAAGATTACATGGTAAAGTCGGTAGAGCAATTATGAAAGCGTGGGAATTTCCCGCAGAATTACTGGAAGTACCACTCGGTTGTCTAGATTTCACCCGAAATCCTCCCGGTAGCGCTGATTACGTTGACGTTGTTACTGTTGCAAAAATCCAATGTTATACAGAAGAGAACACGCCATATCCCGATCTAGACACCGATAAAATTCCTGCATTTGCAAAACTTGGCTTAGGTGGAAGTGCCGAAGTCCATTTTGTTGACGCTATCGCGGAAGAAGTAGAAGAAGCAAGACACGCATTCGGTTAATCTGCTTAGCACTATTTAAATAGTGTTTCGTTAAGGTATAAAAACCAATTCGCCTTCTAAATTATCTCTCACTTGTTTTTCAGTAATATATTGATGTCTGAACTTACCCAAAGAATAATCTAAAGCCTGATCATCATAGTGCTTATCACCAACAACGCCTGACTGACCAGTCGGCAAAATACCCCAAGAGTTTTCAATATCACCAAAATCAATAATTCGTCTTGTTGAAGGACCCATAGTGATTTTTAAGTCATCGCCAACTTGTTTTAGACTAGTATTATTAATCGTTTCCATACCTTGTCTTGTTGGAAAGGGACCCACGTTGAATATTTTATCTAAAGGCGCTTGAATGCCCAATGGATGCTGATATACGACTGACGCTTCATTTTCCCACGTCCATTCTTTCAAATCATTACCGTACTTATTGGCCATAAATTTTACTGATTCTCGCCAAGCGGACACTATCAATTGATCGCGAGTTTCTACATCGGCAGTAGCAATATTATCCCACCATATTGATTGTTCATTTGGCAATATACGCCAAATACTTCTCGCCAATAAAAATGAAAATTGAAAACTAGGATAATATTCTTTCCCCAGCTCATCGCTTATGGTTAACTTCATCAAACTCATTCTAAATCGATTATGAATGGCGGCTCCTTGCTGTTCTGGTTGATGTTCGGCGTTCCAGTTCTTATAAAGGGTTAAGGCTTCTAATTCGATCTGTGAAAAATTATTCTTACCAGTATTTAAAATGGGCAATGCTATCTTTTGAAATAACTGAGCCGTTTTCGATTGGCTATCAATCAACATTTTTTTCATAAAGTCGACTGAATGAATTTCTTGAGTCGCTAACAATTCAGTAATTCGACTCGCGCGATCAGTCGGCGCATAATATCCAGGTACTAAACCATTCCCCATATCAGCGGTTTGATTATTAGCGGAATACAAAACGCCACTTTCTGGGTTGATGTTTTTTGGATTGTACTTAAAATCGTAAAAACCTAAAATATCATCTTTACCACTAGCACCATCTAAGATCATTTTACTATTAACATGTTCAGGTCGAATTGGTAACTTAGCAGAAGCCCACCAAGCAATATCACCGTTAGCATTGGCGAACATTAAATTTAATCCCGGCGCATGAATTTTTGAAGCTACAACAGCCGCTTCCTCTACCGTTTTAACACGCGGTAAATCATAAAAACCTTCCATAATAAGATTGTCTGTATTTTTAAATGCCCACCACAACGCTATCGGTTGCTCTGTTTCACTAACCGCATTGGGGAACGGTAGATTATCTTCAAAAGTTGAATTAATAATAGGCCCATGACGACTTTCTTTTACCTCAAATTGAATCGATTTTTTATCTTTGATTTTGATAACTTCAGTTCTAGTTTTAAATGTCGCCCAATGATCGATAGCCCAATATTGTTGATGATTTTCTGGATTGATTTTTTCTGCGTAAAGATCCATGTCATCATTTTCAAACATAGTTAATCCCCACGCAATATCTCTATTAAAACCCAATTGAGGCATCGGTGTTAAAGCCAGAAAGTGTCCGTAAATATCGGTGTTATCTGATTTAAGTTGAGCTTCATACCAAACGCTTGGTTGGCTATAACCAATGTGGGGGTCGTTCACAAAAATCGCTTTGCCTGACTCACTTCGTTTAGGTGATATTAGCCAACTATTACTTCCATGAAATAAAGGTAGCCCCACTAATTGCTCTAGTGTTTGTGAAACGCTTTCTGTGAGCAATTTACTTTTAATCGGATCAACCGGGATCTGTTCAAAACCGGGTGTATAGTTAATGCCTAAATCAACTAAATAATCTTCTCCTAATTTTTGTTTGATATGATCAACAAGAGGATCATCCTTAATCGCAAAAGCAAAAGAGAAAGCCATATAACCCGCAATAGATGCAATATCATCTCTTGTATAAATATGGTGGGGGAAATTTAGTAGGTCAAATTCGATAGGCGATTGTCCGTTTAAGGCAAAGTCATTAACCCCTGCTAAATAACTATCTAGAGTATTTAGTAGAGCGGAATTCCCTCGACTTTCAATAGCGGTTAACCATTCTTTCGCATAAGACTCTAGCCCTAAAGCTCTAAATAATTTATCAATACTGACTAACTTATCTCCGTAGACCTCTGCCAATCTTCCTTGAGATAAGCGGCGCATCATTTCCATTTGAAATAAACGATCTTGCGCGTGAACATAACCAAATGCTCGATATAAATCAGCATCATTTTTAGCGGTAATGTGAGGGATACCAAAATGATCGTAGAGTACAGTGACTTTGTCAGTCAATCCATTGAGTTTTATTTCACCGCTTCTATTTGGGATTTTACTTTGTGAATAAAAATAACCAGAAATTCCTGCGACGAAAAGAATTGCTATAAGAAAAACAAACAGCTTTTTTAACATTTAGATAGCCTTTGGAAAACAATTGTTAGTGATGATCTGATTGATTAAAACAATAAAAAATCAAGATATGAGAATGTGCTGAATTTTAATCAAGAATACAGTTATAAACTTTACTTTCGATAAATGTATTTAGTAAACTTTTTTCTATTTTCCCTTTTTTCGCTTCGTCATTAAGAATGTCTAACGCAATCTCAATTGGTAGCGCTTTTTTATAAGGACGATCTTGTGCAGTTAACGCATCATAGATATCGGCGATAGTCATAATTTTACTAGGAAGAGGGATCTGATCGCGTTTTAAACCAAAAGGATATCCTGTGCCATCAAGTTTTTCATGATGAGCTCCGGCTATTCTAGGAATACCAGCTAGTTCATCTGTCCAAGGGATACGTTCTAAAAATGTTTGCGTATGAGTCACATGCGATTGTATTTCTGCGCGCTCTTTCTCAGTAAGGCTTCCTTTTGATATTGAAAGAGAAAGGAAATCCGAAGGGCTTATTAACTTATTTGCATAGGGAAATTCGGGATGCATTGAGTAGTCCGCCATATTCGACAATCCACCGGCAACACTTTCCTCTAATATTGATGGTTTATTGGCCTGCGCTAATAAAGCTTTAAAATCATCTAGTTTTTGCAGTTTTTCACATAAGTCTTTATAAGCACTTGATTGTTCATAGTTAGTATCAAGCAGATTGTTATCTTGCTGTTTGTTTCCAGCTTGATAACCACTTCTTGCTTCATTGAAAATTTGCCTAAAAAACTCTTTCTCTAACATCTGTTTTTGCCAATCTAGCTTCAATTCTAAATACTGAAAACGGCTATGATGTAATTTATTAGCTTTAAGCAATACATTCTCTTTAACGCCAACTTTGCCAAAGTCATGCAGTAGCGAGGCGTATCTAATTTCTTGTAATTGTTCTTTATTAAAACTGATATCTTTATGTAAACCGTCAACCTCTTTATCAACCATTTTTGCTAAACCGGTCGTTAACTCTGCCACTCTAAAAGAGTGACCGCTTGTTGCCGGATCTCGTGATTCAATGGCATTAACCGATGCTGACACAAAGCCTTCAAATAAATTTTGGATATTTTCTATTAGATTACTGTTATCAATAGCAACAGCAGCTTGGCTCGCTAGACCTTCTAATAACCCTTGTTTGAGTTTAGAAAACCCTATGTCATGAGTTGGTAACTCATCTTTTATAAAGGCTGATTGACCAAAGTTATTAACAAATTGTAAAACACCGATGACACGACCTTTATGATTTTTCATCGGTAGAACTAATAACTCTTTAGAGCGATAACCGACCTTTTCATCAAAGCTTTTATCAAATGAAAATGGGTAAGAAGCATCCAACTTATAGACATCTTGAATATTTAAAATTTCACCAGTTAGTGCGACATAACCGGCTAAAGAACGATTAGTTAGAGAAAATCTTGCTTCTTTAAAATCAAAACTAATTTTGCTATTTTGAGTCAGCTTGAAAACGAGTTCTTTTGTTGCTTTAGGCTTTCCATTTTCATCTAATTTACTGCCAATTAAATAAAGCGATGCACCTTCACAACGGCCAAGTGAACGACCTTCTTTAAGCACCAAGGTCAATAGCTTATCGAGGTCTTTTTCAGCACTCAAAGCAATTCCTATGGCACTTAAGTTCTCTCTCTCTTTGCTAGCCAGCAAATGGAGTTTTTCAACTTTACGTAAATTTATTCTTGCTTGGTGATAGGCCAATGCTGATGCAATATTGCTTTTGAACTCAGCTAAAGAAGGTGGATGTGATAATCCAATATCACCTTTTACATTATTAGAAAATGAAAGGTAGAAAAAACCTCGTTTAGATATTTCAATCTCTGTAGTGAAAACAGATTGAGGACAAAAGACGATACATGAAAACTTATTTTGAAAAGGTATTTCTGAAATGTCTTCACAAAAACTACAGTTCAAAGATTTAATATGAGTTTGTATTGAAATATTCAGGGTTTGGATATCTCCCACGATTAAAATGTCCTTTTCTTCCGTAAATTCATTCATTATTTTTTAAGTTTTCTGTCCTTTTTTCAACTATAACCAATAAACCAGAATCTAATAACTAGAACCTATAAACAGCTATAGCTAGCTCTGAGGTTTCATGTGAGGAAACAATATCACATCTTTGATGGTGGGTGAATCAGTAAACAACATTACTAATCGGTCAATCCCAATACCCTCACCAGCCGTTGGCGGTAAACCATACTCAAGAGCGGTAATATAATCTGCGTCAAAATGCATTGCTTCATCATCACCGGCATCTTTTTCTTCGACTTGTTTTCTAAATCTTTGCTCTTGATCGACCGAGTCATTTAACTCAGAAAAGCCATTAGCTATTTCTCGTCCACCAACAAAAAACTCAAAACGGTCGGTAACAAATGAGTTTTTATCATTTTTTCTCGCTAGTGGTGATACTTCCCATGGATATTCTGTAATAAAGGTTGGTTGAATTAGCATATGCTCAGCCGTTTCTTCAAATATCTCACAAATATATTTTCCCGGGCCCCATATTCCATCAACCACTGGTTCTTTTACATGTACTTGTTTAGCGTATTCTTTAATCTTGTCAAAATTAACCACAGGTTCCGCAAAAACAGAACTATCAAAACCCGGATTATATTTAAGAATAGCATCAACCATTGATAATCGCTCAAATTTAGAGCCAAAATCATATTCAATGGTTTCCGTCACATTACCTTCGGTATCTTTCACTGTGTTAGTCACAATAGCGCTACCTAATACTTCTTCTGCTGCGGTGCGAAGCATATCTTCGGTAAGATTCATTAAATCATTAAAATCCGCATAGGCTTGATAAAATTCTAACATAGTAAACTCAGGATTATGACGAGTGGATAAACCTTCATTTCTAAAATTACGATTAATTTCAAAGACGCGATCAAATCCACCGACTACCAATCGTTTTAAATAAAGCTCAGGTGCAATGCGTAAATACATATCAATATCCATGGCGTTATGATGAGTCACAAAAGGTTTTGCTACTGCACCGCCGGGGATCACTTGAAGCATTGGTGTTTCGACTTCCATAAAATCGCGAGCGACTAAAAAACGTCTAATGCTATCGATCACTTGGCTTCTAATTTTAAAGTTTTTACGCGTTTCTTCATTGGTTATTAAATCGATATAGCGTTGACGGTATTTTGTTTCTTGATCCGATAAACCATGAAATTTTTCTGGCAATGGTCTGAGAGACTTTGTGAGAAGATGATATTCATCCATGCTTACAAACAGATCGCCTTTGCCAGACAATTTTAATTGACCTTTTACGCCAATAATATCGCCAATATCTAACCCGCTCCATTTTTCTTTTATCGCTTTTTGCGCGTCTTTACTAGCGTAGGCTTGAATGCGTCCTTTCATATCTTGGATCACAAAAAATGGTCCACGCTTTGCCATAATACGACCAGCAATACTGACAATTTTATTCATTTCTAAAATTGTTTCTTTATCTTTGCCCGCAAATTCATCTTGAATATCTTGAGTATGATTTTCTGGTTTAAAATGATTGGGGTAACCATTTGAATCACAGTTTTTACGGATAGAAGCTAGCTTGTCTTTTCTCTCTTGGACTAGCTTGTTATCTTCATTCTGATTGATTGCTGCTTGCTCGTTACTATTTTCTTGGTTGCTCATAATAATTTTCTTACTCTTATCATTTCTTTAATTGTTTAAAATTAGTACTTAAAGCTCTAATGTTTAAGGTTTTAGTATTTAAGGTTCTTTATAATCCAGCTTTTAGCGATTCTTCAATAAATCCATCTAAATCACCATCTAAAACTGCTTGCGTATTGCTAGTTTCATATCCCGTTCTCAAATCTTTGATCCTTGATTGATCTAATACGTAAGAKCGGATCTGACTGCCCCAGCCAATATCCGATTTAGCCTCTTCCATCACTTGCTTTTCATCATTTTGTTTTTGAATTTCTAGCTCATAAAGCTTGGCTTTTAAAAGCTTCATTGCTTGGTCTTTATTTTTATGTTGTGAGCGATCGTTTTGACATTGTACAACCGTATTGGTTGGCAAATGGGTTAATCGAACAGCAGAATCCGTTTTATTAACGTGTTGCCCTCCAGCACCGCTCGCTCGATAAGTATCGACTCTTAAGTCAGCTGGATTAATAACGATATCAATATCATCATCAACTTCAGGGTAACAAAATACACTAGCAAAACTGGTATGGCGCCGACTGCCCGAATCAAAAGGAGACTTTCTTACTAAACGATGCACGCCGGTTTCAGTTCGAAGCCAACCAAATGCATACTCACCTTTAACTTGGATAGTCGCGCTTTTTATTCCAGCCACATCACCGTTAGAAAGTTCAATGATTTGAGCTTTAAAACCTTTACTTTCACACCAACGTAGATACATTCGCAATATCATTTCAGCCCAATCTTGCGCTTCGGTTCCGCCCGATCCTGATTGAATGTCGATGTAAGCATCTTCAGCATCCATCTTACCGCTAAACATGCGTCTGAATTCTAGTTGATTGAGCTGGCTATCAAGATTATCTAATTCGGCAACTAATTCATCAACACTATCTTGATCATCTTCTTCTACTGCCATCTCTAATAGTTCAAGCGCATCCCCCAAACCATCATCGAGTTTATCAATAGTGCTTACAATGATTTCTAAATCAGATCGTTCTTTACCTAACGCTTGTGCTCGCTTAGGATCATTCCAGACTTCAGGAACTTCGAGTTCATGCTCAACTTCATCAAGCCTTTCTTTACGGACATCGTAGTCAAAGATACCCCCGGAGTGTATCTCTTCGACTTTGTAGGCTTTTTATTCTTTCTTTAATTCCGGTCGATTCAATCATGGTCGTTTATTAGTAAAGGCTTGTAGGTGAATGAAGCCTATTCTACTAAAGAACAAACTATTAGCCTAGATAAATTGAGTCATTGTGATTGAAGAGTTATATTTTGTCGGAGATTGTACCGGTATAAGCAATTATGAAAGAATATCATCAATTGGAACTGGTTTTGAGATGCCGTACCCTTGAAGATAGTCCACACCAATATCACATAATTTTTTTGCTATTTCATCGTTTTCGACAAATTCAGCGATGGTTTTTAATCCCATGACATGTCCGATGGTATTAATTGAATCAACCATGGCAGCATCGATAGGATCGTCAATTATATCTCGAACGAATATTCCGTCAATTTTAAGGGTATCGACGGCTAAATTCTTCAAATAGCCAAAGGATGATAATCCACTGCCAAAATCATCTAATGAAAAACCACAGCCAAAAGATTTAATCTTCTTAATAAACTGATTAGCCGATTTCAGGTTTGAAATTGCCATCGTTTCAGTCACTTCAAAATGAACCATTTTTGCGGGAACTRATTTTCTATTTARAAGRTGAGTRATACATYTYAATATTTTTTCATCWCCTARWGATTGYCCTGACARATTGATTGAGAAGTGRCTAYTYGGGTGAATAGYTTTRATRTGTTYAGAAAGCCAYTCRAASGTTTTYTCAATRACCCAAAGATCAATTTTGGTTATCARGTTATAYCTTTCWGCTGTYGGTAGAAAAGCACCCGGCGGTATRATTTTTCCRYTATCGTYTTKAAATCTTATYAATATTTCGTARTGAACATARTCTAAYGARCTATCRGTTGGCTTTATAGTTTGTRCRTACAGCCTAAATYGRTCACGYTCAAGCGCCTCTGTKATYCTAGGTACCCATTGCATTTGATCATTTTGCAATAATAAAYTTTCRTCTTTTTCTYGATAGATATGCAGTCGATTTCTTCCTGMATTTTTAGCCTCATAACAYGCGATGTCKGCTTGTTTCAAAATTTCAGTATATGAAACTGCCGTAGAATCTATCAARGCAATCCCTACRCTAACACTCACTTTAAATATTTTTTTATCCCAYRAAAAACGAAAATCTTCGACCACTTGCATAATTTCAATAGTTTTTTCTTTTACTTCAGTCACGCTGTAATCTTGAAGTACTAAACCAAATTCGTCTCCGCCTAGCCGAGCTAAACTATCGGGAGCTTTTATTTTACCTTGAAGAATAGTTGAAAGTTGTTTTAACATCTCATCTCCAGCTAAATGACCAGATGTATCGTTCACTACTTTAAATTGGTCAAGGTCAAGAAAACATAACGCAAATAGTGTGGATGATTTTTTTGCTTGAATAACTGCTTGTTTTAGTTTTAATTCAAATTCATTTCTATTTAACAATCCTGTCAACGCATCATGTCGCGCCATATAATTAAGCTTTTCCGCTGACTTTGATTGATTGTATAACTCCTTTTTTGTTTCTCTGATTTGGTAAAGTAATAGCGAATTATGTTCGAAGACTTCAGAAACATTAGCTTGACGCTCCAAATTAGCTTTAACTCTTTTTAAAAGTGCTTTAGATATTTTTCTTTCTTTAATTAATTCCAGACTCAACAATTGCAGTTCTGTTGATGTAGACGTCAATGCCGAATTATCTAAAATTGATTGCAGAGGAGGATTATTCATTACGCTTTTTACCGACTACAACACCTGTCATCGTTTGATTAAAGTGTACACCTTTATATTGTTCTCCATAACTGTTGAAACCTATGAAATTTAGTCTTGAAAAAGTATCAGTAAAATCTTTGGTAATATTCTTGTTAATATTTTCAACTCTTCGAAGTATACAATCGCAACCTAAGGTAAAATATATTTCGCTAAACTCTTCAATAATAGCATCTGTTTTTTCCTTAAGATGATTAAGCATATTTTTCCCTTCAGCAACCACTAGAGGTAACCCATCATCGATTGAACAATAAAACTGTAAACTATTATCGGGATATACTTCAGCAATTGAACGTATATACCATTCATGAGATAAATTAATCATCAAAGGATACATTGCAAAATCCATAGTATCTAAATTATTCACATCGAGATGATTGATTCGAGCGTAAGCTATTGCCGCAGGCTCTCCATCAATTTCTTTAACTATTCGTTTATCAAAATTAACATCGGTTGTTATCATCTCTTTATTCGTTGGTACAAAATGTTGTGTTTTAAATAACTTAAAATCATCTTTCAACTCAATAATTGTTAATACCGCAGAATCCTGATGAAACTCTCCATCAAAGAATACAAAGGTTTCTTTGAATTCAAGATTATCTCCGGCAGAGCCACCAAATATTTCGATTTGGTCAAATGTTTGACTTAACCTTGCTATAAGACTTTCCTCTTTCAAAGACAAAGCATCTGAAACTAAAAAGCCAAACATGCTTTCCGCGTTTAAATGTTCTGAGTGTTCTAATTTTCGCTCTACCGTATGAACTAATTTCATGGCTTCAGCCAAACCGAACTTATCTAAACTAGGAATAGGTAATGGATGGAAAGTAAACGATTCTTTGGAAAGAGCTAAAGCGACAATACTGTCAGATAAGTATTCGCAAGAAATTTCACCGGCGGTAGTGCAACCAATAAGTTCGCAATCAAAATTATTGCTAAGTTCAGTTTGTAAAGTAGTTAAATCATAATGAGAAGAGCAAAAGAAAATAATTCCGGCTAAATTTTCTATTTCTAATTGATTTTTAAGATCGGCAACAGCCTGCTTCGCATTTTGGCTACTTGATTTTAATAACTGTGCAGGCTTAAAACTCATATACTATCTATTGCTCTTTTTAATTAAAATAGTCTTAAATTTGACAATATTACTAATAGTCATTAATTCTGAAACCAAAATCCGCTTAGGTATCTAATACAACAACCCATGCTATATAGAACGCAATACCCCAATAAAATATAGTTGAACAAATGAAGAAAGCAACGAGAATGCTTAAAATATCTCAATTATTTGAAAATAAAAGCACGGACAGATTAGAAATCTCACTGAATTCAGAATCAACGCTTATTAAATAGATAATAACGCTTTAACAATAGGCAGATTCGCTTCGGGAAACTGGTACTCAGGTAGCATAGAGATGGGGATCCAGCGAATTTCTTGGTTTTCAGCTGAATGAGGTTCTTGAGAGAATTTTAGAACTTTATAAAAGGATAAGTTAACGAGCTTATTTGGATAATTAAAACTTACTTTTTTGAATAATTCTGCGGATTGAACGTCTATACCAAGCTCTTCATTAAGCTCGCGTTTTAATGCCTTGAACGAAAGTTCATCCGGTTCAACTTTTCCACCTGGAAACTCCCACAACCCACCTTGGTCTTTATCAAGAGGACGTTTGGCAATTAAAACTTGTTGGGGTTTATCTGGCAAATTCCTAAAAATAATACCAGCCACTACATCAATGCTAGTAGGAACGTTTGCCACGGGTAACGTTTCTATGAAAGTTTGCCGTGACACTGCTTATACTTTTTCCCCGAACCACAAGGACAAGGTTCATTCCTTCCAACTTTCACACCTTCCCGCGTAAACGGAGTATGTGCCTCTTCTGGCGGTTGCTGTTCAGGCATCGCAGAACCTCGCTCGTGAGCATATTTCACATCACTTGCTTGTGCTTCTCGCCTGCGTTGTTCTTCAACCGCATTGACGTCTTCTGGATCTTTTACCTGAACTTTAGACAATATAGATATTACATCAAATTTTAAATTACCTAACATCTCACCAAAAAGCTCAAACGCTTCTCGCTTGTACTCTTGCTTAGGATTCTTTTGTGCATAACTTCTAAGACCTATACCTTGACGAAGATGATCCATTGAAGCCAAGTGCTCTTTCCAATGACTATCCAAATTTTGCAACATCACCGATTTTTCAAAGTGGCGAAGAACAATTTCACCTACTTGTTCTTCCTTTGATTTATATTCCTCAGATAAAGAGGCATGTATTTTTTCTCTTAGTGGTTCTTCATGCAAGTTTTCATCTTCGTTGAGCCAATTTTGAACGGGCAACTCAATTAAAAAATCCGACTTTAATCGATCTTCTAGTCCAGAAATATCCCACATGTCATCGATACTTTGCGGTGGAATATATTGGCTGATAACCGTATCAACAACATCCGCACGCAGTGCATCAATCGTTTCTGAAACATCTTCTGTTGCCATTAATTCTGAACGTTGCTCATAAATAACCTTTCTTTGATCGTTAGCAACATCATCATATTCTAAAAGATTTTTACGAATATCAAAGTTACGCGTTTCCACTTTCTTTTGAGCATTTTCTATCGCTCGTGATACCCATTTATGTTCAATCGCTTCGCCTTCTTCCCAGCCCATTTTTTGCATCATACTTGCCATTCTATCGGACGCAAATATACGCATTAAATCGTCTTCTAAAGATAAATAGAATCGACTATAACCAGGGTCACCTTGACGACCAGAACGACCACGCAACTGATTATCAATTCGACGAGACTCGTGGCGTTCAGTTCCAATAATACACAACCCGCCAGCCTTTATAACTTCGTCGTGTCGCACTTGCCACTCTTGCGTTAATTTTTCAACTTGACTGTCAGATGGCTTTTTCAATTTATCTAAGTCAGCTTTTAAACTACCACCAAGTACAATATCCGTACCACGACCCGCCATATTGGTTGCGATAGTAACGCTACCCGGCCGACCCGCTTGTGCAATAATGTCAGCTTCTTTTTCATGGTACTTAGCGTTTAATACCTGATGTTTTATTTTCTTTTCTTTTAAAACTTTTGATAATATTTCAGAAGATTCAACTGATGCTGTTCCGACTAATATTGGTTGCCCAGCTTCTTTGCGATCTAAAATATCTTCAATGATTGCCATGTACTTTTCTTGTTTAGTTAAGAAAATTAAATCACCTAAATCCATTCGAAGCATTTCTTGGTTGGTTGGCATTACCACCACTTCTAACGCATAAATTTGGTTTAATTCAAACGCTTCTGTATCTGCCGTACCTGTCATTCCAGATAATTTATCATACAAACGGAATAAGTTTTGGAAGGTAATGGAGGCTAAAGTTTGGCTTTCATTTTGAATGTTAACGCCTTCTTTGGCTTCAACCGCTTGATGCAATCCATCGGACCAACGACGACCCGGCATAGTACGACCAGTATGCTCATCAACGATGACAACTTCATTATCAGCGACGATATAATCCACATCTTTTTTGAATAATACGTGAGCTCTTAGAGCCGCATTAATATGGTGCAATAAAGAAATTGATTTAACACTATATAAATTCTGTCCTTCCGCCAACAGTTTATTAGTCAACAATAACTCTTCAACTTTTTCCTGTCCGCGTTCACTTAAATGAACTTGTTTGGATTTTTCATCGACTAAATAGTCTCCACTTTCCTGATCTTCTTCATCCGTTTGCACTTCTAAAAAAGGAATTAACTTATCAATGGCTCGATACTGCTCGGAGCTATCTTCCACTGAACCTGAAATAATTAACGGTGTTCTAGCTTCATCAATTAATATCGAGTCAACTTCATCGATAATTGCATAATGTAGCGAACGCTGAACTTTTTCTTCAATTGAAAATGCCATATTGTCGCGGAGATAATCAAACCCGAATTCGTTATTCGTTCCAAAGGTAATATCGCACGCGTAGGCATTTCTTTTAGTTTCTGTATCCTGACCAGAAAGTATAACGCCAACGGTTAAACCCAAGAATTCATACAGAGGCCCCATCCAATCAGAGTCACGCTGAGCAAGGTAATCATTCACTGTGATGATATGAACACCTTCACCAGTTAAAGCATTAAGATAAGCTGATAATGTTGCTACTAAGGTTTTACCTTCACCGGTTTTCATTTCGGCTATTTTGCCTTCGTGCAAAACTATACCGCCGATTAACTGGACGTCGAAATGGCGCATATTTAGTACACGCTTACCAGCCTCTCTAACAATCGCAAAGGTTTCCGCTAAAATATCTTCTAAAGTTTCTCCGTTTGCTAAACGCTCCCTAAACTTAACCGTCGAGTTAGCAAGCTCTTCATCACTCATATCTTCAGCTGATTGCGCCAATTCATTGATAACGATGATTCGCTTATTCATTTCTTTAAGTAGTCGCTGATTTCGACTGCCAAATATTTTTGTTAAAACATTACCAAACATGGATAAAATCCTAATACTTTCAAATAGTTAGTGTTTTYARWGTGCTTTAATCTRAWTGATWATCARAACCTWRMTKAAACAWGGTTATAAGCACAAATTTAATCGCGGAATTGTACAGGGTTAGGCYTGTTAAGGCTAGATCAACGCTAGAAATATCGCTGTAAACGTTATTCTATTAGATCGTTATTAATTCCAATATGAATAGATGGGGATTTTCTTAATAAAAACAAGAATAGAAACAAAAAACAGGCCGAAGCCTGTTTTTCATGTTAAGTAGCAATAAAACAGTTTATTGCTTACGTCTTAGTCTAATTACACCTCCTAACAATCCCAATAATAGGAAGATAGAACCACCACCAGATGATGATCCTCCGCCTCCGCTAGTATCGCTAGTATCATTCACTGTAATTATCACTTGATCAGACGCCGTGTTAGATGCCGAATCCGTTACAGTCAACTCAAATGTCAAAGTAATTGAGCCTCCCGCAACTGATGGAGCGCTAAACGTCGGTTGAGCCTGCGTAGTGCTGTTAAGTGTAACCTGAGTTCCACTCACTTGACTCCATAGATAGGTCACAGCACCTTCAACATCGGAAGAGTTACTTCCATCAAGCGTTACCGTTGTACTTTCATTAACACTTTGATTGCTTCCTGCATTTGCCGTAGGGGGAGTATCACTTCCCATGACAGTAATGATAACTTCACTAACGTTAGATAAACTTCCGTCATTAACGGTTAAACTAAATGTGAAAGTTTCACCCGTCGCATCATCAACATCTGGTGCTACAAAAGTTGGAGATTCAACTGTTGTTGAGTCAAGTGTTACTCCGGTTCCATTTGAACTACTCACCAGCGTCCATAAATAAGTGATTGTATCGCCATCTATATCACTTGATCCTGAACCATCTAGTATAACCGTATCGCCTTCATCTACTTGCTGAGCATCACCGGCATCAGATATAGGTGCTCGGTTGGTATCCATCACGTTGATGATCACTTCATCGGTTGATTGAGTGCCTAAATCAGAGGTACAAGTCACTTCAAATGTATAACTTTCGCCACTTGCACTTACTTCATTAACAGTAAGGTCTGTAGCAACATTATTAGGAGACGTCAGTGTAACGCTACTTCCTAAGATCTGCGTCCACATATAACTGATAGTACCGCTCGATATACTTGAGTTACTTGCATCTAGATTAACGACTGATAGTACATCGCTAGCATCAAACTCATTAACATCTTGCGCGGGGCCTGCTTCACAAACTGCAATTGGATCAGAACCAACATTAATGATCACTTCATCATCGTTAGACAAACCATCATTATCAGTCACCGTTAGCATAAAGGTTAAAGCACCATCAACCGCAGGAGATGTAAAGGTTGGTTGTGAAATATTAGCATCAGATAAAGTCACCGACTCACCGTCTGTTTGTGCCCAAACATAGGTTGCTATGGTTCCATCACTATCACTTGAGTTACTAGCGTCTAACTGAACATTTAGTGATTGATTCACATCCTGATCAGGACCTGCATCAGCCACTGGCGCAACGCCAGGAACAATATTAATGATCACTTCATCAACACTCGACGACTGTGCAGCTGTATCAGTCACAATTAACTGCATTCTAATACTGCCACCATTTGTACCCAAGTCAGGAGCGGTAAAGGTTGGACTAACCGCACTTGCGTCACTTAGTGTAATTCCAGTTGAAGTTAATTCTGTCCAAGCAAAGGTTAATTGCTCTTGAGTGTCAAAGTCATCACTTGAATTACTACCATTTAGAGTAACAAGATCACCCGATCCAACCGATTGATCCGTTCCAGCGTCAGCCGTAGGTGGATTATCAGCAGAAACCGAGATCGTAATACTATCGGTTGCGGTATTGCCTGTTGAATCTTCAACCGTCAATTCAAAAATTAAATCTTCAGGCGCTGTGTTTGGTGCCGTAAACGTTGGTGTTGCAGACGTGACATCATCTAAAGTTACACTAGTTCCAGAAGTCTGACTCCAAGCATAAATCAATCCGACAGTTTGAGTTGGATCATCCCCATCAGCAGATGCTGAGCCATCTAATTGAACACTAGAAGCTTCTCTAGCACTGGCATCAGCACCAGCATTAGCCGTTGGATCATTATCGTTTAGAGGATCAGTATCTGGGCCATCTAAAATACCGTCATTATCAGAGTCTTGATCCGTTGGATCGGTTGACTCTAAGTATTCTTCTAGATTATCTGAGCCATCCGCGTCATCATCAGTTGATGCATCAGCAGAGTCGAGACGGTCGTAACCATAACGAATTTCCCACCAATCAGGGATCCCATCGTTATCACTGTCGTGATTTGCGTTAATCGTAAACTCTGTACCTACACCAACTACGTCGACTAAGGCTTGTTCCAAAGTTGGTGAAGATGCATGAGTCAAATAAGTATTTGAAATTAGTAAATTACCCGCTTCTGGAGCGTTTGTCCCACTAGAGATTGTTTGTATAAAAACTCTATTATCAGACGTTCCTCCATCAATAACACCTAAATCCCAGAATGCCCATTCAGCATCATCACATGAACCCGAACACCCACTGGTTGTCCCAGTATTACTGGCTGTCGTGTTAGTCGGTGTCATTGAATAGATTTCAACATTCGCGATTTGCACCCCCGTTTCATTACTTGCGTCAATCGTTAGATTAATTACATCACCCTCTGCTACGGGAGCGGTAAAAAATAGATCAGTCGTCAATATCATTGAAGATTGAGAGTTGATTGTCGTGGATATCGAAGCGAACGCTATTAAGGACAATTGTGTGTCATTCTCTAATCTGGCATCAAGCTTTAAAACACTACCATTGTCTAATCCAGAATCAATTTGCAAAGTTACGGTTTCATTCAACCATTGATTTGCTTGGACATTACCAATCGGCCAAAATACCTTCCCACCTTTTACCTCATTTAATCCAGAAGCACTCACAAAACTATAATTGTCAGGGATTTCAACAACGACTAAAGCGTTTGATAATGCTGTTGCTGTTGGATTACCAACGGAAATTGTAAATGTTTGACTGTCTGAAGATTGATGTAACGATCTATCTGTTGAGATTGCAATTTGGGGTGATATTAAATCACTGGCAATCACCGTCGGACGCATTCCTATAGTATAAGCACCATTGGAGTCAGTCACAATGACATGACTTTCTAATGCTTCACCGGCTATTGGAGCCGCTCGATTAATGGGTAAAACAATGACTTTTGATTCACCCGCTTTGATTGTACCTAAATCCCATAATGCCCATTCTTTTGAATCACACGAATTAGAGCAGCCAGATCCTTCTAACGGCAATCCGTCAATATGAGTCGTTCGCTCAGCGGTCATTTGGTTTAAATTAACACCAGCAATATCAACGGCTCCATTATTCGCAATCACGTACCGATAATAACTGTCTTTATCCGGCTGAGAAATGTCTCCCATTACGGTACTAGTTAACGTCAATTTAACATCGTTCTTTATCACTAAACTATCACTACTTCTAAGAAGATCAGCGCCCCCACTCGATAAGCTCGTATTTAAAACAATTACTTCGCCATCAATAACACTCGCGGTTGATTCTAATGTCACAAATCGAGCGCCGCCGCTATTGACTGACAGAGTTCCTAAATCCCACGTCACTTCACTGTTCGCAAAAACACCGCCATCACTTGCAGAAATAAAGTTCAAACTGCTAGGTATTTGAATGGCTAAATCAAGATTGGTATAAGCTGAATTGCTGATATTACCAAAACTCAATTGATATCGATTTAATTCACTAGCGCCAATTACCTGTTTATCAGGTGAAATAATTAATTCTAATGTGGAATCGTCACTGGCAATAATCGTCGGACGCATTCCTAAAGTATAAGCGCCACTTGAATCAGTCACGATCACGTGACTTTCTAATGCCTCGCCCGCTATTGGATTCGCTCGATTAGTCGGCAAAACAATGACTTTTGATTCACCCGCTTTGATAGTGCCTAAATCCCATAATGCCCATTCAAGTGAATCGCACGAATTAGAGCAACCCGAGCTTTCCAAAGGTAAACCGTCAATATGAGTGGTTCGCTCTGCGGTCATTTGATTTAAATTAACACCCGCAATATCAACTGCDCCATTATTYGCWATYACATABCGATAATAACTGTCTTTATCTGGCTGTGATATATCGCCCATTACCGTACTGGTTAACGTTAATTTGACGTCATTTTTTATTACTAAACTGTCACTACTTCTCAATAAATCAGAACCGCCACTCGACAAGCTCGAATCTAAAACAATCACCTCGCCATCGGCTACGCCGGCGGTTGATTCTAAAGTCACAAAGCGAAAGCCGCCTGAATTGACAGAGAGTGTGCCTAAATCCCACGTGACTTCACCGTTAGCAAAAACACCACCATCACTAGCAGAAACAAAACTCAAACTATCGGGTATTTGAATGGCTAAATCAAGGTTGGTGTAAGCTGAGCTACTAATATTACCGAAACTTAATTGATACCGGTTAGACTCACTAGCGCCTATCACTTGTTTGTCAGGTGAAATAATTAATTCTAATGTGGAATCGTCACTGGCAATAATCGTCGGACGCATTCCTAATGTATAAGCGCCACTTGAATCAGTCACGATCACGTGACTTTCTAATGCCTCGCCCGCTATTGGATTCGCTCGATTAGTCGACAAAACAATGACTTTTGATTCACCCGCTTTGATTGTGCCTAAATCCCATAATGCCCATTCAAGTGAATCGCATGCGTTGGAACAACCTGAGCCTTCTAGAGGTAAGCCATCTATATGGGTTGTTCGCTCTGCGGTCATTTGATTTAAGTTAACGCCTGCAATATCAACTAATCCATTATTCGCAATCACATATCGATAATAGGTATCCTTATTGGGTTGCGATATATCACCCATAACCGTACTGGTTAAGGTTAATTTAATGTCATTTTTTATCACCAAACTGTCGCTACTTCTCAGTAAATCAGAACCGCCACTCGATAAACTTGAATTTAAAACAATAACGTCGCCATCTGCTACGCTTGCTGTTGACTCTAAAGTCACAAAGCGAATGCCACCTGAATTAACTGACAGAGTGCCTAAATCCCATGTAACTTCACCATTAGCAAAAACACCTCCATCACTAGCCGAAATAAAACTCAGACTGTTGGGTACTTGTATGGATAAATCAAGATTAGTGTAAGTAGAGCTACTGATATTACCGAAACTCAATTGATATCCGTTTGATTCGCTCGCTCCAATGACTTGTTTGTCAGGCGAAATAATTAATTCTAATGTGGAGTCGTCACTAGCAATCACCGTCGGACGCAATCCTAACGTATAGGCGCCACTTGAATCAGTAACGATAACGTGACTTTCTAATGCCTCTCCTGCTATTGGACTAGCCCGATTAATCGGCAAAACAATTACTTTTGATTCACCTGCTTTGATCGTGCCCAAATCCCATAATGCCCACTCAAGTGAATCACACGCATTGGAACATCCTGATCCTTCTAGAGGTAAGGCATCTATATGGGTTGTTCGCTCTGCCGTCATTTGATTTAAGTTAACGCCTGCAATATCAACTAATCCATTATTCGCAATCACATATCGATAATAGGTATCTTTATTGGGTTGCGATATATCACCCATAACCGTACTGGTTAAGGTTAATTTAACGTCATTTCGAACCACTATCGACTCGTTACTTGTTTGCAATACGTTACTTCCATCATTAATTTCTGAAGTTAAATCATAAATTACGCCATTGCTATCGCTTGCTCCTATTTTAACCGTATAAAATACTTTACCAGCCCGCCCAATGTTAAGCGTTGCTATATCCCAAACAACTTCATTTCCGATCAGAGTACCTGAATCTGTAGCACTAACAAAAGTAGTTCCAACAGGTACAAGAGCTTTCACTTGCGGACTTGCAATACCAAGACTTCCAGTATTACCATAACTGACTTCTAAATTGACTTCTTCTCCCGCAGACACTACCTGTTTTGTTGCTGCAAGATGTAGTTGAGTAATTACAGAAGTCTCAACTGATGAATTTGCTGTATCCGTTTCAGCTGTTCCGATGCCTGTATAGCTTACTGATGCGGTCAGGGAAATTGATGTACCATCAGCAACTCCAGCATTAATAACCAAGGGTAAAATAATGACTTTACTATCTCCAGACGCTATATCACCAAGATTCCATAGTGCAGTTTCTGTAGAATCACAAGCATTTGAACAACCACTTGTTTCAAGAGGCAGTGGATCAATAAAAGTCGTATTAGCCGGCGCAATGACACTCAATTCAACATTAGATCGAGTCACTCCATCCGTATTAGTAATAACAATCCTATGATAAATATTATCCCCTGGCGCAGCACTCCCCTGCGAAGTAGTCACCGACACATCAATAGCACCAGCCAAAAACGCAGGCAATAACATTAACATCCCAACGATCACTCTCAATGATCTACGAAAGAGCAAACTTCTACCCTGATTATTATCTCTATTACTGATTTTCATATTTTAAAACTCCTGTACATTCCCAAAGACAACCCCAACTTCACAGACTAATTGGAATATCGACCTGCATTGCCATATTTATTAACACGCATTATTCACCAACTGACATAACTAACAATGACTGTTCAACTCTCGCATATATTGGTAGTATCTGTAATCGACAGTTAAATGGATTTATAGCTATTTAACGCTACTTAAGATATTTGGAATGCAAATAATCGGCTTTTATTTCTTATCAAAATTTAAGGATACAAATATAGGAATATTCCGAAACTAGAACCGTTAAGTTAAATATTTATATGATGGAGCATTAAAATTGCAAGATAAAAAGCGCATAAGAGGTGTAAAAGCTTCTCGTACAAAGTTAGATAACGCTATGCATGTCTCAGGTATAAAGACTCAAGCAAGGTTAGCTCAAAAAATTGCAGAGATTGAAGAATTAGAAAGCGTCCCAAAAGACATGGTCAATCGCGTTTTCCGAGGACAACCCGTTGATCCTCAAACATTATCAAGAGTCGCCAGAGCCTTAAATGTCGAATCATACTCACTGTATTTATCTAAAGATGAAAACGACTTAAATTACCTAAACTTAAGTAAAGAGTCAAAATCACCCATTGAACCACGTCAGCACACAAGCAGAATAATTATTTTAATTGTGTTGCTAATTCTTTTACTTGGTATTGTATTTTTTGTTCAACAAAAAGAATCCGATCAAGAAAAGACTTTTCAAATTAACAACAATGTAGAGATCGAATTAGTGCTGGTCTCAATAAATGACTCAATTCTTAAACCACTCGCAAAAAAAATACAAGATAAATTACCTAAACAATTCAAAATTTCCCATTCTTCAATATTGAAACACTCTTCAAAATTATCGGCTTGGGAACTTCCTGAAGAACTAAATGTGGACTATGTGTTAAATGTGTCAACCGAGTATAAGTCTAATATCACTACAGTTTTTATTGATATTTTCAGCCAAAACCAAAAACAACTAGTATTTAGTGATGCTTGGATTGGGAAGACTATTGATGGCCGTTTTGATGAAATTGCTACCTTCTCAGTAAATAAGATTAAACAATTATTTGGGTTAGGTGATTCAAGTTCTCCAGTATTGGTTTTCAAGCGAGAAGCCGTATTAGAATATGTAAAAGGGCAATATATAAGGATCGATGGAGCCATTACCAGAACCACTATTAATCAATCTCTAGTTCACTTTCAAACGGCTATAGATATAGAACCTAACTATATAAATGCTCACGCTAGTTTATGTGCAACAAAATCAGATGCGTTTTTTCTTACTCGCAATATGAACAAACTTAAAATTGCAATTAAACAATGTGAAGCATTAGAATTCATAGCGCAATCTAACGCAGCCTATAACCGAGCTATGGGATCTCTCTTCCGTCGCATTGGGGATTTAGAAAAAGCAATTATTTATTTAGAAAAAAGTATTGAACTTTCTTCATCGAGTGAGTCTGCTTATCGAGCATTAGCGCTTTCACAATTTTCGTTAGGGTCAAAAAATCGTGACCAAGCGTTGATGAAAAAATCGCTTGAAACTATCGATACCTTAATAACAAAATCACCATTTTCATGGAAAGCACTAAACAGTAAAGCTCAAATCCAGTATTTTATGGGCAATGTGGTTGGCGCCTTGGACTCCCAGGAAAAATCGGTTGCAATATCCTCTAATGTCACTTCACTGACAAATTTAGCAGCTTTTAATTTTTGCGGTGGAACGATGTTAAGAGCAAAAGAAATTTATGAGCAGATGCTACACCTTAAAGAGTCTCCTCTAATTAACACTTACAACTTAGCCGCCGTCTATTCAATGTTCCTAGAGAATAAAAAAGCGGCTAGTTTATCAGAAGAGTACATTACCAAGCTAAAGAAAACTGGTGCCAAAGTATCAGTTGACCCATTAGTGGGGTTAGCTGACATATACAACAATATGGCCGAATACGACAAAGCCTTAAACCTTTACCAAGCAGCTTATAAGCAAATCGAAACTGAACGACTTAACAAAACAACGAGCCCACTTAATAAAGCTTATTTAATTTTTATTGAAATCGCAATCGCGACTTTAAATAACAAAAAAGTTTCGAGTGACGAACTAATTCTATTTGAAAAAAAACTAGTCACTCTTGAATCTACAGGGAATAACCCTAGCATTCTTTCACTGTTAATTTTCTCCTGGGATAATCTAGGAAACGAAGGTAAGGCAAAAATGCTGTATAAAAACCTTGTGCCTCAGTGCAAAGCAATGGCAGAAACGCCTTTATTCGCACAATTTAAGTAAAGGCGTAGCGTTAATTAAGTTATTCTCTTGGGTTACAGCCTAATCGCTCCGTCCTTGGATGCAATTCGAATAGCCCCACCTTTAAGTGGTGTTTGATTTACAGTATCGCTTGTACAACTATTTACGTCAGAAACGTCCATACAATTACTACCAAAAGCCAAAACTAACAATAACAAAACTTTGTTTATCATTTCATACCCCTTATTCTGTCGGTGTTTAAGAATTATAGGAATACACACTTATTTGTATTAAAAACAAATATCACAATATAGGAACGATTAATTTTTTTTCTTGTAATCAACTCAGCTGTTGATGCATTTGAAATATTTCTTTACTCTTACGCATTGTAGCGTTAAATAAGGAAAAACTTATGAAATCTCCATGGAAATCTCTTTTCCCTAGTTTAAACAAAGCGAATACTCACTATCTTGACTCAGCCGCGACGACTCAAGTTCCTCAGATTGTTATTGATGCAATTAGTCAATATCTATCCAATGGCAGTGGCAATCCCGGCAGAGGAAGTTACTCGCAAAGTGAACTGGCAACGCTTGCAATAAAAGAATGTAGAGAAAAGGTCGCAAACTTCATCAATAGTAACTCCGAACAAATCATATTCACCAAAGGAACCACAGAATCAATCAACCTAGTAGCCAACTCTTTCAGCCAACACTTAACATCCAAAGATTCAATCTTAGTGACTCAATTAGAACACCACGCCAACCTTTTACCTTGGCAAAAACTATGTCAACAAACAGGCGCTAAGCTGAATATTTTACCCATCAAATCAAATGGTGAGTTGGATTTAAGCGATTATCAAAACCTGCTAAATGACAATTGTAAATTACTGGCTTTGACACATTGCTCTAACGTAGTTGGCTTTACAAATTCGATTAGTCAAATGATTGCTCTGGCTAAAGAAGCTGGCGTAGTTTCTTTAATTGATGGTGCTCAAGCGATTTCGCATATTTCAGTCGATATGCAAGAGTATGACTGTGATTTTTACGCATTTTCAGGACATAAAATTTATGCATCTGGAGGATCTGGTGTACTTTACGCAAAACATCCAGAATCGTTATCACCCTTATTGTTAGGGGGCGGAATAGTTAAACGAGTCAATTCAAATGATTATTCTCTTTTGAATGGCAATCAAAAGCTGGAAGCAGGTAGCAGTAATATGGTTGCTTTAACCGGACTTAGTAGCGCTATCGATTTTATACAATCAATTGGAATGGCAAAGATTACTGCCTATGAAAAAGAGTTAACAAAAAAACTTTATCAAGCGATTGATGAATTAGACAATTACACCATTATTTCTCACCCCGATAGCGCAAGTATCGTTAGTTTTTATCATAAAAGTATACATTGTCATGATGTGGCAAGTATTTTGGCAGAGTCTGGTATTTCTATTCGAGCGGGTCATCATTGTGCTCAGCCTTGCGTGACAGCATTGGGTATTAAACATTGTTTGAGAGCATCTGTAGGTCTATACAATGATTCTGGTGATATAGATGCATTAATTGAAAGTTTGGTTAACGCGGATAAAACGTTTTAGACTCACTCACAAATAGTCATGACTTAAACTCTCTTAGCCGCAATTTTATAAACTGTATTGCGCTCTCTTTTACCGACAGCAACCACCACAACCGTCACTATTTCTTTTTTAACTTCATAAACCAAACGATAACCAGCAGAGCTTAATTTAATCTTATGTCGATTTTTAGCGCCTGATAATTTTGACGATGGTATTTCAGGTTCTTGCAAACGCTCTTTCAGTTTTTTCTTAAATTGGTCTTTTATTGTTGAACCTAACTTATTCCACTCTTTAAGGGCATCTTCAAGAAACTCAAGCTCATAACTCATCAAGAGTAACCCTAATCGCTTTTTGACCAGCACGCGAATCAGCAATTTCATTTAACTCTTGATCTTCCAATTTATCCATAAGTGCTTCATAAGCGCTAGCGGGTACACAATAAAAGGCAGGCTTATTATGATTTAAAACAACGACAGGAAAACCATTACCAGCATCGATAGCAGCCATTGGGTTCTTTTTGAGCTCTGTCACGCTGACAGATGAATCTGCTAATATTTCATGAACCGACATATTATTGACCTATATAAAACCTAAATATCAACCTATATAATAGTCTTATATAGGTCAATGTCAACATCAATTCTGAAAAGGGAGTAGACTTAACGGTTAGTTTTGATAAAAAAGCGACATCAAGAATAACTCACTTCAAATTGATTTATTAACAAAGAGGAAAATAAAAATGACAATACTCTCACTTTGGTTACCTATATTAGTCTCAGCAATCGGCGTATTTATAGTTAGTTCGATTATTCATATGGTTTTGGGTTATCACCAAAATAATTTTAGAAAACTGCCTAACGAAGAGGCATTTCTTGATGAAGTAGGAAAATTGGATATCTCTCCAGGCGAATACATGTACCCTTTTTGCGCTGGACATAAAGACATGCAATCAGAAGGCTATATAGATAAATTAAATAAAGGACCTGTTGGAATGATGACAGCAATGCCTAAAGGCTCTTTTGCTATGGGTAAAAATCTTTTCAATTGGTTTATTTATTCTTTGATTGTCGGTGCATTTTCAGCGTATATTGCTTTGCAATCTTTGACCGCAGAATCAAGCTTTGATTTGGTTATGCATACTATAACGATTGCTTCTTTTGCTGGTTACGCGCTAGCACTGATTCAAAATTCAGTTTGGTATAGTCGCGCTTGGTCAACAACACTTAAGTTTATGTTTGATGGTTTAGTTTATTCACTAACGACTGGAGCAATTTTTGCTTGGTTGTGGAACTAATTAATTTTATAATTAACATTTTTAATAAGCTGGAATTATTATGGATACTTTAGCCGCAGTCGCCTTTCAAGCGGGCAAACCGTTGTCAATAGAAACCGTTCAATTAGATGGACCAAAAGCAGGCGAATGTTTAATTGAAATAAAAGCCTCAGGTGTCTGTCACACCGATGAATTTACTCGCACAGGGGATGATCCAGAAGGAATTTTTCCAGCAATCTTAGGCCATGAAGGTGCGGGAATTGTACGAGAAGTTGGTGCCGGTGTTACTTCATTAAAAGTGGGCGATCATGTTATCCCTTTATATACTCCAGAATGTCGTCAATGTGAATATTGTTTATCCGGAAAAACCAATCTTTGCCAAGCAATTAGAGAAACCCAAGGTCAAGGTTTATTGCCCGATGGAACTACTCGGTTTTCTTTTAACGGTGAAAAAATCCATCACTATATGGGTTGCTCCACATTTTCAAACTTCACCGTTATTCCAGAAATAGCGCTAGCAAAGATTAGAGAGGATGCGCCTTTTGATAAAGTTTGTTATATCGGTTGCGGTGTTACTACCGGCATTGGAGCGGTGATCAATACGGCTAAAGTGCAACCCGGCGATAATGTGATTGTCTTTGGATTGGGAGGAATTGGTCTTAATGTTTTACAAGGCGCGCGTTTAGTGGGCGCTAATATGATTATTGGCGTAGATACTAATCCTGCTAGAAAAGAAATTGCGCAGAAGTACGGCATGACTCAATTTGTTAATCCCAATGAAGTCGAAGGCGATTTAGTTCCGTATCTTGTTAACCTAACTAAAGGTGGTGCGGATCATACGTTTGAATGTATCGGCAATGTAAATGTGATGCGTGATGCTTTAGAGTGTTGTCACAAAGGTTGGGGTGAAAGCACTATTGTAGGAGTAGCAGGCGCAGGTCAGGAAATATCAACCCGCCCGTTTCAATTAGTGACTGGTCGAGTTTGGCGTGGAACGGCTTTCGGCGGTGCAAAAGGCCGAACCGATGTACCAAAAATTGTTGACTGGTATATGGATGGAAAAATCCAAATTGATGATTTAATAACTCATAAAATGCCACTCAAAGATATTAATAAAGCATTCAATTTAATGCACTCTGGCGAAAGCATTCGAAGTGTTGTTGAGTTTGATTAAATGAAGCATATTACAACTAAGTCAGAACAAAAATCCTTTAATGGAATTCAAGGTGTTTACACCCATCAGTCTGAATCAACTCAATGTGAAATGGAATTTAGTGTTTACGTTCCTGAAAACCTTAAAAAGGAAAAACTTGCCTGTTTATTTTATTTATCGGGATTAACTTGTACTCAAGATAATGTGACGACAAAAAGTGGATTTCAAAAATACGCTAGTAAAAATGATTTAATTATTGTTTGTCCAGACACAAGCCCTAGAGGCACTTACTTTGATGATGAACATGATGATTATGACTTTGGCAGTGGTGCAGGGTTCTATTTAAATGCGACTCAAAAGCCATGGGCAAAAAATTATCAAATGTATGATTACATTGTTAAAGAGTTACCTAAAATTATTGAATCAAACTTTCCGATTGATATTAAGCGAATGGGAATTTTTGGACATTCAATGGGCGGTCATGGTGCTTTAACCATCGGTTTAAAAAATCCAGACACGTTTAAATCCATTTCTGCATTCTCCCCGATTGTTGCTCCAAGTCAATGTCCGTGGGGACAAAAAGCGCTATCAGGTTACTTAGGAAAAGATGAAAAAAATTGGAAAGAATATGATGCTACACAATTAGTTTTGGATGGACATTCAAGTCCTAACACTATTTTAATTGATCAAGGTAAGTCTGATAACTTTCTAAAAGAACAATTGAAACCAGAGTTGTTCGAAACTGCTTGCAAGCAAAAAAATCAAGCTCTAAAACTTCGAATGCAACCAGGTTTTGATCACAGTTATTTTTTCATTAGTAGTTTTATGCAAGATCATATTGAGTTTCATGCTGATAATTTAAAAAGTATTTAGTTAAATTTAATTAATTTCCAGCTCTTCCAAAATAATTTTTTCAAATTCAGAAAAAGGTTTTGCGCCTTTTACAACAATACCGTTAACAAAGAACATAGGGGTAGAACTAACACCATATTTATTCCCCTCTGCAATTTCAGCATTCACTTGCGCAGTATATTTACCAGACTTAATACAATCTGAGAACTGTTTTTTATTCATGCCTAACTTCTCAGCTTTGCCTTTTAATTCACCCACTTTCAAATGACGAATGTCATTAAACATTTCATCATGTAATTTCCAGAAAAATTCATTTGATTGTTCATTTGCACACAAACTCGCTTCAGATGCTTTAAATGCTTCTTTATGAAAGCTAAGCGGATACTGCTTATAAACCAGACGAATATCTTTGCCATATTTTTTCAAAAGTTCTCGAACCGTTCCTTCAGCCTTTGCACAGTAGGGACATTGAAAATCAGAGTATTCAATAATCGTAATTTTCGCATCTTTGTTTCCTAATGTAGGCGACTGACCAACGGGAATGTTAATCCTTGGTCTTTCTGGTCGTTTAAGGTTTATAGCTACTTTGTGTTTCTTTGACTCTTTCTCAAACCAAATCGTCACTTGTTTTTTTATCAAGTCAGAACGCAAATATTTAGTGACTTGGCCTCGGTACTTAGCGTTTATTTTATTTGCCGGTATTTTATTTATCTTAATAAATTGTGACACCATTTGTTCCGTAACGGTGGTGTTTTTTACGACATATTTTTCCATAAATGCTGGAAATGATAAATTCTTTCCAAGAGGATGAGATTTAGCAAATTCCTGAAGTAACAAATTTTTCAATTGAGAGTATTGAAGATTATAAACTTTCATTTGAGCGTCAAATAACGGTGTTTTTATCCCCGCATTTAATTCTTTGAGAGAAATATTTTTTCCATTTATCGTTGCGATTACTTGTGAATCTTTAGCAATGACATTGCTCAAAAGAGATAAAAAGAGAATCAAAGAAATAAGCGTAAAACGAAAAAACATGAAAGTACCAACACTATTAAGATAAAAACAGACTAAATTAAAGCGCAAGATACCATGTAAATAAGGGTTATAACATCATTTAATTCAAGTTAAACAACTTAGCTCTCACCATTTCACGATAGGCACTAGGAGTAATTTTATTTTGCCTTTTAAACTGTCTTGAAAAATAGGCGTTATCTTTAAACCCCAACCGATCCGCAATATCCTGTAAATTGAGATTAGTGTTTTTTAAAAGCTCGCGTGCACCTTTCATTTTTAACTCTAGACTATAATCAAAAGCTGATTTACCAACGGCTTGCTTGAACCGCCTCGAGAAGTTTCGCTGGCTCATATTTGCCATTTCACTCAAAGACTCTAAACTGAAATGTTGAGCGAAATGAGTTTCCATCCATTGTTGCACTTCCATGATACCTTCATCGGGATGCCGTCGCGAGCCCTCAGAAAACCATGGTTTATCATAGGTTCGATTAATTTCGTGACTGTAATGTTGCTCAATAACCTGACTAACATCGTTACCAAATTCATTTTCAATAAAATATAGGGTTAAATCAACTAAAGCGTTGATACTGCCTGTGCAGATTATATTTTCATCTTGAGTAATAAAATGTTCTCGTTTCAGATTAACATTGGGATATCGACTTTCAAATTGTTCAAAATAGTACCAATGAGTCGTCGCAATTTTAGCGTTAAGTAGTCCAGCTTCTGCCAGTAAACAAACACCGGTTCCAGTAGCGACTATTTGAGTGCCTTTTGCTGATTGAATTTTTAACCATTCTATTAACGCTTGGTTTTTGCGGATAACTACATCAGGTTGCCCCCAAATTGGCGGTATAAATATTGTTTTTGCTTTCGAAGCCGTTCGAAGATTAAATTTGGGTAAAATATCAATACCGCTGGATAATTTTATCGGTTGAATTTCGCCATTAGTTGATGAAACAACATCACAGTCCCACTTAACTCTTCGATTTTGTTTAATGTTAGCAATCGACTTAGCAGAACTAATCATTTCCATCGGTAAACTTAAACCAGTAAGTAAAGCTCTGGGATATACAATAAATATTGATGAGTTCAAGAAATTACCTATTTTACACGAACGCCTTGGCTATTTAATTCAATATCACGGCTTAATAATCCTACTTTACTTGAGTTTTAGACTATATACTAGCGCCAATTTAACGCTTTTAGAATAATCAATTATGAAAAAATTACCTGTTATTGTTGGATTTGGCGGTATTAACGCCGCTGGCCGTAGTTCATTTCACCACAGTTACCGACGCATGGTACATGAAGCATTAACCGATGCAGAAACAGCGCCTATGTTTAAAGGTTTAGCCAATATTATGAACCTACCGGAAGATGTTAATAAACAGACTCTTTTAGATGGCACCTTGATCCGAAAGATCGAAAAACAATGCTTTGATGTTGACGCTATTGAAATGAATAGAAAAGGTAAATTAACCCCTACTCAAGATCCGATTAAGTTCACCATAGGTAAACGCCAGCTACCAAAAAACATACCTGAAAACTGGTCAGTCGAAGCTAACGATAGTGGAAAATTTGATGTCACAATAACCGATGAAATTGAAGTTATGATGCCGGATGTTAGAAAGGCAGAAGTAACGAGTGGCGCACAATTACCAACGGGTTTTGATGCATCTATTTTATATACATCCAAAAATCAACCAAAGGGATTACAACTAACGGTTTATGGTGCTTCAGACGCCATTCAATCTGTAGGTATCGATTGGAAAGAAATTTTGCGTCATATTAATCCCGATGAAGTTTCTGTTTATGCGGGTTCTGCATTAGGTCAGTTAGATGATTTTGGTGGAAGAGGATTAAGTCAAGCACGATTAAAAGGTGGCCGAGTTAGTTCCAAACAAATGCCCTTAATGCTTTCACAAATGCCCGCTGATTTTATTAATAGCTATATGATCAATAGTGTTGGCGCCACCGGAACTAATATGGGTGCTTGCGCTACTTTTCTTTATAATCTCAGACAAGGTATTAGCGATATCCAATCAGGACAGGCTAGAGTAGTGATTGTTGGTGGATCAGAGGCCGCAATAGAGCCTGAAATTGTTGAAGGTTTTAAAGCCATGGGCGCACTCGCCGAAGATAAGCAATTAGCTGAGCTAGATGGAGTAGATGTTGCTGATAACCGAAGAGCTAGCAGACCCTTTTGTGAAAATGCGGGTTTCACGCTTGCTGAGGCCTCACAATTTTTCGTGATTATGGATGATGAGTTGGCACTTGAATTAGGTGCTAATATTTACGCTTCCGTCGCCGATGTTTTTGTTAATGCCGATGCAAACAAAAAATCAATTTCTTCCCCTGGGATTGGAAATTACATCACCGTCGCAAAAGCGATGTCGCTGGCGAAAAACATTTTGGGAAAAGACGGTGTTAAACAAACCTTTGCTCAAGCACATGGAACCAGCACTCCGCAAAATAGAACCAGTGAATCGCACATTTTAAATGAAATCGCTAAGTCTTTTAATATTGATAACTGGAAAGTAGCCGCTATAAAGTGCTACGTAGGCCATTCATTAGGTCCTGCTGGTGGCGATCAATTAACCGCGACATTAGGCGTATGGGAATATGGCGTTATCCCCGGAATCAATACAATTGATAAACTGGCTAGCGATGTAGTCGACACTCACTTGGACTTTTGCATTGACCACACTAGAGTCGGAGATAAAGGTATAGAAATGAAAGCCGCAGTAATCAATTCAAAAGGTTTTGGCGGAAACAATGCGACCGGATTAATTCTGTCCCCTCACACCACAATGGAAATGTTAGAGAAGAAATATGGTGTTGCTAAAATAGCTCAATACAAATTAAAGAATGAGTCGGTAAAAGAAAAAGCGAAAGCTTATGATGAATCAGTGATCAACGGAAACTTTAAAGCAATTTATCACTTTGGCTCAGAGGTTATGACAGAAAGTGATTTGGTGATTACAGATAGTGGCATTGAGCTATCTAAATTTGAAAGAAAACTTTGTTTTAGCCAAGAAAATCCTTTTGCTGAGTATTGTTAAAATTTCTAATAATTCAAAAAAGGAACAATAAAAAGGTCGCTATTAGCGACCTTTTTTACTTCTATGTAATATGAATGCTAGCGATTACAAATAATCACCATTTCCATCAACACCATTAAGTCTCAATGCATCTGGATTAGCATCAGTTCCATCCGGTATCCAAGGAGACATACAAGCTCTATCTTCAACACACGGATCAGTTAAGGTCATTAAAAACTCAACCAAAAATCCAACTTGCGCATCATCTAAAGGAACTTCACGTAAACTTGTGATTCCAGCGTCTCTATTTTCAGCCCATTTATCCACAGCTAATTGGGTGTTTACTATTGCATCAACCGCTTGGATATTAGGATCAATTTGACTAAAATCAAACCTATCTAAATCGCCTTGAGGATCAAGATGCTGTCTAATTACTGCTTCAAGTGTAGTATGAGAACCAGCATGTCCCCATGGACCAGTCGCGGAGGTATTTAATAACGAAGGCGTTCTAAAGGCGTACATATCAGCTTCATCACCCGTTTCTCTAAATCGACCAAAGTCATCGGTTCCGTTAGGACCATTTCCTTTACCACGACCAATTTGAACAATACCCGTTGCGTGAAATTGTTCATCAGTAAAAAAGTCACCGGTATGACAAGAGGCACAATCCGCGCCACCGTTTGCTACATTATTAAAGAATAATTGAGCACCTAATTGAGCGCGTGCACTAATAGCATTATCATCGCCTTCTACAAAAGCTTTCCAAGGAGTATCAATAAATACTTGTGAGTTTTCATAATCAGCTAAAGCATCAGCAATATTATCATAGGTAATAAGTTCCTCAGCTGTGCCTATTGGAGAATCAAATCCAGCTTGGAATTCAGGTAACCAATTATTAACCGCTAATTGTCCACCCAATGGAGTTCCATAGTCACCTAATCTTTCAGCTAAGTTACTTCTAACTTCGTCTCTAGTAATTCCGTCAAAATTACCAAAATCTTTCATTTCTTCTGGCGAGGTTACTGGAAATCTTGCTTGTGCGGCAGCTAAGTTTACTCCAGAATTTGCATCTGCAACACCAAACTCAGAATCAGGTGTACGAATTTCAGTTCCACCCATTGCTGCAGCGACGCCGTCTAGACTTTCCACGCGTCCATCATGAAATAGAACACTATCCCACATTCCTAAGTTAAATGTTGTTGGTGCATTTCTAGGCACAGAAGGTCCGCCATCAAAATGTTCACCGGCAGTGCTATGTACTCGCCCAGGCCCCAATAAATCTTCTTCTATGGCATCAACTCCAATCGGTAGCGCTAGATCATCGCCGCCACCTAACATTGGATGATGACAAGTTACACATGCGGAATCAAAATCGCCACCTAACCCTTTCGTATAGAATAACTTCATTCCAAGCTGTGCTTTAGGATCTTCAATATTCGGCAAATCTCTTCCTGTAGAAGGATCGCCTGTCAGACCTAGTCCAGCAATCGCTGTTCTAACCTTGTCTGCTTGTGAAGGACCTGCAACTGGTGGCTCCGTCACAGGTGTTGAATCATCACTATCACTACAACCAACCATAGTCGTCATAATAGCAACAACTCCTAAGCTAATAGCCTTCTTTAACCAGGGTTTAGCCTCATTTTTTAATTCTGCTGAACTTATTAACATCGATTAATCTCCAAATTGTGTTATTTTAGCTTTCTGTAATATTGACATCAATATAGAGTCATAATTAAAATAAATCCATTAAATTTTAAAAAATGTGTAACATTCACATTTTTTAATCATCGAATAGGGTTATGTCTCGCTAAATTTATTGCATATGCATGAATTACTGCACAATTTCCATACTTGCTGTTAATTACCGAAGCTAATATCGGCAATCATCGAGATATCTAAACCTTTTATTTTCCAATAACATCATTTTATTCACCTTGTAATTTTATGAAATTCAAACAACAATGAGTCTATGAAAAAACACTTTAGCTTTAAAAATCAACTTTTGATTGCCATGCCAATTCTCAATGACTCTGAATTCAATCAAAGTATCACGGTAATTTGTGAACATAACGAGCACGGAGCGATGGGTATCGTGGTTAATAATGCTTTAAAACTGTCAACAACCACATTACTTGAACAAATGGATATTCCGTTTCAAACAAATTGTAGCAATCAAGCCGTATTATCAGGTGGCCCCGTTCAGCCCGACCGTGGATTTGTTGTGCATCGGTCTAAACATGAAAATAAAAGAACCTGGAAATCCAGTATTCAATTAGAAGATAACATCGCGATAACAACCTCGGCCGATATACTGCACGCGATAGCATCTGAAGAAATAGTCGATGACGTATTTATTGCACTTGGTTATGCCGGCTGGGGACCAGGACAGTTAGAACAAGAAATCATTGCTAATAATTGGAT
This sequence comes from Kangiella sp., assembly GCA_002733465.1. Lineage (GTDB taxonomy): Bacteria > Pseudomonadota > Gammaproteobacteria > Enterobacterales > Kangiellaceae. The sequence continues at coordinate 116,139 of NVVT01000007.1, forward strand.
CAATATCCCTCTAGATGCTGATTTATTATTTAACACTAAAATCGAGTCTCGTTGGCAACAAGCATCTAAAAAGTTGGGTTTTGATATGTCGCAACTATCTTACTACTCAGGAAATGCATAATGCGGATAAAACGATGTTTGTGAAAAGACAATGCAAGTTATAGCTTTTGATTATGGTCTGGCAAGAATTGGCGTTGCTATTGGTCAATCGATCACATCCACAGCCTCACCGTTAGCAACACTTCAAGCTAAAAATGGTGTACCCGATTGGAACATCGTAGAAAAACTATTAAAAGAATGGCAACCGCAATTATTATTAGTTGGTGAACCTTTTAACATGGACGAAAGCGATCAAGAAATTACTAAAAGAGCGCGAAAATTTGCCAATCAACTACATGGCCGCTTTGGTTTAAAAACTGAAATGATGGATGAGCGTTTATCAAGCGCAGCCGCCAGAGAAGAAATTTTTGAATATGGCGGTTATAAAAAACTCAAGAAAACTCAAATTGATAGYATTGCKGCTGCWTTGATTTTGGAGAGTTGGTTTATGATTCAAGGTGAAGTTTTAGATTGAAAATTTCATACTACCTTAAACAACAAGTTCTTAATTTGTAGTTATAAATCAACCCGATATAAATTATTTTCATTCTTTTTCAAAAGGCGACTACACTTAACAATAACTGACTTCTAGCAGCTTGTCCGAGTTGAGTAAACCCATCAAAAACAAATACAGATGAATCGAGGCTTAATGATGAAAATGACCAGGCATAGTTATAAAGCGACTTTGATACTTGTTTTTTGCTTTTTAGTTCAAGCATGCAACAATTATGATCCAGTTCCTAAATCACAGTGTACAAAAGTTGTTAAACATGCCAAAAAGATTTTAGGTAGTTTTGCCCCTAAACACAGCCAAATGGTGAAAGATTGTAAATCTGCCACAGATAGTGAACGAGGTTGTATTATGGCCGCGACTAAAAAGGGTCAGGTTGCTCAATGTCTGTAAAAAATTTATTAATTTGAATAATTCAAATTGCAGAGGATATTAATATCTATTTGAGAATCAAGTTTTAGACATCCTGTTTCGAACTCTAAAGAACCAATACAAAATGACAAACATGAGTATCAGAACCGGCACAATAATTTGTATCAACCATTCCCATCCATGGTTAAATAAAACCCAACCCGCTGATAATGAACCCAATGCTTGAATAAAAAAGATAGTAAAATCGTTGGTTGCTTGCACTTTAAAACGTTCGCTCGAACGATAACTTTCAGGTAGTAAAATAGTGCCACTGGTAAATAGAAAGTTCCAACCAATGCCTAATAAAATCATTGCCCACCAATAATGCATCAATTCATGGCCCGACAGAGCTACAATAACCATGGATAAATAAATCGCTGTGCCGATAGCCATGAGCTTTCTAATACCTAAAAATTTAATCAGTAATGCTGAAAATAATGATGGTAAATACATCGCTATGATATGGCTTTGAATCACCCATTTTGTCGACTCTAAAGAATGACCATGAATTTGATGCATACTCAATGGTGATGCCGTCATAACATAACTCATAACGCCATAAGCAACCGTTCCAGCAGCAACCGAAATGAGAAAAATCGGCTGTTTGATTATTTCTGGCAGTTTTCTCGCGGGTTGGTCTGAGCTTTGATCTAAAACTCCAATTGGATCTAGGCGTGACACAAGTAAAATAGAAACTACAATCATCGCAGAAAGACCAATAAAAGATCCTGCATATCCACTAGGTGAAACTATCCATTCTTTGCCCATCACCGCCATTTCAGGTCCTAAAACCGCGGCAAACATCGAGCCAATCATTAATATAGAAATCGCTTTGGGCATGTCTTTCGCGTCACTTAAACTTTCTATCACTGCAAAACGCATTTGTGCAACAAATGCCATACTAAAACCAAGAAATGCGCAACCAATAAGCAATATGCTGAAGTTTGCCTCCAGAGCTGCATAAGCGGCTATCCAAGCGCCAATCACTGCGTTTGAAAGACCTAACATGGTACCAATACGACGCCCTAATCGCTTCATCAACATTGCAGCAGGAATAACGCCTGCTGCGGTCATTARAATCATCAATGCGACWGGAATCGTCGCATAYTCAACAGCGGGAGCAATTGCACTTCCYARTAAACCACCSGCTAAAACSACCATAGAAGCGGATGAAACMCCAAGAGGTTGTGCAACAAAYAAYAGCCACACATTTTTGGGTAGATGGCTTACTCGATAGCCTATCAACGAAATTAAAACAAGTAATATAAAACTAACGGCAAAGGTGATAGACATAAGATAATTTACTTTTGTAATAGTTTTGCATATCAAAGTAATTATTCAGATTGCCTCTAAAACTTTCCAATTCAAGGCAAAAAATGTGAGTACACAACGTGTGAATGAAGCTATCGCGTCCTGCTTTCGCTCCTTACTTACATCCATGTAAGCAATCATTTTTTGAACGTAAAAGTGGTAAATTTTAGCGGTGAGCTGGGGAATTACCGCGGATCTTGGTCTTCTAACATCATAGAATCGTGACCACTATCGAATAGCTGATCGCCACTCTCAGATGAATCAAGTTTAATCATTAGTCTTAAATCATTCGGTGAATCAGCATGATGAAGCGCATCATCATAGGTTATTTCACCTGACTTAAAAAGTTTAAACAGAGACTGATCAAATGTTTGCATGCCTAATTCGTTAGATTTTGACATGATATCTTTAATTAAATGTATTTCACCTTTACGTATAAGATCAGAAATGAGTGGCGTATTAATTAAAATTTCAATCGCTGGCCGTCTTCCTTTACCATCGGGTGTAGGGATTAATTGTTGAGCAACAATTGCTCTTAAATTCAATGATAAATCCATTAATACCTGATTATGCTTTTCCCTTGGGAAAAAATGCAAAATTCGATCCAAAGCTTGATTGGCATTATTAGCATGTAGAGTACACATGCAAAGATGCCCTGTTTCTGCAAAAGCGACGGCATAATCCATGGTTTCGCTAGTTCTAACTTCGCCAATAAGAATTACATCAGGCGCCTGTCTTAAAGTGTTTTTCAAAGCGGTGGCAAATGAATCCGTATCAATACCGACTTCTCTTTGCGTAATAATGCATTTATTATGATTGTGAACAAATTCAATCGGATCTTCTATTGATATTATATGTCCTGTCGTTGAAGCGTTTCGATATCCAATCATCGATGCTAATGATGTCGATTTACCGGTACCGGTTGCACCAACAAAAATGACCAAACCTCGTTTGGTTAAAGATAGTTTTTTAAGAATGGACGGTAATCTTAACTCTTCAATAGTCGGAATATTTGTTTCAATTCGACGTAAGACCATACCGACATTATTACGTTGGTTGAAGGCACTCACTCGATAACGACCAATTCCTGCAGCACTAATCGCAAAATTACATTCTCGAGAACGGGCAAACTCTCGTCTTTGCTCTTCATTCATGACACTTAAAACAACTTCACGTGCTTTTTCTGGTGAAAGAGCGCGTTGAGTAACAGGCATTACTTTCCCGTTAATCTTTATGCTAGGAGGTACACCTGCTGTTATAAACAGATCCGAGGCCTTTTTGGTGACCATTAGCTTCAATAAGCCTTCAAAATCCATATTTTATCCTTTTTATCTTTTTCTAAAACTAATCTATGAAATCAATCATTGAAACCAACAAATGAAAAATGCATTCTAAAAATCTTCTTTATTCTTAGCCGCGTGCCTTGCATCTTCTCGACTGATTAAACCTTTACCTAATAAATCCTTCAAACATTGATCTAGCGTTTGCATACCAACACCTAGACCCGTTTGAATCGCACTATACATTTGAGCCACTTTATCTTCACGAATCAGGTTTCTAATCGCAGGCGTGCCAATCATTATCTCATGTGCCGCAACTCGCCCTCCCCCATTCTTTTTKAGTAATGTTTGAGAAATAACAGCTTGTAAGGACTCAGAAAGCATCGAGCGAGTCATATCTTTTTCTGCGGCTGGGAATACATCAATAATTCTATCGATTGTTTTAGCGGCAGATGAGGTATGTAATGTACCAAAAACTAAATGCCCCGTTTCGGCAGCTGTTAAGGCTAATCGGATTGTTTCCAAGTCACGTAATTCACCAATAAGAATTATATCGGGATCTTCACGTAACGCAGAACGAAGTGCTTCACTAAACCCTAAGGTATCACGATGAACTTCACGCTGATTAATCAGACACTTCTTACTTTCGTGGACGAATTCTATGGGATCTTCAATGGTCAATATATGCCCATAATGATTATCATTAATATAATCGACCATCGCAGCAAGTGTCGTACTCTTACCAGAACCGGTTGGTCCCGTAACTAAGACCAATCCTCTGGGATGCATACACATTTCTTTAAAAATCGAAGGACAGGCTAGCTCTTCCAAGGTTAAAACTTGAGAGGGTATAGTTCTAAAAACCGCCGATGCACCGCGGTTTTGATTAAAGGCATTAACACGAAAACGAGCAATGCCCGGCAGAGCAAAGGAAAAATCCGTTTCTAAGAATTCTTCAAAATCCTTACGTTGCTTATCGTTCATGATGTCATAAACAAGGCTATGCACCATTTTATGATCCATTGGAGCCACGTTAATTCGTCTAACGTCACCGTCGACTCGAATCATAGGCGGTAAACCGGCAGATAAATGCAGATCCGATGCTTTATTTTTTACACTAAACGCGAGTAATTCGGTAATATCCATGGATGATTGCTCCAAGCATTATTTTTGTTAACCTCTTTTCACTTAATTTTTGAGCAAAAAGTGTCAAGAAGCTATTTTAAGATAGTATTAAAACAATTGAGAAACTATTAAAAGCTTACCAATGACTATAGCAGATCGTTTAAAAAAAGTTAGTGCTAGAATCCAACAAAGCCAATTAAATTTCGGTAAATTAGCCGGTTCTAACAAAAATCAGCTTAAATCTAATTTATCTAATGACTTCAATGGCTTAAACAGCTTGAACCACTCTGTCAAATTGCTAGCCGTGAGTAAAACACATCCCATAAGTGCTATTCAAGAAGGATTTGAGGCGGGGATCACAGAATTCGCCGAAAGCTATCTTCAAGAAGCCGAAATAAAGATCCAACAAGCGAGTCATTTAGACATTATTTGGCACTTTATTGGCCCTATCCAGAGCAATAAAACTCGACTCATTACCAACCTATTTGATTGGGTTCAAAGTATTGATAGGACTAAAGTCCTGCAAAGGATTAATGATCAACGTCCTATTAAATTATCGCCGATTAACGTTTGTATTCAAGTAAACTACTTTAAGGAAGAAAATAAGAAAGGCGCCAACTTACAAGAAGTGCCAGAATTACTTGAATTAGCCAGCAAATTGCCCAATATAAAATTGAGAGGTTTAATGTTTATTCCACCCAAACAAGTAAGCCATAACGCGCAACTCGGCCAATTGACAGAAATTAAGGCTTATTTTGATAAAACCCGAACTCAGTACCCTCAACTTGATACCCTTTCAATGGGTATGAGTAATGATTTTGAAGCTGCAATAGAAGCAGGCTCTTCAATGGTGCGAATTGGCACCGAACTATTTGGAAAAAGAAGGCAATAAATGATTGATAGTTTGACATTAGGCGAGATAAAAATTGGTTTTATCGGTTGTGGAAATATGTCTTCTGCAATTATCAAAGGGATGGTGCAGGCAAAATACGATCCTAAGAACATTAGCGTTAGCAATCGAAGTGTTGAAAAACTTCACTCGATCCAAAAAGAATTAAACATTGGCATTACCCAAAATAACAGTGAAATTTGCGAAAATGCTTTAGTGATAGTCATCGCTGTAAAACCGCAAATGTTTGCCACTGTATGCGAACCTTTAAGAAATATAGACTTTTCAGATAAATTGATTATTTCAATAGCCGCGGGTGTAAAAACAAGCCAAATTTCTGCATTTTTACAACACGAATCAGCGGTTATAAGAGCCATGCCAAATACTCCATCAGTGATATCTGAAGGTGCTACGGGTTTATTTGCTAATACAAAGTGTAATCAGCAACAGAAAGACATCGCAGAAAAGATTTTTCAGTCCGTTGGAAAAACCGCCTGGGTAAAAGATGAAGATCAAATCAACACCGTCACCGCAATAGCTGGTAGCGCTCCGGCATATATTTACTTATTTATGCAGGCAATGGTTGATCAAGCGGTATCTTTAGGATTTAATGCCAAAGATGCCAGAACGCTAATTACCCAATCATTTATAGGGACAGCAAAACTGGCTCAATTTAAATCAGATATTCAATTAGATGACCTAAGACAAGCAGTCACCTCGCCAGGTGGCACTACATTTGAAGCAATTCAAAGTTTCAAAAATAATAATTTTTCTGAGATTGTAAAAGAAGCGGTTAATGCTGCTTATAATCGAGGAGTAAGTCTCGGAGAGGCTGGAGAAGAAGGAAAACCACTATGATGAATCCATTTTCACAACTGATTGATGTTTTAATTTCTCTCTATGTTACCGTGATTTTATTACGTTTTTTCTTACAATACTTCCGGGCAGATTTTTATAACCCGCTTTCTCAATTTTGTGTGAAAGCAACCGATCCGTTAATTAAGCCATTAAGAAAAGTTATTCCAGGTTTTGCAGGGATTGATTTCTCTTCGCTAGTTTTAGCCTATATTGTAATTCTAGTTAAGTTATTACTTATGACGCTTATCGCTGGTCAATTAAATATAAACTTTCTACTACTAGTATTAATTACCTTTGTTGGGCTGATAAAAAGCGTATTAAATTTGTTCGTTTTTCTCATTTTTATTCGCATCATAATGAGCTGGATTTCACCCGGTGGACATAACCCTGTCATGGCGGTGATTGGTCAATTGAGTGAGCCTATTATCGGAGTATTCAAGAAAATACTTCCACCAATGAGCGGGTTTGATTTTTCGCCCATGATTGCATTGATTATGATTTATTTCACCATGAATATGGTTGATTATTATTTAGTTCCTGTTATCCAGTCTGTGGCCTACTAACAATTAACCTCTAAAGTTAATTATTCGACCACTAATCCCAAAATAACCGCAAATTGAGATATTTGTGTGAATATGCACACATGATATCGGCTTTTCTTGAAATATCTGATATATTTATAGTTACCGATTAAAATAATTATTGCCCTATTACCAGCAAAAGCTGGATCGAAGTACTGTATGCCTCATAACTTTACAGATGATAATATCATAGAAAAAGCAGCTGCACGCCTCAAACAAGAGAGTCGTAAAAGTGTTGCGACCCACTCTTTTGCTAATAATATTGATCAATTTTGCCAATGGAAAAATGAAATTGGCAAGTCATTAAACCGGTTTCGACTTTGGTTAAGACGTAACGAGCTTTTTAATGAATATATTGATAAACGCTTATTTCGTTTGCAAGAATCCCTTAAAAAAGAAAMCYTAACMATYGCRTTTGTTGGTGAATAYTCACGCGGAAAAACAGAATTAATTAATTCCYTATTTTTTTCYGACTACGAMACACGYATTTTRCCTTCAGAAATAGGGCGTACWACTATGTGCCCTACCGAAYTGTTTTAYGATAARAAAGAAAATCGTGCCTATTTAAAATTACTCCCAATTGAAACACGATTRGAAGAAACRACTTTAGARGARTTTAGACAAATYCCCAATCTATGGACCGAAGTGCCGTTAATGACYRACTCKGCAAAAGAGATGAGTCGAGCACTTTACACCATCACCCAAACCAAACAAGTAACGTTACAAGATGCCGTAGACTTAGGTTTTAACGAAAAACAATTACTTAAAGAAATTGATCAAGATGGTTTAGTTGAAATACCGACTTGGCGTCATGCGCTTGTTAGTTTTCCTCATGATTTACTTAAAAAAGGTTTATGTATTTTAGATACTCCAGGACTTAATGCATTAGGTAGCGAGCCAGAATTAACATTAAAAATTATTCCTCAAGTTCAAGCGATCGTATTTTTGCTTTCAGCCGATACTGGGGTCACCGCTTCTGATATGGAAATTTGGGAACAACATATTCAGAACGTTTCTGATTCCGAACAAACTAATTCCGAACAGTCTGACTCCAAACAATCGAATATTGATCAATCAAATGTTGCGACTCAGCAAGATACCTATGCGATCCTAAATAAAGTCGATATGTTGTGGGACGAGCTTTCTAGTAAAAAGAAGATAGAAAAAGCAATTAAAAGAATGACCGATTTAACCGCAAGGCAACTTCAAATAGACCCTCGCAATGTTTTACCCGTTTCAGCACAAAAAGGTTTATTAGCAAAAATAAGAAATGATAAAGCTCTTTATGCTAAAAGCCGTATTGGAGAGCTTGAGAGTATTTTGTCACAAAGCTTACTCGCAAATAAAGAAACAACCATCAAACAATCGGTGATTGAAGAAGCTCAATCCTTAATCCACGAATCTTTACAAGTCGTTAATAATAAAAATGATCAGTTACGCAAACAACAAAAAGAATTGAGCGCTTTAACTAATAAAAACCAAAATAAAATTGAACATCTTGTAGAAGAAAGCAAGAAATCGCTTGAAACCTTTAAGAAAAAATCTCTCTCAATCAGGCCAAGCCAAAAATTGTTAGAACGACAAACTCAAATTTTACTATCGGTGATAGGTTCAAAAGCGGTATCAAAAGAAATAGAATCAACTTTAGGTGAGCTAGTTAATAGTAAAACCACTTTAGGCTTATTTAAAAGAATGCGACTATTTTTTATCTCGGTTAGAAGCTTAATGGCCGAGTTAGAAAGAGAAGCTGATTTAACCAATAAAATGGTCAAATCGCTATATACAAAGTTTACAAATGATTTTGATGTGGTTTTAGTTGAGCCAAGGTTAATCCCTATGGTTAAATTAAATAATCAATTAAATAAAATTATCGCTCGTTCAGAGAAGCTAGAGAATAGCTTATTTATGACTTTTAGCGAACATAGCGTAGCAGTAAAACGTTTTTTCTCTGGTACGGTCACGGACATTATGTCTTTCTTTAAAAGCGCCAGAAAAGATTTAATGAGCTGGACTCAAAACATTGCAAATCCTTTGACCCAACAATTAAGAATTCATCATCATATGATGTTGTCACACCACGAAGAACTAGAAAAATTAAACAAAAAAGGACTTAACGTAGAAGGACAACTAAAAGCGCTTAAGCAACTGATTAGCGAAATTGAAATGGAGCGTGAAAATGCGTTACAAATTTCTCATTCATTTGACAATACCGAACTAATAGCTGAACCGTCTTCATCCTCTAAGAAAAAAAGCGACACAAAAATTAGAAACAACATTGTTAATATGAGTTCTGTAAATCGATAATAAAGAGAGTGTGTTATCGACATGCCTAAACGAATCTAACTAAACGTAAATTCGAGAGACTAATTTCAGATTTATAACTCATAAACCAATATCGTCCATGGTTAAACCGTTCAACTCAAGTAATTTAGGCACTACAAAGACGGGAGCGATTCCCATTTCATCCGGTTCACATCCAACCGAAACCATTCCTCTATAAACTCCTAAAGGTTTTATTCCCCCTTTTTCCTACCGACTTACTCGATATGCGAAAAGGTTAAAATATTTCGATTGTCCAGATTTCAGGATCGTTATTCGCAGTTTCAATCAATTTCTGTTGCTTTGTGAGTTTTTCTAATATCACATTTTTAGGCTGATTTCCGCAACGCAACCATACGACTAGAGGTGGTCCACCGAGCAACATGCTTTGCTCGTGAAAGTCTGCATCCTGGGTAACGATAATATAGTCTTTTAGTTTGGCATATTCCCAGATTTCTCTATCATCGGCTTCATTTAGATTCAATAAAGCGACTTGTGTGCTATCTGGAAAAACGTCTTGAAGCGATGGGATAATACGGCGTGATAGATTTTCATCTAGCAGTAATTTCATGCAGAATTAACCGTGATTTTGTGGTGCTCTCTTTGAGCAGCATAGGCTAAACAGGCGTGAATTTGTTCTCGTGTTAATTCCGGAAAATCCTCAAGGATCTCTTCGCGACTCATACCATTTGCAAGCCAGCCGAGAACATCATAAACGGTGATCCGAGTGTTCTTTACACATGGCTTACCACTTCTTTTTCCCAGCGTGATTTCAATAAAATCCTGATAAGTCAWTTAACTATTCCTCTTTATGCTTTGTTGAAACTATATCATAGATCACATCGTGTGATCTGGCTCTTCTTTTGATTCCTAGGCTTTCGCTGTATGCCTTGACTAACTACATATCTCGTCGCAGCAAACAATTCTTAATTTTGTCTAAGGATAAAAAAGCAGGACGAAAAATCTTCCTCCCATCAGTAAGCCGAGTACGAAACCTCTATATATTTCACAATTCAATACTTATGCAACGCCATTAAGGTATTTAGATTACTTATTAGAAGACATTGAGCCAGCCACACTGCCTTTTGGTGTAGGGATTTTAATTAACGTGCCTAACCCTGCACGGTTTGCACTTCACAAACTTGTCATCAACCAAAGACTAACTAGCAATCAAGCGATTAAGTCTCAAAAAGACATTCGACAGGCTTCTCAAATCTTAGAGCATTTATTTGAAACTAGACCTGGTTCGGTTATTAGTTGCACTTGATGCCACAAAAAATATGGGTAGTAAGTTTATAAAACAATTATAGAGTTCTATAAAACTATTACCTAAAAGCCTTCAAGAGAATTGGAATGAGTGGGTTAATACGTAGCAGTTTAGAATATGACTTTGTTATAACTATTGTTCTTAATGAAGTAGATGTCGCGAAAACATCATAATAAGAGATTAATGACATATATGGACACCTCCAATAAGTCATTAAATTATTCTTCTAGAAACTCTAGGCGAATTTGCCACACTGATAAATGTCCTTAAATAAATAGCGGTAGTCAACGATCCGCGATTAGTACGCTGAGAGAACGTGTTAACCTATTGATTAATTAGTGTATTATCTCTTTGAGAAGGAAGATTAAGTGAGCCTAGACTCACTTAATCTTCCATTGAAATTTATGATATTTACTGTAAACTTTTGATTTAATAAGAAAATAACCTGTACTGCAGAAAGTTGATGTTAATTAGAAAACGTCTGCTGTATAAAATAAGTGTTATACAAAAATAGAACTATGGTAGTAAACGAAACGAGATTGAAGGCTGTAACTTATTCTTATGAAAAAGCTAGAGGTATAAGTTATGGCGAACCTTTTGAATCGTGGCTGAAGGATTCCGACATAGAAAGCCTAAGTCCTGAAAAAATTGTAAAGGATATTATGAACTTCATCGATGAAAATCTAGATTCAGAGAATATTCTAGTTCCATCCGCGATATTTACGTTAGGAAAGAAACACGATGCAGGATTGAAAAACTATCTTATTGAAATCATGAAGAAATCTCTGAACTCAAACAAACTTGCATGTTATCAAGCTGCAATCGCTGTAGAAAACTTGGGTGAATGGATATTTCTAGAAGACACATCAAGTCATGATGTGGAAAATAATAAAATACAAATTGAGATATTTTTGAATCAATGAATTGTATAACCAATCGTGACACCTGACCTCAACGTTACATGTTAATCATGTTTGCTTTCAATAAAAAGAAACACTCACTTTTTAGTCATTTTAGAGAAAATATAAGCAAAATTAAAAACAATGAGACCTAACAAGAAAAACCATCATTACCGGTAGGCTGATGGTGACGAAGTCGAATGTGTTTTTCGACTTCGGTACCGTAATGCTATTTATAGCACTTCAAATAATCCCGCAGCTCCCTGTCCACCACCAATACACATAGTAATCACAACATATTTAACACCCCGCCTTTTTCCTTCTAGCAATGCATGCATCACCATCCGCGCACCACTCATGCCGTAAGGATGTCCTATTGAAATAGCCCCACCATTTACATTAAGTTTTTCTTCAGGTATGCCCAATTTTTCCGCACAATAAATAACCTGAACTGCAAACGCTTCATTCAATTCCCATAAACCAATATCATCCATTGTTAGACCATTCAGCTTAAGCAATTTAGGAACCGCAAACACAGGGCCGATACCCATTTCATCCGGTTCACACCCAACAGAAACCATTCCGCGATAAACGCCAAGAGGTTTTATGCCACGCTCTTCAGCTTGCTCACGTTCCATCAATACAAGCGCAGCAGCACCATCAGATAGTTGAGAGGCATTTCCGCCGGTAATTGTTCCTTCAGGTCTTACCGCCTTTAAACCGGACAATCCTTCAAGGTTTGTTGTTGGTCGATTTCCTTCATCTTTAGTTAGGGTTACTTGCTCTTCACTGGTTTCGCCAGTTTCTCGATTAGTCACTATTTTGGTCGCCGTAACCGGAACAATTTCATCATCAAACAATCCGTCAGCTTGCGCTTTTGCGGTTCTTTGTTGAGATTGTAAGGCATAAGCATCTTGTTTATCTCGAGAAACGTCGTAACGCTTTGCAACTACTTCTGCGGTGTCCAGCATTGGCATATAAATATTAGGCGCGTTAGCAACCACTTCCGAATCGGCCGCACGAAACATATTCATTTTTTCATTTTGAACCAAACTAATTGATTCGCATCCTCCGGCAACAATCGTTTGCGCTCCATCAGAAATAATTTGCTTAGCGGCAGTCGCAATCGCCATTAAACCGGAAGAACATTGTCGGTCAATTGTCATTCCCGCAACGCTAACAGGTAAACTTGACGCCAATGCAGCTTGTCTCGCAAAGTTCATTCCTTGCGATCCTTGTTGCATGGCTACTCCAAAAATACAGTCTTCCACTTCTTCAGCTTTAATTCCCGCTCTTTCTACTGCGGCTTTGATTGCAACTGCCGCCAGAGATTGTGATTGCAAATTATTGAAAGCACCTCGATAAGCTTTTCCAATGGGGGTACGTGCTACTGATACAATGACTGCTTCTCTCATAATATTTTCCTTTTATCTTCTATTGATTATTTCGATTGCAAATAAGCCATCGCTTTTGCAAAAAACTTTTTCCCTTGAAGGTCACCCGATCCTAAAGTGGTTTGATTTTCTGTACTAGAAATTAAATCCCATTGCTCTCTTACGCTTTCTGGCGAAGCATCTTTAACCGGAATAAAACAACCATCAGTTTCAAAAATACTGGCACTAGCATACCCGCCAGCACCTGCACAAAGAATAAATCGTGTTGGTGCTTCTTCATCACACAAAGTTAAAGCGCCCGCAGTTACCACTTCAGGCGAAAGCATTTTTAACACTTCTTCTGGCATTAAATCTTCGGTCATTCTAGTTGCTGCTGTCGGAGCTAATGCATTAACATGAATATTATTTTTAGCGCCTTCTAAAACTAAGGTATTCATTAAACCAATCACTGCCATTTTCGCTGCACCATAATTTGTTTGTCCAAAGTTTCCGTATAAACCGCTAGAAGAAGTGGTCATAACTATTCGACCGTAATTTTGAGCCTTCATAATATCCCAAACTGCTTTAGTACAATTAACCGATCCCATAAGATGAACATCCATTACTAACTTAAAATCATCGATTGTCATTTTGCTAAAAGATTTATCTCTTAAAATTCCAGCGTTATTAATGAGGATATCAACACGCCCCCACTTTTCCATGGCCTGTTTTACCATATCTTCAACTTCATCAAAGTTGGCAACATTAGCTCCATGAGCAATCGCCTCACCGCCGTTGGCTTCAATCATCTTAACCACTTCCAAAGCCGCGTCAGAAGATTTCCCACTTCCATCACGAGAGCCGCCTAAATCATTAACCACGACTTTCGCACCACGAGCAGCCAATTCTAATGCGTGCGACCGACCAAGACCGTTACCTGCTCCGGTTACAATTGCAACTTTACCTTCAAAACTTATTATCATTAAATACACATCCTATTCTTAGCATCTCCCTAATATTCAAAAAATAACGCCCCCTCTCCCTCTGGGAGAGGGCTGGGGAGAGGGTTCTTTTCAATTTAATAGTAAAACTATTTGTAACTATTCAGCTAATAATCAAAGAAATTATTTCTACCTTCAAGCCTGTTGGAGCTTTCAGACTTTTCGACCTCTCCCTAGCCCTCCCCTTTCAAGGGGAGGGAACTTTACGCCCTCTCCCTCCGGGAGAGGGCTGGGGAGAGGGTTCTTTTCAATTTAATAATAAAACTATTTTACCATCTGAATCCCAATCCACTCAGCAACTAATGCAGGCTTCTCAACACCTTCAATTTCCAGTGTCACTTGTGTTTTAGTTCTAAATTGACCGGGTTTGGTTTCTTCTATTTCTAGCACTTTAGCGAGCGCGCGTATTTTACTATTGACTACCACAGGGTTAATAAATCGTACTTTATCAAAACCTGAGTTAATTCCCATGTAAAAACCACCAATTACCGTAGTAAAACTTTCCGCGAAATGGGAAAGCATAGACAAAGACAAAAAACCATGTGCGATAGTCGTTCCAAAAGGTGTTTTCTTTGCCGCTTCTGGATCTACATGGATAAATTGATGATCTAAAGTGCAATCCGCAAATTGATTGATTTGCTCCTGAGTGACTTGATGCCATGCGGTAGGCTCCGCTTCAAAACCAATATAATCTTGGATTTCATTTCGTTTGATGATAACGGGCATTGTTATTTCCTTTTTTCAATTTAGGATTAAATTTACATACTCAGGTTATACCATATTTATCTCATTAAAACGAACGCTCGTTCATTTATAATAAAAACTTAGTGCTATTTCACTCAACTCCTAGCATAATGACGAATCGTCACGATTATACGGTTTGATAAATAAGTTCATGAACAAATTCAGGAAGCCATAGTATGTCTCAAAATAGTATGTCACTAAAAACACTTTTAGATAATCGCCATTCTGTTCGCAGTTTTTTACAAAAACCGGTTGAAGCTGAATTAATAAAAAGCATTTTTCAGCAAGCACAAAAGTCTGCTTCTAACTGCAATGTACAACCTTGGCAGACTTATGTGGTTAGCGGTGATACGAGAGCAAATTTAGAGAAAGCGTTAATGACCAAACTGATGACTGATCCAACTCCCGCCCCGGAGTTTGACTGGACTCCACGCTATCAAGATAAACACCGAGATCGTCAATTCGGCTCAGCGAATGCTTTATATACTGCAATGGATATTAAGCGGGAAGATAAGCAAGCAAGGCAAATGGCGATGGCTAAAAACTGGCAGTTTTTTGGAGCGCCCCACGCCGTCTTTTTCTGTATGGAAAAATACCTAGGTATTATGGGCGCAGTTGATGTCGGTATTTATGCTCAAAATGTCTCTCTTCTATTAGAAGAAGCAGGAATTTCTAGTTGTATGCAGGGCGCACTGGGTCAATTTCCGATAGAGGTTAAAGAAGCTTTAAAAATCCCTGAATCCATGGGCATTTTATTTGGTATGTCATTTGGTTATGCAAAACCTGATGCGGATGCCAATAAAACTCGAACCGAAAGAGTTGATTTAGACGAGTCCGTGTTATTTTTTGAATAAGAATGTCAACGACCATTTACTAATAGGAAAGTTTAACGATGCAAAATTTAAGAATTAATTTAGTCAAACGCCCAAATATCAAAATCACTGCTGATATTTTTGAAACCGTCTCAGAAGAAACAAAAGAGCTAGGCGAAAATCAATTCCTTGTTGAACAAACTCATATGTCACTTGATCCTGCCATGCGTGGTTGGATGGAACCTGATACAACCAGTTATATACCTCCCGTAAACTTAGGGGATGCTATGCGCTCGAGTGGTGTCGGTAAAGTAGTTGAATCAAATAACGATGATTTTCCTGTAGGAACTCAAGTTGCTGGAATGTTTGGTTGGCAACAATACATTGTTTGTGATGCAAAAATGGCAAAAGCCGTACCAGCAGAAATTCCTGCGGAAGCAATTTTATCGGTACTAGCCCTACCCGGAATTACCGCCTATCAAGGTTTATACAATGTCATTGAACCAAAATCAGGCGAAACAATTGCAATCTCAGGAGCTGCTGGTTCAGTAGGCTCATTAGTCGGTCAGCTTTCAAAAATTGAAGGTCTTCGTGTGATTGGTTTCGCCGGCTCCGATGAAAAATGCGCATGGCTAAAAGAAATCGGCTTTGACGAAGCTATTAATTATCATAGTGAAAACCTTGATGAAATAGTTTCAGCAGCTGCGCCAGATGGCATTGACTGCTATTTTGAAAATACCGGTGGAGCCGTTCAACATGCTGTTTATAATAATATGAATGCGTTTGGACGAATTGCCGTATGTGGCATGATCGGCGATTACAATACAGACAAACCATCTGCAGGTCCTAACTGGATCAATATCATTCGTAAACGTTTAAAAATTCAAGGATTCACAATGCCCGATCATCAAGCCGAATGGCCTGCAATGGCAATGAAAATGGGTGGTCATTTGATGCAAGGTAAGATTCAATATCGAACTCATATTTTAGACGGATTAGAGAGTGCAATTGAAGGAATTAACTTGTTGTTTAGCGGTGGTAATAATGGGAAGTTAATTGTTAAGTTATAGAGGATAAAATCATGTCACCAGACCAATATTTTTATTTAAGCAATGGCATTGCTGCTTTAGGCTGGTTGCTCCTTTTTTTCGCACCAAAGTGGAAATGGACAAAACTTCTCTGCCTTTCTTACCTAATCCCATTTGTATTAGCGTTAATTTATTCGTATTTGCTCGCGAAAAAAATAATGGTTGGTGGTGAAGGTGGATTTTTTCCTCTTGAGCAAGTTGTGCTTTTATTGCAAAATCCTGCGAGTGCATTGATAGCTTGGATACATATCCTAACGTTTGATCTTTTTGTGGGTAGTATGATTGTCATAGACGCTCAAAAGCAAGGGATCTCGCATTGGATTTTACTTCCTTGCCTAATAATTACATTGCTCTATGGTCCTTTCGGATTTGTTGTTTATATGACTACCCGCTATTTCATAAAACCTAAAGCGCGAGGCACTTCGTTTTAATTATACTGCTTTAGCCTTAAAAGCATGTTCTTTCATGGTTAAAGCTACAATTCGAAAAGTATCAACCCAAGCTTGGCGTGTTTCATAGGTAAAATCATCACCTAGACCTTTTCTTAATGTATGAAGAAGAGCATTACCAACCGGTGTAAAATGCTCCGCTTTGACGCCATACTGTACATGACTGTCCTCTAGTCGTTGTCATTTTTAATTTAACCTCAACTAGAGTAAAGTTGAGGTGAATTAGGCCACTGTAGCCTTAAAAGCATGCTCTTTCATTGTTGAAGCTACAATTCGAAAGGTATCAACCCATGCTTGGCGAGTTTCGTGTGTAAAGTCATCACCTAACCCTACTCTTAAAGTGTAAAGTAATGCGTTTCCTACTGGTGTGAAATGTTCTGCTTTAACGCCATATTGAACATGATTATCGGCTAATCGTTGCAAAACTGGGACTAGTTTATTTAAATCATCTAGTCCTTTAACAGCCATACCGAGCATCGTCATTAATTTTTTTCCTTGCTCTTTGAGGTTACCTTTAAAAAGGGGTTTTACCTCAGGTGCATATTCAAATAGTTTTTTATAAAAAATATCGGCAGCCTTTTCGGCGATTGGTACAACTTTGTTAAAGCTACTTTGAACAAGTTGTTTTTGCCTTAAAGTAATAGACATATCCTCATACTCCTTAATAACTAACCAAAAACAGTGGTAGCCAATTTTAATAGATTACTTTTAGTTTAGCTTAGGTATCCCGTTCTTGCGTCTTCTTGTTAGATAAAATCGTTATTAAACATTTTATTTTTATTGTATTTTATTAGATTACTTGTTATTTTGTGTGCATGTGATGCACATACCCAACCCTTCTCCTAACAAACAAGATAAGTTAATAAACGAGATAAATATGGCTAAGGCAACAGAGCGTGTACCAGTTTTGGTAACACTTAAAGAAAAGCAACAAATAGCATTAAAAGCAAAATCCATCGGTATATCCGTTGGTGAACTTATGCGTCGAGCGACTACGGCTTATAAACCAACAGAAAATGAAAAACTCTTTGAATCGATGATGTTTCATATGAATGAAGCGACAGATAAAGCAGAAATAATGATTGATGAATCAATCGATTTTATTAAACAGTCACAATTAAGGATCGCGCAACTAGAAAGCGACGCTAAGAACAAACAAAAGAGGAAATAAGAAATGGGCATAACCGAAAGAATGATGGAATCTGTCACCAAAGTAATTAGATTGGGGACAAAGTTTGAAATTTTAGCCACTAATGCCAAAGAGCAACAACAAAGAATCGAAACACTTACAGAGCGAGTGATTAAGCTTGAAGTAGCGTTAGACCTATCATTGAACGCTCAAAGCACTAAATAATAAATTAACGGTGAATTCAAATGTCTGTCGAAAAACAAAAAAGTAAACGAGCAAAGAAACCCAGTACTATCAGAATTGGCAAACGCTATCGCCCGACTCGGTTAGCTGAAAAATATGATGCGATAGTGATCGGATCTGGTATTGGCGGATTAACAACAGCTGCTAGTTTATCTGAAATGGGTCAAAAAGTATTGGTATTAGAGCAACATTACACTGCGGGCGGTTTTACCCACGCTTATTCCCGAGAAGGTTACGAATGGGACGTCGGTGTTCATTATATTGGTGATGTGGGCTATCCCACAATGAGCCGAAAACTGTTTGATTTTGTTAGTAATGGTAATTTGAAATGGGCTACGATGGATAAAGTTTATGATCGTATATTTTTAGGCGAAGAGTCATTCGATTTAATTGCTGGTAAAGAATCATTTAGAGACGAAATGCACAAAAGGTTTCCTGATGAAAAAGAAGTAATCAACAAATACTTAATCATGCTAAGTAAAGCTAACAAGGGAATGCGTTGGTTTACTTTAAGTAAACTATTAAAACCTTGGCAACAAAAATTAATGATGCCATTGTTTAAATTGCTTTTACCTAATAGTTTTAACCGCACCACCTATGAAGTATTGCGAGAATTGACCTCAAATGAAAAGCTTATCGCGGTATTAACTGGTCAATGGGGCGATAGTGGCGTACCACCTAAAAAAAGTAGTTTTATCATTCATTGTTTGATAGCCAAACATTACCTTAATGGAGGTTTTTATCCTGTTGGCGGTGCATCAAAAATGGCGGAAACCATCATTCCGCAAATCCAAGCTAGTGGTGGAGAAGTTTTCACTTATGCTGAAGTCTCAAGTATTATCATTGAGAACAATCGAGCCGTTGGTGTGAAAATGAAAGACGGTACAGAGATTACTGCTCCACAGATTATTAGTAATGCGGGTGCATTCAATACCTATCAAAAATTATTGCCAGAAGAAACAGCAAAACATTTTGGTTACGATAAAAAACTGAAAAAAATCGCACCCTCTTGTACCAATATTGGCCTTTTTATTGGTTTAAAGGGAGACCCTAAATCATTGGGTTTACCAAAAACTAATTTTTGGATTTATCTCGATCAAAATCATGACAAAAATGTCAGTGATTTTTTTGAAGATGCTAATTTTGAAAACCCTAACATGCCTCTCCCTGTTATTTATATATCCTTTCCATCGGCCAAAGATCCAAGTTTTGCGGAGCGATATCCTAATCGTTCAACCATTGAAATCGTCGCTCCCGCATCTTACAAAATGTTTGAGAAATGGAAAGGCACAGCTTGGGGAAAGCGTGGAGAAGATTATGAAAACTATGTTGAACAATTATCTGAATTAATGTTACAAGCGTTATACAAAAAAATGCCTCAACTCGAAGGGAAAGTAGATTATTTTGAAGCATCAACGCCTCTTTCAACTGAATTCTTTTGCTTTTATGATCGAGGTGAAATCTATGGGTTAGAACATGATCCTTCACGTTTTAAACAGGGTTGGTTACAACCTAAATCACAAGTTCCTGGATTGTGGTTGACGGGACAAGATGTTTTATCATGCGGTGTTGCTGGTGCGATGATTGCTGGATTTTTGACGGCCGTTCAAATGCTTGGTTGGAAAAAAGGCATCAAGTTAGCTAAGCAAGTGATGTCTGCCAAACCGGAACCAAAAGAAGGTTGGGTGGTTATCGAGCCTAAAACATCTGATGTTTAATAATAGAGAACGAATATGAAATCACTAAGAACACCCGATAGCGCTTTCAAGCGATTGGCCAATTACCGTTTTGAACCTAACTATATAGACATAGAGTGCCCTACTTTTTCGGCGTCTATCTCTCAACAATTAAGAATGCATTATGTCGACGAAGGCGATAAGAATGCGGATCCCGTATTGATGATGCACGGCGAGCCAACTTGGTCTTATTTATATCGGCATATGATCCCAATTTGCGCAGCCGCAGGTCACAGAGTAATTGCTCCTGACTTGATTGGATTTGGTAAGTCGGATAAGCCAACTAAACAATCGGATTATTCTTATCAATCTCACATGGATTGGATGACAGCATTCATCACTCAACTCGACCTGAAAAATATCACGCTAGTTTGTCAAGATTGGGGATCGTTAATCGGCTTACGATTGGCTGCAGAAAACCCTGAGCGATTTAAAGCCATAGTTCTCGGAAACGGTGCGTTACCAACCGGTGATAAGCCTGCAAATAAAGCGTTTAAACTCTGGAAAACTTTCGCTAGTTATAGTCCTTGGTTTCCCATTGGTAAAATTATTAATTCCGCCAGTTTTCGAAGCTTGGGTAAAGATGAAGTAAACGCCTACAACGCGCCATTTCCTTCGGCGAAATACAAAGCGGGAGCTAGAGCATTTCCGAAATTAGTACCGGTAACAAAAAACGATCCGGCAAGTGAAGCCAATAGAAAAGCGTGGGAAGTTTTTAGCCAATGGGAAAAACCTTTTTTAACCACGTTTAGTAACGGTGATCCGATTATGCGTGGCGGTGATAAGGTGATGCAAAATCATATTCCCGGAACCAAAGGAATGCCACATGTCACCTTAGTCGGCGGACACTTCCTTCAAGAAGACTCACCTACAGAATTTGCCCAAGCGATCAATTCGTTTCTGGCAAAAGAAGTTAAGCAATATTATCGGCCATAATTAATTTTTTCAGAAAATTGACGGTCTCATCTGGTTGTTCTAGTGGAAAAAGGTGACGACCTTCAAAACCAATCAATTCGAAGTTAGGGTGCGTCTTCTTCCACCAAGCAATATCACTTTCCCACAACAAATCTCCCTTTTCCGCAAAGATAAGGGTCGCTTTTATGTGGCTCATTTTCTTTGGGAAGTTAACCACTAAATTTCTAAATATATCTGCTTCAACAGCGGCCTTAAAGCTTAATTCCACACCGCCTTCACACTCGACTAATCCATGTTCAACATAGCTAGCAAAACACTCTTTGTGAAAATTTTTAAATAAAGGCTTCTCTTTCCAATAATTAAAAGCTTCTTCTTTATTTGAAAATTTAGCTCTTCGATTAGTCGCTTTTTGTACTGGGCCATATCGTTGCCACAAACCAAGAAAACGAGCTATTCCGACGCCGAGTCGCTTATTGTGGCTAAATAATGGTGGATCGATCAAGATTATCCTTTCAAATAAATCAGGTCTTTCTGAAGCTGCAAGCATAAGAGTTGCACCTCCAGCAGAATGTCCAATTCCGACCACTGGCTCATTAAAATTTACGTCAAGATGCTCAATAAGCTCGTCTTTTAAAAAACCGTTATTAGCTTTATTGTGGGACGGTTTATGACCAATGATATTGATGAAATCTATTTCAGCGAAATCCATCTTAGCAAAGAGATATTCGTAAGTTCGCGAGGGGAAACCGTTAGCGGCTGCAAAATGTATTTTTTTCATTATAAGATTATCCATGATATTATTGAATGACGTAACCGTTTTTAATACAACTCAATAAAATGAAAAAAATTCATCCAAAATTCTTTGGCATATATATCATATTTGCTCTTTTCACTAATAGCCTATTAGCAAACGAACAGCAAGTTGGCGAATATACCGTTCATTACAATTTATTCAACTCTTCGATGATTACTCCAGAAGTAGCGACTCAATATAAACTTAAACGAAGTAAGAATATTGCTTTACTCAATATCAGCGTGGTAAGAAATTCTACTGGTTCAGAGTCAGATTTAAGTTCCGACTCAAGCACTGCTCCAGATAAAGTGGTTGGCGTAATCAGTAATGTATTTGGTCAAGGACAAAGCCTGTCAGGTCAACACAAAGGCTTAGCGTTTAGAGAAATTAGAGAAGAAACAGCCGTTTATTATATAGCTCAGATCCCTGTTTTTCACGGAGAACGCTTAAGTTTTGATATCCAAGTTCAACCTGAAAAGAAAGGCAAACTGATACCTATTAGCTTTAAACAACAGATTTTTATTGAGTAATGTGTTTATTAAAAAAGCATTTTATTAAATAATAATTCTCACTTCTGTCAACCAATCCACTCCAACCTCGTTTTAACTCCTGAAACTAACCAATTTAGTCAAATTTCATTGGCGTAATTTAAACAAATAGTCCAGGAGTCAGATATGTTCAATCAATTCAAAATGTTATTTTTTGCAGTCATTATTTGCGGTTTAACCGCTTGTGGCGGAAGTTCAAGTACCCAAGAACCTGAAGTTGCTACAACACCACCCGATCCAGGAACGGAATGTACGACTCAGGATGAAGATGATCCCGATGAAGATTGTGGAACTTTGCTTCTTGGATTAACCGACGCTGATGGCGATTTTTTAACTTACTCTGTCAACGTTGTTGGCTTAGAACTAACACGAGCCGATGGCGTTACCGTTTCAATTCTACCGACTTCGCAAACGATTGATTTTGCAGACTATGTTGAAGTCAGTGAATTAGCCGCGGCAGCCTCTATCCCTGTTGGAATTTACACCTCGGGAACCATAACGCTCGATTACACTAACGCAGATGTGCAAGTTGAAAAAGGCGGCGAGTCTAATAGTGCATTGATGTTAGATACCGATGGTGTGGTTTTGACGACCGAAACTTTAGCTCTTCAATTGGATGAAGGAAACCGTCTTGTCATTGCTCGACGTAGACCTGCTCTTTTTGAAATCGATTTTAATTTAGCAGCTTCTCACACTGTAAATTTAGAGTCTGACCCAATAGAAGTCACCACAGAACCTTATATCATTGCTGAAGTCGATCCGATCATCAATAAAGAGTTTCGAGTCCGTGGTCCATTAATTCGTGTTGATGAAGCTGAGTCTTATTTTAGAATCGCAGTGCGTCCTTTCCATCATCAATCCAGTAGAAATGGCGGAGTCAACGAGACCACTAATGATGACACTAATTTTGAAATTGATGGCGAAGCGTATCTAGGCGCTGATGGTTTAACACAAATGGCTTCAATGCCAGAAGGCACACCAACGATTACTTTTGGTGTATTTAATCGTTCGGAAGACAGCTTTACAGCAATTAGCGTTGTTGCAGGTTCCAGCGTTCCCGGTGCAGAGTTTGATGGTGCGACAGGCGGAGTCGTTATAGCAAGAGATGGTAATACTTTACGAGTTAAAGGTGCATCGGTTATTCGTACTGATGGACAAGTGATATTTGATGATGGAATAAGCATCATTGTTGCAGATACAACAAAGGTATTTAAAAATAGACGCATCACCGAAGAGTTAACTATCGCTGACATTTCAGTCGGTCAATCCATTAATGTGCTCGGTAATATGACGCAAGATGGTGATGAGTTAATTTTAGACGCCACCGAAGGCGTAGTTAAAATGAACATCACTTTTGCATCGGGTCACACAGTCAGCAATGACGGCGCAACTTTAACACTCGACTTACAAGCGCTTCAAGGTCGTAGACCTGGCACCTTTGATTTCTCAGGTACTGGCATTGATTCAACTTTTGATGCTGATGTAGATAACTATGAATTCAATATTGATGGTTTTACAGTCTCCGGTGTTGAAGCAAATGACCCGGTAAGAGTGAGTGGTTACGTCGCACCATTTGCAACGGCTCCTGCTGACTTTAATGCGCTAACGGTTATCAATTATGCAGAAGCTAGAAGCCAAATTTTTGTGAATTGGCCTGATGGTGATGATGTTATAGCATTTTCTGAAATTACTAGTGAAAGCTTGATCATCAACACGGATAACGAAGGTGAAGGTGCTGTTTACACATTAATTCAAGGTGGGATCAGAACAGATATCAGTACTTTCGAAAACGCTGTTGTTATCCAACCAAAGGGAACACGCGGTCTATTCACTATTAAAACGGAATCAGGTATCACTGTGTTTTCTAACTTCGCTGATTTCACTAGTTTCCTTCAACTTAAATTAGATGAAGGTAGCGTGATTGATTTAATGCATACCAATGGTGGGTTTTCGTTAGACAGCTCAATATTGTCAGCAGTCAAAGTCGCAATCAAGCTAAAGTAAGTTGCTACTTTAATGTAGGGTGGGCAGGTTATCGCCAAGGACGGTGTGTATCCTGATTATTGTATGGAACAATAAAAGGTTTATTGCCCACCATTTTTTGGTTTAAGATAAAATACCCAATATGTACATAATCAAACCAATGATGTATTCTCAAAGCAATCACTATTCACTGTCTAGAATGGATAAACAGTCCAAAATGAATAGCTTGAATTATGAGGAACGCATCCTGGAATTAACCATTGAACAGTTTTTGAAAGAAGTGCAGAGCAAAGCATTTCGCATGGCAGAAATCGCCACAAAAAACCAAGCGGATGCGCTGGATATTGTTCAAGATACTATGATTAAATTAGTTGAAAAATATTCTGACAAACCGAGTAACGAATGGAAGCCTCTTTTTTATAGAATATTACAAAGTAAAACCATGGACTATTTTCGAAAAAAAACCATTCAAAATAAAATATTTTTTTGGCGAAATAATCAATCTTCTGATGAAGACTTTATAGATGAAATTGATAATGCATCCGATCATATTACGCCAGAAAGAGAACTCGATGGACGCAATGATTTAAAAGTTGTATCGAAAGCACTGAAAAAATTAGCACCGCGCCAACAGCAATGTTTTATGTTAAGAAGTTGGGAAGGTTTAAGTGTTAAAGAAACCGCTTTAGCCATGGGTTGCAGTGATGGTAGTGTGAAGACACATTACTCGAGAGCAAAAGAAGCATTAAAGAAAGCATTAGGTGATTTATGAACAACATAGAGAATGATGACTCACAAGTAGAAAAAAGAGTGAATGATGCTCTCGACTCTAGCATAGAAGACTTGCATCCGGATATCAGGCGCAAACTCAATCAAGCTAGAATTAAAGCGTTGCAATCAACAACCGCAATGCCATTTTTTAAAAAGCCCGTATGGAAAATTGCTGGAGCAGTCGGTTTTGTGATCACTTTGAGCTTTATCACAATCAGCAATAAACAAGAATTAAGTGAACGCAGTAATACCATCGCTGAAAATTCCGGCACTGAGAAACCAATGATCTTTGAAAACAGTTTAAGCAACGAAGAAATTATTTTATTAGAAAACTTAGAGTTTGCGCTTTGGATGGCCGAGGAAGTTGAGATTGCATCCTTATAGCTTAAAAAAATTCATTTTATTTATACCTTTGGTATTAGCGAGCACGATGAATTCTTTATCTTTAGTAGCTCAGCAGATGCCAAAGGAAAAGGGTAACGTGTCACCAATGCCCGACGCTAGTTTTTTAGAATATTTGGGAACTGCAATAGAAATCGATGGCGACTCAAACATTATTGAACCAATGGAGTTAAATGAGCTAGATCGACTCGGTTTGTTAAATTCGCTCAATAAAAAAATTGAAACAAAACAAGATTTAGAAACTATGAAAAAATTATCATTACAGCCAACATATAAACCAGAGGAGGACAAATAATGAAATCAACTCTACTTTTATTGCTTGTTCGTTTTACTTTTGTTATTAGTTTATCGACAAGTATTTGTGTTGCAGAAGAAAAGTCCCAGCTTCAATGGAACAATCTATCTCCCGAAGTGAAAAATGTCATTCAGCAATTTGAAAAACAATGGGGCTCTTTGCCGTCAGCGAAGAAAGAACGATTAGTATTAGGTGCTCAGCGCTGGTTAAAAATGAATGATAACGAAAAACTTGCATCGAGTCAGCGGTTTAAACAATGGCAACAATTAGATGAAGATAAGCGAAACACACTCCTCGCAAAATTAGATTCATTTAAACAGTTACCAAATACCACCCAAGATCAATTGCGAAGTACATTTGAGCAATTTAAAAAATTGTCACCTGATAAACGACAACAATTACGAGAAAGGTTTAACCGTTTATCGCCAGAGAAACGAAAACTTTTACGTAAGCGATTATTAGATCGCAGAAAACACCGAAGACTTAGAACGAGGCATTAAAAATCAACTCGTAAAGAAACTTGAACGCCACTATAATCAACTTCCGTGGCTAATGTTTTGGAATAACCTAAATCTAAACTCCAATCTAACGCAGTTTGCCCACTTTTGTCACTTCCTGATTCCCAAAACAAACTAAAACCAAATTCCATAGTACCGGCATCGGGCGTTCGAATTTGATTATTAAATCTAGAGCCTGATTGCTCAAAGCTTATCAATCGTTCACCACGCGATAACAATATATATTCCTCACCACTGACATCTAATTCCCAATCCCAACTTAAATTTAAATAGGGAGACCAACTTAAAGTATCTCTCACAAAAATGTAACTAACTCCAAGCTCTGCAAATACACTTAAGCTCTTTCGTTCTAAATTAATATCAATTTGAATAGGTTCATCGGTATTTAAATTTTCAATAATATCGACTTCAGATTCAATATTTTGTAATCCTATGCCCCAGGTAACGGCCCAGTAGTTTTGATTTTCGCTAAATAGATCCTCAAGTGTCTTTTCAGAATCCGCCCATTGACCAATATAACCAACACTTAAAACTTGATCGGCGCCAGTCACGCTTTCTACAAGAAAAGGTAAATAAGTAATCGATGATTCTGTATTGTCAATTTGGTTATAGGAAAACGTCAGGCCATGTTCATTGGGAAGCCAATTTAAAGAGAAACCATATGCCTTCGATTTAGACTCTCCGGTTTCATAAAACTCTCGAACCACGGCTCTATGACTAAACCATCGACCATCACCTTTTGAGCGCTGGTAAGTCAAACCCATTGACCAATCGTCAGTAAAATTGAATCCATAACCGATACCAGTACCCGATGGTTTAAATTTGTGATTTCCCTCACCAAAAAAATCAGTGGTTAGTTGTTGATATGAAATACTTAAATATTGATCATTGGCTGTGCTGGAAAAAGCGGGAGCGCCGAAAAACGTTAGCAATAAAACGTTAATCAGTTTTTGAGGATTGGAAATAGTTTTATTCATGTATCCTGAAACTTTAGATGAATATTATGTGGCTCAAGTTTAGCATATTCTACAGATTCAATTTCTGTAAAAACATCCGTTATCATTAACTATTATTATGACAATATCGAAGTTTAACAACGCTACCTTTGCTCCAAATTGAGGTGAAAAATAGAATTATTCGCTAACTTCTACTATACTACTCCGCTAAAGAGCTTATTCGAATAGATAGTAAACTCTAATAATTATTATAAGTTGGGTTCACCATCAGGAGTACCGTCATTAAAGACGTTGAAAAAATATCTTTTTTCGAATCGAAATTAGGATTACTAGTGCTAATCCTGACTCTTGCTGTAATCTATGCCGTTTCAGGTCAGCTCGGCCTCTATCTTCAAGGTGAAACTCGAGGAATAACCACCTTATGGCCCCCTACTGGAGTTGCGGTCTTTTTCATTTATAGATTTGGCTATCGCGTTTGGCCAGGGATCCTATTAGGTTTATTTGGTGTTGCCTATGTTCTTGGAGAATCAGTACCTTACTCTCCATTTTTGATGCTACTTATATCAATTTTAAGTATTTTAGAAGCATCACTCATTACCTACTTCTTAAAACGAAACAATTTCTCTCCATTCTTTCTTAAAATAAACGATCTTAACCATCTCTTTTTTTGGGGTATCTTGTTATTTCCAGGACTAAACGCCCTATTTGGCTCAGGTCTATTTTATTTCAATGGTTATGTTTCAGCGGAAGAATGGCCGATCTCATTTTTTGGTTGGTGGTTAGGTAATAGCATGGGCTTATTGATGCTAGTTCCAATGGCCTTTATTTGGAGTTGGTATCCTTCTAAATATTACAAACAACGGAATCAGAAATTAATTGAATTAGCCATCATTTCATGCGTTGCAATTTACATTTTATTATTCAATGATTTATTTGACAAAGAAAATCAATTTCAATTATTTTTTTCTTTTTTGCTAATTATATTTTGCTCTATTCGATATCTGCATCATGGAGCGACAATCATTTCTTTAATATTATCAATATCAATTATCCTGCAAAATCGCCCTACTGATGGTATTGCTCTAGAAATGGAAAAAGTGATTGACCAGGAAATTTTTATTGCTTTAATTTATATGACTGGATTTTATATCTCAACAGTCCTAAAGCAACATATGGAAGTTCAACGCAACTATTTCAGAGAAAAAACATATGCTGAAACTATTCTGAACTCAATTTATGATTCTGTCATCGTCACAGATTCTAAGGGTATTATTTTGTCAGTTAATCCAAGTGCTGAGAAAATTTTGGCACAAACAGAATCAAAATTAATTGATATGCCAATCACCAATGCAATGCACCTAAAACTAGGAAGCACGCAAGAAAATTTAAATCCAGTTTTATTAGATGGTATTCAAAATAACATACAAAACTTTCCAGAGAAAGAGATTATTTTAGTCGCTGGCGGAAAATCAAATAACGTAGAATTGTACCTTTCTCAAATTAGCATTAAGCATAAACAGTTACATTTTGCGGTGTCTCACCACTTATATAAGTTAAATGGTTGCGTAATCACTATTCGTAACGTCAATCACTCTCATGAATTAAAAGAACAACTTCGCTATCAAGCCAGTCATGATTATTTAACCGGATTAGTCAATCGTAGAGATTTTGAAAATCAGTTAGTCAATATCATTAATTCAAAAGAACAAAGTAACTACCACCACGTTTTACTTTTTATTGATCTCGATCGATTTAAAGTGGTAAATGATACTAGTGGTCATATTGCTGGCGATCAAATTCTCAAGTCAGCGTCTCATGTACTAGAAAAAACTTTGAGAAAAAATGATTTGTTAGCGCGAATTGGAGGTGGCGAATTTGGTGTTCTATTAACTAATTGTAATAGAGCGAAAGGTTTAGAGATTGCTGAAAATTTACGTAAAGCAATCGACAATTTCAATTTCAAGTGGGGTGAAAATCAATACAACTTAGGCGCATCCATCGGATTAACCACTATAGACGACCAAACAGTGAGTATGGAAGACGCAATGCGAAAAGCTGACATTGCCTGTTATGAGGCAAAAGATTCAGGGAAGAACAATGTTTTTATCTATCAAGGTTCTCAAAATTCAAAAAGAGAAACCGATATGCTTTGGTTATCTCGCATAAGCCAAGCCATCGATAAACAACAATTTGAACTCTATGTACAACCGATTGTATTTTGCCAATCATTACAAACGAGTCATTACGAAATTTTATTACGTTTAAAACTTGAAAACGATGAAATCATATCGCCCGCAGAATTTATCCCTGTTGCAGAAAGAAACGGTGCAATGGCAAAAATCGACAAATGGGTAGTTGAAACATCAATACAATGGTTAAAAGATAATCCCTTACGAAAAATCAACTTGGCAATCAATCTCTCGGGAGCCAGTTTAGGTGACAATGATTTTTGTGAATACTTAAAAGCTAAAATTTCCGACTCTGCTCTTGCAAAAAACCAACTTTGTTTTGAAATCACAGAAACATCAGCGATAAGAAACTACGAAACCGCACAATATTTCATGAAATGCTCTAAAGAATTTGGTGTTTCCTTTGCGTTAGATGATTTTGGCAGTGGCTTGTCTTCCTTTAGTTATCTTAAAAGTTTTCCTGTCGATTATTTGAAAATTGATGGGTCATTTGTTAAAGAAATGGTTCATAACCCAATCGATAGAGCGATGGTTAAGTCAATCCATGAAGTAGGAAAAGTTATGGGCATAAAAACCATTGCAGAATTTGTCGAAGATTATGCAATAATTGAGTCCTGTCGCTCTTTAGGAATTGACTATCTTCAAGGCTATGGAATTTCGAAACCTTTCCCGTTATCAAAGATATAAATAACCACGACCTCCCATTTTGCTAACAATCCAGCTATTCCACTTTGTTTTGTACGAAAATTGCGCTAAAGTGGCTTCAGCTAATCTGGTCTGATGTGACTAGGGTCTTGCCCGAATGACAAACCAGTACAATAAATCAAAATAGTTAAAGCCCTAAAACAATTAAATGAAAGGAAAATACCCCATGGCAGATGATAACCGTATTCCTAGAGATAAAACCAATGATTATAGTGATGAATGGGCAGCCAACCGTCGAGCCTTCATTAAAGAAAAAACCGGTGCCGATTTAAAGCATACTGGTCAATACTCAATCGATCCAAAAATACTTCCTGGCAATGTTGAAAATTTTATTGGTGTATTACAGATGCCTGTTGGACTCGCGGGTCCTTTGCTAATCAATGGCGAATCCGCAAAAGGTGAGTTTTACGTCCCGCTCGCGACTACAGAAGGAACTCTAGTAGCAAGTTATAGCCGTGGAATGCGCGTTATTAACGAATGTGGAGGCGTAAAAACCACAGTTGTCGAACAATTTATGCAACGTGCTCCCGCTTTTATATTTGAAGATGCGCGACAAGCTAGAGATTTTGGACAATGGGTAAAAGATAATTTTGCAGGAATAAAAGCATCAGCAGA
The DNA here is from genome assembly GCA_002733465.1 of Kangiella sp. Taxonomy (GTDB): domain Bacteria; phylum Pseudomonadota; class Gammaproteobacteria; order Enterobacterales; family Kangiellaceae. The sequence continues at coordinate 146,954 of NVVT01000007.1, forward strand.
GAGCACTACTAGCGTAGGTAAACTGATTCATATCCAACAATGGAGTGTTGCAAAAACCTTATATTTACGTTTTAACTTCACTACTGGTGATGCCGCAGGACAAAATATGGTGGGTAAAGCGACATTAATGGCTTGCGAATGGATCAGAAAGCAGTTGCCAGGTGTTAAGTACTTATTATCTGGCAACATGGATACAGACAAAAAACACTCTCATCTTAATATGTTACATACCCGTGGAAAACGCGTAATAGCGGAAATAGTGATTAAGAAAGAAGTATTAAAGGCCATTATGAAAGTGGACACAAGACTTTTAGCCAAAGCAACTGTATTAGCCAATACAGGTGCAATGATGGCAGGAGCCGCATATAACGGTCCTCATTCAGCAAATGGCATTGCTTCAATTTTTTGCGCTACAGGTCAAGATGAAGCCAATGTAGTTGAATCTCATGCTGGTTTATTATCATCTGAACTACTCGATAATGACGATATTTATATGGCCGTTACCCTCCCCTCTCTGATTTGTGCAACCTATGGCGGTGGTACAGGATTACCAACTCAAAGAGAATGTTTAGAAATAATGGACTGCTACGGAACAGGAAAAGCAAATAAATTTGCTGAAATTGTTGCAGCAACCGTTCTTGCTGGTGATATTTCATTAGGTTGTGCGGTTATTGCCGGCGATTGGGTTAGTAGTCATGATGAAATGGGTAGAAATAGAACTTAAATTATTGGTTCTACTTAAACCTCTTTTTTAAAGGCGACTTAGGTCGCCTTTTTTAATGTCTAAAATTAATTTAATTTATTTTTCACATTAGTATGCCTTTTCTAATTTATCTCCGTAACATTAGCAACAGTTGAGAAAAACTTACTTAATATTTATTACATTTAACGGAGAACACCATGACAAATTTAGATTCAATTAAAGAAAAAGTATCTGTAGCTGAAGATTTCGCACGTAAGATTTGGTTAGCAGGTTTAGGCGCATACGGAAAAAGCTACGAAGAAATTCAAGGCAAAATCGAAAGCGTTGATGTTTCAAAAGTTTTTGAAGATTTAGTAGCTAAAGGCGAAAAATTAGAAACTGAAGCTAAAACTAAAATCAAAGAAACAACTGATTTTGATGTTAAAGGTCGAGTTGAAGAAGTTCGTGAAAAGCTAGGCATGAATGCAAAAAGCACAAGCGAAAAAATTGATGATTTAACTTCAAAAATTGAATCACTTGCAGCAACTGTTGAAAAGTTAACTGCTAAGTAATTTTGGTATACAAACTGTTACCGGTAGCATTGAGATTCCGGTTAATAGGAGAAATATTATGAACACATTTAAAAAAGCTGAAAAATTAGGTCGTCAAGCATGGTTAGCAAGCCTAGGCGCTTACGGTTCTGGATGGAAATACGCAGTAGAAAAGTTGGATGAAGCCTACACAAAAACAAATTCTCTAATGAGCGAACTTGTTTCTGAAGGCGAAAAACTAGAAGCTGAATTGCAAGAAAAATTGAAAGCAAGACTTGTGCTAGATACTAAAATTGATGCGTTAAAAGATAAGCTTGGTTTGAATAAAGTATCAGACTCTGAGCGTTTAGCTGACCTTGATAAAAAACTTGATGTTTTAGTTGATGCTATAACTGCTTATGCAGACAAACTAGCAACAAAAAAACCAGCTAAGAAAAAAGCGACAGCTAAAAAAGCTTAATTAGTAAAATCGGTCATACTAGATTTCCAGTCTATGCAGGTCAACAAAAAAGGTGAATGAGTAAAWCATTCACCTTTTTTTATACTTAAAAGACAAGATTACCACAGAGGCACAGAGGACACAGAGAAGAAAAATATTACTCTATCTTGCTGCCTTTCATCTTTACCTCTGTGCCTCTGTGCCTCTGTGGTAGAGTCTTTTGATTTTTGCCTTTTAGCACTTTCGGACTAAACTGATTCTTTAGTCTTAGATAATCGTTCAACTTCCTCTATCTTTAATAATTTTAAATAATGATTAAACGATTTAGAGATTTTTGTATTTCGTTTAATCCTATCAATTTGAGGCCAGGTTGCTCTCTCAGCATCTGTAATCAATTTAGTCATACTTTTCATCGTTGGATTGGCAAATAATAATTTGAAATCCGATAATTTTCGTTCTGGAAGAATATTAATATCGCCGACATATTGTTGATCAACAATCGAACGCACTTTGTGAATGCCCCGCTTCAAGGCATCACTTGGACTTAGTTTTTCCAACACATCAAATATATAAACACTATTTTTCTTTGCTAAATTAGCCACATGGCGTAATGTCATTTCAGAAAAACTGCCGGTATCGGTTTTACTACCTGTTAAAAATGGTGTTGCTAACGGATTGGTTTGACTGACAATACTATGATTAACGCCATACAACCTTGCTAAGCGTCTAAACGGTAAATCCGCCATCATTGAACCATCAGCAAACTGACGATTAGGAATGTAGGGGATCACGTTTCCATGTTGGTCTTTCGCTTTCAAATAAATCGGTGAAAATACAAAGGGGATGGCAATAGAAGCTCTAACGGCTTGTGTAATAATGGCGTTAGGCGACGTAATTGCATTTAATAATCGAGAAGTTTGATGAAGATCGGCTGGTGAGACCGTTACCGTCATTTTAACACCAGTTTTTTTATACGCTTCCTCAAAAGTAGTTAAGTCAAACATATCAATTAAAGTATTCTCAATATAACTACTATCCAATAATCCTTCTTTTTTTATGCCATTAAATTTACTCCAACCTTGAAACCTTTCAAAAATACTTTCAGGCGAAAGATCATCCAATAATTCATTTTTATTCCGTGTTCCAATTAGCGCAGCAATGATAGAACCGGCGCTAGCACCGGAAACAACTTCAGGAATTAAGTCATGCTCATGTAATGCTTTAACGACACCCGCATGAAAGAAACCTAAACCGGCGCCACCACTTAACATTAAACAACTTTGTCCGTAAGCGTGGGCTGTTTCCTCAAAAAATGTGATTTTAGTGGCAAAGTCTATTTCTCTTTCATCTGCATGGTAGATAAAAGTTAACGCCTCACTCACTTGCTCAAGAAACGATTCAATTAATTTTTTTGTACCAATTCTTGCGTGCTGGGCTAATTTTGGCGTTGCTATATTACCTAAATTCCCATGAATTCCTTCATGCAAAATTGACATTAAAGCATTAGCGTCACCTCGCAACCGCGCGGACTTAATCCGCTCAACGCGCTTACGAATTAATCGATAGTCATAATCCGACGATTCATCTTTCAGCTGCCACTCTGTCGCACCGCTGATTTCATCATGGTAAATACTAGCCTGAAGAAACTCTTCATAATTTGTGGCATTCGCAATGTCCTTTTTTACTGCAGAAGTATTATTTTTAAACAACATCAAATAGACTCTAAATAGCTTAATATAGATAAAAGCCATTCAAGCAATAATAATTAGAATACGCAACCCAATAAACCAAATCCCCCTCAGTCCCCCTTCGCAAAGGGGGAGGCAAAAATTAGGTTGCGCTTTCTAACCCGAATCGGTAGCCTAAACCTATAATTTTCGAAAAATAACTAAAAGATAATATAGATGGATTGGATCAACGTAGATTGGATAATGGCTAACAAGCTTTTACTTCTTATTCCTATAATAAGCGCATTTGTCGGTTGGTGGACAAATTTTCTCGCAGTAAAAATGATGTTCTATCCAATTGAGTTTGTGGGCATTAAACCGATTTTCGGTTGGCAAGGGCTAATTCCAGCTAAACGGCAAGAAATGGCTGAAATATCGGTTGATTTAGTTCTTGGAAAGTTACTTAGTGTTGAAGAAATAGTCGCACGCATCGATCCCGAAAAACTCAGTAACGTTATAGAACGTAGGTTGAATCAAGTTTTGATCCGTGTGGTTAACGATGTTATGGAAGAATCTGCCGCTACTTTGTGGGCGTCATTACCTGTTCAAGGTAAAGATCTAGTCTACAAACGAATTGAAATGGATTTACCCAGCGTGGTTCAAAAAATGGTGGTCGAATTTCAACAAAATGTCTCTGAGATTATTGATATCAAAGAATTAGTCGTCGGTCATTTAGTTAAAGAACCBGAACTCATCAATGARATATTCCTAAAATCWGGAGAAAAAGAATTCCCCTTTATTGAGCACTCTGGCTTTTACTTTGGATTCTTGTTCGGTATTCCCACAATGATTTTATGGCACTTATTCCCTCTTTGGTGGATATTGCCTCTTGGTGGGCTGTTAGTGGGCTATTTAACCAACGAAATCGCACTTAAACTGATATTTTCGCCAAAGCACCCAGTTAAGTTTATGGGAATGACGTTTCAAGGTATGTTTTTAAAACGCCAAAAAGAAGTATCTAGAGTTTATTCGAATATTATCGAGAAAAAGCTACTCTCCTCTAAAAATATCRYYGAYGCRTTRCTTCATGGTCCYGGCKCWRGYGCTTTATTRGARTTRATTGAACTTAACGTCAATGATGCMATYGACCGWTATATATCYATCGCTCAACCTTATTTTGTTTTAGGSGTKGGMACTGAAAATTATTACAAAATGAAACGCTTATCAAGTAAGCGGATTTTTGAAGAGTCAGAAAAATATCTTGGTTATGCACACGAATATACTACAGAAGCACTCAGAGTTGCCGATGATTTGTGTGAGAAGATGGAAAAACTCACTCCAGAAGAGTTCGAAGGCGTATTACGACCGGCTTATCAACAAGATGAATGGAAGCTGATCCTCGCAGGTGCACTTTTAGGTATGGGAGCTGGTTTCATGCAGCTTTATTTTGTATTTAGCTAAATAGATTTTTCTAAATGGGTCAATTTATCAACTGTACAACCAACTAAAAAACAGGTAACTTAGTCACTTACACCTAATTCATTGAAAACACGTGATTTTTCAGCCTCTAGATTAAATTGGTACATAATGAAAACAGCCGAGCGGATTTTATTAGTTTCTCTTGAATTATTTAACCAACAAGGTGAAACCAACGTCAGTTCAGTAGAAATTGCGCTTGAACTCGATATTAGCCCAGGCAATCTCTATTACCACTTCAAAGGCAAAGAAAGCATTATTACGAGTCTTTTTGCTCAATACAAATCGAAAATGACCAAGATTCTAAACCCGCCAGAAGATCAAGCGTTAGAGTTGGAGGAATTTTTTTATTATCTACTGATGATATTTCAGGTATCCCATGAGTTTCGTTTTTTATACCGGAACCCTGCTGAAATAGCCGACCAATACCCAGCTATTGCCAAGAGTTTTAGGCAAATTTTAAACCAGAAAGAAAAAGTTTTTGACCACTATTTAAAGTCTTTTTACGATAAGGATCTGCTTTTAGGGGACGATCAACAAAGGCAGAAAATCATCCAGCTTATCGGCCTGATAGCCACCCAAACGCCTAATTATCAATTACTCAAAGGTAATGACATTAATGATGGAAAATATATTTATCAATCACTAGGCACTATTCTTTTCGCTCTTACTCCCTACATGCAAATGTCAAAAGAAACCTATCAAGAGCTTTATCAAACAGTCAATGAACTGAGTAAGGATGTAGCATGAACGAGCCTAAAAATGAGTCAGTAGTCAAACAAAAAGTAAAAAAACTCTCTTTTTTAGATAAGGCTTTTTGGTTAACTGAATCCGATAATAATCCTAAACATGTTGCTTCATTACAAATATTAGAGCTTCCCGCTAATGCTGATAAAAATTATGTCAGAAATTTATTTGAAGAACTGCAAAAAATTAATACGGGAATATCGCCATTCAATTGCCGAGTACAAAGTTTTTTGGGTTATCCGATAAAACTGATTCCACTTGCCCAACTTAATATGCAATATCACCTTCAATATCATTTATTAGATGACATTAGCGATAAAGAAGCCCTGCATAAAAAAGCAGCAGAGCTCCATGAAATTCGTTTAGATACAGACAAACCGCTTTGGCAATTTCATGTCATTGAAAGCAAAAAAGGCAATGAATTTTCACTTTATATCAAAATCCATCATATGCTTGGTGATGGAGCAACGTTAGTTCGCTGGTTACAGGCCGCCTATTCACAGGAAATTAATACCGAAAACTTTGTACCCGTTTGGGCTAAAGAAACCGAACACAAATCTTCAAGAAAAAATAAAAGACCGCAAAACAAACTGGTTTCTTTTTTCAAAAATGTTTTTGACTTTATATTTGCCACCAAAGATTTTATTTGGGTTTTGATAAGAGTCATTCTTAAATTGCTACGGATTAATACCCATTACATGCCAGTGCCATTTACTGGAACTAAAACGATTTTAACCGGGCAAGTTAAAAAAGGCCGTGTAGTCACCACACTTGATCTTCCATTCGATAGAATAAAAGCATTATCTAAAAGATTAAGGGCTTCAGTCAATGAAATTTTACTGTGTAGTTTTGATATAGGTATTCACCGTTTTTTAAGTGAGCTAGGTCAATCATTTGATAAAGCCTTGTTTACTAATATGCCAATAAATCTTCGCAAGCCGGGCGATACCTCTGGCGGAAATATGATAGCGATTGTGCCAGTAGAACTAGCACAYGGAGAAAAAGATCCTTACTTAAGACTGCGACGAATTATTGAAAATCATCGTATTGTATTACGAGCGGCAAAACGCTCACGCCCTGGAGCATTCGCTTACTACACCGTTTTCATTCAATCTTTTGCATTGATTTATGAAATGCTACATTTATCCAACGTGATCAATCCAATTGCCAATATCTTAATCTCCAACGTCCCAGGACCTAGAGAACAAATGTATTTTAAAGATTGTACGCTAAAATCAATTTACCCCATCTCTACGATTACAGCAGGTGGTGGAGTCAACATTACTTTAATGACTTACAACAATGTTGCGAATGTTGGAATTGTTTGCTGTGATAAAGATATTAAATCTCTCGACCCTTTAGCTCAATACTTTAAAGAAGCATTTGAATTGTTGGAAAAATCGGTCGATAATTTTGATTTAAATATAGATGATATAGGTGAAAATATTAAAGACAAAAGTCGCTCTGATATTATTGAAGAAAAGGCTTATTCAAAATAAAAAGTGCTAATGCTATTTATTCTTGAAATGTCTCTTTTGCCCATAAATTAAACTCTTCAAACTCGCTATCGAACGTATGATTTTCGAACTCAAAATTCCAAGGCTCAATATAACGCATATTTAATTCTTGAGCTTGTTCAAGAACTGTCAAATAATTATTATCTTTAAAACGCTCCACTTGATCTGAACGGCCAATAACTTGACCATAAAGATCGCCTGGGAAATTTTTTAAAATCGTGACTAAGGCCGATTGATAATCATCTTTACCTGAAATCCACCACATTGCCGCGCCAACTCGTTGTTCCAAAGCAGGATTATTCCATAAGTTATTAATAATAGTTTCTGGAATAGATGAATCGTTCATAATTTCGTGCACTTCAACTGCAATAGGTTTATCAGTGAAAGCAAAAGCAAAATTAATCGCGGCATTCTCCACCGCAGCAATCCAGTTCTCAGCCGTTAAGCCTGCATCTGTTAGAGTTTCAATCGGTACGCCATTAAAATGCCCTTCAATTCCATTACCTGTCATTTGAGGCACATAAACCAATACGAGCCGAGGGTCATCACCAAATTCTGCAGCGACGGCATTAGCTAAATTGTCCAAATGTAATTGTAATTGTTCATCCCAAAACTTTGGAACCTCGACCGGTTCACCTCGAAAATCGATCGTAAAATGTGTTACTCCCAAATCAAAAAGCCAAGTCGGTGAGTCTTTACCAGCAATGATACCAAGTGACCAAGGCTTGCCACTTGAATACGCGTCCATGGCATTTACTTGCTCATAAATAGCATTCCAATCATAACTATCATTACTCGGTTCTATTTCACTCCACTTCACTCGCACCAGCCCCCCTTGCGCCTGTTCATTTTCGAGTGACAAACCATTCCCCACAAAACTAGAATAGGTGCCAGTTGGTTTAGCATATTGTTCTGCATCGGGTGATGGTGGATCTATAACAGGGTTAATATTTTCATCCGAAGTAGAGGAACCTCCACAGGCTTGCATTAATAGAAAAATTGATACTAATAAACCATTTCTAGCTAAAACTGACATACACTTTTCCTGACAAATAATATTTTCAATCAAAATTTTAATGTAATGAAACACCAAACATTTATAACGGCCGAAACTTAAAAAGGTTTACCTACTTGAACTCAAGTATGGATTTATCTTTTAAAAATGGAACAATAATTTACCATCTTGAATACCAATGCTTTTCCCATAATCAGCAAATAATTTTTCTTCGAAATCCGTTTCATCCATAACATATCGCATCTCGCTGTCGTTGCTTATATCTATGATTTTGTTCTCAATATCTTGATGATGATAATCAATAATTGTTTGCTGACTTCCAGAATTATACATCGAAAGATAACGAGTCATACCGCTAACCACTTCTTCACCTAAAATAGCCGTACTAGACGCTAATGCCAGATTAAACAAATCCTTTAACGGTGATGGCAAAATACCATTGGCAAAATTACTCACATCTTTAATAAAGGAATCTTTATCATTGATTAAATCTATTTTAACTAGTTCGGCATTAGTTACGCCTACACTTTTATTTTCAATTGAGTAATCTGGATCGGCTTTAATTTCCGCATTCAGATGCGTATTAAAAATAGTAGAACCATTCATTTTCACTTTGAAATTACAAAATAAAATAGCATTCAGTCTTTGTTGATTTGCTGTTTCATCACAAATACTTAATTTAACATTCAAAATTTCTAACTCTGCATCGCCCCCCGAAACAGCAATTTTAAATTTCTCAGGTAACCAGTTATTGATCATCTCGTCGATTTCAAAAAGTTCCATAGGCGAGCTTTTAACTTGCCCAAACCGAACCAGCAATCGAGTGATCGTTTCGCGTATTTTTATTGAAATAGACATAATCTATTCGTTTTTTAGAAAGTGACGCCAATTATAGAATGAGTGGCATCCTTAAAACCAGCGTTTAGAGTGCCGATTCTAATAAAAACTGTTAAGGTGAATGAAATAACCTACTAATTTATGCCATAAGATAAAAAGGGATTAACAAAATGCAGGCACTCACAGGCTTAGATTCATCATTTCTCTATTTAGAAACGCCCAATATGCCCATGCATGTGGGGGGGTTAGATATTTACGAAGGTTCGCTGACTTTTGACGAGTTCAAAGAGTTTTTTTCTAAGCGTATTCACCTTGCTCCGCGCCTCAGACAACGACTCATTGAAGTCCCTTTAAGTATCGATCATCCATACTGGATTGATGATCCTGACTTTAATATCGATCTGCATTTACAGCACATGGCACTGCCTAAGCCCGGCGACTGGAAATCACTGCGTAAACTCACTTCCCACGTATTTAGCCAACCCCTTAACCGTAGCAGACCATTATGGGAGTTTGTTTTTGTAGAAGGCTTAGAGAATATACCTCAAGTACCAAAAGGCTCTGTTGCGGTGATCAGCAAAATACATCACGCAGCGATTGACGGTGCCTCCGGCGCTGAAATGCTAGGTTTATTGTTTGACGTAACTAAAGAACCTAGAGAAGTTCCACCTGAAAAGCCGAGAGAACTTGAGCCAATCCCAAGTGATATCAATTTACTTTATAAAAGTACAATGAATTACATTAAGCGTCCATTCAAGCTCCCAGGACTATTATACGAGACAGCTAAATCAACACTGGCGGCAGGAAAAATCTCCCGTATCCAACCAAGCGATGTGCCTCGAACAATCATGAATGCACCGCGTACTATTTTAAATCAGGCAGTATCAGCTGAACGCAAATGGGATACTGCTCTTTTATCATTACCTAGAATCAAAGCACTTAAAAATGCTGTAGAAGGTGCAACATTAAATGATGTCGTGATGGCAATTTGTACCGGCGCGTTACGTCGTTATTTATTAGAGAAAAACGAATTACCCGATAAACCTTTAATCGCCATGGTTCCTGTTTCAACACGGACTAAAGATGAAAAAGACGATATGGGAAATCAAGTATCAGCAATGTTGGTTCAATTACCGACCGATGAAGAGGATCCATTGAAGCAATTAATTCGCTTACAGGCAAATACTAAGCGTGGCAAACAGTATCAAGGTGCCATTGGCGCAAAACAACTAACCGAATATGCCGACTTTGTTCCTTTTGGACTGGGCGCTCAAGCGGCTCGACTTTACACAAGAATGAACGTATCAAAATATCATTCTCCGCTTTTTAATGTCATCATCACCAACGTACCTGGGCCACAAATACCACTTTATATGAATGGTAAAAAGATGTTAGCGCACATGGGAATGGCGCCGATATTTGACGGTATGGGACTTATATTGCCAATATTTAGCTATAACGGTGTTTTATCAATCAGCCCGACCAGTTGCTCCAATATCATGCCTGATGTTTCTAAGTTTTCGCGTTATTTGCGTGAAGCGGCCAACACATTAGAAGCCTCCGTATTAGCTTTGGACAAAAAGAAAGAGAAATAAAATTAAACTAATAGAAGATTAACCGATAAAAAGATCTCCGATTAAGCAATTCACAAATAAGGTAGTAAGCAGATGAGTGTATTAGCCATTATGGAAAAAAAGACGAAAAGTGAAAAGACAAAAAAAGAATCACCTTCATTTCTAAAACTCGCTTTGGAAGTTCGAACTATCGCGGAAGCCGCAGGCTTTGCTCTTAGTTTTCCAATATTACAAACCTCTGCTAAAGGTGACGGACATCCAGTACTAGTTATGCCTGGTTTTATGGGCGGAGATGGTACAACCAAACTTTTACGTAGCTTTTTAAAAAGCAGAAATTATAAATCTTACGGTTGGAATTTAGGTCGGAATTTAGGCAAGTTTTCTGATCTGGAAAATGGTTGCGGGCAAGAAATAGTCGATCGTTTAAAAGAAATATACGAAATGCACGGCGAGAAGGTGAGCGTAATTGGCTGGAGTTTAGGCGGTATTTATGCCCGTGAATTAGCCAGACTACATCCAGAAATGGTTCGTACCGTCATTACGTTAGGCAGCCCTTTCGCCGGAGATTTAACCGCAAACCATGTTTCGTGGTTGTTTGAAAAAACCAGTGGTTACACCCTAGATCAAATGGAAAGTGCACTTCGAGAAAAAATGAGAGTAGCGCCTCCAGTACCATCGACTGCTTTTTATTCTAAAAGCGACGGAATCACTCATTGGGAATGTTGTATGGAAGTAGAAGATGAGCAAACCGAGAATATCGAAGTACAAAGCAGTCATTGTGGATTAGGCCATCATCCATTCGTTATGTGGGCATTAGCCGATAGACTTGCTCAACCAGAAGGTCAATGSMAMWMMTTKRWSCSKARWRKMMYWKMMYMWMWGMTKYKYKGSYARSTWYTSKYTATWTYYTCGYYCYAMAWSCSATAAGATTGATTAAATACTAATAAACAGCCATCTTATCGTGCCTCAAAATAGATTTTCATCAAAAGACCAAATTGTTCTCGCCAGCGGAAACCAAAAGAAGCTAGCGGAACTTTCACGGATTCTGCAACCTTTTCAATTAAAACTGACTCCACAATCTGCATTTCAAGTTGCGGATGCCATTGAAGATGGTTTAACTTTTGTAGAAAATGCCATCATCAAAGCACGACATGCTTGTGCAAAAACCGGTTTACCCGCTATTTCCGATGATTCAGGTCTTGAAGTCGACTTTTTAAACGGCCGTCCTGGGATCTATTCAGCTCGATTTTCAGGTGAGAATGCAACTGATCAATCCAACCTAGATAAATTATTGTTAGACTTAAAAGGCGTAGAAGAATCCAAACGAATGGCTCGATACCAATGTGTGATTGTTTATATGCAACATGAACTCGATCCTACTCCGATCATTTGCCAGGGCAATTGGCAAGGTATTATTCTTGAAGAGCCAACGGGTGAAGGAGGTTTTGGTTATGATCCGATCTTTTATTGTCCCAAAGCAAAAAAGACCGCAGCAGAAATGCAACCCGATGAAAAAGCTTTTATAAGTCATCGCGGAAAAGCATTAAGAGAATTTACCAATATTATGTCCAAAAGACTTTAAAGAATCATCTTAATAAGAGTTTAAACCTTTGAACATTACTTACCTTCCTCCATTAACACTTTATATTCATTATCCATGGTGCGTACAAAAATGCCCCTATTGTGATTTTAATTCTCACGGTTTGCAAAAAAAAGCAGACGGGCATAAAACTAATTCAACACCGCCCGAAAATGACTACATAGATGCTCTTTTAAAAGATTTAGATGCGGAGCTACCTTCGGTATGGGGTAGAAGTATTTCAGCGATTTTTATTGGTGGTGGAACTCCCAGCTTAATGAGTGTAGAAAGCATGGATCGGTTGCTCTCTGGGGTTAGAGCTAGACTGCCTTTTTTAGCCGATATTGAAATAACCATGGAAGCCAATCCCGGAACCGTTGAAGCGGATAAGTTTGCCGGTTTTTTTGAGGCGGGAGTGAATCGTATTTCAATCGGCGTACAAAGTTTTGAAAATGAGTTTCTTTCAACCTTAGGACGAATTCATAATAGTAATGATGCTCAACAAGCTTTCCAAATCGCTCGCAAAGCAGGCTTTAAAAATATTAACATTGATTTAATGTATGCATTACCCAATCAATCAATTAAGCAGGCGATGCAAGATTTAAAAACGGCGATTGACTTAAAGCCTGAACATATATCTTGGTATCAACTCACGTTAGAACCTAATACCGCGTTCCATCATTCGCCACCCCAAAATATGGCTGATGACGATTTCACTGCCGATATAAGTGACAAAGGATTAGCATTACTGCAAGGTAGTAATTACAAAAGATATGAAGTGTCGACTTTTTCAAAAAATGGCGATTTTAATTGTTGGCATAATACTAACTATTGGCAATTCGGTGACTACTTAGGTATTGGCGCTGGCGCACACGGAAAAATAACGCGCGCCGATACGCAACAAATTACTCGCACCAGTAAAAAAAGAAGTCCCAAAGATTATTTGAATATTGAAATACCTTTTATAGATAAAACCTATCCGCTTTCAGAAGAGCAAATGCCATTTGAGTTTATGTTAAATGCATTAAGGTTGGTTGACGGTGTTGAGGCATCTTCGTTTTATGAACGAACAGGAATCATCAACCAACATATTGAAAACAGTCTTAACAAATGTCGACAGAAAAAACTGATTGTTGATGATAAAGATAAAATACAAACCACAGAATTTGGATACCAATATTTAAACGAAGTGTTATCTGAGTTTAGTGATGAGCATTTTTCACATTTAAATAATCATAACAAAATAGAGATTAAAGAAATCATATGATCGGAATATTTAAACCAAAACCACACGCTCCTCGATTATCAGAAGATAAAATCGATCCGGAATATAAAAGACTTCGCTTGCAAGTGTTTTTAGGAATCTTTTTTGGTTATGCGGGATATTATTTAGTTCGCAAAAACTTCACTCTGGCTATGCCTTCATTGATTGCCGAATATGGTTATTCAAAAGGCGAATTAGGTATTGCACTTTCTGCGGTATCGATTGCATACGGTCTAAGTAAATTTTTAATGGGCAGTGTTTCCGACCGAAGTAACCCTCGATATTTTTTAACCGCTGGGTTATTAGTTTCCGCGGGCATTATGTTTATCTTTGGTTTTACCAATTGGGCATTTGAAAGTATCTCTGTTATTTTTGTTTTGCTTTTTCTCAACGGTTGGTTTCAAGGAATGGGTTGGCCTGCTTGTGGCCGCACCATGGTGCATTGGTTTTCCAGTAATGAGCGAGGCCGAACCGTTTCTATTTGGAATGTCGCACACAACGTTGGCGGAGGATTAATTGGTCCTTTATTTATTTTGGGTTTAGCCTGGTTTAATCAAGATTGGCACAGCGCATTTTATGTTCCGGCAGCTGTTGCTACTTTTGTTGCTATTTTTGTATTTTTAACTTTGAAAGATACGCCTCAGTCTTGTGGTTTACCTCCTATAGATGAATACAGAAATGATTACCCCGCAGACTATGACGAATCTCACGAAGAAGAATTTACCGCAAAGGAAATTTTCTTTAAATTTGTTTTAAATAATAAATTGCTTTGGTATATAGCCATCGCAAACGCTTTCGTTTATTTAATTAGATATGGCGTGCTAGATTGGGCACCAACTTATTTAACTGAAGTGAAAGATTTTAGTTTAGATAAAAGCTCTTGGGCGTATTTTTTATATGAATGGGCAGGCATTCCAGGAACACTATTGTGTGGTTGGATCAGCGATAAATGGTTTAATGGCAAACGTGCTCCGGCGGCTATTTTGTATATGATTTTGGTGTTAGTCGCAGTCATCATTTACTGGCTCAACCCTGCTGGCAATCCTGGTGTTGATATGATGGCGTTAGTGGCGATTGGATTTTTGATCTATGGTCCGGTGATGCTAATCGGTCTTCATGCTTTAGAGTTAGTCCCTAAAAAAGCAGCCGGAACTGCAGCTGGTTTAACCGGACTATTTGGTTATCTTGGCGGTGCATTAGTGGCTAATATCGTTTTAGGATTTACCGTCGATTATTTTGGCTGGGATGGTGGCTTTATATTGTTGACTGGTGGCTGTGTGATGGCAATCATTTTATTAGTGCTAACCATGATAGAAGAAAACAAAAAGAGAGAGGAGCTACAATGATGAATTTAAAAAGACTAGCGAAAAGTCTTATCCTAATAATATTAGTATTAACTCAATGGAGTTGCGCTATGAATAAAATATCGACTAATTCGACAGTGAAAGACAACGATAAACTCGTCATCGCACACCGAGGTGCTAGCGGATATTTGCCAGAGCATTCAATTGCATCAAAAGCAATGGCTCACGCAATGGGCGCTGATTATATTGAACAAGACGTGGTAATGACAAAAGATGATCATTTAGTGGTATTACATGATCCCTATTTAGATCGCGTTACCGACGTGATGGAACAATTTCCAATCCGCTCACGAGATGTGTTTGGTCAAAAACGTTGGCTGGCGATTGATTTCACTTTGGCTGAAATTAAACAACTGAATATGACAGAAGGCTTTAGCGTAGATAAAAAGACTAATGAGAAAAAACAAGGGTATTCAGCGCGCTTTCCTTTATTTAAATCGAGCTTTAAGGTTTCAACGTTAGCTGAAGAAATCGAATTGATTCAAGGGTTGAATTATAGTCGAGGTAAAGATATAGGAATTTATGTTGAAGTCAAAGCACCTTGGTTTCATCATTTGGAAGGTAAAGATATTAGCCTTGCGACTCTTAAAATGATTAAAGATTACGGTTATAAAAACAAATCTGATAAAGTTTATATTCAGTGTTTTGATCCCATTGAAACTAAACGCATTAAATCTGAAGTCATGCCTAAACTTAATGTTGATTATAAATTGATTCAACTTATAGCAGAGACCAGTTGGGGCGAAACCATGCAATTAAAAGATGGCAAGTTAGTTCCTTATAATTACGACTGGTTGTTTGAAAAAGGCGCGATGAAAAAAGTAGCAGAATACGCAGATGGAATTGGGCCATGGAAACCGATGTTAGTGACAGAAGATTCGACGCAAGGCAATATTGTTTTAAGTGTGATGGCGAAAGAAGCAAACGAGCTTGGATTAAAAATGCATCCTTACACTTTTAGAAAAGATGAAGGCAGAATACCTGATTATGCGAAGGACTTTGATGATTTGTTAGATATCTTTTATAACCAAGTAGGCGTTGAGGGTGTATTCACTGATTTTCCTGATTTAGCGGTTAAATTTTTAGAAGAAAATTAATTCAAATTTAAAGCGCCTATCTGTTAATGACCAACCTATACGCGCTTTTTTACCCACTCTGAAGTTTTCATTCCAAGAATCATCACTAGAATAAAAACGTAAATTTTGATGTCTCCGCTGCTCACATTAGCAATAGCGGGACCCGGACAAATTCCGGTGATCCCCCAACCTATACCAAAAATAGCTGAGCCAATATAAAGTTTAGGTGTTAACTCGCTACTTTGGCAAATATTGATAGCTTTACCAAAAAAGGAATGAGTTTTATTTTTAAGCAACAACCAAAAACCACTTCCAAATACAATTAATGCACCAATCATCACTAGCGCCATGCTCGGATCCCAATCACCGAAAACATCTAAAAATGAAATCACCTTTGCGGGATCAACCATTTGAGAGATCATTAAGCCCAAACCAAACAAAGTGCCTGAAGAAAGCGCTATAAAAAGTTTAAAATATTTTTGCATGCTAATTAATTACACTATTAGGTTAGTTAAAACAATTTAAGGAAGAATCGCAACGACAAAAATAGCGACACTCATAAAAACGACTGTTGCTGAGATTGACCGTATAGAAAGCCTACCCACACCACAAATACCATGACCGCTAGTACAACCATTACCAAGATTGGCACCAAAACCGACTAAAAAAGCGCCAATGATTAACTCTACCCAACTAAGATCCAGCGCTTCAGGCAATTCACTACCAAAATAGAGACCAATCAATGGCCCCAGCGCAATACCTAATATAAATAGCCAGCGCCACAATATTTCTTGTCGTTGTCTAGTCATAGAATCATTTAATATACCGGAAATACCCGCAATCCGACCTTTAAAAAACAAAAGAATGATAGCTGACAAGCCAATAATCGCTCCACCGATCAAACTTAAAATGGGTGTGAATTCTGTCATTTCTAATATTAACCCTAGTTATTTTGTCCGTATTGTCCAATATTTAAAACAGAACAAATTGTTTTCTATAAAATTACTTTCTTAAATATCAATCGCTTAGCATACACAAATAATGATTCTATTGATTTAAATCAAATCAAGCTACAAATTCTAATTTGAATCTGGTACATTAGCAATAGTTAAATTAGTAACTCCGTACATAGAATGGTATGTTGCTTAGTTGACCTAAAGATGAACTTTCTGAGCTATATACTACGAAATAGTAGAAAGGTTACACTATACTAATTAAATATTAGCCAACAATCTGATTTACGAAATAGGATCAATTATTAACGGAATTATTTATCGCATTATTAAAAAAACACAAAGGGGTAATTATGAACAAGTCAAAACTAGCGATAGCTATCGCACTCACAGGAATGGTCAGCACCAGCGCATTTGCAACTAACGGTTATTTTTCACACGGTTATGGCGCCAAAGAAAAAGGCATGGCAGGTGCAGGCGTTGCTAAAGGCGGTAATGCAATTTCAACGGCAAATAATCCTGCTAGCTTATTACAAGTTGGTGAACGTATGGATTTTGGAGTTTCTTTCTTTAATCCTAATCGCAGTATGACTGTAACTGGTGACCCAGCTCTCCCAAGTAATTTCTCTCCGGTTTTAGGCTATCCTGGTTGCCCTCAACCTGGTGTTCAAGTCTGCCAAATCCCCTTCTCTCACAACACAGGCACGGTCAACTCAGAAAGAAACTGGTTTATAATTCCTAGCTTTGGTTTTTCCGCAAAAATTAATGATCAAATGATGTGGGGTTTATCTCTATACGGCAACGGCGGAATGAATACAACCTACGAGAGCGGAAGTGCACGAGTTTTAGACCCGACAACCTTACCGACGGGTGGAACTATCGTTGATGCACCGGGTGTATTCGGTGCAGGAAATGCCGGGGTTGACCTTTCTCAATTGTTTATTAATACAACTATCGCTTACCAAGCCAGTGAAATGCTAGATTTAGGCGCTAGTTTAATTGCTGCGGTTCAATCTTTTGAAGCAACAGGGCTTGCTCCCTTTGCTAACAATACTTTAAACCCAAGCAAATTAACTAACAATGGTCACGATACAGTGACAGGATTTGGTTTTAAATTAGGCGCAAACTTTAATGTAACCAAAGACTTTACAATAGGTGTTTCATATCAAACAAAAATTGATATGGCGGAATTTGACGACTATGCAGGTTTATTTGCGGAAAATGGTGATTTTGATATTCCTTCTACTTACACAGTAGGTATCGCATGGAATACATCAGACACATCGACTCTATTAATAGACTACCAAGCGATTAACTATACTGACGTTGCTGCAATTTCTAATAGCATCACTCCTCTATTAACCAGTTGTTTTGATTCCCTCAACAATACTTTCTTCTCAGGTGGTCAAACACAACAATTAGCTTCTGGCCCAGGTTGTTTAGGTGGCTCTGATGGTGCGGGTTTTGGTTGGAACGATATGAAAGTGATAAAAATCGGTTACGAATGGGAGATGGGTGGTGATACTTATCGAGTTGGTTATAGCACTACCGATCAACCGATTGATTCAAGTATTAACTTAAACATACTTGCCCCAGGCGTTGTCGAAGATCACTTCACTGCTGGTTATACTACAAAAATTAATGATAAAGAATGGACGTTCTTCCTTATGTACGCACCAGAAGTTGAAATCAGTGGTATATCTGCATTCGACCCAGGACAAACAATTAGCACAAAAATGAATCAACTTGAAATTGGCGTAGACATTCAACTCTAAACCAATAGAACTAGCATTCAAACAAAACTCAGCCTTTGCTTAAAACATTGGCTGAGATATATAAAGAACCACTCTCTGCTGTAACAATAATATCGATGTGTTTTCGGTTACTTAATATAAAACATACTACAATTAAGGATAAACAAAAGATTAATAACACTTAACTACACTAATTCGGAGAAATTTAGAAATGAAGAAGCTACTTAAAAATCCAAACATAATCACTGTTGCGGCTATTGTTGCCCTTGTTACCTTCACGGGATGTTCCGGCGATACCATTGTTGTCGACCCACCCAATGTTTCACCTCCTCCTTCTCCGGGTTATGAAGTTTGGGCTGCAGATCAAGCAAATTCAGTTGCTGGTCAAAGCTTAGGTAGAGCGGGTAGTTATATCTATGTTTGGGATAGTGCAGATATTGACACTCAAGTAGCCGGAGGCTTAGCCGCTCAACCACTTGGTTGCGATGGTAATAACGTTGCTGGCGAAGGTCCTTGTGACTTAAGCGATGTATTTTTAGGCTCTTTTGTTGAAGATGCCGGTGCTGATGGTGTTCTTCAAGATCAAGGAGCCAATGAAGATGCGGCGCAAGGAGCTACCGGACGTACACTTGGGGATTCTGATACCGCCATAGGTCGTATTCACGGCATGTTAGTTGACCCTCAAAATATGTATCTGAATGTCAATGCATTCGCACCTGGTGCTGGTTATGTTGGCATTATGGACGCTCGAACCAAAGAAGCTGTTGCATTATTTAGAGTCACAAAGTCAAATCTTGGCCGTTCGGTTCATATGTCTTTTTGGAGCGATGATGGAAACGCTATATTGGTCGCTAATTTGCATGGTCGCCTGTTAGAAAGAATAGACATCACTCGTGATGCTGCTGGAAACATCACTGGTGCTAATTTTAATCGTTCTGCTTCACTTTCAACGCAAGGATTAAGTGTAACTGATGATGCAACTGCATTTACTGGAATAAATGCACAAGGTAATGCTTTAGTTAGTACTGTTTCTGGAACCTATAGCGATGCAGCTCTTGCAGCTGAAACGCCAAATGGCAATAATAAAGTGGATGGAACGGGTACAGGAATAGATGTTGGTCGTCCAAGTGGCATAATTATTTGCCCTATCATGTCAGATACCGATCTCTCTTATATAACCCTTGCTGGCGGTGGTTTATTAATCGCCAACACTAAGAATACACCGATGGACATTGTTGCCGAGTACAGCAATAACGATACAGTTGGTGGATTAAATGGCGTCGGTTGTGGCGGTGTTCAAGTGAGAGATACTGTATGGCTTAATGCGGGTTCATCGGCTGGTGGAGCGGGAGCAACTCAATCTATTTTCACTATGTACACTCTTCCTAACAGTGCATTTGATGCACATGTTACAGCTGGCACCGTAGCCGCTTTAAATACACCGGCAGCAACTCTAGTATTTAAAGATGCTGACAATACCTCAACGGGTGGAAATATGGGTACTTTTGGTGCAACCAATGACACAGGTCAAATTCCAGGAGTAACAACCCGCAGAGATGCTCACGGAATGATTAGAACCAATATTGGGAATTACATTCACAATGCCGATCGCGTTCAAAATACGGTAGAAGTCTTTAGTGCAACCGGTCTTGGAGCGATGAATGCTCATGTAGGAAGTTATGATTTAACTTCTGCAGATGGTCAAGGCAATGGTTTAGGGGCATGTAATGCCGCTTCAGTAACGGATGGCGGCGAATTAAGCGTGAACGACCCTGCGCCAGATTTAATGGGTGTGACGCCTGATGGGAAATATTTGGTGGTTGCTTTACGTGGACCAGCTCCTGTCACAGTAACACATTCAGCACAAGGAAGTTGTCCAGGTGTTGGAGTTATAGCGCTGCAAAATGGTGGTGCTTCCGGTAGCTTAGTCGCAGTATTAAGAACTTATAATATTGTTGATGACGCAGCAGCAGCTCACGTTGGCGGTACTGATTATGTCGGTGCTGAACGCTCGGATCCTCATGGTGCTAGTGCGAGATCAAAGGTTAGTGATGGTCAAGGCGGATTTCATTAGTCATTAATGTTTTATACTAAAAGCGACTTCGGTCGCTTTTTTTTACTTTAAATTATTCAGAAGAAGACTTTATCAAGTAAAAGTAAGGGTTAACGTGATGATACGATTTTTTCCAGCATTATTTTTGTTATCTCTAACCTTAGCTTGTGGAGGCGGAGGTGGTACAGACGAAACAACTCAACCGCCTCCCACGCCAGATACGCAAAACCCGAGCATTCCTGTCAATATAGTTGCAACAATGATCGATCAAACAAGCATCGCGTTATCATGGGATGCATCAAGCGATAATGTTTCAGTTTCGGCTTATGGAATCTATCGAGATGGCGTATCGGTCAATACAAGTAATACGACTACTTATACTGACAATAATCTAACCGCTAATACCGCTTATAATTATCAAGTTTTAGCTTCTGATAGTGCGGGCAACTCCTCATCTTTAAGTACTACGGTTTCTTTCACTACATTGTCAGCGGTTCTGGTTGCTAGCGAGTTTAAGACTTCAATTTCTGTAGCAAATAATATTGTTATTGCAAATGGTATGGAGACGATTGAAGTTACTGTTCAAGCAAAAACCATTGATGACGAAAATTTAATACAGGGCGGAGATGCAGTTACCCTAAGCACATCTTTTGGTACTATTGGAGACATCACAGATAATAATGACGGAAGCTATACCGCAACTTTAACTAGTTCCATCGAACAAGGATTAGCCATCATTACAGGAAGCATTAATGGGAAAACACTCAGCGCTTATAGTGGCGTCGCTAATAGAATTGATAAAACAGATATTGATTTCATTGCATTAGCGTCTTTAGGCAAGTTGATATTCGAAGACACTAATTTATCAGAACCTGTCGGTCAAGCCTGTGCATCTTGCCATGATTCATCAACTGCTTTTGTCGATCCAGATAGTGATCAAGCAACTTCATTAGGTGCAGATGATATTATCGTTGGCAAACGAAATGCTCAAACAGCCGGTTACGCAGCTCATGTTCCTCAATTTCAAACCATTAACAAAAACGTTCCAATAATCATTGGTGGACAATTTACGGATGGACGTTCTGTTAACCTAAAAGAACAGGCTAAACAGCCCTTTATCAACCCAGATGAAATGAATAATTTTGATGAAGCAACCGTGGTTAATAAAATTAAAGAGGCTAGTTATGTTGCCGATTTTGAAGCTATTTTCGGAGTTGCTTCACTTGATGACGTGACAACTGCTTACGACCAAATTGCACAAGCTATTGCCGCTTTTGAACAAACAAATATTTTTAGTCCTTTCACCTCAAAATTTGATGATCAGGTAAGAGGAACTTATACTTTTACAGATTCTGAACAGAGAGGTAGCGACCTTTTCTTTGGTCAACTCAATTGTGATCGTTGCCACTCAACGCCTGTGGAGTTAGGTGAGCAATTATTTTCAAACTTTGAATATTCTAATATTGGTGTTCCCGCCAATCAAACACTAATAGCAGCCAGAGGAAATTTTGTTGATAATGGATTAGGCGATGAATCACTTGAATCAACTGATAATGGAAAGTTTAGAACACCTAATTTAAGGAACATCGCAAACACTGCACCCTATATGCATAACGGTGTTTTCCTAACTCTAAGAGAAGTAATCGATTTTTATAATGCCGATTTAGCCAATAATCCTGAGGTTAACGAAAACTTGGATAGCGGTGGTCAATATTTATTTGGTGGGTTAACCGAAACCGATAAAAATGATTTAGAGGCTTTTTTAAATACTTTGAGCGATCAATAAAATGGAACAATTCAATTGATTTTTCATAACAGCTAGTTCCGTTTTATCTGGCTAAAGGACAGAGGAGCTATTAAAAAATCTATTTTAATAACTCATTTTGTCTTATTAAACTTATTTTTTGATATATTGATTTATTATTTCTTAGCTAACAGAGGTTGCAAAAACATTGCTCCATACATTCCTACAATCATGAATAGGATGAAAACTAAGACACTTGTATCAAGCAATAAAGAAGATGTAAGCGCAGCACCAGGACAAAAACCACCTACTCCCCAACCCGCGCCAAACGTTGCGGCACCTAATATAAGCGGCAAATCAATATTCGACTTAGTGGGCAATTTAAATTTTTCATCAAATAACGGTTTCTCCATTTTTGGCATTATCAAATAAAACATAACCGCATAAACACCAATGGCACCAACCATTACCAACATCAAACTCGGATCCCAATTACCGGTGACGTCTAAAAAATTGAGCACTTTGCTAGGCACTGTCATTCCACCTATTGTTATACCAACTGCAAACATAGCGCCTGCTAGTATCGTAAATAAATATTTCATAATACGCCTCCCAACTGAAAATGATTTATGCCCCAAACAACCACGGCGCCCACTCCCATAAAAGTAGGAACGGCAACCATTGATCGAACCGATAGCCTGCTGATACCGCAGATTCCATGACCACTAGTACAGCCACTGCCAAAGTGCACACCAACGCCTACCAATACACCGGCAAGAGCCATCATTCCTACACTTCTACCAGTCTCGAAATTGAATCTTTCTGGTAGTATTTCAACCATTACCAGACCTCCAGCCGATAGACCCAATATAAACAATACCCGCCAAAGAGTATCGCCGGATTTAGGTCGAAGAAGCCCTTCAAAAATACCCGACATACCCGCTATCCGTCCTCTAGTCAGCATCAAGATAGCCGCGGAACATCCCATTAACATTCCGCCGACCAGCGGTTTCACTACTTCAAATTCTACCATCTGCAACCTCCAAAATTATTGATAACGCTAAGCAATTTTTCTATCATTAAGTATTCAAGCATGAATACCGCCAAACATGTGTTTTGTATTCTTTAATCCATAACATCCTGAGATTTAGTTAAAACAACCGTAAATGTTAAAGCAATAGGAGCAAAAAATAATTTTAATATCATTAACTTTCCTCGAAAGCTGTTGATTTTATTTTATAACTAAACTTAATATAGTTCACATATTGTGGATTTACAATCCTTTAGGGTCAATGTGATGATTCAATTTATTCCAGCACTTTAGTATCTGCCACGCTAGCTTATGGAGGTGGTGGCGAAACAGAGCGTCCTCCAGCAAATAAACATCAAAACACAATTAGATCCCACTTTTGTTTAACATGTAAAAAAATAGATTTAACCCATAATAAACCGATATAATTAGCACTAGGAGCTTGTCCGAGAATAGAAGTCGTAGCGAGGGAAGCCAGTTTTTAGTCCTATTTTTTGCTTATTTGAGGAGAATAGTCACTCTCTTTGACGAAAATAAGCAGAAAATAGGGCAAAAACAGGCTTTCCGTAGTAGGCTTTCTATTCTCGGACAAGCTCCTAGTTGCTTCGTACAAAAGTTTAAGGAAAACAAAATGGGCAGAGCCTTTCAAAACCGCAAAGAATCAATGGCAAAAACCTCAGATGCCAATGCGCGAGTTTATAGTAAATTTAGCCGTGAAATATACGTTTGTGCTAAATCAGGTGGATGCGATGTTGAAGGTAATCTTGCTTTACGCGGACTGATTGAGCGTGCTAAAAAAAGTCAAGTTCCTAGCCATGTTATCGATAAAGCCGTCGACAAAGCAAAAGGTGGTGCTGGTGAGGATTTTGCAATTGCCCGTTACGAAGGATATGGACCAAGTAATTGCATGGTGATTGTGGATTGTTTAACTGATAATCCCAATAGAACCTTCGGAGATGTTCGAAATTGTTTTACCAAAACAGATTGTAAAATAGGGGCGCAAGGTAGCGTTGCACATATGTTCGATCATAGCGCTATCTTCGTTTTTGATGGAACCGATGAAGAAGCCGTATTAGAGACGTTGATGATGGCTGATGTTGATGTGACTGATATTGAGTGTGAAGATGGAAAAATGACAGTATTTGCTCCTAATAGCGAATATTTTAAAGCTAAACAAGTGTTAATGGATTCTATTGAAGGTATTGACTTTGATATTGACGAAATTCAATTCTTAGCAAAAAACACTATTCCTGAAACTGACATTGATAGAGAATTATTTGATAAATTTATTGATATGTTAGATGAGCTAGATGATGTTCAAAACATTTATCATAATGTTGAACTGAGTTAGAAAGAAATCTAGAATTCTAACTTCATCAATATATCAGCCAGGTTAGGTTGCCATCCGAATTGATCGAGCTTGACTCGATTATTTAAAACGACAACGGCTTCGTCTTGCAAAAATCCTTTTTGACGTAAAGCATTTTCACTGCCTTTTTCAAAGGCTAACTGCCCATTACTTCTTAAAATTCGATACCATGGAATCGCCATCTCTTTTGGCGCCAGCCCTAATGCTTTACCTACTAACCGCGCTCTACCGGGTAAACCAGCTAAATCAGCAATTTGACCATAACTTGCTACTTTCCCTTTTGGTACAGCAACCACGGTTTTCCAAATTCTTTTCACTTTATCGCTAGGTTCTATCATCGCGTTTTGACTAACAAGCTAGACTTACAAATCAAAAATTTGTAAGTCTTTGCTTAGATAAACATTTCCTTTATATTTTTCTTTTATGAGTTGAACTGTTTGTGATTTTTTGGAGTTAGTACGATTCATAAAATGACTTAATACCAAATTTTTCACTTTAGCATTATTAGCAATCTCACCTATTTTTGACGGTGGCATATGAAGAAATTTAGCAATTCTACCGGCATTTTCTGGCACAGCATTATGTGCGACTAGCCAATCACTATTTTTTGCTAAGCGCTCTAAATTTCCACTCGTTCCATTCATATCCCCACTAAAACTAATTGAACATTTTTTGTAATTTACTCGCCAGGCTATTGCCGGGATCTTACCGTGGTTAACTTGAATAGCCTCAACATTTAAATCATCTGTTAAATTACTTATCCAAACTTTACTATCCTCCCTTTTATTATTATAGGGATATGATTCTGCGGTAATTAAAAAATCCGTCGATGATTGTTGGTATAGGTTATCCGAAAGGTAGGGATAAACACTTGTTAACTTGTTTTTATTTCGATCATCAAATAATGCCTTAACGAACGCGGTAGTTGAAGGGAAATCACCACCTTCATTAGGACCTAATACCGAAAGGAAAGTCTCTCTATTTGAAAAGTAACCCGCTTTAATATAAACAGGTAACTCAACAGAATGATCAACATGAAGATGTGTTAATAGTATCGCTTTAAGATCATTAAAATTGCCTCCTGACTTTTCAAAATTAAGGCTACTTCCGCCGCCGGCGTCTATTAAAATAGAGGCTTTATTATCGACCCAAATAAGGTAAGAACTAGATGCTAATCCGTCATCAATTTCAGGGCCACCGGAACCTAAAACCTGCAGTTTAACGTGCCTGCAACTGTTTTCTTCTTGATTAAAAGCATTGCAGTTACCTATAAAGATAGTACTCAACAAGACTACAATTAACCGGCTATTAATAAATAAAGTATAAAAAAATTTCAAATTGCTCACCAAAAGAGTGGTTTATCGATATAAAAGTAATAAATCCTTGAAAAACATCGTTATTATCTCAAATAATCCCGTAGAGAGACTACAATAATACACATACTTAGAATTTTTAGTATGTTAATATTTTTTATTAATTCAGAATCCTGGCGCTTCACTAGCAAGCATTCTTAGGAAATATCGAAATAACAATGAAAATACTTTTAGTCGATGACTCGATCACCGAAAGACATATACTGACTGCTTACCTAACTAAATTAGGACACACTCCTATCATTGCTGAAAATGGTCTGGAAGCAGTAAAGTTATTTGAAACAGAAAAACCTGACTTAGTATTAATGGATGTCATCATGCCAGAAATGGATGGTTATCAAGCCGCGAGAAAAATTCGAGAAGAAAATACTACATGGATCCCGATCATCTTTTTAAGCGGTCGAGTCGATCCTGAAGATATCGCAGAAGGAATAGCTGCCGGTGGAGATGACTACTTAACCAAACCAGTTAATTTGAAAATACTACAAGCTAAAATGGTTGCGATGCAACGAATCGCTAAAATGAGAAAAAAATTAGTATCAGTTACTGAAGAATTAGAAACGGCTAATGTCGAGTTGAAAAAACTGGTTAACATAGATGGGTTAACGGGTATAGCAAATCGCCGTTATTTAGATAAATACCTTACGGTTGAAATTTCTAGAGCGATAAGAAACCACCACCCTATCGCTATTATCATGTGTGATGTTGACCATTTCAAAAAATTTAACGATGAAAATGGACATATTGTTGGCGATGACTGTTTAAAGTCAATAGCAAAAACACTCGACAATGTCTGCCAAAGAAAATCCGATCTTGTAGCTCGCTATGGAGGTGAAGAGTTTGCTGTAGTCTTACCGAATACAAGTATCGATGATGCTAAGTTGGTTGCTGAAACTATGAGAAAAAAAGTCGAATCAATTGAAATTACAGATGATTCAAATAATAAGAAAAAAATAACGATTAGTTTAGGTGTTTATTCTGATAATCCAAACCACACAGAGAGTATTGAAATACTTCTGGCGAAAGCAGATTCTGCTTTATATAACGCAAAAAAAGATGGTAGAAACAAATCGCTTGTTTTTGACAATACTTTATAATTAAAAAGAAACTAATAGATAATTCATTTGAGCCTCAGGAAGAGACTCATTCACTTTATAAACTAAGCCACGTCTCTGCCCGCATCAATCCAAGCATGAATTCCGCCGGACATATGCTTCGCATTTTTTAGACCATTTTCAAGCGCAAACTCCAAACCTAATGCAGAACGCTCACCGTGAGCACAATAAAAAACCACTTCTTTTCCTTGGTTAATAATATGCTTTGGATCTTCCAGAGCACCATCTAGATCTCTCAATGGAATTAGTATTGCGCCTTTCAACATACCAGAGTGATCGGCTTCATCTTGATCACGTAAATCAATTAATAGCGGTTCCTCTAAAGATTCTACTTGCTCACAATTTAATACTACCGATTCACCCATCAATGTTCCGAGGTTATCAGCAAATCCTTGATTAAACGGCACTGCAATGTCCATCAGCTGTGGGTTAGGTAAATCAAGACTGTCCATTATTTCAATAAATTCATTTCGAGATTTTCCAGCCACTCTTGGGTTCTGAATCTTTTCCTTTTTGATGGTAGAAACATGTTCACCTTTATAATCATGCCCAGGCCAAACAACCGTTTCATCAGGTAAGGTAAATAATTTTTGAGTGATAGAATCGTACAACTGACCTGCGTCACCATTTTGAAAATCAGATCGTCCATTTCCTCGGATAAACAAAGTGTCTCCGGTAAAAATCATATCTTCAATATAATAGCAAAGTGAGTCGTCAGTATGCCCAGGCGTATCGAACACTTTTATTTCTATCTCACCAACGGAGATTGAATCACCATCTTTTAGACGGCGTGAAATAGTCGAGACAGAAGCATTATTACTCATACACGTCATACATCGAGTTAGCTTTCTTAACTTGCCTAAACCCGTTTTATGATCGGCATGAACGTGTGTATCCATAGCAACAACAAGCCTCAACTCGTTCTCACCCAAAAATTGTAAATACTCATGAACCCGATCCAAAACGGGATCAATAATCAAAGCTTCAGCGCCACGCGATGTAGCCATTAAATAAGTAAAAGTTGAAGATGTTTGATCAAAAAATTGTTTAAAAATCATTTATATTCTCCGCTAAGTTCTATAAAATAAGTTCTATAAAATATATTTTAAGAATAAATTCCTAAAATATATAATCCAAGCATTAACGATTGGCTTTGTACCATGCATTAATACCGCCAGCCATGTGCTTGACATTTTTTAGTCCTTTTTCAAGTGCTAACTCAAGTCCTAACGCTGAGCGCTCGCCATGAGCGCAGTAAAAAACGACTTCTTTGTCCGAGTTCATAATATGATCAGGAGCCTCTAATGCATCTTCTAACTCTCTAAGAGGTATTAAAATAGATCCTGAAATAGCGCCGTCTTTATCGACCTCATCTTGATCTCTCAAATCAATCAATACAGGGCTATTTAACCCTTTTACCTGTTCACAAGTCAGCACTAAGTTGTCATCTATATTATTACCTAAATCATCCCCAAAACCGTGATTAAAGGGGACTGCGATGTCCATTAATTGTGGATTAGCTAAATTTAGGTTATCCATAATATCAATAAACTCTTGCCTTGTTTTTCCGGCATAGCGAGGATTCTCTAACTTTTCCTTGCCGATGGTTGACGCATGCTCGCCTTTATAATCATGCGCAGGCCAAACAACCGTATCTTCAGGTAAAGTAAATATTTTATTATCTAACGAATCATATAAATCGCCAGCATCACCATCTTGAAAGTCTGTTCTGCCATTACCGCGTATAAATAATGTATCTCCTGTAAAAACCATTCCTTGCATATAGAAACAACAGGATTCTTTAGTATGCCCTGGCGTTTCAAATACATCTAAGGTAATACCGTCAATCGAAATTTTATCACCATCTCGCAATCTTCTAGAAATTACGGAGGTCTCTGCATTGTGACCTAAACAGGTCATACAACGCGTTAATTGACGCAACTTACCCAAGCCAGTTTTGTGATCCGCATGTACATGGGTATCCATTGCTACCACCAATTTGAGGTAGTTCTCACCTAAAAACTTCAAATAGGTATCAACCTGTTCTAACACAGGATCGATAATAAGCGCTTCTGCGCCTTGAGATTTTGCTAACACATAGGTAAATGTTGACGAAATAGGATCAAAAAACTGTTTAAATATCATTCGCTTTCTCCGTAAGCTATTGATTTCATAAATTTGATTACTTGTGACTTCATTTTACTAACTAAAGAATAGAGTAGTTCAGAAATTGAAGATTTACAAAAAATGAATTAAAAGAGATCAACATTGTCATCTTGTTCAATATCAACTTCCTTTGCACTGGTTGTTTTAACTTCAATTCCGATGTGGGAACCTAACGTATCCATTAATTGAAAAAGTCTTTTCGAAGCTTGATTGAGTGCAATAACCGCCCTTTCTCTACCAGAATTATTATTTACCTTAGTGCAATCAATTATTTTAAATAGCTCATCGTGGATAGTTTTATGAACCTGCACTAACTCTTCGTATTCTTTATATTGGCTAAATGATTTTTTACCATAAGAAAATAACCACTTGCCAAAATGGCATTCGTGATGATCACATGCATCACTAGGATCAATATCTGCTATCCCTAAAATATAAGACTGAGTTCTAGTCTTCCAAGCAAAATGTGATGACTTAGCTGCCATCAATAATAGAGCAGGGTTTTCATCAATTTTAAAATCATCAATATTCCCATACATTCCTTTGATAGAAATACCCATTTTTAGCGCGGCGCTACTGGTGTCTTGCAGACTACGACTCAACATCATACTAAACTGAGCCACACTACTTATCATGTTATGTGAGAGATTTTCGAAAAGTGGTACTTGCTTTTTAGTAGTTTCAGCAATATCTTTATTCACTTTGGTAATATGTGTTATTGAACTGGTAATCGCTTCTAATGAGTCTTCCATGTCATTAACATCAGTTAGACTTTTGGCAGCTTGCTCATTGCTAGAATGCATAACACTAACGGCGGTTTCTATTGTGCTTTTTAATCGTTCAATAATAGAATCAATTTCAGTAGTTGAGTCCTGGGTTTTTGACGCTAGATTCCTCACTTCATCTGCAACTACAGCAAAACCTCTACCGCTTTCACCCGCTCTAGCGGCTTCAATAGCCGCATTGAGCGCCAATAAATTCGTTTGCTCTGCAATGGTTTTTATAACAGAAGTAAAGTTCTCAATTTCTTGGCTTTCGTTTCTCAAGTTCTCTACTACATCAGCTGCATGAGTAATATCGCCGACTAAATTTTTGATTTGCTTTATTGCATTTTCCGAAACTTGTTTGCCCTCTTGAGCTTGAGTGGAAGCATTTAGTGCGGAATCTGCTGCTTGCTGAGAAAAGTCTGCAATCTCTTGAACCTGATTCAGCATAACATCTAAATTACCTTTAACTTCATTAGACTCTATTTCTTGATTTTTAAGACCATTACTAGTCTGAGCCGTCGCTTCCGACATTTGATTAGCTGCTTCTGAAATATTAATAATTGACTGATGATTTTGCGCTAAATATAAATTGAGTAACATGATTAATTGATTGTAAGAACGAGATATCAACCCAATTTCATCATTCCCTTTATGCGAAAGCCTAAGACTTAAATCTTTATTAGTACGACTTAAATCGATTTCATTTGATATTGTTTTTAGTGGTTTAATAACGACTAGGTGGAGAATAATAAAAACAACCAAAACTAATATAAAAAATATTACGCTAATGTAAATTAGTTGGTTTTCAATAATAGATTGAGAGCTTTTAACAACCTGATTAACTGACTTTAGCGTTTTACCTAATACCGTCATACCAACTTGATTACCAGAAAAGTCTATAATTGGAATCGTGGTAAAATAGTAATTTTCAGTTGTTCCATCGTTAGTCAGTTTTTTATTTTTCAACTCATCAAATAAATTTTGTGATCGAGTAATTTCTGTTGCTAATACATAGTCTTCATTCAATTGAGGGGCATCTTTTAAACTCGTTGCAATGTTAAGATATTTTTTATCCAATAGAGAAAACATAAAGTTGCCAGCGGGATTCTCAATATCTGAATTGGCACTAATATTATTAAGTTCGTCCATTGTCAAAATAAATTCAGCACTACCAATATATTTGCCTCTATTCCTTACCGGAGATATACCTCTCAATAATAACCCTGCACGTCCTATCTCAATCGCACTAATTGGTTTGCCGGTTTTTTTCACCTCATTAATGGTTTCTCTAAAACCTGACAGATCATCACCATATTTGTTAAGTTTCCAGTGCCTAACAAAACTATATGAATTTTTATCATGAACATGTAACTTTACTTTTGCGTAAGGTGTATATTTTCGAAAGTGAGTAACGACAGCTTTTAAGCCTTCAATCGTAAGGTCTCTATCATTATTGGTGAGTCCAAAGGTAACTTCTGTACTATTAGCAACAGCTAAAGATGAAGCAAGAACCAATTCTTTTAATGATTCTAATTTTGTATTAAAACGCCTTTCTAAATTAGTTTTTTCTGATTGATAAACACTTTCTTGGATTTCAGCTAATTTCATTTTGACGGAAAAAAGGACAGCAATAGACGCGGTTATAACGCTAACAACCACTGGAATAGCTAATTTGTTTGATATGTTCATTTACAAATCCGTTGATATAGGCAAGTTAAGATGTTTAGCCTTCTTATATAAATATAGTGTAAAAATCAGAGAATAATAGGATTTTTATTCGCTTATAAATTATGTAGGTAAAAACAACTCGTTCAATCTCTCAAATAGAGATATTGAACCCCACTAAAATCATTTTTATCCTGTTATTGGCAAAAACATCAATTCATGTCTATGCTTAGCTTTCATGCGTTAGATTTTTCTTGCATTTTAATCTTAACCAATTGTTTTCAATTAATTATTATAAATAATAGAGCCTCAAGCTAATGGAAATAGTTTTACTCATTATCGGACTTATTGTTGGGTACGTTGTTGCGTACTTTATCGGTAAAGGAAAGTTTGATTCCAAATTAAATGCTGTTAAAGAAGAGTTAATTCAAGCCGAAAGAATAACCAGTTCTTCCGTTGATGAATGCGAGCAACAACGCGATCAGTTAATGATGCAATATAAGGATCAAGCAAAGATCACCGTTGCAACTATTTCTAGAGTACTTGATGAAAGTGCGGATAGTTCTGATACAACCTCTCAAGCGCTATCTGATGTAACAAACCAAATAAAAACGCTTACTGCAATGGTTGGCATGATTATCGATTTATCTACATCGGCTGGAAAAATTGCGGATCTAGGAATGGTTAATGTTGATGCTGTGGTCACTGATTTGTCCGACTTAGCTAAATCAAAATCTGATCTAGCAATGATTTTAGAAAAATTTAACGAAGTTCAAGAGAAAACCAAAGCGATTCGATATATTGGTGAAGAAGCTGAAATGTTGGCGCTTAATGCGGCGATTGAAGCAGCCAGAGCTGGCGACGCA
Source organism: Kangiella sp. (assembly GCA_002733465.1). Classification (GTDB taxonomy): domain Bacteria; phylum Pseudomonadota; class Gammaproteobacteria; order Enterobacterales; family Kangiellaceae. The sequence continues at coordinate 179,597 of NVVT01000007.1, forward strand.
GGACGCGGGTTTGCCGTAGTTGCTGATAGTATGAAGTCGCTCGCTAAAAACAGCCAAAATACCACCCATGAAATTTTGGCTATAGTACAAGAAAGCAATCGAGTGATTTCTGAAGTTGCCGAAAGTTTTTCTGATAGAGGAGAAAAACTGGATACTTCGATTAGCGGGTTAGTTAAAAACTTTACTCAAATAAATATATCGGTGAGTACAATAAAAGCTCATTCAAAGATGATTACTAGTGACTCGGAAGGAATTTCTGCGTTAATGACAAAATCCTCTAGCATTACCAAAACTAGCGTTGAGAATTTGGTTAAGCAGTTAAGTGAAATAACCTCTGGTATTACTGGCAAAAAAGTCATCGATTTAACCCCTAACGAGGCTCGAGACCAATGGGATTCTTTTGACGAAATCATTGATGTACGCCGTGCAGAGGAGTGGGAGTCTGAGTTAGGCTATATTGACGGAATACGGCTAAGTACTCTGCAAACCGATTTCAAAAAGGATGTTAATAAACTAGATAAAAGCAAGCGCTATCTATTTGTCTGTCGTAGTGGCGGTCGTTCTACTAAAGCCGCTCAAATGGCAATCGCAAAAGGCATTGAACAAGTCTGCAACCTTGCAGGTGGAATGTTAGAATGGCGTACCCAAGGCCTTGAGATCTCTCGTAAACGCCCCGAGCAAACCCAAATTAGCGACTAAAAGCCTTCTTAAATTAGAATAATCTAATATACTCTGTTAAAATCTCTTCATTCTGTAGTTTCAATCAGCTTCAATTGGAACTCATTTACAAAAGAGAATGAAAATGAGTCATATTAAAATTAAGTCATTTTTTGACGAAACCACTTGTACCGTCACCTATATCGTTATCGATACTCCAACAAACAAATGCGCAATTATTGATCCCGTATTAGACTACAAACAAAATTCCGGCCGAACAGGAACAGAATCAGCTGATTTACTTATCGAATTTATTCGGTCTAATAAGCTGGATTTAGAGTGGATCATTGAAACCCATGCGCACGCGGATCATCTCTCTAGCGCACCCTATTTAAAAGATAAATTGGGAGGGAAAACCACCATTGGCGAACATATTACTGACGTTCAAAAGATCTTTAAAGAAGTTTTCAATCTAGAAAAAGAATTTTTGGTTGATGGAAGTCAATTTGATTATTTATTAAAAAATAATCAATCTATCAAATTAGGCGAGAGTCAGATACAAGTGATGCATACTCCAGGACATACACCAGCCTGTGTAACGCTTGTTGTAGAAAATAATGCCATTGTTGGTGATACTTTGTTTATGCCAGATTTTGGCACCGCTCGTTGTGATTTCCCTGGCGGAGACGCAAGAAATCTCTATCAATCAATCCAAAGGATATTTTCTTTACCGGACTCAACAAAAGTATTTGTAGGACACGACTACCAAAGCGCTAATAGAAATTATTTTGCTTGGGAAACGACGGTTGCCAAACAAAAACAAGATAACATTCATATCAACCAAGTAATTTCCGAAGACGAATTTGTACATATTCGCCAAGCTAGAGATTCTAACTTAGATGTTCCTAAACTCATATTACCCTCTGTACAAGTGAATATAAGGGCGGGGATTTTACCCCCTAAGGAAAATAATGGGCTTTCTTATATGAAAATCCCGATAAATGCACTATAACTTAACCATCAGTTAATTGATTAGAGTAAGAAAATGAATTTAAGCATATTTGCAATATTAGGTGCTTGTGCAATTGGACTCAGTCTAGGCTTGTTAGGATCTGGCGGTTCAATTTTAACCGTGCCGGTATTGGTCTATTTGGTCGATCAACCAGAAAAAATCGCTATTGCAGGTTCGCTAGTCATCGTGGGCTCTATTGCATTGTTAGGTGCAATTCCCTATATGAGGCAAAAGTTAATTGACTGGAATACCGTGTTAATGTTCGGTGTTCCCGGTATGGCGGGCACCTACTTAGGCGCGTGGCTGGCAACTGAATATCTTAGTGGAATACAGCAATTAGCCATTTTTGCTTTGGTTATGCTATTAGCCAGTTATTTTATGCTCAAACCTAAGAAAGATCTTGAAGCTGAGTCAGATCATGAACGCCACATGTTTAAAATTAGTATTGATGGTTTGATTGTTGGTATTGTCACCGGTATTGTTGGAGTTGGTGGGGGGTTTTTAATTGTACCCGCATTGGTGCTTCTTGGCGGACTAACGATGCGAAGAGCGGTAGCCACCAGCTTAGTCATCATCGCATTAAAATCTTTCACCGGATTTGCAAAATACTTTGATGCCATCTCTAACGATCCCAATCTATCGCTAGATTGGGAAGTTATTGGTGTCATGATTGTTTTGGGCGGTCTTGGTAGTGTGGTAGGTAATAAAATTGCCAATAAAGTCCCACAAGATAAACTAAAAAAGATATTTGGTGGTTTTTTAATTGTGATGGGCATATATATTCTTGTAAAATCAGTGCCTCAGTTAATGTAGATTAGATTCTAAGGGATCGCGCGTTAGGGGTTCGGAGTCACTAAACTGAAAGTGACCAATGACCGTTAAATTTAATCGAGTATTTGAGTTCACAATCAAGATACACTTTTTGTGACTCCGACCCCGGTAAATTAAACAAAATAAAAACCACACTTGGGAAATAAACAATGCAAATAAAACACATTGAAGAGAATTTCACTATATCTGAACAGATTGCGTTAGAAGACATTAAATCGCTATCGGAGATGGGTGTGAAAACCTTAATTTGTAATCGCCCAGAAGGAGAAGAGCCTAATCAAATAACCAATGAACAAATTATAAAAGAAGCGAATTTATTCGATATTGAATTTGTCCATATTCCATCACCTGGCCGAGAAATACCTCAAGATTCACTAAACCTTTTCATAAAGACACTTACTGAAAACAACAACAAAACTCACGCTTATTGTAGAACCGGTACGCGTTCATCCATTTTTTGGGAATTGATGCAAAAGCAAACCAATTAATCACATTACCAAACAAATCCAACTACACTTTAAATAGTTATTAGTTTCCTTATCATATTTACTAGGTTTGTTAATGGATTTATTCAGCATTATTATTGGACTTGTAATCGGCGCGTCAGTTACTGCGCCCTTAGTCTATTTAAAAGTTAAATCCAACTTTAACAACAAGCATAAAGAACTAGAACAACAAACTGATAAAACCATTCAATTGTGCGAACAAGAAGCTAAACACAGTGAACTTGCGTTAAACAAGAAAACTGAAGATAGCCAAATACACATCGAGAAAAGCATTCAAACGATCGCTGAAGTTCTAGAACAAAGCGCTAGCAGTGCAGATATCACTTCAGAAAACCTTGCAAACGTGCAGGAACAAATTACCCTTTTAACTAATATGGTTGATATGATAATCGACTTGTCTAATTCAACTGGTAAAACATCACAAACCGGTGTTGAACGAATTGACTCAGTTATTCGCGATTTGTCTGAATTAACCAAATCTAAAGACGATCTTGCTAATATTTTATCTCAATTTAAGGAAGTTCAAGAAAAAACCGTCGCGATTCGATTTATTGGTGAAGAAGCTGAAATGCTAGCTTTAAATGCGGCTATTGAAGCGGCCAGAGCCGGTGATGCAGGTAGAGGTTTTGCTGTGGTGGCTACGGCTATGAAAACGCTAGCAAAAAATAGCCAAGAAACCACAGTAGAAATACTCAACATTGTAAACCACAGTGAAGGTGTTATTAGCGACGTGGCGGAGAACTTTATTACTAGAGGCGAAAAACTAAATCAATCGATTGAAAGCCTCGTTAATAATTTTAATCAAATAAAAATTTCCGTGAATACGATTCAAGAACATTCTAAGATGATTACCCATGATTCAAGTGGTATATCTAACATGATGAATGACGCAACTAATGCAACCAATACTTCCGTGGAAAGCATGTTAGCTAATCTTAGTTCGGTCGTTTCTGTACTTACAGGGCAAAATGTTAAAAACATTAGTCCGCAACAAGCCGAGGAACAATGGCAATCTTTTGACGAAATAATTGATGTCAGGCGTGCTGAAGAATGGCAAGAAGAATACGGCCATATCGAAGGGGTTCGGTTAAGTACTTTGCAAACATCCTTTAAGCAGGACGTAAAAAAGCTCGATCCTAAAAAGAGTTATCTCTTTGTTTGTCGAAGTGGTGGAAGATCTACAAAAGCGGCTCAGACAGCTATTGCTAACGGTATTGAAAATGTTTATAACCTCGATGGCGGAATGATTGAGTGGCGTCGCCAATTTCACTCTTAATCACGTCCCTCTTAAATTAGTCCCATCTATCCAACTCCACCGATTAAATTAGTCTAAGACCCACGTATTTTATCTAATAATAATGGTATGATTATTACTATCCGTTATTTTAGGTTAACTAAATGATAGAACTCTCCACAGCTCCAACTCCAAATGGTTGGAAAGCTTCCATTATGCTCGAAGAAACCGGACTAGATTATCACGTTAATCGCGTCGATATAGGTTCAGGTGATCAGAGAAAACCCAGCTTTTTAGCGATTAACCCCAATGGTCGTATTCCTGTAATTATTGATACTGACAATGATAATTTTGCGGTGTTTGAATCCGGTGCAATATTAGTTTACTTGGCGGAAAAAACCGGACAATTCATGCCTCAGGATGTGAAAGGTCGCTCTTTAGTCATGCAGTGGCTTATGTTTCAAATGGGTGGCGTTGGGCCTATGATGGGACAAGCCAATGTGTTTTTCCGATATTTCCCTGAAAAAATACCTGCAGCTATAGATAGATATCAAACAGAATCCAAACGATTATTAACAGTTCTTAACGATCGCTTAGAGGATAATGAATATCTAGCTGGCGATTACTCTATTGCAGACATTGCCAATTGGTCATGGGCTAAAATATATGAATGGCCTGGAGTGGATGTATCCGACTTACCTCATTTGTTAAGATGGATCGATCAAATAGCCAAACGCTCTGCAGTAGTCAAAGGAATTGAAGTACCGGAAAAAGTATCAAGAGAAGATTTGGTAAAAAGCGCACAAAATATAGTCACTGGAATTAAAAAATAAGAGAGTAATTTAAATGAAGAAATTTATAACAATGATAAACCAGTCTAAAATAACTTTAGCTCTTCTCCTTACGTTAGGGTTAACTGCTAATATAGCTAACGCTACAATTGTTCGGATTGAAACAAGTTTAGGTTCTATAGACATCAATCTTTATGACGAAACGACGCCAGCGTCAGTCGCTAATTTTTTAAATTATATAACTGCTGGTTCCTACGACAATACACTTTTTCACCGTTCAATTAACGGGTTTATATTACAGGGTGGCGGTTTTATATATGATTCAAGCTGGCCACCAGGCACTTTACAAACCAATCCCACGGTCAATAACGAACCAATTTATTCAAACGTAAGAGGCACCATTGCCTATGCAAAGCTTGGAGGACAACCTAATAGTGCGACTAGCCAATGGTTTTTTAATTTAGTAAATAATGGAGCCAATTTGGACAATCAAAATGGAGGCTTTACGGTTTTTGGAGAAGTGATGGGCAATGGCATGGACATTATTGATTCAATCGTAGCACTAAATACATATAATTTGACGCCAACGTTTGCAGAAATCCCTCTACAAAATTACACTACTGGTACCGATCCAAATGACACTAATATTATCCTTATAACGAGCATAGATATTATTGATTCAGCTGTTAACACGGCATCAGGTCTTAATCCGCCAGCAACAACTCGAACAGAACCAGGCAGTAATACTTCGTCTGGTGGAGGTTCATTTGGAACTGTATTGTTGATGATGTTACTTACTATTACTCGAATAAGAAAAAAGTGATGTTTAAATATTATTAAATGACTATTTACTTTGCTTCTTGGATGACGATTTTTTCAAGGAGTTCCAACTAACATTCCAGGGTGAGGATAACCAAAGATTGAAAACCTGCCACCGCGACAGCTTTCTCTTTCGTCGTTGATCATCTAAAACCGCATTCTTTTCAATTGAGTTATTTTCATCTTTATTGATTTCAGGATTGTCGTTTAAATTGATTTTTTCATCATCAGAAGTTGCTTGAAATATCTCTACTTGAAGTTCAATTTCTGACTCTAAAACATGATTCTCTATTTTTGTAGGTAACTCATCAATTTTTCCTCCATTGTCTAAATGAGTTAAATTGTCTTCCATTTCTGATTTTATTTGATTAATACACTCTCTCATTTGTTCGCTAATTGAATCATCACTCACTATTTTTGCTGAATCTTTTATAATTTCAACAATATCTCTACGAACTCGTTTAATGCATCTTTTCTCTTTTTGTTTAAGAGTTCGTATATGTTGATTTAGCTCTGCTTGCGGAATGGGAAGACGAAATGGTGCAATAGCTACATTACGTTCTTTAAGTATTAGCCTAAGCCCAATTGACGTTTGGGTGTGCCGTTTAAAATTTGCAATGCGTTCTATAAATTCATCAACCGAAAACTCGCTTGATCCATCATTTAAGTCATCAGGTTCAACATCAACTAACTGAATTATGTGCGCTAAATTACTCTCGGTAACTTTTTCTATGGTCTCCAATTTTTGCAATAGATCGGTAATAGGAATATTACCAATTTTGTCTCTTAAAATATTTATATGAGACATCATACTGACAGGGAAATCTTGCTTAGTATTGGACGCTGCAGATAATTCGAGCAAGCTTTTTTGCTGCTCTTGAATACTAGCCGTTATTTTTATTAGGCTTTCTAGTGCATGTCTTTTGTCAGACAGACTTTTTAATGCGTCAGTATTTTGCTGGCTAGAGGTCATTATTTGATATAGATGTTAAATAAATTACTGGGTGTAATTTAAGTTTAGTCTAATTAAGCTATATTTGCTTTTCTAATTTATAACTTATCTCTACTCAAAACACCCAAATTAGAAATGATCCTAAATTAACATTAGTCAATGATTTAACTAACGGACTATTTTTGTTTGCCGCATGATTCAAGTCAACATATTGAATAAACGCTCCGAAATACCATTGGTCAATTCGCCGGCTAAAACTTGTTTGTAGTGAAAAATCGTGAAAACCCGAGATTGCATCATATTCTCGGCGAGTGGATGTTACGAATTCGCGTTCTACCGTATAAAAATAAGACTGATACTCTTTATTTGCGTATTCAATAGAAAAACTAGAGGTCCATTTCCAATTGCTGAAATATTTTTGATATTGGATTTTAGGAGATGTAATCCATCCATATTGTTCTGGCCCGTCGCTTGTAAATGCAAAGGCTGCTCTAACCGGCCAATTAAAGCTTACGCGACTGCTAGTTAGCTTGTCTTCATACAAAATAAAAACAGTTGCAGGGCCAAGCTCTAGTCCAAAATCTAGATCAGGCATTCCTGCCCTAGCTAAGTTATCTGCACTTTTCACGGGTAACAGAAGGTCAAAGCTCATATTGATCTCTATAGCTTTATTTGACCAAAAAACACCTCGAACACCTCTTCGATCAGCTTTTAGGAACTTCCCTTGATACTTTAAATAGGGAATTGGGATTGCTATATTTCTAGTATCTTCCGCTCCAATATAATGTGCAATACTAAGACCCCCAACGCCAAAGCCTAGCTCCCATATCCCTTCTTGCTCTAAATCACTTTCTACATTACTAGTAGCTTCAATGTCTATTTGTTCGCTGTTTGCATTTGTCTTATCTTCCGCAATAGCATGTTGACCAACATTAAACGTAAATAAAAAAACAAATAGGCCGAATATTTTCAACTAATCCAAATCCTAATCTTTATTATCTGGCTCAAAAAACAACCATTTAACTTGAGGATATTTTTGTTTAAATTCGGTTTCACATTCATTGATATCATCGATCATTTTAGTTGCCGAATTTGTTGATGAGTCACTTTCAGTCATTTTCGCTTTTATTGCCACCATGACGTCGTTCCCCATTTGTAATGAAAGAAAATTAAAGACGTTTTCAATTTTTGAATTTGAGTTTAATGTTTCAAGCATATCCTTGCGAATATGTGGTTCTACTCCCTGCCCGATTAATAAATCTTTTACTTCTCGCCCCAAAAATATAGCAATAATAACTAATAAAATCCCAATAACAAGAGTACCAATAGCATCATAAACTGGATCACCCGTTACCATGGTCATTATAATCGCTATCAAAGCAAACACTAAACCTGAAATCGCAGCAATATCTTCACCAAAAACAACTAACAACTCGCTTTGACGACTCTCACGAAACCATTTAGTAAAACTACGGTTAACCCTAACTTTATTAATTTCTCTAATACATCCCCATAAAGAAACACTTTCTGCAATAATTGCAAAAACTAAAACGCCTATTGCAATCAGCGGAGAATTTATAGGTTGCGGATTTTGTATTTTATGAAGACCTTCATAAATCGCATAAACGCCACCAAGAGAGAAAAGAATTAGAGCGACAATGAAAGACCAGAAATAAATAGTTTTTCCGTGACCTAGTGGATGTTCATCCGAAGGGGGCATTTTAGAGCGATTAAGACCTATCAATAATAATACTTGATTACTGGTATCAACGACGGAATGAATCGCCTCAGCTAACATCGAGCCGGACTTGGTTATATATGCTGCAATGAATTTTGCTATCGCAATTAAAAAATTCGCAACGAGGGCAAAGAGAATTGACTTAGTCGAATCTGCACCGTGTGACATTAGTTACTCCTAATATTTTGTTTTAATGGCTAAATAGAGAGATTTTTATTTCTGGTGAACGTAAATATCACGTTTAGGATAGGGGATTTCGATTTCGTTTTCAATAAACTTGTTATATACCGCTTCATTCAAGGAATCACTTACGCGCCCTCTTAATACAGGTTCAGAAACCCAAACCAATAGCTCAAAGTTTAATCCTGAGTCACCAAAGGTTCTAAACCTCACTCTAGGCGAAGGCAACTGCTCAATATTATCTGCCTGCTCAGCCACATCAAGCAATGCTTTTCTTACTTTGGCAACAGACTCTCCATAAGCTGCTGAGACCTGTATTCTAATCCTGTATTTTTTGTGCGGGCCTGCCGTTTCATTGGTTATTTTTGTATTACCCATTATTGCGTTAGGTACGGTGATTTCCACATCATCACGAGTAAGTATTCTCGTGCTTCTTATACCGATATGAGTCACTTCTCCGCGCTCCCCAGTATCTAAAACAATATAATCGCCAAGTTTATAAGGACTGTCTGCTAATATAAAAACACCCGCAAACAAGTTGGCCAAAGTATCTTTTGCAGCAAAACTGAGAGCTAAACCCAAAATCCCGGCAGATGCTATCCATGCTGAAATGTTAATATTCCATGCAATCAGAATAAAGTACATCCCCATACCATAAAATATAATCGCCGCTAAATTATCAAATAACGGTAAGGTATGTTTTTGAATTATTTTAACTTTGCCCTTATGATCACTAAGATAATGAAGAATAAAGTGAGAACTATTAGTGACAAATCTTAGCCAATAAAATATCGCCACGGTTAATAGCAACGAGTCTAAAACACTTAATTGATCGCCAAATATTTCTAATCTGGCAATCGCTAGTCTGAAACTTAAAAGAAGAATCGATACTTTGACGGGACGCTTTAGCTTTTCAAAAAGATGATCATCGATTGGAGTTGAAGTTCTTTTTGTTGCATGTTTTTGCACACGGTTAATAAACGCTTCAATCACTTTTGCTAAAAGAAAACCTAATAGATAAAGAAGAATGGCCTGAACAACTCGGCTCTCGGCAACAAAAGGCAAATACTCTTGAATGAAACCGTCTTTACTAAAATAGTCTTGAAAAGTTRTTTGYAACCAATCCATTTRTWTWCCTTTTAACGATTAARWMATTSARAAAGAARGTTTAACYTAAATGTTTTGGAAAGCRGMAATGCAAAGTTGATAAATRCCATCMGGCATAAATCCAAAAAYAAYMAGTAAYARACAGTTWATRCTYAATGCRATTTTYAAAGARCGACTRYTAGAAACATTRGGACTTTCATCKGCWTCGACAAAAAACATYTCTTTAATMACTTTYARATAATARACTAARCCAACAACRGARAAWGCAATAGCWATCACCGCTTCGWAGAYAAAGCCRTTRYTRATTAACACYCTRAATATTTCYAAYTTAGGCCAAAAACCAATAAACGGAGGAATACCCGCCATTGAAATCATAACTACAGTAAACATCAATGCGTACCATGGATGAAAACGCCCCATTCCTCTTAAATCAGATATTTGTTGGTAATCTTTATTACCGCTACTGAGAAAGATAACAATTCCAAAACCAGCAAGCGTCATGATTGCATATACAATAATATAAAACATCGAGGCAGCATAAGCCTCCTCATTTGCAACCGACAACCCCAACATAAAATACCCTATGTGAGCGATTGCTGAGTAAGACAACATTCTTTTTAAGTTGGTTTGAACTAACGCTATAATATTCCCTAACACGACCGATAATAACGCCGCGATGGTGAGCATTGGCGCCCAATCTTCGGTATTTTCACCAAAAGCACCCATAAATATTCTAATCGCCATACCAAATGCGGCTATTTTTGGAACACTGGATATGTAAGCGGTAATGGAACTAGGTGAACCGTGATAAATATCAGGTAGCCACATATGAAAAGGAACTGCTCCAAACTTAAACGCTACACCAACAACAATAAACACTAATCCTAATTTCATCATTAGATTCGCATCGTTAGCGGCTAAATGAGTGGCAACTTCAGAAAATATAACGGTTCCGGTAACCCCATAAACTAAAGAAGTTCCATAAAGTAAAAATCCCGATGCAAGTCCTCCCATAACAAAATACTTCACCGCGGCTTCCGATGCTAAGTGAGAGTCTCTTTGCAAAGCGACTAGCGCATAAAGTGAAAGAGACAATAGTTCTAAACCTAAATAAACGGTTAAAAAACTATTCGAGGACACCATAATCATCATGCCTAAAACAGAGAAAAGAGTTAATAGATAATACTCGCCCCTCATTAAGTTTCTTTCACGAATAAAAGGCCTAGCATATAGTAGAGAAATAAAAGCCGTGACATAAATAGCTAGTTTTAAAACTACGGCTAGCAAATCAATAACCCAATGTTTACTAAAGGTGATTTCGCTGGCAACGTCTAGATTTTGTGCGCTAATAAAAAATAAAACAATCAGAGATAGCTGAGTTAAAATAAAGGTTAGTTTTCTTTCTTTATCGCGCTGGAAAAGATCAACAATCATAATGCAACAGATCGCAATGATTAGAAATATTTCTGAGGCAATGCTCGAATAATTAATAGAATCGGTCATTAGGAACACATTCCTTCAGCAGATAATTTTGAAACCAGATTGCAATCAATCAAGTGTTGTACGCTTGGTTGCATGACATCCAACAATGGAGCAGGCCATAATCCAAAAAGAAGCACTAAAAGAGCAAGACTAACTAAAACAATTTTTTCCCTTAAATCAATGTCTTCCATTGCCGAAACTTTATCGTTACTAATATCGCCAAACATCACTCTTTTGTACATCCATAACGTATAGGCAGCCGCTAGGATTAAGGTTAAACCCGCAATGGCTGCAATCCAAAAACTCACTTGAAAACTAGCAAGGATCACCATAAATTCTCCAACGAATCCTGACGTCCCGGGTAAACCTGCATTTGCCATAGAGAACAACATAAAATACATCGCAAATTTTGGCATCACGTTAACCACTCCGCCATAATCACCTATTTCTCTTGAGTGTACGCGCTCATAAAGAATGCCAATACACAAAAATAATGCTCCCGATATAAAACCGTGAGAAATCATTTGAATTAAAGCACCTTGAATTCCCATAACGGCTGCTTCAACATGATTGTTAGCCACTAATGAAAAACTAATGAACAGGCCGAGAGTCACAAAGCCCATGTGGGCTATAGAAGAATAAGCAATTAATTTTTTCATATCCGTTTGCGCAAGAGCAACAAAACCAATATAAGCAACGGCAACCAGAGATAGTACAATCATAAAGTTTGCCATTTCAAACGATGCATCGGGAACAATAGGCAACATAAAACGGAGGAATCCGTAGGTTCCCATTTTTAGCATAATAGCGGCTAATATCACACTACCGCCAGTTGGCGCTTGAACGTGCGCATCGGGCAACCAAGTGTGAACAGGCCACATTGGTACTTTAATCGCAAACGCGATTAAAAATGCAAAAAATAGTAATTTTTGAGTGTCTGCGTCAATGACTAAACTATGCATATCGAAGATATTGAAATTAGCACCGGATGCTTCGCTGCCGGCTTGAATGCCTAAATAAATAAGGGCGATTAATAAAAATACTGAACCAAAAAAGGTATAGATAAAAAACTTTAATGTCGCATAAATTCGATTCGGTCCGCCCCAAATACCAATAATTAGAAACATTGGTACTAACATCGCCTCCCACATAACATAAAATAAAATGGCATCCGTTGAAGCGAAAACACCGTTCATCAAGCCGCACATGGTTAAAAATGCAGCAAGATAATGAGAAACTCTTAATTTAACTTGATTCCAACTAGAAATGATAACAATCATCGTCATCAAGGATGTTAATACTATGAGGGGTAGTGATATTCCGTCAACGCCAAGTGAGTAACGAATATTGAGTGAATCTATCCAAGATTTGTCTTCTAAAAACTGCAAATAGTATCGACTCGAATCAAATTCATTTAATGCAATTAAACTCAGAATAAACGTGATCATTGCAGTAATCAAAGCAATCCATTGAGTTGCTTGCTTGTGCTTTTGTCCGGTTCCAAAAACAATAATGCCCGCCCCAATAATAGGCAACCAGATCAATAGACTAAGAATAGGAATATTATTTAGCATTTTTTCTTTGTCTTTCCTTATTTTTAATACGGAAGAGTCTTTTTATAGCTCTTCTTATTTTTAATATTTACAGTAATGATTATTCTAATAACTTGTTAGTGATTTAGCGCCGTCCAATATAACCAACCCAGAAGAGTCAGCAGACCGAGTACCATAACAAAAACATAATGATATAAATATCCGGTTTGGATATGACGAACTTTTGCAGAAATACTGGCAACTAATCCTGCGGTCCCATTCACCATGATGCCATCAATAATCCCAACATCAATCCACTTCCAAAAACGATGACCTAAACCGACTCCACCAGCCGAAATGTAGTTAATATATATTTTATCAAAATAATAATTATTTTCTAAAATATGATTAACCGGACCCAAAAGTTTTCTTGCTTTGGTGGCTAACTCTGGTTTTTTCACAACAACCATATAAGCAGTAAACACGCCAGCAATTGCCAACCACAAAGGCCAATGAGAAACGGAACCTAAAGCTAATGAAAAAGGATGTTGATAATGTTCAACAATTCCTGCAATAGAATTGTGTTGTTCAGTGACCTGTATTGAGCCGTCAAAATACTCACCAGACAACATACTTGGCGCTAGTAAATAACCGATAAAAAGTGAAGGGATAGCTAATGCAATCAATGGCCCCCAAACCACAGCCGATGGTTCTTTTAAATGAGATTTTGTTTCATCATCCATTCTTTCTGTCGTATGAAAGACCATGAAAAATAATCGAAAACTATAAAGTGCGGTAAAGAACACTCCGATGAGTACGCAGATATAGGCGTAACCTGATGCCCACAGTTGGGAAAACTGTACCGATTCAATGATTGCGTCTTTGGAATAAAATCCTGAAAATAAAGGTGTACCTATTAGCGCCAAAGTTCCGATTAACATGGTGACATAAGTAATCGGTAAATATTTTTTTAGATTACCCATTTTCCGCATGTCTTGCTCGTGATGCATGGCGATAATGACTGAACCAGCTCCTAAAAATAATAACGCTTTAAAGAAGGCATGAGTCACTAAGTGGAAAATTGCCACCGAGTAAGCAGATGCGCCTAATGCCACTACCATATAACCGAGTTGAGATAATGTAGAGTATGCAATCACTCTTTTAATGTCGTTTTGAATAACACCTAAAAAACCCATGAATAGCGCAGTTGTTCCGCCGATAATCAATATAAAATTAAGTGCTATTTCGGACTGCTCAAATAATGGAGACATACGCGCCACCATGAAAACGCCTGCGGTTACCATGGTCGCCGCATGAATTAATGCAGAAATAGGCGTTGGTCCTTCCATTGAATCCGGTAGCCATACATGCAAAGGTACTTGCGCTGATTTACCCATTGCTCCAATAAACAAACCAATACATAAAAACGTTGTTGCCGACCAAAAAATATCATCCGATATTGGAATCAATAAATCAGTATAACCATTATTCACTTGCTCAAAAACCTCAGCATAATCCAAAGTTCCAAAAACAAAATAGACTCCAGCGATACCTAAAAGAAAACCAAAATCACCTACTCGGTTAACTAAAAAGGCTTTTAAGTTTGCAAAAATGGCAGTTGGTTTTTTATACCAGAAACCAATCAATAGGTAAGAGACTAATCCGACTGCTTCCCATCCAAAAAACAGTTGCATAAAGTTGTTTGACATCACCAAAGTCAACATCGCAAAAGTGAACAGTGAAATATAAGAAAAGAAACGCTGATAATCCGGATCAGTTTTCATATAACCAACGGTATAAATATGAACCATCAAAGAAACAAAGGTCACTACCGCCATCATAGTTGCGGTTAAATCATCTATCAAAAAGCCGACATGCATGCTAAAACTGCCAAACTGTGCCCAGGTATACAGGTTGTAGTTTAATGGAGATGCTTGATCGGTTAATTGATCGATTGCTACGTCAACTGATAAAATACATGACATGGCAACGGCAAAAACAGTCAGTCGATGCGCCCATACTCTAGGTAGTGAACCCGAAAGGCCAACAACTAATGCTGCTAACAATGGTAGCAAAACGATAGCGAGTAATTGATTTTGAATCATCATAATAAGTCGATGTTTTCCTTTAAACTGATTTAGCCTTTATATTGATTTGGCCTTAATATTAATCTTGTCTTTAAACGGATTTGGCCTTTTTACTGATTTATCCTTTTAACTGGTTGAGTTGTTCGACATCAATAGTCGCTTTATTTCTAAACAAAACAACAATAATAGCCAATCCTATTGCTGCTTCGGCGGCTGCTACAGTCAATATAAAAAACACGAAAACTTGGCCAGTGGTATCATGCAAAAAATGTGAGAAAGCAATGAAGTTTGTATTCACAGCTAATAGCATTAATTCGATACACATTAATAATGTAATCACATTTTTTCGATTAATAATAATTCCAGCAACACTGATGGAAAATAAGATTGCGCTTAAAAGAAGGTAATCAGATAATCCAATCATTTTGCGTCTCCTTCTTTTTCAGTTTGCGGCTCTTCAGAAGTATTTATTTCAGCATCCATTTTTACTATTTTCAATCGATTTTTCTTAGTTGCCATTAACTGCTCGCTAATCACTTGCGCTTTGCGATGCTTACGGCCTCTAAAGGTTAAAGCGATGGCAGATATTATTGCAACTAATAAAATAATCGCTGCTATTTCAAAAGCTATCACGTATTCTGTATAAAGAATCCTTCCCAGTTCTTTAATATTTGAATATCCTTCGGGATGCGGTGTTGGCAACGGATACGCTTCATTACTAAAATCGCCGTGCGTAATAAAAGAAAAAAGTAATCCAAAAAAAGCAAACGAGATAATAATGGCTAGCGGAAGCTTTTTCACAAAACCTTGTCGCATAGCTGCGTAATCAATATCCATCATCATCACTACAAATAACAATAAAACCATAACAGCGCCGACGTAAACGACAATTAAGGTCAATGCTAAAAACTCAGCTTCTAGTAACAACCAAATGGCTGACGCACAGGCGAAAGTCAAAACTAAAAACAAAGCAGCCTTAACCGAGTTCTTACTACTGATCACCATTAATGCTGAAAAAATCAGCCACGCGGCAAAGGAATAAAAAACAATTACTTGAAAACCCATTTATTTTTTCTCAATTAAATTTATAATCATAATATTTTCTAACTATCGAACTCTTTATCTGTACTTGGCATCCGCTTCAATATCTGCAGCTAATTGCTCTTCATAAACATGGCCAATTTCTAACAATTTTTCTTTTGTCATAATTTGAGCGCCTTGTTCTTCAAAATGATAATCAAAAACCCGAGTTTCAACAATGGAATCTACCGGACAAGACTCAACACAAAACCCGCAAAAAATGCATTTAAATAAATCTATCTCGTACTTAGTGGTTCGTCTTGAACCATCACTTTCTCGAACACCCGCATCGATAGTGATTGCGGCCGCTGGACAAACTGCTTCACAAAGTTTGCAAGCGATACAACGCTCTTCACCATTGGAGTAACTGCGAAGCGCATGTATGCCTCTAAATCTTGGTGATTGTGGCGTTCTTTCTTCTGGGTATTGAATAGTAACCTTTGGACGGAACATGTTTTTTCCAGTCACAGATAAGCCTTTAAGAAGCTCTAAAAGCAAAAAACTATTTAAAAACCTTTTGATTTTTTCTTTCATAATTTATCTGTCTTTTCCACACATAAAAATTCTTTTTAGTTGATTGAATTTAAGTCTTAGTTAAACGGCCAAACACTAAGTTTGATCCAAACCGCAACTACAGGAAGCCAAATCAAAGTTACTGGAATAAATATTTTCCAACCTAAACGCATCACTTGATCATATCGAAATCTTGGGAATGTTGCTCTTAACCAAAATAACATAAAGAGAAAAAAGGATGCTTTAATTAGTAGCCATAGCGAGCCGGGGATCCAAGCGGTTAACTCACCTACTATTCCCCAACCTTCAAAAGGTGATAACCAACCTCCGAAGAATAAAATTGAAGTTAAAAATGACACTAAAATCATGTTGGCATATTCTGCTAAAAAGAATAATGAGAATGCCATTCCGCCATACTCAACATGAAATCCAGCAACAATTTCGGACTCACCTTCAGCCATATCAAAAGGTGCTCGATTAGTTTCCGCAACACCTGATATCCAATAAACCACTAACAAAGGAAAAAGTGGTATCCAATACCAGTGAAATAACCCTCCAGATTGCGACATAACAATTTCGCCTAAATTAGTCGATTGTGCGCACATCAAAACGCCGACCAACGCAAAGCCCATCGCTAGCTCATAGGAAACGATTTGAGCTGCGGAGCGCATCGCACCAAGAAAAGCATATTTAGAATTGGATGCCCAACCTGCAATAATGACTCCGTAAACACCAATTGAGGTCATCGCCAAAATGTAAAGTAATCCTAAATCAACGTCCGCTAAAACTAATCCAGCATCAAATGGTATAACTGCCCAAGCAGCAAATGACGGACCAATAAATAAGACAGGGGCAACCATAAATAAGACTTTGCTGGAGCCTTGGGGCACAACAATTTCTTTCATTATTAATTTAACTGTATCGGCAATCGGTTGTAACCATCCCTTAGGACCGACTCTATTTGGTCCAAGTCGTAATTGCATATAGCCAATCAGTTTTCTTTCCGCATAAGTAGCATACGCAACCGCTAAAACTAAAGGTAAAATGATCATGCCGATTTTTGCCACAATCCACATGAGCGTCATAGCCCATTCAACTAGATCGATCTCATTCATACTTTCACCCTCGAGATACTAATGTGATGAGTGGATGCTTTTGTCGTTTTTTGCAATGCGCTGGCTCTTCTTACCATGGGATCGACGCGGTATAAACCGAGTGAATCTCTTTTTGTTTCTAACTCATTTGCGACGGTAAGCGCAGCAGGTGTTTTTCTTGCAACTTTCTTTTCTCCAACCTGCTCAAACTTTTCTCTTAACTCATCACAAATTTGACTGGACGATTCATATTCAAAATCTTTTAACTCTAAAATATTTCCAAGCACTCGTAAAACCTTCCAAGCCGGACGAGTTTCACCAGGAGCCGACACAGCAGATGAAAAAGACTGCCAACGTCCTTCAATATTAATATAAGTGCCCGGAGTTTCATAACATCCTGCAATGGGTAACATGACATTTGCATATTCAGAAATTCTGCCATCGGCATAAGAGGTTAACGCAATCACACATTCTGCATCTTTAAAACTTTGCAAAGCTTTGTCAGCCCAAATACTTTCCACATCCGGTTCACAATTGTGAATCAAATAACCTTTTAATCCTTCATGAATCATTTGTTTTGCGTTTTTTCCATCGGTTGCACGACCACTAACCTCAATATGGTTAGGAATAGCTCCCGCTAATTTGTTTCCAGCGGCATTACACCCTTGGGTCATATAGCCCCACTTTGAGTCGGTCAATTCTGCAACTTGCTCTGCCAACCAATTGATTATTTCAGCTTGAGGATGTTCTTGCGCGTAAACGCCTACTAAAATACAAGATTTATCATTATTGATTAAGGTTTCTGCAATTTGTGTATGCTGTTTACTAAAGCTAGTTTTAATCAACCATTCCTTTAAGTCAGGAGGAACAGTAAAAGAATCACCTTTTAACTCTATTGTGGCTTTTAGAACACACGCAAACTCTTGAGCAAATAAATGCGGTTCTGGTTGTAGTTCAATATCGAGTCTAAAGTTGTACTCTCCGTCAAAAGGATTAATTGCCATCGCGACACCAAAACCAGTCGATTTTCTAATCCGTAAAGCGGTTAAAGGTTGTTCCTGTCTTAAATCGCCCGCAATTAACAATGTTGCATCCATATCATCAAGTTCTTGCATCGGGAAATTTAACCCTGAACGGATATTGCCCATAGCGTCGCCAGAAAAATCGCGGCGACGGGTTCTAAAATCAATATTGTCACAACCTAATCCGCGCAATACTTTTTGCGCCAAATAACTTTCTTCTAAGGTAGAGTTATTGCCAATTAACGCACCAAAAGCATCACCTTTTGAAGCTCCTATTATACGTTTCATTTCAGTTGCTGCAAAATTTAACGCGGTTTGCCAATCGGTTTCTTGCCATTCACCATCTTTCTTTATTCTTGGATTAAGTAATCGCTCACCTTCGGTCAAAGCTTGATAAGAGAAACGATCTCTGTCTGAAAGCCATACTTCATTGATTGATTCGTTTTCTTTTGGAACAACGCGAATAATTTCATTTCGTCGTTGGTGAATAAAAACATTGGAACCTAAACAATCGTGTGCGGCAATAGATGAGGATTCTCTTAACTCCCAAGCTCTAGCTTTATACCGTGATGGTTTTGCGGTTAACGCGCCAACCGGGCATAAGTCAATAATATTAGCTGAAACTTCGGAGTCCATTGAAGCTTCAATATAAGTACCAATCTCAACATGCTCACCTCGACCTGTTGCTCCTAATTCTCTTAAACCAACCACTTCCTGGCCGAATCTCACACATCGAGTACAATGGATGCAGCGGGTCATATCTGTAGCAATTAAAGGCCCTAAATCTTTATCGATTACAACTCGTTTACCTTCTGAATAACGACTAATATCTTCGCCATAGCCAACCGATAAATCTTGTAATTCGCACTCACCACCTTGATCACATACGGGGCAGTCAAGAGGATGGTTAATTAGTAAAAACTCCATTACCGACTTCTGTGCGTCTAACGCCCTAGCAGATTGTGTATTTACAACCATGCCATCAGCAACAGGAGTCGCACAGGCAGGCACAGCTTTAGGTATACTAGCGACGTCAACCATGCACATTCTGCAATTAGCTGCGACCGATAGTTTTTTGTGGTAACAAAATCTTGGAATAGTAATATCCGCTTGATCGGCAACTTCAATAATCATTGCGCCGACATCAGCTTCGATCTTTTTACCATCTATTTCTATATTTACTTTGTCCATTCTATCTTCTACTTACCTTTTGACGAACGACCTTAATAGTTACTTATTTAACTTTTTACTTTTATTTCGTATTTAACCTACGACGATTTAACTGAACTTCTTTTGTGTTCAATCATATACTCAAATTCATGTCTAAATGCCCGCAAGAATCCTTTAACGGGCATTGCTGCCGCATCGCCTAACGCACAAATGGTTCTACCCATAATATTACCTGCAACCCGATCAAGATTTTCTAAATCCTCGGGTTTACCTTCGCCTGAATGTATGCGTTTTATCACTCGATACATCCAACCGGTTCCTTCTCTGCAAGGAGAACATTGTCCACAGGACTCTTCATAATAAAAATGTGAGACTCGCACCGCAAGTTCAACAATACAGGTTGATTCATCCATCACTATTACTGCGCCTGAACCTAGCATTGAACCCGCTTTTCCAATCGCATCATAATCCATGGTAATCGCCATCATTTCTTCCGCCGTTAATATTGGTGAGGAAGAGCCTCCAGGGATAACCGCCTTTAATTGTTTGCCTCCTAAAACACCGCCAGCAACATCCAACAATTCAGAAAAAGGCATACCCAAATTAACTTCAAAATTTCCTGGATTATTAACATGACCCGATACCGAAAATATCTTAGTACCGCCATTGTTAGGTTTACCCAAATCTAAAAACCATTGACCGCCATTTTCTAAAATAGCCGGAACCGATGCATAACTCTCTGTATTGTTGACATTCGTCGGTCTTCCAAATACGCCGTAATTAGCCGGAAATGGTGGTTTAAATCGTGGCTGTCCTTTTTTACCTTCTAAAGATTCAATTAATGCTGTTTCTTCGCCACAAATATATGCGCCACCACCTAAATGATTGTGCAATTCAAAATCAAAACCAGCACCTAAAATATTTTCGCCAATATAGCCTTTCTCTCTAGCTTCTTTTAACGCTTGCTCCATACGCTCAAATGGTTCGTAAAATTCACCACGCATATAGTTATAACCAACCGTTGCGTTCATTACATAACCAGCAATAGCCATCCCTTCTATCAATTGATGCGGGTTATATCGAAGAATATCGCGATCTTTAAACGTACCAGGTTCTCCTTCATCAGAATTACAAACAACGTATTTTTGCCCCGGCATATTTCGTGGCATAAAGCTCCACTTTAATCCGGTTGGGAATCCGGCACCACCACGACCACGCAATGCAGATAATTTAAGTTCATCAATAATTTTTTCGTAATCTAATTCACCACTTGCAATTTTTTTTAAGCTCGAATATCCACCCACTTTTTCATAGGCTTCTAATGACCATGGCGTATCTTGATCGAGCGTTCTAAAGCAAACTTCATTCGCCATTATCTGAACTCCTTAGCATTGCTCGTTCTAGACTAGACATTTTATTTTCATCTTTCTTCGTTGGTTTATCTATTTGTTTTTCGGCGCCGTTATCTTTTTGACTCTTATTCCTGTCCGTCTTTTTATCAACTGTTTCTTTCTTAATAGCTTTTGTCTTAACCGTTTTTGCTTTTAGCGCTGTCTCTTTTTTACTTTCTTTTTTTGCACTTGATTGCATCTCTTTTGAGATTTCTTTTTCAATATTTTCTAGTTCTTTCTCGATATCTACTTCCACTTTTTTAACAGGTGATTTTACTGGTGTTAAATGAAGAATAGGTTCAGGTTTAATTTCCTTTTTCTTTTTTCTTTGAGTTTTTTTCTTTGCTGTTGGTTTAGCATCTTCCTTTTTTGAAGCTAATCCTTCAACAATTTTTGAGCCTAAACTTTTAGTTGTATTTGAATCGGATAAATCAACAGAAGCCAAATTAGTTGATGCGATCCCAGAAAGAATTTCGTCTATTTTTTCAGGTGTTAGATTTTCATGGTAAATTTTGTCCACTTCTAACATCGGCGCCCCACCGCAAGCAGCCATACATTCCACTTCTTTGATAGAAAACAATCCATCTTCAGTGGTTTCACCTAATTTGATGTTCAATCGATCTTCTAAATGTTTAACCACTTTCTCTGAACCGCGTAACGAACAAGAAATATTAGTGCAAACAGACAACACATGTTTACCCATTTTATTGAGATTAAACATCGAATAAAAAGTAGCAACTTCATAAACGGCAACGTGGGGTACATCTAAATATTCTGCCACCGCTTGCATCATATCGGTRGTTAAATAATTACCATTATATTCTTGTACAATTTTTAAGGTTGGCATTATCGGAGGACGTTTTCGATTGCCCGGATACTTTTTAATCCAAATATCAATGTCTTTAATTTCTGAATCTGGGATCAGATCTTTTAAATGCAGTGATTTATCGTAATTAAAATCAGTCATTAGCGATCAATCTCCCCAAAAACAACATCCATAGTTCCGATAATCGTGACTACGTCCGCTAGCATATGACCTTTTGCCATTTCATTCATGGCGGCCATATGAGGAAATCCTGGCGCTCTAATTTTCACWCGATAAGGTTTATTAGCRCCATCTGAAACCATRTAAATYCCAAACTCRCCTTTTGGATGTTCRATAGCMGCGTAAGCTTCACCTTCTGGAACACAATAWCCTTCTGTAAAGTGYTTAAAGTGRTGAATTAATGATTCCATATTTTCTTTAACATCCGCKCGACTTGGCGGYGTGATTTTATGATCWYGGTGAATAACTGGGCCGTCATTTTCTCTTAACCATTTAATACATTGCTGAATAATTCGATTAGATTGACGCATYTCTTCTACWCGAACTAARTATCGRTCATAACTGTCACCRTTTCTGCCAACRGGKATATCAAAATCCATTTTRTCGTAAACATCATAAGGTTGTTTTTTACGMAGATCCCATGCGATCCCAGARCCTCTAAGCATTGGYCCRGTTAATCCCATTTGAAAMGCTCTTTCTGGYGAKACGACGCCAATYCCSACYAATCGYTGTTTCCAAATTCTATTYTCAGTTAATAGMGATTCATATTCATCAACKGCGTGAACAAAWKTCTTWGTGTAATCTTCTAAAAAATCCARTAACGAWCCTTGTCTATTTTCRTTTAATTCYKYTAATTTTTTWTCGTTRCGCCAMGGTGATTTATCATATTGRGGCATDGTATCHGGCAAGTCGCGATAWACGCCACCDGGTCTAAARTAAGTAGCATGCATTCGCGTDCCAGATACCGCTTCATASGCATCCATTAAAGGTTCACGATCTCTAAARCARTAAAGAAACATTGTCATCGCGCCAACATCTAAACCATGCGCRCCAAGCCACATTAANWKRWTTAANTATWCGAGTRACTTCGGARAACATTACGCGGATATATTGCGCTCGAATAGGYGCTTCWATTCCTAATAGTTTTTCAATGGCTARAACRTAAGCGTGYTCRTTACACATCATAGAGACRTAATCYAAACGATCCATRTAACCAATACTTTGATTATAGGGTTTRATYTCYRCTAACTTTTCGGTTCCTCGGTGAAGCAATCCTATATGYGGATCMGCTCTTTCAATGACTTCGCCATCYAATTCAAGAATCATACGAAGCACACCATGCGCMGCAGGRTGTTGAGGTCCAAAATTTAAGGTGTAATGTTCTATTTCAGCCATAAAATTTTCTTTTGTTTTACTTATTTTAAATTGACTAACGATCCTTGAAAAAACAATCTACAGTATTAATCGTTGTTTAAATCACTCGTTATCGAATGACTCTAGGTACTAATATTCGCTCTTCTATGGTCACAGGTTCATAAATACATTGACCAGACTCTTCATCGAAACGCATCTCTAGCTCACCGATAACAGGAAAGTCCTTACGGAAAGGGTGACCAATAAAGCCATAATCCGTTAAAATTCGTCTTAAATCGGGATGCCCTTCAAATAATAAACCAAACAAATCAAAGGCTTCACGTTCAAACCAATTAGCTGTGCTCCAAAGCCCTACAACGCTCGGAATACGCATACTGTCTTCTTCGACAAAGACTTTTATTCTAATTCTGTGATTTAAAGTGACAGATAACAAATGATATGCAACCGCAAATCTTGGTTTAGTCCACTTTGACGAATCTTTATTTTGAGTGTTTCGGCCTCTTTCAAACCCAGAAGAAGTTGCACCTTCAGTTGACCACTCATCTTGTCCATAGGTTAAATAATCAAGCCCTGCTACATCGATTAATTGTTCAAATTGGAAATCATCATGATCTCTTAGCGTTTTAAGAACACTCATTAAATTTTCGATGGAAACGTCTAAAGTTAACTCATCATAAGAAAAAGTTGATTGAAATACTTTACTCAGCTCAAATTGGCCATTTAAATGCTGATCGACCATCTTTTTAAGATTGGCAATTTTAGAGTCTATTGGTTTTGAATCCGCTAGTTTTGAGTCATCGCCTAAAGCCATTTAATTAAACCTTTCTCATAATGGTATTAGTTCTTTTAATTTTGTTTTGCAGTTGAATCACGCCATACATTAAAGCTTCGGCAGTTGGGGGACATCCAGGAACATAAATATCAACCGGGACAATTCGATCGCAACCTCTCACAACAGCGTAAGAATAATGGTAATAACCACCGCCATTAGCACAAGAGCCCATTGATATAACCCATTTAGGTTCTGGCATTTGGTCATATACTCGACGTAGCGCGGGTGCCATTTTATTAGTTAGTGTACCAGCGACGATCATCACATCGGACTGACGAGGACTAGGTCTAAAAACCACGCCAAAACGGTCAAAATCATAACGAGATGCTCCAGCTTGCATCATCTCTACCGCGCAACAAGCTAAACCAAAAGTCATCGGCCACATTGAACCAGTTCTAGCCCAGTTGACTAATGTATCAACGCCTGTGACTAAATACCCTTTACCTGATTGCTTGACGCCACCCGCCTCTTCATTAAGTGCGCTTTCTAATTCAGGAAGCGTCGGTGGGATCAGCTTAATCGTGTCTATCCCAGGGTTAAATCCGCTACCAGCCAGTCCAGCATTTACTCCCATTCTAATGCTCCTTTTTTCCACTCATAAATAAATCCAACCACTAGAAGCCCTAAAAAGACTCCCATAGCGCCAATCGCAAACCAAGGCAACTCTTGAAATACAACCGCCCAAGGAAAGAGAAATGCGACTTCCAAATCAAATATGATAAAAAGTATGGCAACTAGATAAAAACGAATATCAAATTTTTGACGAGCATCATCAAATGCATCAAAACCACATTCAAATGGAAGTTCTTTATCATGGTTTTTTTTACTAGGAGAAGCTAGAAATCCTACAATTTCTAGAAATGCGCCAAAGCCAAGGCCTATAGCGATGAAAACGAGTATCGGTAGATAGTTTTCTAACATGATTTATCCTACAAAAGCCTTTTTGTTGGTCGAATCTGTGGGTTGTATTGTCAATTTATTGGAGCTTATTTAAAGACAACATCCTAATACTAATAGCTAAAAGCTACCCTTGTCACTCATAAAAACAAAAAATATTAATCTGAGCACTTTATTGATTAAAAATTGAACGATTATTTACTCAGTTATAAACTGGATAAAAAATAGAGTATCGACTAAAACACCACAGTTTAAGCGGTCTTAGACTAATACAAGGACATCAAAATGAGCAAAAACGCTTCTTTGAATTACTTAGTTTTAATCGATTCACATAGACTCAAAACTAAGAAACCATGCACTGCAACATAAATACATATTCTAGCTGACGAGGCAATTCCCTAGTTAACTACTAGATGTTTTAATAAAGTATCATGTAATAATTCCTTTTCAATGGGCTTTGAAATGTGCCCATTCATACCAGCATCTATGGAATATTTAACCATTTCGTCCAATGCATGGGCGGTTACAGCTATAATCGGTAATTCGCTACGAGCTTGTTCATGCTCCCACTTTCTAATCTCGCGCGTCGCTTGGTATCCATCCATTATTGGCATTTCGCAATCCATTAAAACGATATCAATTTTTTCGTGATAGTGTTTTACGTGCTCCAGCGCTTCTTCGCCATTTTCTACTATAAAACAGTCCAAATTGAATTTACTTAACATCCCTTTAATTACCATCTGATTAACTTTATTATCCTCAGCAACTAGCACACAAAGCCCCTCAAGTTTGCTCTTAGTTTCTTTCAGTTTATCTTGCTGTTGGGCTTTGGTTTGAGAGGTTTTGAACTCAACAATTTCTTTTTCAGTCAATGGTTGATTGGGAATGCTAAACCAAAAATTGGACCCTTGGTTTTCCTTGCTTATTACACCAATTTCACCGCCGAGCAATTCTACAATTTTTTTGCTTATACTTAAACCAAGTCCACTACCGCCATACTTTCTTGTTGTTGAATCATCAGCTTGTGAAAATGATTGAAATAATTTATTTTGTTGGGAATCATTTAAACCGATACCAGTGTCGATCACCTGCGTCTTTATTCCTCCATCAACAAAAGAAAGGGTCAAATCAATACGCCCTTTTGCTGTAAACTTAAATGCATTACCTACCAAGTTTAGCAAAACTTGTTGTATCCTATTTGAATCGTTTTTGACATATTGAGGTGTGTTTTGATCGATTTCGAAATTTAAACAAATTGATTGATCCTGAGCTAACAATTCAAAATTTCGAATAGTCTCTTTATACAACTGATGAAGATCAAATGCTCGATACTCTATTTTCATTTTTCCAGCTTCAATTTTTGAAAAATCCAATACGTCATTTATTAGGTTTAATAGAGAACGTCCCGAACTAGTGATGACCTCCACAAAACCTTGTTGCTTAGTCGTTAATGTTGTTTCGCTCAGCATACCAGACATCCCTAATATACCGTTTAAAGGCGTTCTAATCTCATGACTCATAGTTGCGAGGAAATAGCTTTTAGTTTTGCTTTTTGCTTTTGCTAATAAAACCTCTTCTCTTGCAGCAATAATTTCACTTTGAGCTTTTAATTCAGCTTCTTTAGCCTGCAAGTTATCAATTAACTGTTTTTCCTTAATCCTTCTTGCGCCTTTTTCTAAACGAAGTGTTTCTTCATCTGCTGCTATCCTACGTCTTTTTTCTATATTTATGCTGTCAGCGAGAGCAATAGATATTAATAATATTGAAAATGCATTTCCTATTTGCAAAACGTTCTCCGTAAACGCGTTACTAGCTATAATTCCAATTTTGTTAGCAATAAGAATAAATACCGCCAGCATGAAAACCATCCAGGAAACCAAGAAAAACCTTACTGCAACATTACCTTTTCGTAAAGCTATAACGCATGCAATAACACTGACTATTGAGAAAGGAAACCCCATCAAAGTATTCAATAACATTACCGTTTGATAGGATATAAAAAAAGATGCAATTATTAGCATTATAGGAAACCAAACAACAGACATCAGCACTCTATATTGCCATAGACTAATAGCTTTTAAATTGATAAATTGACTGATAAATAAACCGCCAAAAATATATAGAAAAGAATTTGATATTGGTAGTAGAAAATCATTAAGAATTTCATGGTTTGGCCAAATATACTGAAAACCAAATCCTTGTATACTGGCATGAAATAATACATTAGCTAAAATAAATGCAGAAAAAAGAAAATAAGCATAGTCTCTAGTCGATAGAAATAAAATAAAGTTGTAAAAAACCATCATCAATGTCAAACCAAAGTAGGCACCCCAAAACAAAAGCGATGATTGCTGCGTTTCGGCGACATTTTTTTCACTTTGAATGTATATTGGCATTTGTATAATGCCTAACGTTTCGACTCTAATAATCACCTCATATTGTGTGTTCGATTTTAGTATAAAGGGCGTTAAAAAATTCCGATCGAAAATTTCTCTAGATGAAAATACGTAGCGATCCCCTAATTGTATTTTTTTCTGTAGTTTCCCATTTGCATAAATAAATATCTTAACATCATCTAAATTTGGGTTTGCCAGATTAATAATGTACCTCTCATCTTTTCGAATATCATTCTGTAGCAGTAATCGAAACCATATCGCACTTTTAGTATATCCGAATGATGGAACACTTATTTTCGATTGTGTCCAATTAGACTTTGGTAAATTTATGATATCAGTAATGTTTTTATTAAGCTCCGTATCGACGTAATACGAAAGATATTTCCCAACCGCAAGATTTAAGTTATGTTTTGTTAATTCAATTTTGTACGGCATTTCTTTTTGTTCGATTTTCAATAGAGGCGCACCGTTTTCACTTTCAGCAAGAGAAGCGAAACAGAAGCAACAAAATAATAAAACACCTGTTTGTAGTCTTTTTTTTATATATAACTTTAAGTTCATTAGTCTGCCATTTGAATGGAAGCAGATCTTAGTCGATCTTTTGTTTTATTTGATAATTTACCATTTAATTAAATAATTATAGGACAAAAACTATATAAAGACAGCTCTCACCCTCTTAAACATCTAGTTTTAATAAACTCCAACAACAAGAAAATGAAAAAAATCAAGCACCGCAACATAATCGGACTTTCAAACATTGATACGATGTTTTATTGAGTCACTAAGTGCTTTATTAGGGCATCATGCAATACTTGTTTATCAATCGGCTTGGAAATATGTCCGTTCATTCCTGCATCGAAGGAGTCTTGAACCATTTCGTCTAATGCATGAGCCGTTACAGCCAAAATAGGCAGTGCTTTCTTATTTTTCCTTTTTTCCCAAAGCCTAATCTCTCGCGTTGCTTGGTAGCCGTCCATAACTGGCATTTCACAATCCATCAATACAACGCTAATTTGGTCATGATAATTTTTCACGTGCTCTAGAGCTTCTTCTCCATTTTCAGCAAAATAACACTTTAAACCAAGTTTGCTTAACATTGCCTTTATCACCATTTGATTAACTTTATTGTCCTCGGCAACAAGCACCGTCAGACCTTTAAGTTTATCTTTCACTTCTAGATGAACTTTCTCACCGAGCGCATTACTTTGAGACAATATAAAATCTTCAACTTCTTCATCTTTCATTATCTGACTTGGAATGCTAAACCAAAAATTAGCGCCTTGATTTTCTTTACTTATTACACCAATATTGCCATCAAGATGCTCAATAATTTTTTTACTTATGCTCAAGCCGAGACCTGTTCCGCCATATTTTCTAGTAGTCGAACTATCGGCTTGAGAAAAAGATTGAAATAATTTACTTTGTTGTTTTTCTGTTAATCCTATTCCACTATCAATCACTTCGGTTTTTATTAAAGTGGAAAGTTTTTGATTTATTGTCTCTGAATTTTCACAACAGGAAACCTTTAATCGAATATTGCCTTTTTCAGTAAACTTCAACGCATTACCCAATAAGTTTAAGAGAACCTGTTGTAAGCGATTAGAGTCACTTTTTATATAAGTGGGTACATCTTGATTAATTTCACAAATTAATTCGATAGATTTTTCATTTGCTAGCAGTTCAAAGTTTTTAATTGTTTCTCGGTGCAATTGACGGACATCAAACACTCGGCACTCCATTTCCATTCTACCCGCTTCAATTTTAGAAAGATCCAAAACATCGTTGATCAGATTTAAAAGTGTGCGCCCTGAACTTGTGATTACACTTAATAACTCTTGTTGTTTAATTGATAAAGAAGTATCTCTTAGCATTTCAGATATACCTAAAATACCATTTAAAGGCGTTCTAATCTCATGGCTCATTGTTGCTAAAAAACGACTCTTTGTTTTACTTTGAGCTTGAGCAAGCAAGACTTCCTCCCTTGCTATTATAATTTCTTGTTGCGCCTTCAATTCGGCTTCTTTCGCCTGAAGATCAGCTTCATACTGTTCTTCTTTTACTCTTCTAGCTTTTTTTTCTAATCTAAGAGTCTCTTTATCTGAGAGCATTCTCTGCTTTTTTTCTATATTGATACTGTCTGCCAAAGCGAGAGCAATAAACAAAATTGAAAAAGCGTTGCCTATTTGCAGGCCATTTTCGGTAAACATGTTTCTTGGAATAACACCCATTTTATTAGCTGTTAAAATAAAAGCGGCCACAACAAATAGCAACCATGAAACCAGAAAAAACCTAACCGCTTTATTGCCCTGGCGAAGCGCTGTGACACATGCTAAGACGCTCATAATAGCAAACGGGAATCCCATCATGGTATTTATCAATACGGATTTTTGGTAGGGTATAAATGACGACAAAATGGTCATACTGCCAGCAATATAAACAATCAGCATCATTATTCGATATTGCCAAACGCTGATTTTTTTTAATTCCACAAATTGACTTATGAACATTCCTCCAGATACGTAAAGCAAAGCATTAGATGTCGGCATAATCCATTCATTTAAAACTTCAGAATTAGGCCATACATATTGAAAGCCAAAACCATGAAGACATGCATGGAATAAAATGTTTGTGAAAATAAAGAACGAAAAAAGAAGATAGGAATTATCGCGCACAGAAATAAATAGAATAAAATTATATAGACCCATTATTAAAGTTAGGCCAAAATAAATCCCCCACAACAAAAGCGTTGACTGGTGAGCGACGGCGAGCCCCTGCTCGCTCTGAATATATAGAGGGATTTGCAGTGTGCCCAAATTAAAAACCCTAATATATATTTCATACTGGCTATTTGCCTTCAATTTAATAGGTGTTAAAAAATTTCGATCAGGTATTTTTCTTTGAGCAAATGGATAGCTATCTCCCATTTGTATCTTTTGTTGCATTTGTTCATCAAGGTAAGTATATATTTGAATATCATCTAAATTAGAGTTGGCAATATTAATGATGTAATTAACATCGTTATTTAAATCATTCTGTAATTGCAACCGAAACCAAATAGCATTTTTTTGATAACCAAAAGAAGGGATTTCTTTTTGTGATTGAAGCCAATCAGATTGTTCTAAATTCTTTAAATCTAAGATAGTTTTATTTTTTTCAGTATCAATATAATAGAAAAGATATTTACCCACAGCAACATCGCTATCATAGTTACTTAAACTAAGTCGTCTCGACTGATTTGTTTCCTGTAGAGGTTGAGGTTTTGTCTCATTGCTCGCTTGGTTAGAGAATATCCATACGCACAACAACGCAGTGAAAATTTTACCAACGAGTTTTATTTTTTTTGCTGAGATGTAATGTAGATTCAACAAGATACTAACTTTAATTACCTATAAAATTATCAACGCCACCTTTATCGGAAAGTATAGAGCAAAATAAAGCATTTAGCGCTTATTTTTCAAATCGTAATTATTAATACTAGGGTCATTTTATTAGAAACAGTGGATAGAATCGAAAACTGCAATCAAAAGCTTTGATTGATTGTAAAAATAGATATTTACTTTTATTTCAATGGCTTAGAACGCAAACGAATCACGCTAGCTACAACAAAAAACAAGCAACTTAAACTTAAAATCAAATAAAGCCCTAAAAAACCATATTGTCTGTAAAGTGTATTGAATCCATCAAGCGAAACTCTGTATCTCAAAGTACCCTGCGTATGTCGCTCCAATTGGGCTAGCTGCCTACCTTTAGCATCAACCACTGCAGTTATCCCATCATTGGTTGAACGAATTAACGGAATTCCTAACTCCAAAGCTCTCATGCGCGCCATCTGCATATGCTGAAATGGCCCTAATGAATCACCAAACCATGCGTCGTTGCTGACAGTTACAATCAATTTGGGTTTGTTTGATTTTTCATCTGCTTGTTTCAACATTGTTTGCAGAAGATTAGGATACGCAATCTCATAGCAAATTGCGGGAATTACATCATAATGCTCGAAAGACATGGCTGGTTGCTGGGAGCTTCCTGGGATAAAATTTGACATTGGTAAATCAAAAAAATCGATAACACCTCTTAACATTTGTGCCAACGGAACATATTCGCCAAAAGGAACTAAAGCTTGTTTGTGATAGGTTAGATTCGAATTACCAACAGCACTAAAACCGACATAACTCACATTTTTATCTCGATCATAAATAGGGACTCCCGCTAACAAATTTGATTGCGAAGGTTTTAATTTTCTTTCTATATCTGCAAAAACATCATAAACCTGGTGCTTGTAAGCTGGAATAGCCCCTTCGGGCCAAACAATTAAATCCGCATCCCAATGTTCATTTGTTTGAAGATATAACGTATCAATAATTTCAGAAAAATATTCCCTTTTCCATTTTTTGTCTTGACTAATATTTGGCTGAACTAAAGCAACATCCAAACTCACCTTTTCTTGTGGAATGATTTCTTCTGGTTGCATTAAATAACTTGATAATGGAAAACTCATGATTATCAATAAAATCATAAACGATTTATTTCGAATTGATTTTAAAGCTGATTGATGTGATGGATCAACTGATTGGTTAATTTTATATAAGGCGAACAAACATTCGCCCAACACAATGGAGACGCTAATAATAGCAAGCATAAACCAACCAACACCGTAAACACCAAACCAAGTGGCAAGCGATACCAGAGGACCGTCCATTTGACTGTATCCGGCTAGAAGCCAAGGAAAACCATTAAATAAAGTTGAAAGAACAAATTCAGAAACAACCCAAGCGAATGGAATAATCAATATTAAAAAGGATTTTCCACATAATGAAACTAATTGATGAATCAAATAGCCAAAACCAACTTTCACCATAGTTAATACTAAAACAAATAGTGCGGTAATTAATACGGCTAGCGGTAAAGCAGCGTTTCCAAACTCATGAATGCTGACATATACCCAGCTTGTACCTACGCCATATGCACCAACGCCCCAAAAAAAACAAGTTGATATAATTGCCTTCTTAACCAACGTTCTTTCTTCAGGGATGTGCAAATTACGATTAAAATGATAAGTGTCAATAATTAAATAAACTAATAGCCCCAAAGATAATAACGTCGCTTGCCAAATATCAATTGGCGAAAAACCTAACGGATATAAAGCGCCAATCAAAATTTTAACCAGCGGATAATTAAAAATAGTTTTTAGCTTACTGATAGAACTCATTTTGTCTTTCTGTTTGTTTGGTTTGCAATGTTTATTCTTGCAACTCGTATTATTTTTATTTTACGAGTATCTGCAGCCACAATTTCAAATTTAAAATCATCAATTTCTAACCCTTCATCTTTGACCGGCACATGACCAAATGCTTGCAATAAAATCCCCCCAATAGTTTCATATTCCTCATCATCTAATTGGCTAGAAAAATAATCATTAAACTCTTCTATATCTGTAATGCCTTTTAAAATATATTCATTTTCAGCGACTTTTTGAATACCATCTTCATCACCTTCAATATCGTATTCATCTTCTATTTCTCCAACAATTTGTTCTAATACATCTTCAATGGTGACTAAACCACCAACACAGCCATATTCATCGACAACAATTGCCATATGACTACGATTGGTTCTAAATTCTTTTAATAAAGTATCTAAACGTTTACTTTCTGGAATAATTGCCGCCGGACGTAAAAAATCTTTAATCGCAAACTTGGCTGGTTTACGCTTCTTTTTTTGAGCAGTGGATATCTCAGCACTAAAATGCAATAAATCTTTGGCCAAAATGATGCCTTCAATATCATCACGGTTATCGCCAATAACCGGAAATCGAGAGTGCCCAGATTCAACAATATTCTGAATCATTTCATCAAAGCCCATCTCATCGTTAACCACGACCATTTGAGGTCGAGCAATCATGATATCTCTCGCTTGAAGTTCGGAAATATGAATGACCCCTTCCATCATTGCTAGAAGCTCTGGATTAATAAGCGAATTTTCTTCAGCTGATTTTAAAACAGAAATAAGATCTTGCCGATCTTGTGGTGCTTCATGGAATAGATCGGTAAGACTAGATATCCATTTTGAAATAACACTTACGAAAGAAGGTCTTGAGAAACTCGATTTAACCGCATTAGTCTTGGTTGAACGAGTCTTGACAGAGTTTGAGTTTGTCGAGGGAGGTTTATCGCCACTCATTTATTGATGATCTCTTTTTGCTAAAAACGCCTTAAGTCTACCAAACTAACTGGCTTGAAGGAATGCAATTTGCAATATTATCTAATTTTACTAGACTCTTAAGTGTTCCATAATAAATCATTTTTGACTCATAATTTTTTTTGAGGTTTAAGCTATATGAATAATCTACTAAAAGGTTTAGCTATTTGCAGTGCAAGCTTGATACATTTCGCTAGTTTTGCAGAATCAAACAGCGTATATGGCGACTTCCGCTATTCCTATAATAACATTGACAATGGAAGCACTAGCACTATAAGCGGTAATAACAATGCATCAAGGATCGGTTTCAAAGGCGATATAGGCGAGAAAAAAGGTTTAACCGCTTTCTATCATTTACAAGTCATAGGTAGGATCTTAAGAAATTGAAATAAAGCTCAAATCATGATCAAATAGGAGTTACCACACAACTAATTAATCATGACGAGAGCTTCAAATGAA
>NVVT01000008.1 GCA_002733465.1 Kangiella sp.
AACTCTATTATAACATTCCCGGATGAATTGGTCGATCATAAAAGGAATTTTATCTTTATATATCAATTAGTTAAGTTCTTTTTAAGTGCTGACTACTTATAATCGCTGTAATAAGTTTATCTTATCAACAAACTAACGCTTCAGAAATCGTAAACCAAGGAAAACAGTTATTTACAAACTATTGTTCAGCCTGTCATGGAGTATCAAATGGAGCTGGTAAAAGTAATCGTCTTGCGCCACCGATGATCGCTGTAAAAAAACATTACATTGATACCTACTCCGATGAACAATCCTTTGTTAAAGCAGTTGCAGATTGGGTTACAAAACCAGATGAAAGTAAAACTTTGATGAGAGGCGCAATCCGCCGATTTAAAATAATGCCTCCAATGCCATTTCCTAGAGATGATCTTAAAAAAATAGCGAGTTATATTTTTAAAGGAGATATTGAGAAACCAAAAGGTTTCGATAAACACTTCAAAGAAGAGCACGAAAAAGGTAAAGGCAAGAAGCTGAACTAATTTAGGCAAACAAAAATAGTTTTAGTGTGGTATTTTACGCTAAGAAATCTTCTAAAAACCAGGCTGAAAATTCATGTCGCCCCTCAAGTTTTGACTTGCTATAAATAGTTGAAGCTTGTTGGCGTACTGTCTTTTCCTTAGTACTTCTTACGGCGGCGATTTCTTTAAAACTCAGTCCTTTTAATAGCAATAAACCGACTTGTTGTTCACTTTCAGTCATTTGCCAATCACCAAATTGTTGATGAATAACTTCACTGTATTGTTTTCTTGCTAACTTCATCTTTTCAGTGATGTTTTCTAAATGTTGATTTGACTCAGAAAGAGTATCTCCAAGGTGTGCAAGTTGTTTACTTCGTTGATGAATCTCATAAATTAGGTAACCAGCCCCGACACCAGAAAGCAACACAATGATGGATTCTTCAATAATGTGCCAAATAGGAACACCTAGCTCAATATCAGTAAGGACGTCTAAAAAGTTAAGAATCATGATGATGGATAGTGCTGAAGCAATTATTTTGTCTTTCATTATTTGTCCATATAAAACAATAAGATATACGTAGGGCATATGTACTATATACTCATTATAAGGATAAGGGCGGCATTTGTCCGATGTTTTTAATTAACAAAGCTGTAGAATGCCAAAACAATTATTTACCTAAAAGGTTAACTAAGTGAAACTCGAAAAATTATTGATTGCAAGTTTATTATTTGCGGTTTATCTCCTCATCGGAGGCATGTCTCTTTATTCGGCGAGCGGACAAGCTAACTCGACTCAAACGGGCACGCCCCAAACCAAAGAGGCAGCAAAAATTCAGTCCGTATCAATGTCTGATGCGCTGATATCTAGCCTTTCTATAAATCCAGAGAAGGCAGGCGGTAAGATACCATCATTGCAAACTTCGAGCTGGTTAGCCGCATCACCCAGTGCAAAGTTTAACTATTTAAAAGGGCAACAAGATACAAGTGCTGATGAACTTGAGATTAGCCTTAATTTAGCAATCAAATCCAATTTCCAGAGAGATATTGACCAAAAATTAACTTCTTTAGATCTCAAGATTAAGCAACAACAAACAAACCTTAAGAAACTTCACCTTTCTGGATTAATACGAGAGGCCATTTGGAACTATAAAATTGAAAAAACGAAACTCGATTATTTACAGAAAAAAGAAAATATCTTACACAAGTTGAAAAACAATCAATTAAAACTCATTGATGCGGGAGAAGCATCAGCATACGGTCTTTTGCTCATCCAAAAAGAAAGTAATAAAGCTCAAATTGACATGCTAACTAGTCGCCTAAAAATGACGTCTTGGATGGAGCAATATACCCTAGTTACCGGGTTAAGTGAAATGCCTGAAATAATTGCAGAGAAACAAATGACTATAGTTAAAACAAGACTCACCGATCATCCCGATGTGCAATTATTGCTCAATCGCTGGAAGCAAAAAAGCCTAAATCTTCAGTCTTCGAGTAGCGATGCTGCACCTTGGAATATGTCATTCACAGCTAAAAATACGGAAACTCTCAATGTGACGGATGACCAAATTGGTATTTCTATTGAAGTGCCTCTCTCTTTTGTACAAAGTACTTCTCAACGTTCTAGTAATGAATGGCGTCAGGGCAAAGCACAATTTGATATGGATTATCAATTATTAATGTTGAAGCTCAATCGCCAAATCAAACAGCTTAATGGACAATCACGTCTTTTGAGCAAAAAAGAAATACTTTTAAATGACTCAGTTAAATTGAGCCAATTAATAATGAAACAAATTGATCAATTTAAAATTGGTAACGAAATGAATCAAGAGCTCATTCTACGAAGAGTGCTTGAAGCAATCGAAACAAAAAATGATTACGCCATAACTCAATTACTAAAACTGCAAAATAATGCAATGATACGTCAATCAGCAGGAATTTCATTATGAAAAAAATACTCACTCTAATCGTACTTATATTCATTACTAACAGTTTGATTGCAGAAAATGTACAAATCTCTGAATTAGGAAAATTTAAGCTCGAATATACTACAGCAACTAATACCGATGTAATGCGAGGAAGCCAATTAATTGCTACCGTTGCTGAACAAGTTGGGATGGCTTTTATACTTAGTACACCCACTAATATCCAGCAAATCGATTACATTTTAAACAACGGCGATTTGATTAAAAAGGGGCAACCATTTGCTATTTTGAGAGGTCCCGAAGTACATCATTTTATTTCCGAGTTTAAAGTTTTTCAAAAACTATTGGAACTTACAGAAAAGCGACTTAATAGAAATAAGAAGTTGTTTAGAAAGAAACTGATCGATGAAGAAAAGTGGTTAACTATCAGCAAAAATTATTATGAAACGATGTTAGAGTTTGAACATATGCATCATTTTTATGATCTTATTATATCAATAAATGAAAGTGATGATTCAATCATTATAAAAGCGCCTTTAGCTGGTGTTTTTACAATACCGATTAATCAGTCACATTTTTCAGAAGGAGATGTCATTGCAAGCTTTGTACCTGAAAAATCAATAAAACTAAAATTACAATTACCCTCAAATTTAGTGAGCAACATATCTTATATTGAATCAAATTTATGCAAATTAAATGTAACTAAGAAAAATAGAATCGCATCCGGTGCTTTTGTGGAAGTATGGACAGAAAGTTTAACTGATGAGTGTCCACTACTATTAGGTCAACAAATCATGGTCTATCCGTTTTTTGAAGAACATGCTTTTTTAGTTCCTAAAACGGCTGTATTCAGCATTAATGGTAAAGATAAAATATTTGTTAAAGCTAAAAGTGAATTGAAACCTATTGAAATTTCATTGCTAACATCTATTGATAAGAATTACTTATTATCTTCTCAGGTAGATTTAACTAATGCCCAAATACTAAGTTCTTCCGTGAGCGCTGTACAAGGTATATTGATGGGCTTAGGAGAAGAGTAATATGTTGCACTCAATTATTCGATTTTCATTAACTTTAAGACTATTTGTTGGGATCGTATCCCTACTGATTATGGGGCTGGGATTCAAAGCTTGGTTAGAGTTGCCAGTTGATGCTTTTCCAGATATTTCACCCACACAAGTTAAAATTATTCTGAAGTCTCCAGGTATGACTGCGGAAGAAATTGAGGCGCAAGTCACCCGTCTAATAGAAACCGAACTTTTAGGTATCCCTAACCAACAGATGCTTCGTTCAACCACTAAATATGCAATTACCGATATTACACTCGATTTTATAGAAGGCACTGATATTTATTGGGCTAGACAGCAAGTGAATGAACGTTTAGCCAATATATGGGATGACTTACCAAATGAAATAAGCGGTGGAGTTGCACCAATGAGTACTCCACTTAGTGAAATGTTTATGTTCACTATCGAAAATCCAAATCTAACTCTAATGCAAAGACGCCAATTACTAGACTGGGAAATACGCCCCCTATTAAGAACTGTTAAAGGTGTTGCCGATGTCAACGTATTAGGTGGTTATGCAAAGGCATTCACTATCTCTCCCAATCCATTTTTAATGTCTCAAGAGAAAATAAGCTTTACCGAATTAGAAGAAAGTATTAGCCATTCAAATTTAAACTCAGGATTAGGGCGACTTGAAAAAGGCAATGACATTTTAATCATTCGATCAGAAGGTCGAATCAATGATCTTGAAGAACTAAAAGAATTAGTCATAAAAGTAGCTGACAATAAAATTGTACGTCTTAAAGATATTGCGACGGTTTCTGTTGGTCACCTTCCAAGATATGGAGCAGTTACAAAAGATGGTAAAGAGACAACTGAAGCGCTAATTATTGCACTAAAAAATGCAAATGCTTCAGATGTTGTCGCTGGGGTTAAAGAAAAACTAGCATCCATTATTAAGACTCTACCAGAAGGTACAGAGTTCAATGTTTTTTATGATAGAGGTTCGCTAATTGAAACGGCTATAAAAACTATTTCTGATGCCCTATTTCAAGCGGTTATTCTAGTAGTCATTTTATTAACCATATTTTTAGGTAATATTCGTTCTGCTATTGCGGTATCTATTTCTTTGCCATTAGCTGCGTTGTGCACTTTTTTATTAATGTCACAATTTGGATTAACAGCAAACTTAATGAGCCTTGGTGGAATTGTTATTGCAATCGGAATGATTGTCGACTCATCTGTCGTAGTAGTTGAAAATATCGTGAATCATTTAAACAAAAAATCATCATTACCTCGCCTTCATACAATCTATCGAGCGAGCAAAGAAGTCGCAGTACCAGTAGTTTCAGGTACGCTAATTGTTATTATCGTATTTTCACCACTATTAACTCTGTCAGGATTAGAGGGTAAATTATTTACGCCTGTTGCACTAACCATTGTTTTTGCAATGTTTTCGGCTTTAGTGATTTCTTTAACCTTAGTGCCAATGGTTTCTTCTCTTCTGATTAGCGACAATGCAAGTCAAGAACCCAAACTAGTGAAGTGGTTACAAACACACTATTTATCTAGTTTGACCAAGGTATTAAGTCAACCGAAAAAATATATAATAAGTGCCGTTGGACTTTTAGTTCTTAGCTTAGTGTTATTTACTCAAGTTGGTAAAACCTTTATGCCTACTTTGGATGAAGGCGACATCATCGTACAGCTAGAGAAATCTCCAAGTATTTCATTAAAGGCTTCCTATGAAATAGACAATCAAATTGAACTCGCTTTACTCAAAAACATTCCTGAAATAAAACAGATTGTTGCGCGAACAGGCTCCGATGAAATTGGTCTTGATCCGATGGGACTCAATGAAACCGATGTATTTATGGAATTGATACCCATTTCAGGATGGCGCTTTAATACTAAAAAAGAATTGATTGAAGAAATCAGAAAAGTCATTAGTCAATTTCCAGGCATAAATTTTGGTTTCACTCAACCGATTCAAATGCGCGTATCAGAAATGCTAACTGGAAGTACTGGAGATGTTTCGATTAAGATCTTTGGCGAAAACATTAAAGTCTTATCCCAAATGGCGGAAAAGGTTAGCCATATGGTTAAGAGTGTCTCAGGCAGTATTGATGTTCAAACATCCATTATTGAAGGTGGTCAATTTGTCAATATTAAATTAAAGAAAGAAATGGCTACTCAATATAAAATGAATATGCCAGAATTTTCTAGTTATTTAAAATCTCAATTAGAGGGCATTCAAATATCGGAAGTAATAAACGGAAAAATTAAAACACCTATTCTTATGGCCATTGTTAAAAACTCCTCCGAAGAAATTACAACCATTAATGAATTAAAAAATAGAATATTAGTGATGCCTGACCATTCAGTACAACCTCTTAGCTATATAGCTGACATCTCGTTTAAGGAAGGGCCTTTAATTATCAATAGAGAAGGAGGAGCCAGATTTTCTGTGGTAACCACCAATGTAGTTGAAAGAGATATTGTTGGTTTTGTAGAGGAACTACAATTAAAAGTTGCTCAAAAAATTAATTTACCTGTAGGTTACTCTATCGTTTATGGCGGTGAATTTGAAAATCAACAGCGTGCAACCAATAATTTGTTAATGGTTATTCCTGTGGCTTTACTTCTAATTCTCATTATTTTATTTACAACGTTCGGCTCACTTAGCAAAGCTGGATTGGTATTAGCCAATATACCCTTTGCTATAATGGGTGGAGTTATCGCTCTTTATATCAGCGGTGAATATCTTTCTGTTCCAGCATCAATCGGTTTTATTGCTTTACTTGGAATCGCCGTATTAAACGGCGTGGTTATGGTCAGCTATTTTGAACAAACGAAGCTAGTTGCTGAAAATCTTTATAGCAGAATTATTGATGGTTCCGTAAGACGATTAAGACCCGTTTTAATGACTGCTACAACAGCCATGTTTGGATTATTACCTTTAGTCTTTGCTACTGGTCCGGGTGCTGAAATACAAAAACCTCTGGCCATTGTTGTGATTGGTGGATTATTAACCTCCACTATCACTACATTATATCTTCTACCGATCTTTTACCGCTTATTGGAGAGCAATAATGCCAATTCAAAATAATTCTCTCGATCAATTATTGGTCGTTATTGTGCCCGTTGAAATAAAAGATGATTTGGTCGATACACTGATGTCTTTAGAGTGTATCTCTGGTTTCAATTTTAGTGAAATTGGCGGATACAGTAAAACTCATAGCCAATACGATATTAGCGAGCAGGTACAGGGCTATCGTAAATTACAAAGATTTGAAATAATACATCATTCAACTCAAGAAACATTAATCTTAGAAACATTAAGAAAAGTTTGTAAAAATGCTCATGTAAGATATTGGAGCTCACCGATTAATT
This sequence comes from Kangiella sp., assembly GCA_002733465.1. Classification (GTDB taxonomy): domain Bacteria; phylum Pseudomonadota; class Gammaproteobacteria; order Enterobacterales; family Kangiellaceae. The sequence goes on from NVVT01000008.1 coordinate 6,820, forward strand.
CTATGGGTCATTTATAGTTTAGACTTATTCAATATCATTTATTGAGCATATTACTACAATGTTTTATTTGAGTGGAATGCGTATTGGCAAGCCAGAACTTCATTAAATAGACATATAAACTTGATCTTTGCCTTAACTTGCTATTTAATTACACGGTTGATTAATTAAATAGCGATAAATACTAGAAACTCATGTCTAAAGTCCCTGCACGAGGTCGGCCTGCCGATCCGACTAAACAACTATTACAAAAAGAAAAGCTACTTGATGCGGCGCAAGCATTGTTGTCAATAAAGCCGTATAGAGATGTAACTATTAGAGATCTAGCCGAACATGCTGAGCTGAATTCAGCCATGATAAGGTACTATTTTGAAAACAAAGAAGGACTTTTTTTAGCTTTGCTTGAAAGAATGTCACAACAGCACTTTGTTAATATGAAGCAAATATCGACTCGGCAAGAACCGATAAAAGAATTTATTCATTTTATGCTGAAAATGCTAACTAAAAATACCGGTTTAGCTAGACTAATACATGATGAATTTTCTAAAGACAACTCAGAATTAGGGAGCGCTTTCATAGAAATGTTTCCCAAACGAATGGCAAAAATATTACCTCAATTGATTAAAAACAACACAAAGATAACAGATGATAAAAAAGCAAAATATGCTGCTTTTTCTTTAGTATCGATGATCATTATGCCATTTGTCGGTCGAGAAGTAAGAGAGCGAGCTTGGGAAATTAGCGATGAAGAACTATCAAATCCCGCATGGAGCGAACATGTTTATGCAATGTTTATTAATGGTTGTGGTTAAAGCATTTTTGATACAAATGAAAAAATCAAATACAAATAGGTAACGTTGATTATGAAATCAAATTCAAACGTCTTAAAAAATTTATGGTCTAAAAACAAACCGATGGTTAAAAGGTTTTTATCGTCAAGGAAATCATTGTTATTGATTGCTGGCGCAGGCCTGATCACAATGATTCTCATCATTAAATTACAACCCGATATGGTTCATAATGATTCTCAAAGACCGAGTATTCCAGTCAGTTATATTGAAGTTAAGCGACAACTCATTAAACCAGAAATCATTGGTTATGGCACGGTTAAACCTGATGTCAGTCTTGAAGCTAAAGCAGAAATCACGGGTAGAATAACTTACATTAATCCATTACTTAAAAAGGGTGAAATTTTCGCAAAAGATACTTTGCTTATTCAAATCGATGATAAAGACTATTTATTGCAATTGAAACAATCACACGCCGATTTATTAGCTAATAGAGCAAACTTAACCGAAATGGAAATCAATATAGAAAATAATGAACTGGAGTTAAAGTTAGCTCGAGAAAAACTCAAAGTAAGAGAGAAAGAATATTCAAGATTAAGAAAGCTTCGTAAAACAGGCGCTATATCTCAATCAAACCTTGATGCTGAAAAACAAAATCTACTACAGCAAAAACAAGAAATGCAACAACTTAAAAATAAGCAAACAACACTTCCTTCAACTCTAGAAGTAATGAAAGCCCAATTGGAAATCGCTAAAGCAAAACTTGTTAAAAGCGAGAGAGATTTAGAGCGAACTCAAGTAAAAATTCCATTCAATGGCCGAATTAGTCAGGTTTATACCGAACTTCATCAATACATGCCAACGGGATCTCAACTATTTGATGCATCGGGTTTAGAAAAAATCATGATTAATGCACAGTTTCCAATCAATCAATTTAGCTCATTTACCCGTAGCTTTGATCAAAATAAAGTTGACTTCAAAGCTATAAAAGAAATACCCAGTATGTCTAAGGTTCTAGAATCTTTGGGCTTAACAGCCGTAGTCGAGGAAGCTGGCGGTGGTTTTAAAGGCTGGTCGGCTAAAGTAGAAAGATTTACTGACGATCTCGATCCAAAAAGTAGAACAGTTGGTGTTATCGTTACCGTAGAAGGCAGTTATAAAAATATTGAGCCGGGTATCAGACCTCCATTGTTAGAGGGTATGTACATGAAAGTATTTTTACGAGGTGAAGCCGTTCAAACAATTGCAATCCCTAGATACGCCATGCACGAAGATCAGATCTATATCATCAATGCAGATGACCAACTTAAAAGAATCACATTAGCTAATATACAATACCAAGGTGAATTAATTTTAGTTAAAGATATATTAAAAAGTGGCGACCGAGTCATCACTTCCGATGTTTTTCCTGCGGTTGATGGAATGCAATTAACGCCTATTATTGATAAAACTGCCATTATAAAAATGGATACTTTATTAGATGTAGAAAAATTAACTGACACAAAATTAGGAGTGACAAAATGATCCGCTTTTTCGCGGCTCATCCAACCGCTAGTAATTTACTTATGCTATTGCTGATGGCAATAGGTATCGCAACGTTACCAGATTTAAAACGAGAAACCTTTCCAGAGGTAAAAGCCTACTCCGCAGAAGTAAGAGTCATCTATCCAGGTGCAACCCCATCCGATGTTGAACAAGGGATTTGTTTAGTTTTAGAGGATGCATTAGACGGTATTAGTTTTGTCGAAGAAAAAAGTTGTCAAGCTAGACAAAATCTCGGACTAATGACCGTTAAAATGTTTGAACAAGGCAATTTCCAAAAATTCATGGACGATATTAACAGTGCTGTTGACGGTATTAGCGATTTTCCAAAAGAGGCAGAACTTGCGACAGTTTCAGAACTTGGTCGAACCCAAAATGTTATTTCAATCGCTCTGACGGCAGATATGCCACGTCCAGAATTGAAGAGACTCGCGGAACAACTCAAACAAACATTTTTAAAAAATCCGAATATTCCGTTAGTGGAAATATCAGGTTTTTCGGAACGACAACTTTTAATTGAAGTGCCTGATTACAATTTACGCCGCTACGCTTTAAGTATGCAAGATATCGCCACTCTAATCGGTAAACAAGATATCGATCTTCCTGTAGGTACTATCGAAACTAATTTTAGAGAAATTCAATTACGTTTTACCGATGAAAGAAGACATACCTCAGATTTAGCAAATTTAATTATTGCMAGCGGTGAAAATGGCAATGAAGTTCGCTTAGGTGATATCGCAAAAATCAGTGATACATTTGAATTTGCAGAACAAAACGTTTTATTTAATGGAAAACCTGCTGCCTTATTCAAAATAAACAAAAATACCACCGATGATAGTTTGCGCGTATTAGAAGCTGTTGAAGAGATGCTGAAAGTTGAACGAGCAAAATTACCAAAAGGTATTAATTTGGAACTTACTCAAGATGCCACTAGCATAGTCAAAGATCGAATCAACCTTTTAGTGAACAATGCTTGGCAAGGGCTTATTTTAGTGTTTGCGGTGATGTGGTTATTTTTTACTCTGCGCTACGCTTTTTGGGTGGTTATGGGTTTACCCGTTTCATTTCTTGCGAGTCTATTCTTTCTGAGCCATATGGGAATTTCAATCAACATGTTCTCTATGGTCGCTCTACTTTTGTCTTTAGGCATACTCATGGATGATGCAATCGTTATTTCAGAATCCATAGGTAGCCATATTAAAAAGGGTCTGTCTCCTCTTGATGCTGCTGTGCAAGGAACTAAGATGGTAGCTGGAGGCGTTATATCTTCATTCCTAACCACGCTTTGTATATTCCTTGGATTAGTTTTTATTGAAGGTGATTTAGGTCAGATCCTTAAAGTCATTCCGATAGTATTATTGACCGTTATTACCGTTTCATTGATCGAGGCATTTTTAATACTTCCTCATCACCTTAACCATTCATTGGCTCATGCAAAAAAGAAGCAAGAGTCTGCATTTAGAATAGAATTTGAAAGACGGTTTGAAGCATTTAGACAGCGATTTTTTCGATTAGTAAAAAAACTCATTCAATACCGCTATGGATTTCTGGGTGGTGTTATTTTTGTCTTCTTATTTTCTGCCAGTATGTTCGTATCGGGCGTTTTAAAGTTCTCTGCTTTTCCGTCTATCGAAGGTGATATGGCGCAAGCAAGAATTCTAATGCCTGCCGGTACACCGTTATCTCAAACCGAAAAAGTGGTAGAAAAATTACTGCTCGCTTTAGAGAAAACAAAAATCGAATTCCAACAACAAGAAAATGACGATCTTATTAGAGCAATCAATGTGAGCTATAACGAAAATGCGGATGCCTATGAAATGGGGCCACATTTAGCAACCATTACGATTGATCTATTAACTGCAGAAAAACGAAATACACGTCTAATCGATTTTATTAGTTCATGGCGTAAAAATACAGGACTGATACCTCAAGCTCAATCCATTTCATTTAAAGAGCCTACCGTTGGTCCAAGTGGTCAACCAATAGAAATACGATTGCAAGGTGACGATTTAGTACAACTTTCACAAGCATCTTTTGAACTACAAAACTGGCTTTCAGGATATCCTGGAGTCGAAAACTTAATTGATGACTTACGTCCCGGCAAGCCAGAATTTTCAATCACATTAAAACCGGGCGCGTTAAACATGGGGCTAGATGCTCAAACAATTGCCAGTCAATTACGATCCGCCTATCAAGGAAACAAAATCAGCGAAACAAATGTTGATTTAGATACTTTTGAAGTAACAGTAAAACTAGATAGACAATCAAGAAACCAATATATTGATTTTGATACCTTCCCCATAATTCATCCACAAACTAAAGCAGTGATACCTCTTGCTAGTGTTGCCGATATAATTTCAACTCGAAGTTACTCAAGAATTAGTCGAGTCAACAATCAAAGAACCGTCACTGTTTACGGCGATATCGATGTGGATAAAAATAATACTAAACAATTATTGGACGATGTAAGTAAACGTTGGGTTCCTATTTTTGAAAAAAAGTATCCCGAGTTAACTTACTCCTTTGAAGGTGAAGTGAAAAATGCAGGTACTACACAACAATCGATGATGAAAACTTTTATTCTCGGCTTGTTCGGTGTTTTTATTCTTCTATCTTTTCAATTTAAAAGTTACGTAGAACCTTTAATCGTTATTGCGGCGATCCCGATGGCATTAATTGGCGTTATCTGGGGTCATTTAATTATGGGAATGCAGTTTACAATGCCTTCAATGATGGGCTTCGTTTCACTAGGAGGTATCGTCGTAAACGACTCAATCTTACTGGTCGAGTTTGTAAAAAAACATGTCGCAAATGGTTTGTCAGTTCACGAGGCAGCCGCTCATGCTAGCTATGATCGTTTTAGAGCCGTTTTATTAACTTCATTAACAACAATAGTCGGCATGTCACCGCTTTTGTTTGAAACTAGCTTACAAGCGCAAATACTTATTCCATTAGCCACTAGCATTGTCTTTGGCATTGCGACCTCAACCTTATTAGTGCTATTTGTTATACCTTGTTTGTATTCTGTCTTGGAAGATTTTGGTTATACAGAACAAACGTGAATGAAGATATTAAAATATTGAATCCGACTTTAATTTTACATCTAACTAGAGAAACTATGAATATGAATACAAAAAAACTATTTTTACTAGCATCTATAATCATTTTAAATATTGGAAGTATTTCCGCTCACGAAGGGAGTATTTCAGTCCAAGAAAAGAATAACCATCCGTCAGAAAATCGATTAAAGTTAATTATGCAAGGTTTATTAAAAGATACTCAATTATTAAATGAAGGGATTTTTTATGATGACTTTAAAAAGATCGAGCAGGCAGCCAAGAACATTGCCGATCATCCAAACCCTGGTATGAATACTATGAAAAAAGTCATCGGATACTTAGGAACAGAAATGCCAAAATTTAAAGGGTTAGATGGCAAGGTACACAATACAGCGGTTGAAATAGCAAAAGCGGCCAAAGATAAAAATATGGAAAGTGTTGTTGCTAATTATCACGAGCTAATTGATGGTTGCCAATCTTGTCATAGTCAATTCAAACAAAGAGTTTCAAAAGTGTTAGCTAAATAAAGAGTTTTATTCGAATGTTCACTTTCAAGGATAGTCGAAAGCGGAAGTGAACGAATAAAAACAAAGAGCCTATGCGACAGTATGTCACATGGTATTTATTGTGAAYCTCCATTATATTAGMAYTTACTAATRTRTGTTTGAGAGRTTCAYATGAATAARACAATTAATTTTTTCATTTTTATTATTTTATTAACAACAATAGGTTGTAACTCTGATACAGAAGATACAGCCTCCAATGTTTCAGAGCAATCCAATCAATTGGAGAACACAGGCTTTCAACTAGATAGCTTATCTGCAGACCTTGCAAATTTACCCATTGAAACTCTGTCGGAAAACGAATCAAGCGCTATCATTTTCATGAGGGAAGAAGAGAAGTTAGCGAGAGATGCATACGATCTTTTTTTTCAATTATGGAATCAAAAAATATTCGATAATATTTCATCCGCAGAACAGACTCACATGGACGCCCTACTACTTTTAATAGACAGATATCAATTGGTTGATCCTATAGCAAATGATGTGGCGGGTATTTTTGAAAATATAGAATTGCAAAGTTTGTATGACTCGCTAATTGCAATTGGCCAAAACTCTATGGTTGACGCTTTAATGGCAGGTGCCGAAATTGAAGAAGTCGATCTTATTGACTTACAAGTTAGATTAGTTGAAAGCGACAATCAAGATATTGCTTTAATATTTGATAACTTGATGAAAGGTTCTAGAAATCATTTACGATCTTTTGTTTCTAATATAGAAAAACAAGGAATAACTTATATTCCTCTTCACCTTACACAAGAAGAGTTTGACGACATTATCAATTCTCCGATGGAAACTGGTAGTGGCGGATAGGAAAGTAAATTTTATATAGTGATTTCCATATTGAATTCAAATAATAAGTGTAATTACTTAAATTCAAACATTTATAGGTATCATAATGTATCAAGAAAAAATAAAACCTTCTTTCAGTTTTATATTAGTAGCGCTAGTCGCAATAATATTCGGCTTGCTAACAATAAAGTCTGGTGGAGAAGTCATTTTCATTAATGGCATAGCCCGTATAGAGGCCGGTAATTATGCAAACTTTGTCGTTTGGTTTAATTTCTTAGCAGGATTTTTCTATGTCATTACCGGCATAGGTATATTCTTTAAAAAATATTGGAGCGTCTTGTTCTCACGAACAATAGCAATGCTGACTATCTTAATTTTCGTGATATTAGGATTAACTATTCTTAATGACGGATTATATGAATCGCGCACAATTATTGCGATGATTTTAAGGTCAAGTGTATGGATAATAATCGCAATTTTTACTTATAAAAAACTTAGTCCTAAACTCTAACTGCTCATCAATAGCTATTCTACTTTGATTCAAGTCAATTCTAAGGCTAATATTATAGAATTTTCTGTAATATTAGCTCTGAATCTATTGGCGAAATATAAATGTTCGGTTATTCTAAGCTACTATTAATTTTCCTGTAGTAAACGACAAGAATGTCAGATCAAAATAAGATTTGGTTAAAAAACCTCTACCCTGGCTATTTCGCAATGACAATGGCGACAGGGATCATCTCGATTGCTTTAGGGCTGCAAGGTTATTTGATTATTTCTGAAGTTCTCTTAGTACTAGCCATTCTAACTTGGTTTGTATTGACCTTCTTATATACCTGGCGACTCATTCGGTTTCCCAAAGCTGTTATAGAAAACCTAACCAATCCTAAAACGACCTTCATATTCTTTACCTTTGTAGCCGCCACAAATATTTGCGGTATTTTAATGTTTCATAAGGGATTTATACAGCTTGCCATAGCTTGTTGGATTGTTTCTTTTTTATATTGGTCTACGCTGATGTATTTTGGTTTCGCCTCACTATGTTTCGCCCATAAAGATAGAGAGGTCAAAGTAGTGCATGGCGGTTGGTTGATTCTAATCGTTGGTACACAATCTTTAGTGCTTTTAGGAACAAAAATAGCTGGCGAATTAGGTGAATACGCATCTTATATGATGGTTGAAATTCATATGCTTTGGTCTCTCGGCATGATTTTTTATGCCATTTTTGTCACTTTATTTTGCTATCGAATTTTCTTTATGAATATGGAATCAAGCGACTACTCTCCTCTTATGTGGGTCGTCATGGGAGCAGCCGCTATTAGCGCAAATGCTGGTAGTAGCTTATTGTTAACTGACCCTGTGATTCCCCTTTTGGCTGATTTAAGACCTGTTGTGCAACTATTATCAATCATGCTTTGGACATGGGCGACATGGTGGATCCCGTTACTGGTTATCATCGGTTTATGGAAACATGTTTATAATAAAGTCCCTCTCAAGTATGAACCTATGCAATGGAGCATTGTTTTTCCTTTAGGTATGTACGCAGTCGCAACGTATAATCTAGCTCTTTCATCTGAATTTAAGCCACTGTTATATTTATCAAAAGGAATGCTTTATGTTGCAGTTGTTGTTTGGGCTGGATTAATGCTATTCCTATTTAAGTCACTATTAACTAAAAAATAATGACTCGAAAGCTAGCATTAGAATCATCCCCTATTGAGCTTGTTAGCTTTGCAGATTCTGATTTTTTAATAAAACGAGATGATCTTCTAGACGAATATTTTTCAGGCAATAAGGCGAGAAAGTTGAGTTACTTTCTTGAGAATAACTTTCCACATATCAAAAAATTAGTGAGTTATGGCTCAATCCAATCTAATTCACTTTGTTCTATGGCGGCTTTAGCCAAATTAAAACAATGGCAATTAGAATTTTACGTTCATAACATTCCAAAATGGTTACAAGAGAATCCGATTGGAAATTACGCAAAAGCTTTACAACTAGGTGCAAGAGTTCTCTCATGGGAAAGTGAAGACAGAGATAACAATTTTTCATCAATTAACAATTTCATCCAAAACAAAGAAAATAAATCGTCAGATACAACTCTGCTCATTCCTGAAGGCGGACATTGCGAACAAGCAAAATACGGAATAAAGAAGCTGGCTACTGAAATACAAAACTATTGTCACACAGAGAACATCGATAACCTTCTAATAATGCTTCCATCTGGAACAGGTACAACGTCCCTCTACCTTAATTCATTTTTACGTCATTCAAAGTTAAATTTATCTATTGTTACCTGTGCTTGTGTGGGAGATGATGAATATTTAAGAAAGCAGTTTTCAGAATTATCTGACGATCCTATGGACTGGCCAAAAATATTACCCACAAAAAAGAAATATCACTTCGGCAAACTCTATAAAGAACATTATGATCTTTGGTCAGATCTAAAACAACAAACAAATATTGAATTTGATCTACTTTATGATCCGATTGGATGGCGTTGTTTATTGGATTATTTGAAAGATAGTCCTCATAAGAATATTTTGTATATTCATCAAGGCGGATTAATTGGGAATCAAAGTATGTTGAGTCGATATGAGAGAAAAAAACTAAATATTACCTGAAAATTTTGGACTAAATAATATCTGTACGACCTCTCAAGAGCAAATGAAAATCGAAAATGTAATAGAAAAGGTTAAACTAGACTAGCTCCACTCCCTAGTGGGAACGCTAAAAGCATTTTTGGCTACTTTTGTTGCTTTTGACAAAAGTAACTTATGTCCATGGATGGACTGTATGCTGTTTTTGCAGGAGCGAAAAACAGTCGTAGGAAAGCGAAGCGCTACGAAACGATTTTAAAATAATAGACGAACACAATCTATTTAAAGGAAGAAACTAATGTTACCAAAAATAAAAATACTGCTTATTATCACTGTCGCACTATGGGGATTCATAAGCGCCTACCAAAACCTAGCCAATTGGAACGGCACAATAAAAGCAGTTCTGTCAACAACCTCCATGACTACCTTTGATGATGGTGAATCAAGTTTTCAAGCCACATCTAACCCAATAATTATCTGGATGGGCGCAGTATTTATTTTGGTTTCAAAGTTAACAACAGGAATAATGTGTTCAATTGGCGCTCTAAGAATGTGGCGAGCACAAGCTATCGACATCGCATCATTTGAGTCTGCAAAACAAATTGCATTGGCTGGATGTGCAATTTCCATGTTTATGTTATATGGTGGGTTTGTTGTGGTCGCTGAAGGATGGTTCGAGTTATGGCGATCAGAAAGCATGCGAGGTCCTGTTCTGGAGTCAGCTTTTCGCTATGCAGGAATGATTGCCTTTATTGCCATTTTTGTCGCAAGTAAGGACGAACTGGAAAACGTCGCAAAATAAGTGTATATCTTAATTTTGCGTTAACTATCTTCGACCCACCCTTAATTGACTATAATTACATTGTAGGTATAATGTAATTATGAGTGAGCTATCTTTTGGATGGGATATCAATAAAAATGTTTCGAATGAAGAAAAGCATGGAATTTCCTTTGATGAAGCTAAAACAGTATTTACAGATCTGTTTGCCCGTTTAATTCATGATCCTGACCATTCTGATGATGAGGATCGATTTATTCTTCTTGGTACAAGTATTCACTCGCGCCTTTTGGTCGTCTGCCATTGTATTAGAGTAGAAAATTCTATTCGTATAATCTCAGCTCGTAAAGCGGATAAGCAAGAACGAAAAACCTATGAGGGTCACAGACATGCGTAAAAATTATGATTTTTCTAAATCTGTTTCAAATCCTTACGCCCAAAAGCTTAAGAAACAAATTACAATTCGCTTAGACGAAGATACCATTAAGTATTTTAAAAATATGGCTGAAGATAAAGGACTACCATATCAAGGTCTTATCAATTTATATCTCAGAGATTGCGCCCAATCTCAAAGAGACCTGAAGCTTCAGTGGCAATAAGCCCTGCATTAAACGAACTTTAAATAAATTGATATGGAAAATACTTTAGCTCAAGTCTCTGTATATTTTGGAACCCTGCTGATCCTCGTTTCAAACGTAATCTGGTATCGTACTAAAATTACTCTTAAAAAAAAGGGCTACGATGTAGGCTGGATTAACAAACATTTTGATGATTACCCTAATTTACTTAAAGCGATCGGTATTGAGTCAAGTCCATCTGAATTGAAACGACTGACATTTCATAAAAACCTTATGTTAGCTATTTGGGTTTTATATCCACTTGGTATTCTCTTGATTTTTTCTAGTAGCAAATAAAAATGAACTCATACCACATCCTAAACGGCTCCGCCTTAAAACAACAGTTCCCTAAACAAATTTCAGGTGAATTAATCATCACCAATGAATGTCTAGTCGAAGGTAATATCCACGGAACCTGCTTACAAGATTTCTACAACAACCGAGCAAAATTCATAAGCAAAACCTACAAGGTCACTCAACAAAGCTACTTCGACAAAGTAGTCACTGAACTAGATAAAATTGAAGACCTTTCCAATAAAGATGAAGTTAACCTTTGGTTTGAAGAAGATCTATTTTGTCAGGTTAATTTCTGGTTTGTACTTTATCTAATAAAACAACAAACTAATATTCGAAATGTCTATCTAGTTCTACCCAATAAAGAAAACCAATATGGATTTGGAGGAATGGACACCGAATCTTTAATTGAATCCTTTAGCAATAAAATTAAAATTACAGAATCAGAATTCGATACTTTAAGTCAATACTGGGAGCTGTATAGAAATGAAGAGTTCGCTAGGCTATTGGAAGAATCAATAAAATTAAATGCTAAATACCCATTCCTTCTGCCAGCTATAAATGCCCATATCGATAGAATTCCAAAAGATGGAAAACTAGGAAGACTAGAGCAAGCTATTTTGAATATTATGAAAGAATTACAAACGGAAGACTTCTCTCTAATATTTAGAGAGTTTTGTAAAAGAGAGCCAATTTATGGTTTTGGTGATAGCCAAGTGAAGCATTTATTTGACAGTATTATTTCTAGAAAAATGAACAATTCCAATTAATATAATTCCAGAAAATATCAATACTGCAAAAGGCATAGCACTACCATCATAAAAGAAAGCCAACAAAGGCCCCGCTATCGCACCACTTCCAAATCTTAAAGTTCCAATTACTGCCGTTGCCGTTCCAGTATGTTGTGCAAACTCTTTTAATATTTCCGTATCAGTATTAATAATGGTTGCCATTAAACATCCCATTAAGGGGATTAACCCTAGCACTAAATAAATCCAATCTAATTCTCGCCAAGCACTCATCAATAAAAAACTACTGAACACAAATGCAATAAACCAAATRCTTGAAATCATCCTATTAGCCCCAAACTTAACCGCAATTTTTGCATTGGTTAAATTGGCAAAGATTAGCACCAACACGTTAATCCCAAATAAAATTCCAAACATCGATTCCGACAAACCGAATACTGTAATGTATATAAAAGAAATCCCCGTTAAGTAAGTGAAAAAGGTAAAAGATGCCAACATAGAAATGATTAAATATCTTCTTGTCCTTTTGTTAGAAAGTATTCGGTTATAACTGGCCAAATAAAGTTGCTTAAATGACGAGACAGAAATTGATTTTTGCTCTAAGTCAGGAAAGTATCTTAAACATAGCAACAATATCACCACCGAATACATGGCAAGTACATAAAATATCATTCGCCACTCGGTCACTTCTAAAATAACCCCACCAATAGTGGGTGCTAACATGGGCGCAATCATCATAATCGACGATACATAGGACAAACCTTTGACTGTATCTTTGCCAAAGAGTAATCGAATAGTTCCTGGAATGACTAATGTTGACGCACCACCGAAAATGGCTTGTAACGATCGATAAATTAAAAATTCATCGCCAGTCGTACTTGAAGCGACTAACAAGCTAAAAATAGTGAAGCCAGATAGGCCAATAATCAGCATTTTTTTCCGACCGATACTATCCGCCAAAGGTCCAAAGATAAACATACCAAGTGCATAGGCAAACAGATAAATACTTAGACTATTTTGTAAAAGACCAATATCTGTATTTAGACTCTCTGCGATTTTCGGCATAGCCGGTAAATACATATCAATAGCTAACGGCGTCACGGCTGAAATTGCGGCAAATAAAGGCAAGTATCTAATGGGGTTTTTAGCGCTATTTGCGACTATTGGGCTTGGTATGGGAGTGTTCAATTTAGGTCTTATTTGTTAGATGAAATATCAATTCCGCGATATTACCACCAAAGCGCAATTTGTGAGAGAATAATCCCTAAAATAGCTCGAACGCTCAGAATAAACAGAATAATTGTGGAGTTACCTATGACCGATCATCAGGCAATGATGGATAAAGACGAACCTGCTGAACGCCTCACTTCAACGCCTTTAATCATTACGTTAATTCTATTGGTTTGTTTAGCTAGCTTTATAAGATGGAATTTAAATCCTAGCTCTGATATTTCCCCGGCAGATCAAGATACTCAATTTTCAGCGATCAGTGCAAAACAGATGTTAAGTGATGTTCTCGCAGATGAAACGCCTCACCCATTAGATAGCCCTGAAATCAGGCAAACTGAAAAACGATTAGTCAAAGTATTACGGGGACTTGGCTATCAAGAAGAAATTCAAGAAGCAACCATCTGTAATGACAATAAGAATCGAGGTGTCCGATGTACTCAAGTAAGAAATATTATTGTCGCTATTGATGGCTCAAATAAAGATCTGTCAATTGATAAACCGACGGGGATCCTTATTTCATCACATTATGATTCGGTTGATGCAGGACCTGGAGCAAGTGACGCAGGAGTCGCTGTCGCTACAATGTTAGAAATTGCACGACTATTATCCACAATGCCTCAACAAAAAAATACCATCGTCTTATTATTTAACGAAGGTGAAGAATACGGCTTATTTGGTGCAAAAGCATTTATGCAGCAACACCCTCTCGCTAAAAAATTAAAACTAGCCATCAATGTTGAAGCTCGTGGAAGCAAAGGTTCTAGCGTGATGTTTGAAACTGGTGAAAATAGTGGCTGGTTAGTTCAAGAATACTTAAAGCAATCGCCTAAAGTATTAAGTAGCTCTCTCTTTTACGAGGTTTACAAAGCATTACCTAATGATACTGATTTAACTATTTTTAAGAAACACGGTTTACAAGGTTTAAACTTTGCCCACGCAGAAAAACTAACACATTACCATACACCGCTTGATAACTTGGCTAACTTAGAATTAGCAACAATTCAACATCATGGCGATAATGTTTGGCGAATTCTGCAAACGATTAAAGATCAAAATTTAAATGATCCAAACCTCGCAGAAAGCAATTTAGTTTATACGGATATTTTGGGATTATTCTCTTTAGAGTGGCAGGAATCTACTAGTATAACTGCATCTATATTATTACTGATTTTGTTTATCTTTAGTATCACTCGACTTTCTAAAGTTGTCACTTTAAGCAAACAATCYATGCGACGTGGTGTTTATTCATTTTTTATCTTTTTAATCATACTTCCAGTCATGGGATATTTATTACAACTAGGCGTGACAAGTATATCTGCGACAAATCAACCCTGGTTAATCAATAGCTTTCCTATACAAATAGCACTTTGGTCATTGCTATCTTTAACAACATTATTTTTAGGTCGTTTATTGCTGAAAAACTGCGATGCTTTAAGCGTTATGCTTGGATTAGTAAGTTGTTGGATCATTTTAAGTATTGCATCTAGTTATTTTATAGTTGGCATCAGTTTCTTATTTTTAATCCCTAGCGCGATATCGATCCTGATTTTATTCTTGTATCCATATTGTTTAAAACTAGTTAAGCCATCGATACTCAGTCTTCATTTTGTTATCAGTGCGCTTGTTATTGCCATATTATTTATGCCAATTGTGTATACGTTAGAAATTATGGTGACTTACAACATGACAGTGGCGTTAGGCATTATGTTTGCCTTTATCATGATTGGTTTATTGCCTACATTAACTATCAATAGCAATCGTCAACTAAAACGAATCCAAGTAACTTTGCTGGCAACTTTTATTATAGGAACAAGTTGGACAGTAGTTCAACCTAGCTTTGATTCAATATCAAAACAGCGGATCAATGTTTATTATTTGCAAGATGATGTAATCGGTGCATTTGTTCTCGCCGGTGATAAGAATAACAAGCCGTCCGAAACACTATTCGAAGCACTTGACTCCCCTACATTAGGTTCAATTTTACCTTGGTCTAACTATAATCTTTATTACAAAAAATCGGACAGTGAAAACATACAACCTAGCCAGATAGAAATCTTAAACTCTACAAGTGATGAACAAAATAATAGCGCTCAATTTATTATACAATCGACAGATCAAATTAACACTTTACGAGAAGTCCGAATTTACATACCAAAAGAATCCAATATTAAAACCGTTACTTTCTTAAATGAAAAGTATGAGGTTGCTCAAAGAAAACCTAATTCTAAAGGCTATATTAATTTCCGTTGTATTGGAGTAAATTGTCAATCGGTTAAAATAGAGTTAGAAAAAACGTCTAACGAGCTAACTGAAATACTGGTGATAACAACACTTAAAGGATTACCTAAAGCGCTAGAAGTGTATCAACAGCATATAGGCGAAACGGCACACCAATTTCAATTTGGTGATCAAAGTTATATTGTTTCTCGTATAGAGATTTAAAACATGGCTAGCGTTAAAAAAGGTAGGGTCGGCATCATTTTAATTGCGGGAGGAAATTCTTCACGTTTAGGTCATATGAAACAAATGGTCGAAATCGAAGGAAAAACTTTTCTTCGAAATAGCTTTGAAATAGCTAAACAATTGAGTCCTTTTACAATAACAATCTTGGGTTATAACCAAGAAAAATTAACGTCTCAAGTAGAAGAAGATAAATGCCTTTTTAATCCAAATTGGCCTATTGGTATGGGCACATCCATCGCATTAGGTGTAAAACATTACTGCGACAACTCTGAAGATAACAATAAACCAGAGATCGATGGTGTTATGATTATGCAGTGCGATCAATATCGCTTAGCAATGAATGACTACTCTAACTTAATTGAAGTTTGGAGAAAATCCAGTAAAGGTATCGTAGCTAGTCAATATGTTGAAACCGGGTCAGCGGTAGGCGATGAGAAAAGCACAAACACAAGCTCTAACAAAGTAACCATTGGTGCACCTGCAATTTTTTCAGAATTCTATTATGATAAGTTACTGCAGTTAAAAGAAAAAGGCGCTAAAGCGCTATTGAAACAATATTCAAAAGATGTAGAAATAGTCAAATTAGATGATGCCACATTTGACTTAGACACAGATGAAGATTTACATACCTTTAATCTCTATTTAGAAGAACTATAAAGAACTGAATTCATAAAATAAATCAAACCCGCTAGTAAGGAGAATAAGATGATTGAACTTAAAATAAATGGTAAAACTCAGCAACTAGATGTTTCTGGCGATATGCCATTGCTTTGGGCTCTTCGTGATATCGTTAAGCTGACTGGAAGTAAGTATGGTTGCGGTAAAGGTCTATGCGGTGCTTGTACAGTACACATTAACGGCGAAGCGACCCGGTCATGCGTATTACCTGTTAGCGCCGCTGTAGGTCAGGAAATTACGACTATAGAAGGACTGTCTGAAAATGCCGATCATCCATTACAGAAAGCATGGATGGAACTCAATGTTCCTCAATGTGGTTATTGCCAAAGTGGGCAAATCATGTCGGCAGCTACCTTGTTAAGCAAAAATGCTTCGCCGACTGACGATGATATTGACCAAGCGATGTCTGGCAATATATGTCGATGCGGTACTTATCCAAGAATTAAAAATGCAATCCATCTAGCCGCAAAACTCGCAACTGAAGTTAAATAGGGAGAAGCGATATGAACTTTCTTCAAAATATAGGAATTGTTCCCCTAGATGATGCTGAAGTAGCGTTAAATAGCGAGCCAACAGTTCAAGATGAGATGATCATTCAAAATGTGACTCGTCGAAGTTTTATAAAAAACACCGCCATTGCTAGTTCAAGTTTAGTCATTGGTATTCAATTATCTTCAGCATCTGCCTTTTCTAAAAACTCCAATAAAAGTCTATTTGATCCAGATGTTTTCATCTCAATGGATAAAGCGGGAACTGTCACCATCATGTCTCACCGTTCAGAAATGGGACAAGGCATAAAAAGCTCACTACCAATGTTAGTTGCCGATGAAATGGAATGTGATTGGGATAGAGTAGTAGTAAAGCAAGCACTGGGAGATTCTAAATACGGTAGTCAAAACACTGATGGTTCCAGAAGCGTTAGACGTTTTTATTTTCGCCTTAAAGAAGCGGGAGCAACCGCAAGAACTATGCTACAAAATGCGGCAGCAAAAGTATGGAAGGTAAAACCCTCGGACGTCACCATTTATAATCATCAAGCAAAACTGAAAGACAGTTCACAAGTTTTAGACTTTTCTGATTTAGTTGAAATTGCAGCAACACTCCCGATCCCTGATAAAGCCACGTTAAAAATTAAAACCGAATCTGAGCATCGGTATGTTGGCAAAGATAATATGAAAATTATCGATGCAAAAGATATGGTTACAGGTAAAGCAATTTATGGTTTTGATGTTGAACTAAAAAACATGAAATACTCAGTGATTGCTAGACCACCTGTTTTATTTGGAAAAGTGAAATCTTTTGATGCAACAGAAACATTAAAAGTTCCAGGTGTTTTAAAAGTTATTGAGCTACCTGCGTTAACTCCACCTGCGGTTTTTAAAATGCTTGGCGGTATAGCGGTTATTGCGACCAATACTTGGGCAGCTATTCAAGGTCGAGAAAAGTTAAAAATTGACTGGGAGCATGGAAAAAATGAAGTTTATAATACCAAGGAATATGAAAATAATTTTATTGAAGCACTAAAATCACCACCTCATGTTGTTCGAAACCGAGGAGACTGGGATAAAGAAAAGGAATCTGCGGATAAAGTATTAACTCACGACTATTATGTAGGCGGAATTGCTCACGCTACGATGGAGCCACCTGCTGCAACTGCAATTGTCACAGACAAAGGTGTAGATGTATGGGCATGTACTCAAACTCCACAATCTGCACAAAACAATGCCATGAGTGTTATGCAAATACCTAAGGAAAATAAAGACAGCGTCCGCATTAAAGTAACCTTGTTAGGCGGTGCATTCGGAAGAAAATCTAAACCTGACTATGTTGCAGAAGCGGTGTATTTGGCAAACGAAACTAAGATGGCAGTTAAAGTTCTTTGGACAAGAGAAGATGAAATAAAACACGGCTATTATCATTCGCCCAGCTATCAAAAATTAAGCGCTACTTTTGATAAAGAAGGTAATGCTACAGGTTGGTACCACGGCATGGTCAATCACCCAATTGGAGCCACTTTTAATCCGGCAGCCAAACAAGCAGGAAGTGCAGAGTTAGGTCAAGGCGATGTGCCTTTCGATTTACCTAATATTAAAATMACBAATGGCGAAAGCGATACWTTTTTAAGAATTGGTTGGGTTCGCTCKGTCACTAATATAAAYAAYGCATTTGCAGCTTGTTCATTTGCHGATGAAATGGCRGTTGARTCAGGTATRGATTCAAAAGATTATCTTTTGAAACTGATTGGCAAAGACCARCATATCGATYTDAWDAAAGATGGATTTAAATATACHAAYTATGGYGAATCWTYTGARRAYTTYCCWATHGAYACAGCTCGWCTTAAAAATGTAATCAATGTTGTAGCTAACAATGCAAATTGGGGCGAAAAATTACCTGAAGGACATGGAATAGGTATCGCAGCACACAGAAGTTTTTGTAGCTATGTTGCAACAGTAGTTCAAGTGTCATTTATCAAGGGAAAAGTAAAAGTCGAAAAAATATTTTATGCGATTGATGCTGGCAAAGTAATCAACCCAGATAGAGTGAAATCACAAATGGAAGGCGCAGCCATCTTTTCACTCTCTAATGCTTTTTACGGAGAGATAACCGCTGATAAAGGCATTGTAGAACAGAGCAATTTCCATGATTATGAAATGGTAAGAATGGCGCAAGTTCCAGACATTCACGTTGAGATCATTAAAAGCGATCAACGCCCAGCAGGAGTCGGTGAGCCAGGTGTACCACCTTTTTCACCAGCGCTGTGTAATGCGATTTATAATGCAAGCGGAAGACGTTTTAGACGATTGCCGTTGAATCAATTTGGGATTGTTTAATCAAAATATGACAGCTCTTATTAAGTCAATATTTGATTTAATAAGAGCGTGCGATTACGAGAACGAATGAGTATTTTTAACTGATCTAAAAAACGCGAAGAAGATGGATCTATTGGCCTCCTAACATATCTCACTTACTCTTTTCCCTTCAAGTAAAATACTATTCACACTAGTAGCTTTCATGTGTGAAAATCAATGCTGTTGGTATATACGAATCAATTGGATTTAAAGGAGGAGCTCCCATGACATAAATAAAAGGGATACTATACAACCCTATGGTTCTCAAAGACCTTTACAAGCGTAATATTTGCTATGATATTATCTGAGTTGTATTTGCATGGAGATGGCTGACGTTTGATACACATTTTACCAAAATTTAAATATTAGAATATATTAGGGTATTTTAACTATACTAACTATCTCACTTAACCTTGATGAAACCAATGAAGAGAACAATTGATGTTGATAAAATCAGAATCTAAACCATTAAATCTGTCAGTAGTGAGCATTGGTCTCACACTGATTTGTTGGAATCTTAGCATAATGGTTTCAAAGGTATTTGTTTCACTTTGGATGCTCATCCTATGTTTTCTTTTTGTATGGTTGATTGTTAATTTTTGGTTAGGTCCTGTTTTATCAAAAAAACCAATCAGTTTAAAGCTAAGGTTAATCATATGGTTTGGAATTTTAGTCATCATATTTGGCAGTATACACAATCACGGAAATCGCATTATTAAAGAAGAAGGATTTGAAATAATAAAATTTAGAGCTCAGGATAGACAACGTTTAGAAAATTTACCATCAATTGCTCCAGCAACAATCGTTTCAGGTAGACGTCAAACATTTTATATTTATTCACCAGAATCAAACCAAGTGAGTTGGCAATTTGAAGGCGGTGAAATTTTACCCACTCAACATTTAGGCATGGGTCTACATAGGATCGATTATGACCCTCGTTTGGACGGAGCTGCAAACAGAAAAGTTCTTCTTCATTTACCTGATCAAATAGTAGAACGTGAACTTCATTTTGTTTTTGCTAAAGCACACCCTCGCTGGTTGGTTTCAGATCCTGATAAGGGAATAGCTTTTGGTGTGAGTAAAGAAACAGATCAATTAATCATAATAGATAGAAATGGCGATATTAGAGTAGTCTCTGTTGGCGATGGTCCTTCTGATGTTGTAATACTTGACGACACCACTGTGGCTATCTCCTATCTTTATGAATCAGATATTTGGCTTTATGATTATAAAAACGACAAATTATTAAAAGAAATTTCAGTTGGCGGATTTCAAAAGCATATTGCAAAACATCCTAATAGGCCAGAAGTAGCAGTGGCTATAGAAGGAATTGAGCCCAAGATTGCGGTAATAAACACGGTCAGCCACGAAGTTACGCAAAGAATAAATTTAGATGAATCTCCAGAATGGATTGTTTACGGCCCAAAAGGTGACTCCTTAGTTTTCTCAAGTCGCACTCCCCGAGCACTTTACCGTCTCGATAGAATTGAAGAAGAATTCCAGTTATATCAAAAACCATTATTTTTTGGTCGTCCTGTTTTAACTATCTCCCGTAAACCTGGCTCTCCATATTTTTACGTAGCTACTACTGGATATAATCCTTCAGGTGATGCGCCATTGGGTAATCACTTTGTTCAAGATCAATTGTTAAAAGTATCTATTGAAAAATGGGAAGTCTTGGAGCAAATGATAACCACTAGAAAAACCCAACAGCAAAAAGATCCTATAGAGGTTGGATCTGGCGGTTCGCCAATGGGAATAAGTATGAGTGGTAGCAATGAATTATTGGTTACTTTTGCTGGTACAGATGAAGTGTGGGCGATACAAGGAGCAAAACCTCCGCGCCAACTTCTAGATCGAAAAACAATAGGAGGATTATGGGCTCCCCATGGAATAGCGGATCTAGGAAATGGCTATTTTGCAGTCACATCACCCTCTCAAGGCGCTATAGGTGTTTTCGATAAAAATAGAAATCAAATCTCAATAAAATATTTAGCGCTAGATGATAAAAGTTTAGAAAAGGCCGATTACTTAGCTCTGCAAATACGCAGAGGCGAACGTAACTTTTTTGAAACTACGCGTGCAGGTCTTTCATGTCAAAGTTGTCATACCGATGGTGGTGAAAGCGACCGCAGTGCACATGATATTACTTCGACAAGATACAAGGGTGAAATTATTCCCTACACAACTCTAAGCCTAAAAGGAATAGCACGAACAGCGCCTTACTTACGGGACGCATCATTTAGCTCTGTTGCTGATCTAATGAGAGTTGCGAATTCTCGTTATAAAGGTTACGTTCGCAAAGTTAACAATAGAGGTCAAGATATACAACATTGGGTTGAGTCTTTACCTCCGCAATTAAATCCATACGTTATAAAAGGAAGGAATTTGGAAAGAGAACGTGCAGGATTGAAAGCTTACGTATTAGCTCAATGTGATTCATGCCATAGCTTTCCAGCATTTACAAACCTAGGACAACACATACCTTCTAGGTTGTTTCCAGAATACGCTAAGAGGAGAAACGGCGAAGAGATTTTTGATACTCCTTCATTAATAGCTTTATCAAGCAGCCCTCCATTTCTACAAGATGGCCGTGCTGAAACAATTCATTCAATATTTGATGAACACAACGCTGATAATCGGCATGGCGATACTAAAATATTATCCAAAAAGCAGTTGTTAGATTTAGAATTTTTCTTGGAGTCTTTATGACACGAGTACTTGCATTAAAAATAGCCTTTAGAGTTTGTTTTACACTATTCATTTTGGCAATTATTTACATTATTTCATTTGGTTCGGTTGAAGAATGGAGTGTTACACGAAATTCATGGTTGGTTCGATCGGTAGGTTACGCGGCTTTGATATCCTTCGCGCTCTCATTTTCTATAACACCATTGAACAAATTAACTAGTTTCTTTGGTCGTAAAGCCCCACAGGCGATATTACTGGCCTTTCGTAGAGCGTTTGGGATTGGAGCAGCTTGCTTTGCAATTATACATGCTGGATTTGTAATATATTTGCAGTTAGAAAGTAATTGGTCGGTATTTATTCATTTACCCTTTTTTAGAGCAGGATTAATATCGCTGTTTTTACTATTGGTTTTATTGATAACTTCATTTCCAGCAATGCTCAAATTGTTTAGAGTTAAATACTGGCGTAATTTACATCAATTAGTATTTGTCATTGGAATTATGATAATTCAACACGTTTGGTTATCAGCATTCGTTCCAGCTTGGGTTGTACTTGCCATGTTAATTAGTTATTCGATATTAGTTCTATTACGATTTATTCCAAAAGTGCCAGTTAAGAAAAAATAGAACAATACTCAAAATAAATATTTAAGATTTCTTAGCCTTACGATTCACATATTTAAGCGGATCTTTAGCTCGACCATTTATTAAAATTTCGTAGTGAACATGAGCCCCGGTAGAACGTCCAGAATTACCCATAGTTGATATTGCTTGCCCTTTGCTAACAACATCACCGGCACTCACTTGAGCGCTTTTATTGTGTCCATATCGAGTCACTAAACCATCACCATGACTTATTTCAATCAAAAGTCCATAGCCCGACCGATCGCCAACCCAAGTTACCACTCCAGCGGCAGTTGAATAAACAAAGTCGCCTTCAGTTCCCGCAAAATCGATTCCGGCATGCCATGCTGGCTTACCATTAAAGGGGTCAATTCGTTTACCATAAAAAGAAGATAACCAACCAGCTTTGGTAGGACGCCCAGAGATGAATCGCTCTACACCCATGTGCTTATCCATCAATAATGATTCTAAAACCATCATTTGTTGGTCTCTTGATTCTAAAAGTAATTCTACATTGGCAAATGCATCATTAATAGAAACCTTACTTTGTAGATTATCTGCGATTGAAATTTTGCTGTCTTGGCTATTTGGCCCACCTAAAGCAGGACTCTGTTTAAAATTAAATTCCTTTGCATCAATGCCTGAAATACTTAATATTCGTTCTCCGGCCGCATCTAACCTTCTAACATGAGCTTGAAGCATTGCTAGTCTTGCCGTCATGGCATTTAATTTTTGTGTAGACGCTAACTTTGCGTTATCGATTTCTGATTTTTGGTTTTTTAGTATTTGTTGCCATTGTGTAATCGTTTCAGATTTAACCACCGTTATTTTTTTACTTGAAAGCGCGTAACCATAACCCCAATAGGCAGATAAAAGTGGAAGTACCACGAGAAAAATTCCAAAGCTATATAGATAACGACTACGCAATTTAACACTGCGCATACCGTGTGAACTTCTTTTTAAAATAGTGATACTCATAGTTTTATTCTGTAGGGTTTTGTTTCAATTTTGGGTATACTTCAAATTCAATTTTAGCCATTTCAAATTATAAATGCATCGCTCTATGGCAAAAAAACGACCACAAACCGTTAACACAATTTTAACCGATCCTAATGGCGACGTTCAGTTTTTAATGCATCGTCTATCAACGATCAATGCTTTAAAAGAGCAACTTCCTAAACTACTCTCTGCCAACTTAGCTAAACATTGCAGAGTCATCAATCTTAGAAGTAGTACTTTAGTTATTTCAGTCAATTCTTCTGTTTGGGCTAATAAATTACGATTTATGTTACCCGACTTACTTTCAGATTTTCGCTCCGCAGGATATAGCGGACTATCTAAAATTGAAGTAGTTGTTCAACCCGAATAATGCTCAAGTCTTAATTAAACAAGCTGTTTTTATACTGCCATACCGGGCTTCATAATATATGAAACTGGCGCCATATCATTATCTTCAAACGTGGCGACTTCCCATGCATCTTTATCGGCAACTAATGCTCTAAGTAAAAGGTTATTTAATGCATGACCTGACTTTATGCCAGTAAATGCTCCAACTAAACTGTTACCCAGTAAATAAAGATCGCCAATAGCGTCTAGTATCTTGTGTTTCACAAATTCATCGTCGTAACGTAGTCCATCTTCATTCAGAACCCSGTAATCGTCTAAGACTATGGCATTATCCATGCTACCGCCTTTAACTAAATTCTTAGATCGCAAATGCTCGATATCATTCATAAATCCAAATGTTCTAGCTCGACTAATTTCTTTTACGAAGGATGTTGCGGAAAAGTCAACTTCAGCAAAATTTGCACTAGCTGAAATCACTGGATGATCGAAATCGATTGCGAAAGAAACTTTAAAACCATCAAAGGGTTCAAAAATAGCTTTTTTGTCACCATCGGTTACTTCTACTCGCTTTTTAATGCGGATAAATTTTTTCGCTTTAGACTGCTTTTCAATTCCAGCTGATTGTAGCAAGAAAACAAATGGACCTGCACTGCCATCCATAATAGGTACTTCTGGCGCAGACACATCGATTATGGCGTTATCAATTCCAAGACCAGCCATTGCGGCTAATAAATGTTCGACGGTTGAAATTCGTACATCACCTTTAATCAAACAAGTGGAAAGAGAGGTATCGCCCACGTTGTCTGGGGCCGCTGTTATTTCGACTACTGGATCAAGGTCTACTCTACGGAAAATAATTCCGGTATCAACTGGAGCGGGTCTAAGAGTAAGAAATACTTTTTCTCCGGTGTGAAGTCCAACACCAGTTGCTCTTATCGCTGTTTTTAACGTTCTTTGTCTAATCATGACGTTCAAATTCCTAAAAAGAAATTACTCTATTTACAAATCCATTTGGTGCGATGCTACTAAGAGGCATCACCTGAAAACCCATTTTAAAAGCTTTACCAAAAATGACGACACTCATATTTTTATTAAAGAGCCGGCACTACTAGATGGGTGAGCAAAAAACTATCGATGACTGAAAAAACTCATCCGACCAGTTGATTGCGTAATTGTGAAATATTAACATAATCTGACAAAAGATCACATTAAATCTGTATGTTTTTTAATCAATTCGTTTGAATAACTGCAAAAAAACCAATCACTTACCCGTAAAATACAACCGAATAGTTCACAAATTGGACAAAACATGTCATTTTGTCGAAAAATAATAGGTTAGTAGTTCAAATATTGATATAAATTAAAGAATATAAATTGCAGACACTCTCTCACAGCGAAGGGAGCTGCGAGAGAGGTTTAAGCTGACTTAATTACTAGTTAATAATTAAAAACTAATCAGCCTGCTTTCTTAGGAAAGCGGGGATATCCAAATATTCCATATCACTTCCAACTGCCTGTTTAGTTTGACCTGCATTATTTCTTATAACAGTTGGTTGTTGTAGTTTACCGTAATCAGTGGTTCCATCTGCTTTAATTGGACTTTCCTTTTTTACTTCTGAAAGCACTGGAGGTTTCACTTCAGCTTCAACACCACCGCCGATACCAGTCGCAACAACAGTTACGCGTATTTCATCTTTCAACTCTGGATCAATCGCCGTTCCAATTACAACAGTTGCGTCATCAGCCGCAAATTCTTGAACCACACTACCGACTTCTGAAAACTCATCAATACTCATGTCATCGCTAGAGGTTATGTTGACCAGTATTCCTTTCGCACCTGATAAATCGACATCTTCAAGTAACGGACTAGAAACCGCTAATTCAGCTGCTCTAATCGCTCTATCTTCTCCCTGCCCGACTCCACTTCCCATCATTGACATGCCTTTTTCTGACATAACTGTTCTGACATCTGCAAAATCGACATTGATCAAACCTGGGCAAGTCATTAATTCAGCAATTCCTTGCACAGCGCCATGTAAAACATCATTAGCGGCTTTGAATGCTTCGGTTAACTTTTTTCCTTTCATGACACTTAAAACTTTGTCATTAGGCACTATAATTAAAGAGTCAACATGCTGGCGCAACTCATTAATACCATCCTCAGCTACTTTCATTCTTTTCTTCATTTCAAAAATGAATGGTTTAGTTACTACTGCAACGGTTAACACACCCAGTTCTTTTGCTATTTCAGCAATAACAGGAGCCGCACCTGTACCTGTTCCGCCTCCCATACCTGCGGTAATAAAAACCATATCGGTATTGGCTAAAAGCTCAGAGATTCTGTCTCGATCTTCAAGAGCCGCTTGACGACCAACCGCAGGATCAGCGCCGGCGCCTAAGCCTTTGGTAATTTCGCGACCTAGTTGAATTGAGGTTTTTACTGATGAACGCTCTAACGCTTGTGCATCGGTATTTGCGCAAATAAACTCAACCCCATCAATGTTGGAACTTAGCATATGCTCAACCGCATTACCTCCACCACCTCCAACGCCGATCACTTTAATAACCGCATTGCTACTCGGACTATCCATTATTTCAAACATGTTTGGCATGATATTTCCCCTTCGTTATGTCAACGTTCCTAGTTAAAACTAAAATGTAAAAAAACTAAATAAAATAAAAATGTATCAACTTAAAATCTAGATTTATTAAAAACCACTAAACCACTTTTTCATTCTGCTAAAAATTCCATTCAACGAGCCGCTTTCATCAGCAAATGAATTGTTATGAAAATTCTGTTGTTGCCCAAACAGTAATAAGCCAACACCCGTTGCATGAATTGGATTCCTAACCACATCCACCAATCCGCTGATCCCCCTTGGCAATCCCAATCTAACAGGCATATGAAATACTTCTTCGGCTAACTCAATAAGACCTTCCATTTTTGATGAACCGCCGGTTAAAACAACTCCCGCAGGGATAACGTCTTCAAACCCGCTACGTCTTAACTCTGCTTGAATCAAAGTAAATAATTCTTCGTAGCGTGGTTCCACTACTTCAGCTAAAGTTTGACGCGACATTTTTTTAGGCTCTCTTCCGCCAACACCGGGTACTTCAATCATGTCATCTAAAGATGCTAATTGCTTTAGTGCACAGGCATATTTAATTTTGATATCTTCTGCAAATTGAGTAGGCGTTCTTAACGCAACCGCAATGTCATTAGTGACTTGATCGCCTGCAATGGGAATAACTGCCGTGTGCCTTATTGCACCTTCAGTAAAAATAGCAATATCCGTTGTGCCTCCACCAATATCTACTAGACAAACACCTAGCTCTTTTTCATCTTCTGTTAAAACTGAATAACTAGAAGCGAGTTGCTCTAAAATAATATCGTCAACTTCTAGACCACATCGTCTTATGCACTTAAATATATTCTGAACAGCACTTTCCGCTCCGGTTACCATATGAACTTTTGCTTCCAATCTCACACCAGACATTCCAATTGGTTCACGAATACCATCCTGATTATCAATCACAAATTCCTGTGGCAAAATATGAATGATTCTTTGGTCTGCCGGAATAGCGACCGCTTTTGCAGCATCAATGACTCGCTCTACATCACTAGCATTCACTTCACTATCTCTGATTGCAACAATGCCATGCGAATTCAAACTACTAATATGACTACCGGCAATCCCAGCAAAAACTGAATGTATTTGACATCCCGCCATTAACTCAGCTTCTTCTACCGCTCTTTGAATGGATTGCACGGTCGATTCAATATTTACCACCACTCCT
The DNA here is from genome assembly GCA_002733465.1 of Kangiella sp. Lineage (GTDB taxonomy): Bacteria > Pseudomonadota > Gammaproteobacteria > Enterobacterales > Kangiellaceae. The sequence goes on from NVVT01000008.1 coordinate 34,275, forward strand.
TTTTTTAATCCTTTGGACGGATGAGAGCCAATGCCGATAATATCGGTTCTACCTTTAGCCGAACCATCTTGACTAATTTCGCCAACAATCGCGACCACTTTTGATGTACCTATATCTAGGCCAACAATTAACTTTTTCTCATTTATTTTTGACATGATTCTATGTCTCTTTTTTCTATCGTTTTAAAACATCAATTTTCATATTGTCTATTTTCAAATAAACACCATTAATTATTTTTTCTAACCTGCTAACTCCTTCAAAACTTCTTTTCTATCGACCGAAAACCCATTATTGTACCTAAGGTCAATCGTTTTAACCGTTTCAAATTTTTCTATAAAATGTAGTGTACTAATCAATCGATTAGTTCGTTGCAGATGTTGTTTTCTACCGATTTTAATTTTAATCTTATTTGACGTATTTATCGTCCAAGCTAAACTTTCGCTAACATCTAAAGATTCAATTACAATTCCAATTGATATAAAGTTTTTTTGAATCGTTTTATATCGCTCAACAATCTCAAGATATTCTATTTTAAAACCTTCTGTCTTAAAACCTTCAGTCTTAAAATACTCACTCTCAAATTCGTGATTCCTAAAATTTAGTAACGGTAATTTATTCATTTCTTTTTGAGTATTCGCTTCAATAAGCATTCCAGAATCAACTAATAATTTCTTATTTATTCGAGCAATAGGCAAATATTCTTCAATCAATACCTCAATTGTATTTGGCCATTTTTTTCGTATTTCAACTTGCTTAACCCAGTTGAGTTCTTTAATTTCATTTTGTAACTTAGTAACGTCAATTTGTAACAAATAGGCATATTCTTTTTTCTTCAAAATTCTCGCAATACTACTAGGTTCGACTTGTTTCAAATAATTATTGATCGATATTTCCGTTACTTTCCACTGCTCGAAAACAATCGTTTTTGCCGATTGAAATGCTAATACACACACAACCGCAAACCCCAATAATAGTGTCACTTTAAATATTCGTTTAACGGATAATTTTGCAGTTCCCGAAAAGTTTGGTACTGAAAATATTACATCGCTATTTTTATCATTTTTATTTCTTACTGCCATTTTTTTAGACATGGTTGACTCCCATGGAAGAAACTTCGGGCGTTAGTGATGTTTTTAATATTTCAATCACCAATTTTTCAAAGGAAATACCAGTAGCATTTGCTGACTTAGGTACCAGCGAAGTTTCAGTCATGCCCGGCACTGTATTAACTTCTAATAACATGAAGTTATTACTGACTTCATCTCTTATGAAATCTACGCGCCCCCAACCTGAACAACCTAAAGTCTTAAAAGAAAGTAATGCTAATTGTTGTACTTCTTGTTCATCCATTTCGCTTAATCCGCTAGGACAAAAATACTGAGTTTCATTTGATTGATATTTTGCATCGTAATCATAAAAACAATTAGGCGTTACCATACTAATACTAGGTAATGCTTCACCGTTCAAAATAGTAACTGTGTATTCTCGACCTGGAATATATTGCTCAATCATTACAGAATCGTATTCTTGTGCTAATTCAACGGCTACAACCAAAGCTGTAGCCGATTCAACTTTTGACATACCAACACTTGACCCTTCTCTAACTGGCTTTACAAATAATGGTAAATTTAGCTTTGTAATGGTCTTAATAGCATCCGGCATTAAATATGTTTTATCCCTTTCTACTAAAGAAAATGGAGCCGTATTCACACCGGCACTTTGAGCGATGTTTTTACTATGGCCTTTGTTCATCGCCAGCGCTGAACTTTGGGTGTCACTTCCAGTATAAGGAATATCTAAAAATTTTAGAAATCCTTGAACAACGCCATCCTCACCATCTCTGCCATGCAAGACGATAAACGCTCGTTCAACTTTCTCAGCATTAAGTTTATCTAATAAATTTTCTTTGGTATCAATTTTTACCGCATTGACGCCTTCTTGAATTAAAGCTTCATAAACAGCATTACCCGAGAGAAGGGAAATTTCGCGCTCGGCGTTTCCTCCTCCATAGAGCACACCAACGCGCCCAAAGTCTCTCATTAAATTTTGATTAATGTTACTCATTATATTTTCACTTTAATTTTCGGCTATCCCGTTCACTTCTAATTTATTTATCAATCTTTTTCAATAAATGATAATTTATTTTTTGCCCATGCCTTTGCGATTCCGCCAATGTTTCCAGCTCCCTGCGTTAACAATAAATCACCACCTTTGATAATCGCGTTAATCGCACTATCTAAGTCTTCTATTTTTTCTACAAATACTGGCTCTGTTTTTCCATGTTGTCTTATCGTTCTACAGAGAGATCGACTGTCAGCTCCAGCGATTGGTTTTTCCCCTGCCGGATAAACATCTAACATTATTAGTAAATCAACGTTACTTAAAACGGTGGCAAAGTCTTCATAAAGATCTCTTGTTCGGGTGTACCTATGAGGCTGAAACACCATCACTAATCGCTTGTCTTTCCAACCACTCTTAACCGCTTCAATAGTCGCTTTTAATTCCGTAGGGTGATGTCCATAATCATCGACTAATTCAATCTCCCCTTTTTCTGTTTCAAACACGCCATGACTTTCGAAACGACGACCTATACCTGAAAAATTCTGAAGTGCTTGCGCTATTGAAGCACCATTAACATTATCTTCATTGGCTACAGTAAAAGCGGCTAATGAATTCAAAACATTGTGTTTACCCGGCATATTTAACACAATTTTAATCAAGCCAGGTTTGTTTTTTCTTTTAATTTTATATTCGCTTACGGTTCCTTTTTGTATAACGTCAACCGCTTGATAGTCCACTCCATCATTAAATCCATAAGTCACGTAGGGTCTATTCAACTTCGGAATAATTGAAATAATTGATTCATCATCCCCACACAGAACAGCTAAACCATAAAAAGGTAGGTTATGAATAAATTCTATAAACGTCTTTTTTAGTTTTTCGAAGTCACCATCATAAGTATCCATGTGATCCATATCGATATTGGTAACGATTGAAACCATAGGCTGTAAGTGTAAAAATGACGCATCACTCTCGTCAGCTTCTGCAATAAAATATCGACTCTTTCCCAATTTGGCATTCGATCCTAAACGATTAAGTAATCCTCCAATAACATAGGTTGGATCAAGTCCAGCTTCCGCAAAAATGGTTGCTAACAAACTTGTTGTAGTGGTTTTTCCATGTGTACCTGCTACGGCTACTCCGTGTCTAAAACGCATTAGTTCGGCTAACATTTCAGCTCTAGGCACAACAGGAATTCTTCTTTCCCGGGCGGCTTCAATCTCAATATTTTCATTTGAAATTGCAGTACTCGCTACAACAACATCTACGCCCAAAATATTGTTAGCTGAATGGCTATAATAAACTTGAGCACCTAAAGAAATTAATCGCTCGGTAGTTTCACTTTTTACAGGATCAGAGCCTGTAACAAAATAACCTTGGTTAATTAACACTTCAGCGATACCGCACATTCCAGCGCCACCTATGCCGACAAAATGGATACGTTTTATTCGCCTCATTTCTGGTATATTTTGACTAATTGATGTTTGTTGTTCTAACATTATGCAACCTTTAAACTCTCTTTTGTAAACGTCGTTTTAATTGAACTATCACACTCATCAGCGATATCCTCCGCCGCATTTAAATAGGCTAATTTTTTTGCTTTAAGACCCATATTCACGATGTCATTTTCTGAACCTAATAGGTCTTCAATTAGTTTTTTGGACTCCATCGATCCTAAATCACTATCTTGAATTATTTTTCCTGCATTATTCTCCGACAACCAAAGTGCATTAAAGTATTGATGGTCGTCAACTGCAAAAGGAAATGGAATAAATATCGCAGTTAAACCGACCGCGGCTACTTCTGCAACACTTGACGCACCCGCTCTGCAAATGACAACGTCTGCCCAAGCTAACCTGTCAGCCATATTTTCAATAAAATCTAATATTTCCACATCACACGAAAACTTACTATATTCTTCAATCGTAGTTTGTTGATTCCCTTTACCACATTGGTGAATAATTTTTATTCTTTTAGAACTGATCGAATCTAATATTTTTGGTAATTTCAAATTGAGAGTTCTTGCGCCACGACTACCACCTAGCACTAACAAATTTAGGCTTTTGTTTATATCTCTTTCAACTCGAATATTTTTTTTAATTTCATCTCTTATTGGATTTCCAACTACTTTTATTTTTCCGCTATTTTTTGTACTGTAATTTTGTTTATCGCCCAACGCATTTGGAAACCCGAGAAACACTTTATTTGCTAGCTTCGATAAGTATCGGTTAGTCATTCCCGCAATGGCATTCTGCTCGTGTATAAATAGTTTAATTCTTAATAGGTAGGTTGCTAAACCACCGGGGCCAGATGCAAAGCCACCAAACCCAATCACTAAGTGAGGTTTTATTTTTCTTAGAATAACGATTGCACTCATCACTGATTTGGTAATTAAAAACGGTGCTTTTAGCCATCCCAACAAACCATTACCACGTAAACCGACTACCCTAATTAAGCTCAATGGAATATCAGTTTTAGCTATAATTTCTTCTTCCATTCCTTTATGACTACCTAACCAAAACACATTCCAATCTCTTTTTTGCAGTTCTTTTGCCACGGCTAGTCCGGGAAATATATGCCCGCCGGTACCACCTGCCATAATCAGAACACGCTTTTCAGATTTATTTTGAATGTTAGAAAAAGTCACGTTATGGCTTCCTCCTTTTTTCTTTCACAATTTTTTTTTCACTTGATTCAGAGTGATATCTTTTTTCTGTATCTTCAGCATTAATCAAGTTATTAGCCACCAATCTATTCTCGTAATCAATTCGCAATAATAAAGCAATTGCAATACTACAAATCAATAGGCTGTTTCCGCCGTAACTTACAAAAGGTAACGTCAAGCCTTTAGTTGGTAAAGCGCCACTTGTAACACCTATATTGATTAACGCTTGGAAGGTTAACCAAAAACCAATTCCGTAAGCTAAGTATGCTGAATAGGCCCTTTGTTGCATTAAAGCAGCTCGACCGATCTTCATACTTCTATAAAATAATATGAAAAATAATAGTAATATAATAAAGACCCCAATTAGACCCTGTTCTTCAGCTAAAACGGCAAAAATAAAATCAGTATGTGCTTCAGGCAAGTAGGATAATTTCTGTAAACTATTTCCCAGACCTTGACCAAATATTTCACCTCGTCCAAAAGCTATTAATGATTGAGTCAATTGATATCCACTTCCAAAAGGATCAGCCCATGGATCCATAAAAGTGAGTATTCTCTGTAGCCTGTAAGGTTGACTAATAGCGATACCCACTAATGTCGAGCCAACAACCATAACCAGACCAATAAACTGCCATAACCGCGCCCCCCCCAAAAATAGCATAGCCATACTGGTTGATAAAATAACCACGGTTGCACCAAAATCTGGTTCTAAAAGTAATAAAGCTGAAATTAGTGCTAGCACAATGAGAGGTTTAAAAAAACCTGTTAATTGATTTTGAATTTCATCCGTTCGTCTAACCAAATAACCTGCAAGATAAACCACCACAAACAATTTAATAACTTCCGACACCTGAAAAGTTAACGGCCCGACTCCTAACCATCTCCTACTACCATTTACACTTTTACCTGCAAATAATACAATCACCAAAAGTAGTATCCCTGCGACCAATAAATATGGTCCGTATTTCTGCCAGCGAATAACAGGTTGTGTCAGCACCAATGTTGCTGCAAAAAACGATATCACTAAATAAATGATGTGCCGATTTATAAAATGAAACGAATGACCATTAAAAGTATTCTGCGCGTAATACATGGAGCTAGAGGTCACCATAATCATGCCAATAGCAATCAATATCACAACAACAGATATTAATGTTTTATCAAATAGAAGCTGTCCATGACTTAACGGCGATAGATTTTCGCGTCTGACAAACTCACTGATTGTTGATACTTGAAAACTCACTTCAGCACCTCAATCGCTCGGGTAAATTGTTCACCTCTATCTTCAAAATTTTCAAACATATCCAAACTAGCAGATGCTGGCGATAACAGAACGGTTGTTTTCCTTGATGTCGATAATCCATCTATCAGAGACTTAGCCTTTTCAACCGCTTGTTGCATATTTTTCACAAAGTACGCTTTTATTTTATTTGATAAGTTAGCAAATAGTTGAGCATCCTTACCTAGTAGAATTAAACTCTCTACTCTATTTTCAAATTCATTTATTAGTGGGTTTAAATCACTTTTCTTTGAATCGCCACCAGCGATCAAAATTAGTCTTTGTTCTTGACTTGAGTCAAAGTTTTCTAACGCCGCAATAGTTGCACCGACGTTTGTCGCTTTTGAGTCATTGATCCAATGACAATCAAACTTTCTGGAAACTAATTGAAACCTATGGTTCATTCCGTTGTAATCACATAACGTTCTAAGTACCTTTGTGTCTAGCTCTATCTTCAACAGTTTGAGAATAGATAAACTAGCCAGTATATTGGCAAAATTATGATGACCAATCATATTTAATTCAGTTGAATCTAGTATCATTTCTTGATTCATATAAAACTTATAATCTTTACTTTCTTTTGATAGTTCTTCTAAAATGTGAGCTGTATTACAACTCATATTTTTATCTCGTTGTTCAATAGAAAATGCATAATCGGATGTATTAATCTTTGAAGGAAAACACCGTTTATCATCTAAATTAAAGACTCTTTCTTTTGCTCCATTATAGATAGTTCTTTTTGAATCAACATAATCACTAAAACTTTCATAACGATCCATATGGTCTTCGCTTACATTTAATAGTACCGCGACTGCCGGTTTAAGCGATTTAGTTAAATCTAATTGAAAACTTGATAACTCTAAGATGAATAATTCTGGAAGTCTTTCATCGTTGTTTGTAGCTAAAAAATCTAAAACTGGCAAACCTATATTTCCTGCCATTTGTACATTAATACCAGATGCTGAAATTAATTTGTAAGTTAATTCTGTCACCGTACTTTTACCATTTGATCCAGTAATCGCTACAACCTTCTTGTCGCAGTCTCTTGCAAATAATTCAACGTCACCACAGATATCGATATTTCGCTTTTTCGCTTGAGTTACAAACGGATGTTGAAGAGATATGCCTGGGCTAACAATTAATTTCTTACAACTATCTAATACATCATCATCAATTGAGCCAAAGTAACTTGCTTCGCAATTTATTAGTTTTGATATTTCTTCTTTGTTTGGTAAGTTAGATCGGGTATCGATTAATGTGTAATAGATCCCTTTTCGATCAAAATAGTGAGCACAGGACATCCCAGACTTACCAAGTCCAAATATGATGTTCTTATGTTCCATTTTTGATTTCATTTTGTTTTTAATTTTTTCCGTTCTATCTTAATTTTAATGTAGCTAAACCAACCAATACCAAAATCACCGAGATAATCCAAAACCTTACGATCACTCGAGGTTCGGGCCACCCTTTTAATTCATAATGATGATGTAAAGGCGCCATATTGAAAATTCGTTTTCCTGTTAATTTAAATGATGCAACTTGTAAAATGACAGAGACCGTTTCGATTACAAATACGCCTCCCATAATAAATAATACGAATTCTTGCCTAACTATAACCGCAACAACACCTAAAGCGGCACCCAAAGCGAGTGCGCCAACATCGCCCATAAAAACTTGAGCTGGGTAAGTGTTAAACCATAAAAAACCTAGCCCTGAACCGGCTATCGCACCACAGAAAATAATCAACTCTCCCGTTCCCGCCACATAGGGTATTGATAAATATTCAGAAAAATTAATATTCCCAGTCAAATAGGCAAAGACCCCTAACGCACTTGCTACCAAAACGGTTGGCAATATTGCTAAACCATCCAACCCATCGGTTAAGTTCACCGCATTGCTCGTTCCAACAATCACAAAATAGGTAAATATGATGTAGCCGAAGCCCATATTGATCGCTACATTTTTGAAAAATGGTAAATATAAAGTGGTTTCTACACTTGACTCTGCGCTAGTAAATAAGTAAATAGCTGCGGTTAATCCAATAGCTGATTGCCAAAAATATTTCCAGCGCGAAGCAAGTCCTTTTGGATCTTTATAAATTAGCTTTCGATAGTCATCAACCCAACCAACCAAGCCGAATCCTAAGGTGGTTAGTAGAACAGTCCATACAAATCGACTACTTAAGTCTCCCCATAACAACGTCGAAATTGTAATTGCTGCCAAAATTAGCGCTCCGCCCATAGTAGGCGTTCCTGATTTTTTCAAATGAGATTGTGGTCCATCTTCTCGAATCGTTTGTCCAATTTGTTTGTGACTTAACTTTCGAATCATGTATGGTCCCAATAAAAGAGAAATCAGAAATGCGGTAATAACACTTAAAATCCCTCGAAGTGTTAGGTATTGAAATACATTAAAACCCGATGCATACTGTTCTAAATAATCTGCTAACCAAAGTAACATTTAAATTTCTCCCTCGGCCATTTCGCTTTTTAGCTTTGCATTGGCCTGCTTATTGTTTTTATTATTATCAGCCACTTCGGCTTCCAAAAGGGAATGCACTATTTTTTCCATATGAGAGCTTCTAGATCCCTTAACTAAAATAGTCGCATCTGTTTTCAATTCGTCTAATAATGCTTGGCTTAAATCTGAGTGATTATTGAAATGTCTTCCGCTAAGTGATATCTCTGGATTAAATGCATTATGTGATAGCTTGGTAAATTCGCCATAAGTATATAAACGATCGATATTTTTAGTTAACGCATAATTGCCAACTTCTTCATGTGCTTGTCTTGCTTGATCGCCTAATTCTGCCATATCACCAAGAACGAAAATCTTAGGTGATTGATACTCACTTAATAAATCGATTGCCACTTTTATTGAATCTAAATTAGCGTTGTAAGTATCATCAATAATTCTACATCCTGATGAGTGATAGGCAATATTGAGCCTTCCGTCAACACTTGTAACGTTTGATAATCCTTTGGCAATCTTTGCTAACGAACATCCAATCGCAAGGCAACAACTAGCGGCAGCTAAAGCATTATTAATATTATGTTTTCCGACCAAAGGTAGAGTGATTTTTACTTGTTCTGACTTAAATATTAAGTCGAAGCTAGCTTTGTGATGGCTATCTAAGATTATATTTTGAGCATAGACATCCGCTTTTATTTCATCATTTTCTTTATTGCTAATATTGAAATTATTAACGGAATCATTAACAGAATAGGTCATCACCTTTGATTGACATTTCTGTAGAAAATATTTTGCAAAATCATCATCTAAATTAATTACTGCCGTACCCGTCATTGAAAGACTTGCATATATTTCGCTTTTTGCTTCAGCAACGCCTTGAAGGTCGCCGAAGCCCTCCAAGTGGGCTGCAGAAACATTGTTGACTAATGCAACTTGAGGATTTACCAAATCAGCTGTAAAAGTAATTTCACCGATTTGACTAGCTCCCAATTCTAAAACAGCATATTCTGTTGTTTTTTCTATTTGTAATAGAGATAGAGGAACACCAATACTATTATTAAAATTTCCAATCGTCGCAAAAGTATTCCCTTTTTGCTTTAAAATACTGGCAATCATTTCTTTTACCGTCGTTTTTCCACTACTACCGGTGACGCCGATAAATTTTGCAGAGCTTTTATTACGCGCTATTTGAGAAATTTTGGCTAGAGCAACTCTAGTATTTTTAACTTGTATTTGGGGTATAGATGTTACGTCATCTATTAAATCTTCGACTATCAAAGCAGAAACACCTAGTTCTTGAGCTTCAAGCAGAAATTTATGTGCGTCAAAATGAGGACCTTTAAGAGCAACAAAAAGAGTCCCTTCATTATCTATTTTTGACTTTGACTCTATAGTTCGAGTATCAGTACATACAAAACTAATAACTAAATCATCTGCTTTATTTTCTGCTTCTGAACAAGAGTTATTGATCAATATTGTTTTATCTAGAGCACTAGCAATTTCTATAAGAGACAAATCAATCATTGTTTATTGCCTCCAATGCGTTCTTACATTCTACTTTGTCGCTAAAGAATATTTTTTCTTTACCAATTATTTGATATTCCTCGTGCCCTTTTCCTGCAATTAAAACCGCATCACCCGTTCTTGAGTTTTGAACTGCCTTTAAAATTGCTTCTGCTCTTGATTCAAAATATTGAACTTTTTCAGGTTTGGCGAAACCGTCAAATATGTCATGTTTTATTTGTGGAATGGACTCCATACGAGGGTTATCGGAAGTAACGATGACTCTATTTGCTAGTTTTTCCGATACCTTTGCCATTAATGGTCGTTTACCCGTATCGCGATCGCCTCCACAACCAAAGACACATGTGATCAATCCTGTGCAGTGCTCTCTTATTGCAGATAGAGCTTTTTCTAATGCGTCAGGCGTGTGTGCATAATCGATGATAACCAAAGGTTTGTTAAAATTTTCACTTGTTTTAAAACCAAGCGTGTCCATTCTTCCTGGTGGCGCTTTAGCTTTTTTCAAAGCTGCAAGTATTAAAGGAAGGTCTTTTAATATTGCACCGAGAGCAGCAACCACTAGTAGCAAATTTGAAAGGTTAAATGCTCCAATCWAAGAAGAATCTAATTTACCGCTCCCCCAGGGAGTAAAAATTTTTGCATGAATCCCTTCAAGGCTAAATACCACATCCTCCGCCCAAATCCACCTTTGTAAGTCAGCACCAGCAGTTGGCAAATTAGTACTAACAAACCATTTGTTGGCCACGATATCAACATCTTTGGCTAGTTTCCTACCTAATTTGTCGTCAACATTAATTACTGCATTTTTAAGGTCTTTTCGTAAAAATAATTGTCGTTTCGCTTCACCATAACTTTTCATATCGCCGTGATAATCAAGATGGTCACGGGTTAAGTTTGTAAAAATAGCCGTATTGATTTCAACTGCCTTTGCTCTAAACTGATGAATGCCATGTGATGAAATTTCCATCGCTGAGAACTGAGCACCTGACTCGACAGCTTTAGCTAAGGTTTCCTGAATTTTGATTGCATCAGCGGTAGTATTATTTTGTATGACCAATTGATCGCAAGCGCCAACACCTAATGTTCCCATTAAAAAACATTCAAACTGCATGTTTTGTAAAGTTTTTGCAATAAGGTAACTACAACTGGTTTTTCCATTGGTTCCTGTTACTGCAATATTCTTTAACTCTTTTGAAGGCTCTGAATAAAAATTTGAAGCGATACCACTTACTTGCTCTCTTAAGTTCTTAACCCATACAAATTTATCGGTTAGTTGTTCCTTAAACATCAACTTAAAGTCTTCACTGTCTAACTCTTCTGCAATGATAAATTTTGCACCATTCTTTAACGCCATTGGAATATAAGCACGTCCGTCATTTTGAAAACCATCAACAGAAATTCCTGGAAGCGATATAAAAGTATCACCGTCAGTAACTTGTCTACTATCTAAGCATAAGCGACCAACCAACTCACTCCATTGATCGGTCGCGACCTGCGCTCCGGAAACTCCCTTTAGCAGTTGCTCTAGTGTAATTTGAATTGTTTCACTAAAGTTACTCATTTGAGGCAACCTTTATTTCACCATTGGTGACTAGAGTTTTTCTATTGACTTGATTATTGAAATTATTTGTAGCCAGCTTTTTATCTGGTCTAACATTCAGAATTCTTAAAGCATCACTTGCCACTTTCGCGAAAACAGGTGCAGCCACTTGACCACCATAATAATTTTCACTGGCTGGTTCATCAACAAAAATAACCATTGCAATTTTCGGATTTGAAACAGGCGCAACACCCGCAAAAAACACACTATATTCATCGCCATATCCGCCAGCTTTTGCCTTACGTGCCGTTCCAGTTTTACCTGCAATTCTGTAGCCTTTCACTTGTGCTTTTTGACCAGTACCACCTTCATCAACCACCGTTTCCATCATAGCCATAACTTGCTTAGCAACTTTTTCCGAAATAGCTCGCTCGCCTATAACTTCATCATCCAGTTTAACTAGAGACAAAGGTCGCTTAATTCCTCCAGCTCCCAAGATTGCGTAGGCTTTAGCTAATTGAACAGGAGTAACAGTAAATCCATAACCATATGAAAAAATAGCTTTTTCCATGTCGCTCCAATTTCTACGAATATTAAATTGTCCTGAGCTTTCTCCGGGAAAACCACTCGCGGTATCCACACCAAAACCAACACTATAAAATGATTTTAAAAATTGTTTATCATCCATTTTAAGCGCTAATTTCGTTACACCAACATTACTCGACTTTTGTAAAATTCCAGTAACATCTAAAATGCCATGATTTTTCCCATCAGGGATCCATTTATTACCAACTTTAATCCTACCCGGCGAAGTATCAATTTTAGTTCTTGGCGACACAACATTTGCTTCAAGTGCACTAGCAATGGTAAATGGTTTAGCGGTAGATCCAGGTTCAAAACTATCGGTAAATGCTCGGTTTCTGGTTAATTCAGGACGTCTTAAATCAAAACGATTGGGATTGTATGAAGGCTGACTGACTAACGATAAAATTTCGCCGGTTTCAACATCAATCATTACCAAAGCGCCTGCTTTAGCTTTATGTTTTAAAACCGCGGTTTTTAATGCTTTATATGCGATCGCTTGAATTCTCGAATCAATACTTAAATATAAGTCTTCTCCAGCTTCAGCTTCTTTTATGGTTTTTCTTTGCTCAATAACATGTCTTCCTAAATCAAGTCTGACTTGCTTTTTTCCGGATTGGCCTGTTAGCCAGTCGTTATAAGACATTTCTAAACCTTCTTGCCCTTCATCATCAATATTGGTAAAGCCAACTAAATGAGCTGATATTTCTGCGGAAGGATAATAACGTCTTGATTCATTTTGTAAGTAAACTCCTTTTAGATCGAGCTTTGCCACCAAGTTTGCCATTTGAGGATCTAAATGCCTAGCAACCCAAACGTGTTGCCTCTTATTCCTAGCATGAATCCATTGTTTAAATTTCTCTGGTGTTTTTTGTGCAATAACCGCCAACTGATTCCATTGGTTTTCATTTAACAATGGCGAAGCTTTTAAAACTTGTGTCACATCCATCCATACTGATTTAACCGGAATACTGCTAGCTAGCTCTATGCCATTTCTATCATAAATATTTCCGCGAAATGATTTAGTACCTTTTGTTCTAAGACTTCGTGAGTCAGCTTGTTTCACTAACCTTTCAGATTCATCGACTTGTAAATAGACTGCTCGCGCCATTAGCCCAACAAAAGCGCAAGATAATACACCGCACAAAAGATAAAATCTTATGCTACAAAGTGGTATATTATTTGTCTTTCTATTTATTGTCATAGTTTTATTATTAATGTTTCTTAATTGTTATCTCTATATTAAGCAGTCTTTCTCATAAACTAATTATTTTTTCATTATTTGAATTAACCGTTACCATTCCTAATTCTTTGGTAGCTAACTGCGTTACTCTGTCGCTTTCTGAAATGGCGGTCATTTCTAAATTCAAAGACTGCCATTCTATTTGTAACTGCTGATTCTCTTCTTTTAGTAATTGTAATTTTGCAATTGCTCGTCTTGCATCATGGCTAGTTCTTGCTTTTTGCATTGAAGAAAAAACAACCACAATAACTAATATCGTTAGTAACCAATTTTTATAAAAAATTTCAATAAAGATCAGTGTTAATAACGATGGAATTTTTTCTTCGCTTTTCTTTTGACTCCTTTTTTTTCTACTTTTCATGATATTTACAATCGTTCTGCAATTCTTAATATTGCACTTCGCGATCTTGGATTACTTTTTATCTCTTTTGCACTGGCTTTTATGGCTTTGCCAATTTTTTTAAATTCTGTTTTTATATCCTTTGCCATAATCGGTATATCTATTGGTATAGGTTCACCTGTTGAAGCTCTTTTAATAAAACGTTTTACTTTTCTATCTTCTAACGAATGGAAACTAATGATGGACATTCGTCCACCTGTGTTTAGTAATTCACTCATATCGCCTAACGACTTTTCTAACTGCCCTAATTCATCATTAATAAATATTCTAATCGCTTGAAAACTTCTGGTAGCCGGGTGTTTAAATTTATCTTTTACTGGACAAGCTTGATCAATGATTTTTGCTAATTGTAAAGTTGAATTAATCTCAACTTTCTCTCTCTCTTCGGCTATCCCTCTAGCAATGCGCAACGCGAATTTTTCTTCGCCATATTCTTTAATGACTCTTTTCATTTCTTCAATTGGCGCTGTATTCACCCAATCTTTTGCAGATATCCCCTGCGTAGTATCCATACGCATATCTAACGGACCATCTTTACTAAAACTAAAACCTCTATCCGCTTGATCCAATTGAGGCGATGAAACGCCGAGGTCTAATAAAATGCCGTCGATTTTTTTAGTCTCACCTAGACTGTTTTTTAACATGCCATTCTGTTCTAAAACTGTTCTTATTCCAGCAAAATCATGGTGAATGAAACTAAATCGAGGATCATTCTCAAAACGCTTTGCACTTTGCTGAGCTTGAATATCTCTATCAACACCAATCAAACATCCATTTTTTCCGAGCTCACTTAATATCAATTCACTATGACCTCCTCTTCCAAATGTGCCATCTAAATACAACCCATCGGGTTTTATGTTGAGTCCATCAACAGCTTCCTTTAGCAAAACAGTAATATGCTTTCCTAAATCAGGTGTCGCTAGATTTCTATTTTCTGGCTCCATATTACTTTCTTTATTTTCCATTTCGCTCATAAGATTAATTTTCAGTTAATCGCTTAGAAATACAGATCAGGTAAGTCGTCACTATTAAGCTCTTCATCGGTCAATACAGCCATATCTTCTTCAGCCAGCCGATCCCAACGTCCTTTATCCCATAACTGAAAAGTTTTTCCGTTACCGGTTAACATCACTTCCTTAACTAAGCCAGCGCGCTCTCTTAATACGCTGGGGATCAGTAATCTACCGTTAGCATCCATATCAACTTCAGTGGCGTGGGATAGCATGATGCGTTTTAAACGTCGGTGATTACGTTTTTTGTTAGAAAGTGCCTGGAGATCAGCTTCGGTGTTTTCCCAATCTTCTAGGGTAAAGATGAGTAAACAGGTATCATAGGGGTCACAGGTTATGATTAAGTGGGAATTTGAAGATTCGCTGATGACCGGACGGTACTTTGCAGGAACGGCAATTCGTCCTTTAGAATCTAAATTTATTGAGTTTGCTCCACGAAACACTTTTTTCACCCTAGTTGGGAGTTGTTCTTGAGTTAAAAAGAACGATTCCCAAAGATTTGTAGTTGAATGTACAGTTCAGCCACAAAAAGACACAATATGACACTTTTCTCCACTACGTGCACTATAGTGAGTGATGGCGTATTTTGTCAAGGTCATGCACCTCAAAAAAATAACAATTTTCGCTTATACTACAAGGACTTAAAGGTATTTTAGCGAAAGTGTAATGGCAGTTTTTTTGAATAGGAAATGAATTCAGCAGGTTAAGTAATAAACTTAATGTAAAACATTAAGTTCGTTCATAATTGTAAAAAAGTTAAAGTTTTTTTTATAGATTTAACGCTAATATAACCAATGAATACAACATACTACTTGTATAAATAGTTAAAAATTCAACTCATGCTAAAAACGAATAAAAAAGGCTGAATACTAGGCAGTTATTGAATATGCAAACATCAGAAATTATAAAAAATGGACTTTGGAGCAATAATACGGCGTTAGTTCAACTATTAGGTTTATGTCCGTTATTGGCAGTCACCGGAAGTATGATCAATGGGCTAAGTTTAGGGATTGCCACCACATTCGTTTTGATTGGATCAAATTTAACCGTTTCACTGGTTAGGAACATTATCCCCAACGAAATCCGAATACCTATTTTCGTTATGTTGATCGCGTCATTAGTGAGCACCATTCAATTGCTGATGAACGCTTTCACTTATGATTTATACTTAATTTTGGGAATTTTTATTCCATTAATCGTTACTAACTGCATGATTATTGGACGAGCGGAAGCGTTTGCCAGCAGAAATACACCAACAGCATCATTGATAGACGCGCTCTCTCAAGGCGTTGGTTTTACATTAGTACTTGTATTATTAGGTGCGCTACGAGAATTTTTAGGACAAGGGACTTTATTAGATGGCGCTCACCTACTTTTTGGAGATTGGGCAAAAGAACTGACTGTTCAAGTTTTTACCTCAGAACAGCCTTTTTTGTTGGCTCTTTTACCACCCGGAGCATTTATAGCTTTAGGTCTATTAGTCGCATTTAAAAACTATATCGATTCTGACAAACTTTAAACTAACTCAATAATAGTTTATCTACGAGAATTCCGACTTAAACCATTTCTCTAATAACGGCATAAAATGAGCCAAATTGCCACGATGCCTTAATCGCATAGAGCTGGATGATAGATGTAAAAACTCTTTAATTTTATATTCACCTTCCGATACCACACTTCCATCATTAGCTAGAACTTTGTAATTAAAGGCTAATTTCATTGGGCTAATATCTTTAACTATTCTAATATCCTGGTGATTAGGACCTACACTAAAACGCAGATCTCCAGGTAAATCGAGATTTGTCACACTAATAGAAATTGATTGCCCATCTTTCAAATATTTTGAAGATAGTTTCGTGAAAACTCGACTAAAGTCTTTTTCCAGTATTTGTAGACTTTTACTTCGACTATAATTTGTTAATACATAATCTCTAAACTTTTTGCCGTCGACTAAAACCACTTGAGCTTTTAAATCGCTCTTTTGAGTTTCAGCGTTAATCAGTTGAATATTGGTAACCGCCAATAAGAGCAAAATAATTTGCATGGGTTTAAATTTCATAATTGTATCCTCGCTATAGTAAAAAAATCTAGAAAAAAGTCTATTCCTTATTAAAGCACTCCCCTATTAAAACACAGTATCCATTTGTAAATTGTTAAATCCTGTCAAATTATTGAAAGTATAATCACTAAACCTGCTATTATCCCGCCATAAACGCCTATTCCCTGACATGTAATCTCTCAAATATGACAAAATCCACTCCTGAACAAGTTGAACTAACAACAAAAGAAAAACTCAATCAAGAAACCGCWMTACTYACCTGGAAAGAGTTAGARGTTTATTTTGCACARGGCAAATTACTWACSGTTGATCCAAGTTGCGATTTAATTGATGTMGCCTCYAAAATATCRGACAAYGAYGCTAAACARTTAGAGSKKCTGATTGAWAAAAATCTRATYCAATTTGCNWMMYCCAATNTGGATCAAAGAAAACTGCAATGACGAAACTCAACTCTGGACCGTAGTTATCGCTCCTTACATAGTCTCTCAGTTGTATACACCGTCAAAAATTAAGTGATACTTGTATTCCGCTAAAAATTTCTGAATCAGCTTGCCAATAATCACCATCAATCGCGCGCCATCTAACAATGCCTTCTAAAGAAAGTTTACCAAGATTGATCCCCGCACCTGCTCCTAAATATATGTCAACGTCGTTTCTTGGGTGAGCATCGTACTCTTCGTAAATGGTAACTCCATCACTCGTGTAAACGACGCTATGATCATCACCTCGTACGTCATTAAAAATGGCTTCGGTTAAATCAAAACCAGCTTCTAAAAAAACAGATACACGGCCAAAATAACCTGCTTTTACGCCGATCTGCCAAGCTGAATACTCTTCTAAATAGCCATCACTAGCTAGCACTTCGGCGGTCGCAATCGATGTATTAAATTGTACGCCTAAATTATCGTTTTGAATTAGGTTGGTTGCTAACCCAATGCTAGAGATGAAATCAGCACCATTCGATTCATAACTTGTAAAAAGTAATGCAGATAAATCATTTTCATAATGATGCGAAGAACGAGACTCAATTCGTATGTCATGCGCAATAGTGAGAGTTGGCAGAAGAGTTAATGTCGCGACTGATAAAAGTTTAATTAGTGAGCTTTTCATTTATCTAAATAGATTAATTAAGTAATAAATCTATTTTACGGGTTGAATGCTGAATCTAAACTGAATTGTTTCAAACCATATTATTTACAGGATTTGTTTATCAAATTATCTAAAAAAATAAGCACCCTTGACTCATTGCATCATATCCTTGAACATAAAAAAACGGAGACAAGCTCCGTTTTTTTAAATAATTTATAAAACTTATTTTACGATAAAACTACCAAAGTAATATTGAAACAAGATCAATAAAACCGGCTTTACAAACTTGCGCCCCGCTACCCATTAAATAATCAGTTGGTAGTCCTTGCGCCTGAATTGTTACAGCAAGTCCAACCAGCATAATCACAGAAACAACAAAGCTAACTTTAGTGGTTGCTTTTGAGCTTTTTCGATTTAAATTCATGATTTTCTTCCTTTGCTACTAGGTTCACTAGTATTTGTAAACATGCTACCACACTTGTAGTAGCTGGTCAATTTATATTCAATTTTTTCTATATTGGTTCTGTTTACTATAACGATTGAGTAGCCGTTTTATTACGGTTACTCAGTCAATTAGTTTCTGTTTTAATAATACTAGGTTTCATTCCTAATACTTCGAGTATAAATAGCACCAGATAAGAAAACCCCAGCAACGACCAACCCTATCCAAAACTCTGAGTTTCCGAACACTTCGTACCAACGCATGACATCTAAATCAAATACTTCCTTATGCGTTGTAAAGTGTAGATTGGAATTCATTATAGTAAAAGTATTAGCCACTCTCATCGCAAGCATTTCAATGAAATTGCTTGATTTAAACACCCACCCTTCCGCAATGGTTAACATAATGATTGGCAAAGCGCCCCACATAAATGCGACTTTCTTAGCCCAAGAGGACGCAAATATCAACCATGCCCAAAAGGGTGATAACCAAAGCATCGCCATTAACATCGACATCAAACCGTTAAACATGACACTAAATAAATTAGATGATGCCCAAATCATGGTTCCCCAGCTTCCTCCAATCCACGCTAATACAGTTGTGAATAACAGCATGTATATTTGAAATGCTGTTACGACAATGAAATAACTTACCGGAATTAATAAGCATACTGTAGCGAATTTTGACAATACGGTTTTAGTATCTGACACTGGCATAGACTTCCAAAAAAGAATACTTCGATCCTTTCTTTCGTCATATAAACAACCTAAACAATAGAATAAACTGATTAATAACATTATTCCGCCAAAGAACATCAGTGTTCCATATAGCCCAGCTTGAACACCTTGTCTTTTCTCTACCTCAGACATACTTTCAAATTGTTCTACCAATTTAGGTAAATGATCAGCAAAATGAAAATCTTCATTATGATTAACACTAATCGCTGTATCACCTGTAATGCCGGCTAAAATCATTAATGTGGCAAAAACACCGGCCATAATCGCAGGTGTATAAAAAATAGCACCTTTATGTTCCCAATATTCTCTTTTTAATAAAACAGTTAATGCGTTCATGATTAAATCTCCTCCATTTTAGCAACAAAGATATCGGCAACACTGGGTGAATGTATTTCACCTAACGCTTCTAATGCTTCACGGTCTGCACCTTCGAACAAAAATACTTTTCGGCCAAATACATCTCTTTCGATAATTGGATTAAGTGCTTTAGCTGCTTCTACTTGCTCTTTTCCGACCATAACTTCTGCGTAGTTTTGACTTACAGTTTCCATAGAATCATTAAGAATAATCTTGCCATCTTTTACAAAAATCAAATCGGTTAATAAGTTTTCAATTTCTTCAATTTGATGAGTTGTTACCAAAATACTTCTGTCTTCATTAAAAAAGTCACTTAATAACTGATTATAAAAATTCTTTCGGTACAAAATATCTAAACCTAACGTCGGCTCGTCAAGCACTAAAAGCTCAGCGTCTATTGCCATAACCAAAGCCAAATGTAATTGAGCCACCATACCCTTAGACAATGTTTTTACTTTTGCTTTCATTGGAATCTTTGTCTTACTTAAAAACTTTAGAGCTTTCTCTTTGTTAAAATTTGGATGCACTTCATTCACGTATTCAATCGCATTTTCAACCACTAACCATTTTGGTAAAATAGCAACATCAGAAATAAAACTCACTTTTTGCATGATTTGGTGACGATTTTCATTAGGCTTTAAACCTAAAACCGTCAGTTCGCCATCAAAAGAAGTTAAACCTAAAATGGCGTTAAGAATGGTTGTTTTACCCGCACCGTTAGGACCAACTAAACCGACGACTCTGCCTCGTTCAACTGTAAAATCAACATTATCTAACGCTTTATGACTACCGTAAGATTTTGATAAGCCCTTCGCTTCAATTAAAGCACTCATTATTGTTTCTCCAAAACTAAGTCACTATCACCAGATATTACCGTTTCATTCAATTCAGAGAGCGAAAAGCCCAATCGAGAGATTCGTTTTATGATTGCAGGCCATTCAATTTCTAAAAAGTGTTTTTTCTCATTAGTTAACAAAGCCTCTCTAGCATTTTCTTTTACAAACATACCTAACCCCCGTCTTTTCTCCAGAATAGATTCATCCACTAGCTCTTGATAAGCTTTTGAAACCGTTAATGGATTTATTTGATAATCGGATGCTACTTGACGAACGGATGGAACCGCTTCGCCTTCTAACACTTCACCATCAATAATTAACTCAATCACTTTCTCTTTGAGTTGCTTATAGATGGGTTGCTGATCATTCCATTTCATTGCGACCATAATTGACTCTCTTTCAATTGGTATTTCAAAAATAGACGGTAGATTAATTAAGACATATTTAATCAGATAATTTCTACCGCTTGGTGTTGTATATAACTATAACACCATATCAGTAAAAGTCAAAATTGCGTTAAAACGACAGGACGTGGTTTAACTTGTTGTTATTGTTAACATTTTCATACTTTCATACTACCTATTTACATTTTGTTACTTATTGCTAAACCTATTTCCAGGCCACAAATTCACTTTGTTCAACATGTTTTGGTAATCTTTTCTTTCCTTCTTCTTTACCAAGGTAGATAAAACCGACAATTGATTCATTCTCTTTTAGTCCTAATAAGTCCATCAAATGGCGATTAAAACACAACGAATCAGTTCTCCATATTGCACCAATATTCATAAAATGAGCGGCCAGCAATAGGTTTTGAACGCTGGCTCCAGCAGATAGGTATTGTTCGATTTCAGGCACTTTTGGGTGTTCTGTTATGAAAACTGAAGCAATGATCACCATCGGCGCTCTAAGCGGTCTAGATTTTAATTTATCGAGTTCATCAAAACTTAATTCAGAGTCTTCCCATTGACTTGCTTTCGCAAAAAACTCTCCAAGTTGAATAAGCGATTGACCTGTAAAAACCTGGTATCGCCACGGTTTTAAAGATGCATGATCTGGCGCTCTAAGAGCAAACTTCATCATCTGTTCAACCTGTGTTTTAGACGGAGCAGGAGCGACTAATTTATTGTGCGATTTTCGGCTCATTAATGTTTCTAATACAGGCATCTAACTTCCTCAAAAATAGGTTCTTTAGGCGGTTTGGCGCCATTGTAACCGTTTTCTTTAAAAATATATTAAATAAAAAGTTGCATTCCTTACCAAAACTGTACTACTGTATTAATACAATAAACACAGTCGGATTTTAAACAGTTTTAATGGATATTCATCTTAATCAAAATGATGGGGTGCCGGTTTACCTGCAAATAATTAATCAAGTGAAGCATTTGATTTCATCAAGTAGGCTGGTGATCGACCAAGAATTACCTGCAATCAGAGTACTAGCAGAGCAAATTCTGGTTAATCCGAATACCGTTGCACGCGCCTATAGGGAACTTGAAATATCCGGTTGGCTATATAAAAAGCGAGGTGCCGGTACGTTTGTGTCAGGCAATGCTTCACCATTATCCGAATTTGAAAAAAGTAGAATAATAGATGAAAAGATAACCGGGTTACTAACAGAAGCGAGGCAGATGGATATATCCGTTACAAAGCTGATAAAACGTCTTCAAAAATTATCCGGAAAAAATTAGCGCATTTAAGCAAATTAGCTAATTAGAAAGACTAAATAAATTATATCGAGGTCACACATGCAAAACGAAAATACAATATTACAGGTCAAAAATCTTACTCGCACTTTTAGTGAACAAATTGCGTTAGACAATGTTTCAATGGAGGTCAAAAAGGGGCAAGTCTTTGGCATTGTTGGTGAAAATGGTGCAGGCAAAACAACATTAATCAAACACTTATTAGGTCAATACATTGCACAACAAGGATCTGTAAGACTATTTGGCTTAGATCCTGTAGAAGCTCCAGAAAAAGTATTAGCCAAAATTGGTTATTTGTCAGAAGAGCCAGAGTTACCCGCTTGGATGACAGTGAAAGAACTAATTAACTACACGTCAGCTTTTTATCCTAATTGGGATCACCAATATGCCTCGGAGTTAACGGATGTCTTTTCTCTACAACTCAATAAGAGAGTAAGTGAATTATCCAAGGGGCAAAAGGCTAGAGCAGGACTAGTTCTTGCTCAAGCCCATAGGCCGGAATTACTTTTATTAGACGAGCCCTCTTCAGGACTCGATCCCAATGTACGAAGAGATATTTTGAGCGCGATAATAAAAACCGTTGCGGACGAAGGTAAAACAGTTATTTTTTCCTCACATTTATTAGAAGAAGTAGAGAGAGTAAGTGATCACTTAATGATGTTAGATAGCGGTAAAACTATACTGTTGGACTCAATGGAAAATGTATTGTCAAGTCATCATCGGTTTGTCATTAAATCAAAAGATGGGCTTAATTTGGACGATCTTAAAAAACAATTTAATCCATCAGGTCTATTTAATAGTTCGCAAAATGGCTACGAAATTACTTTAGATTTTGATGGCAAGCAAAGTGAAATAGAAAAATCACTTTTAGATTTCCCGTACAAAATACTTTCTCACAGAAGTATGTCCCTCAACGATATATTTGTTTCACGAAGCGRTGCTAATAAAGGAGTTTAGTGATGACAAGTTTGTTAACGAAATTCCCTAATCCAACATTTGCATTACTATGGTATATGGTCAAACAAAACCGATGGGGGATAATTGGTCTTTTCTCCTCAATTCCAGTGGTACTTTTATTAGATTTTATTTCRMWWTATYTTTTTGATACCTCTTTTCTTGGATGGTCTTCAAAAGTTCATCTCATGCTTTTGATGATGTTACTTCCTCTTTTAGCTATGATCGTTACCTATGGTGAACTCAGCACGAAAACCGCTAAAACAGGGATTCCAAAATTCACTTTTACTCATCCAGTTTCTTCATTTCATTTAGCTCTCATTCCCATAGTATTTGGTATCGCTTTAAGTTTCATCTTTATGAGTCTTTGGTTTTTATTTATTGCACAAACTGATAATAGTCTGTTTGAAACTACCATTGTTTTAACGACCTGTATTATTTGCGTCGCATGGTTACAATTTATGGCTTGGAGACTTTCTGACACTCCTTATTTAACTATCATTACTTTCATCTGTTTAGTGGGTTTATTATTTATTTTTATTGTTTCTTTATGGAATGCAGATTCTACGCCCCCGCTAATTAATATCAATTTAGCACTATTGGGCCTTACTCTACTAGCCATAAGTGGCTTGTGGCTAGCCATAAATTCAGTAAAAAAAGAAAGAACTCATCAAAGTATCGGCAAAAAATGGAAGTTATCGGAATTCCAATTTATTGGTTTTTCTTTACCTACAACATATACATCAAAGCAACATGCATTATTTAGATATGAGTGGCGTGTATTTGGATGGATATTACCAATGACCGGAATTTTTATTGCTTCAATTTTTACTTTCACTTTGTTTTCGCTAGAATCAAATAAGAAAATTTTTGACTTACTCGCCATTATTGTTTTAAGTTTCATCTATATACCTCTATTTACTCCCGCAACCATGTCAAAAAATTACCTAGGCTCTACGTCAAGCTCAATTTTAAGTTTTACCGCCCAACTGCCGATGTCAAATTTTGACTTAGCAATGTCAAAGCTAAAACTTACGTTAAAAAGTACCGGTTTATTTTTGATAATCGCGATGTTACCGATTAATATATTTTTACTGTCTTTGGAAATCGGAGAAAACAGTTTTCAGCCTTGGTCATGGTTGGTTGCTCATTTTGGCGGTTTTAAAGCAGTGACTATTTGGTTGTTTATTAACTGGTTAATCCCAGCATCAATTTGGTCAATTAATGCCAATATATTATCTTGGGGATTAAACGGTAGACCTTTTTATAGTTCAAAAGCGATGACAATCGGTTCGATTGCAATTAGCTTTATTGCTTTGATCAGCTATCGTTTTTATATTTCAGACGAATTTAAAAATTGGATAATAGATTTAATTCCTGCACTGACGATATTGCTATTTTTAACCATTGGGCTGATTTTATCTTGGGCAATTAAACGTTTTAATAATGTTTACGTTGATGAAAGAAAGCGGATTATATTGAAAAATATTTACCTAACAGCTATATCTTTTATGATTTATTCGTTATTAACCTTGTGGTTAGTTAACTTAAATGCTGACGTCAATTTTTATGGTAGTTTTATTATTTGTAACATAACAATGTTAGGGATTTTACCTTATTTAACTGCACCATTTTTTATTAGAGTTAATCGTTCTAGATAAATGAAATGATTTGTTGTTGTTTCGACTCCTTAATTCGAGACTAATTAATAATTAACACTAACGATTAATTTCAATGCTAACAGGCTAAAAATAACCGCAACCGCTCTGTCTATATAAAGATTGAAGTTGCCGTTATGTTTTATCTTATCTGCCACTTTAGAGCCTAAAATCACATAAATAGTTTCTACAACAATAGCTACCGCAATAACTAATGTTCCTAAATACATCAATTGAAAAGATACACTTCCTGCATTATCTCGAACAAATGCAGGTAGGTAGGCGATAAAAAATAGAGCGACTTTTGGATTAAAAAGATCGACTAATACGCCTTGATTAAAAACCGCCATTAGTGGCTCTTTATTTGGTTGTGGGTCATCTACAGAACTCGGCATTTTACCAGATGTTTTTTTAGAAGCTACACTTTGATAAGCTAAAAATAATAAATACCCCGCACCGACTAACTTGACTATTGTAAAAGCTAATTCAGATGACTTTAAAATAAGACTCACACCAATAGCCGATAAAACAACATGAATAAAGGCTCCAACGGAAAGTCCTAAAATAGAGACTATACCTGCGCGCTTTCCACCTGATAGTGTCTTGGTCAAAATGTAAACAAGATCAGGTCCGGGCGCGATATTAAGCGCCAAAGCCGATGATAAGAAAAATAACCAAAACTGTATATCCACGTTTTTTCTCTTAGTTAATCTCAATCCAAGTGGTTTTCATCACGGTGTAATGATCCATTGCATGAAGCGACTTATCAACACCATTTCCAGATTGTTTAAATCCACACCACGGCACTGTTTGATCGGTTGAATCATAACTATTAATTCCAACTTGCCCTGCCCTAATTTCTTTTGCTACCGATAACGCTTTATCAATATTTTGCGTCCAAACACCCGCACTTAACCCATATTTTGAATCGTTAGCTATTTCGATTGCTTGCTTTTCGGTTTTAAATGTTATCACAGATAACACGGGGCCAAATATTTCCTCCTGTGCAATTCTCATGTTATTGGTCACCTCATCAAAAATGGTTGGCTGGAAATAATAACCGCCTATCTGTTCCAATATTCGATGACCACCCATATAAAGCTTCGCACCTTCTTTTTTTCCTACAGCCACATAACTTTCTATTCTATCGAGTTGCTCTTTGCTAATAACGCAGCCAATTTGAGTAGCCTTATCCTGTGGCATTCCAATGGTTATTGATTCTGTAATTTCTTTTATTTTTACAAGTAATTCGTCTTTTATTGTTTCTTCAACCACTAATCTTGAACCAGCACTGCAAACTTGTCCTTGATTATAAAAGCAGCCCCAAACGATAGATTCTGCCACTTGATTCAAGTTTTTTGCATCCGCAAATACAATTTGAGGCGACTTACCGCCACCCTCTATATAAATACGCTTCATATTGGATTGAGAAGCATACGAAAGAAACAGCTTGCCGACTTCTGATGATCCGGTGAAGGTTACACAATCTATATCTTCATGCATGCCAATCGCTTTTCCGACTTTAGCATCACCTGTCACCACATTAAAAACACCTTTAGGTAATCCTGCTTTTATCGCCAGTTCAGCAACTTTTAATGCCGTCAATGATGACTGCTCAGCTGGTTTAAGAATAACCGAGTTGCCAGTAATCAATGCGGGTCCTAATT
The DNA here is from genome assembly GCA_002733465.1 of Kangiella sp. GTDB lineage: Bacteria > Pseudomonadota > Gammaproteobacteria > Enterobacterales > Kangiellaceae. The sequence continues at coordinate 60,553 of NVVT01000008.1, forward strand.
TATAGCACGCAAGATATAAGGGAAAATTCCAAGCGACTACTGCGCCTACAACACCAATGGGTTCTTTGCTGACAATGCCAATTTTGTTTCTTTCTATCGGAGCGGTTTCGCCATACACTTTATCAATAGCCTCAGCATGCCAACGAATTAAATTGGCAGATTTAGGAATATCTAAACTCTCACAATTACTAATAGGTTTGCCCGTTTCTAAGGATTCGATCATCGCCAACTCGGCAGCATTCTCATCAATTAAATTTGCAAAACGAATCAAAACCTCTTTTCTTTCTTTAGGTGCTAAATGACTCCATCGGCCGTCGTTAAAAGCATTTCGGGCGCTGGTAACAGCAACCTCAACATCACGCTGGTCACAATTTGCAATGCTTGCTAAAACTTTACCTGTAGCAGGATTAATTGTATCAAATTGCTCCCCCGAAACTGCTGGACAATACTGACCATCAATAAATGCATCTCCACAAAAATCGATTAGATTGGATTTTGTTTTATTAAGTAAATCCATACTATGTAGTACCTCTTATTAATCGCCGGTCGTAAGTTTTCAAGCTAATCTTGGTAAGTATCAAATTGACGAGAGACATCTTCTAGCTCTAACAACATTTTCTCATCAAACTCATAATATTTTGGAACTTCATAATCTTCGCCAGCAAATTTTTTGATGGATTCGATATCTTTCCAAAATGTCATCATATTAAAATGAGCAACGCCACCCTCGATACGATGTAAAACGTAGGCTCCCATATTACCTGGTGTTGATTTATAATCAGGTAATGCGACTTCTCGCATTTTCTTTAAATACTCATCGGAATCTTCCAAAGATGTCGTTCCATGCCAAATTCTAGTAATCATTTTATTCTCCGTTAGTTTAATTCGAGTCGAGCTAATTTAAGTCGAGCTAATTTAAGTCGAGCCTAATTAATTCGAACTAATTTAGATCAGTTTTAGATAAAACCCTTTGCTTACTTATACTACATAAACTTCCTGTACTTTCTTTCCTGTTTGCAGCCGGCTAGTAGATAATCTAGAAAGATCAAGAGTCCGGTATTCTCCATAGGTAATTAATTCACTAATAGCTCTTCCTGCCGCTGGCGATTGTTGTAAGCCATGACCACTGAATCCGTTACAGCAGTAAAAATTATCCATACCGGCTAATAGACCGAGTAAAGCATTATGATCCATCATATTCATTTCATAGTGACCCGCCCATGCACTGACCATTTTTATTGCCTCAAATGCAGGAACAAGCTCAGCCAGTTTTGGCCACAATCGCTCTTCAAAGAAGGGATAATCAACCTCTAAATCTAAACATTCTGGATCATTATCTTCGTCAGGTTGTTGTCCACAAATAAACGTCTCACCTTCTCGTCTTACATACATTCCGTCGGGATCGATTATCAAAGGTTTCATATCAACTGGTTCTTGAGACTTAAAAACGAAAACCGAACGTTTTCGTGAAGAAACGGGTAATTCTAATCCAGCCATTTCGGCAATAAATCGAGCTCTAGGTCCTGCTACATTAACAATACTTCCACAACTAAATGAACCAGAGTTTTTAGTAACAACCTCTTCAACTTTACCGTTCTTGGTTTTCAAAGAGACAACTTCATCTTGCAAATAGTCTACCTTCAAAGAGCGCGCTTTTCGTTTGAACGCCTGTAATAAACTATAGGGATCGAACCAACCTTCATTGTGTATACCTAATGTCGCGCCTGTTAAATTATGAGTATTAAGCCAAGTATACCTTTCGGCTAATTGTTGAGGTGTTTGCCAAATAACATCTTTAACGCCTAATCGTTTTTGAGTCTCAAACGCTTCTTTTAAAGATGCTTCAACGTCGCTGTTGGCCAAAAATAAATAGCCAGATTCCACAAATGATAACTCAGGCCTTTCATCATCGACACTTAAATAATCAGCCACATTTTTAACAAAGTGAATTCCAAACTGCGATATTTGGATGTTTTCAGGCGTCGAAAATTGCTGCCTAATACAGCAATTTGAGCGAGCGGTGGAGCTATCTTGATAAGTCGAATCTTTTTCAATAACAAGAACTGATCCATCAAAATCAGGATTGCTAGCCAACCAAAATGCCGTTGAACTGCCCATAATAGCGCCACCGATAATGATGACATCGTAGCGCTTGTTCTGTAAATTCACCATGACATCCCACTTGAACACTATTTAAGTCTTACTTTTAAATTAATTTAACAATTGGCAAATCTCAAAACAAACGCTATTTTATAATGCTATGGATAAGTTATGCTTATTCGTATAAAATAACTCCACATTATAAAATGATAGCTACTTGATTTAAAACTGTAAAACATTTTAAAAACAACATTATTAAAAATAATCCGTTATGAACAATCGACCTTTACCACTACAAACGCTGAGAGCCTTTGAAGCTTCCGCTCGCAAATTGAGTTTCACTTTAGCAGCTCAAGAGCTTAACCTATCGCAGTCAGCCATAAGTCAACAGATAAAATTACTAGAAGATAGTCTTAATACTCCCTTATTCAAGCGTTTAACTAGAAAAATAGAACTCACAAAAGAAGGTCATTATCTTGCAGAAAAGGTCACAAAATCAATTATGTTGCTCGATAATTGTGCGCATGAATTGATCAACCGAGAAAGCAAGAATGAGTTAATCATTGTCGCCACCCCATCTATAAATGCTCAGTGGTTGATCAATAAACTACAATATTTCAGAATGAAATTCCCTCATATTAATCTAACCGTTTTTGAGGGAAATTCTGCAAACGATATGAAACAATATAATGCCGATATAGGGCTGTTTTATGGTGAAGTAAACGAGTTAGAGTTTGATGTCATTGAATTACATAAAGACGTACTATATCCCGTTTGTTGTCCTAGTCTAATTACCAAAAAAAATCTTAAAATTCCTGCCGACATTCAAAATTGCCAACTTTTAGGTGATGCTGATTTGGAATTTAATCATTGGAATAAATGGTTGAAATTGGCAGAACTTCAACCCGCTTTATGCGGAAGTGAAACTAATTTTGATAATATGAGCCATATGATTAGCGCAGCAAAACAGGGACAAGGGATCGCATTAGTTAGAGATCTACTGGTGACTCAAGAATTATCTGATACTAGCCTAATTCGATTGTTTGATATTGAATACGTACCCAACTTTGCAACCTTTCTAATTAAAAATAAACAAGCAAAAAACAAAGAGCAAATTGCATTTTTTGAACGTTGGATATCTTCATGTTTTTGAACGACAGGATTATCATTAGATTCAAGAGATTTGGATTATTAGCGCTTGCTTTATTTAGCCTTAACGTTGTTAACTTAAAAAGTGAAACTTTACGAATTGCTGTCGCTAGCAATTTCTTAGAAACTGCTCAACAGTTATCAAAACAGTTTGAAACCAATACAGAACACTCAATTCAACTCAGTGGTGGCTCAAGCGGAAAGCTCTACCTCCAAATAAGCAATGGAGCACCTTTCGATTTATTTTTATCTGCGGATTCCCATAAACCAAGTGAATTGGTTAAAAATAATTTTGCCTTAGTAGACAGCCAACAGACTTATGCGATAGGGAAATTGGCACTCTGGCTAAAACATTGCTCAACTCAAAACAACCTAAAAACCCTATCAAATAGTCGAATAAAGAAAATTGCGATAGCTAACCCAAAACTTGCCCCCTATGGATTTGCGAGTAAAAAATGGCTAGAACATCACCAGCTATGGGAAATAGTATCAAAGAAATTAATTTACCCTGAAAATATCGCACAAGTCGCGCAATATGCGAAGCTTGGCGTTATAGATGCTGCGTTGATTGCTGAATCAAATGTTAAACATCTTGGSTTAGGTAAAGAAAGCTGTTTAATTGAACTGCAAACCGGAGATTATCCTGCGATAAATCAGCAATTAGTTATACTGACGAAAAGTGAAAATAAGCGACTTGCAAAGGACTTCGTCCGCTTTTTAGCGTCAAAAAATGCTCAAATCCTTATTAAAAACATGGGATATTTATTACCTAACTCTGCTAGAATCGCGCAATAGAGTCACCTAGGAAATTGTCCTAACAAAATTGGAATCAAAAAGTGAGCGAAGAACAAGCATTAATTAATATTACAGAAGGTGCAGAAGAGCATTTTKCCGGATTATTRTCKTCACAAGATGARGGCACYGGSATYCGYGTTTTTGTRGTTAATCCWGGCACRCCRCACGCAGARTGTGGGGTYTCCTACTGYCCRCCWGACGCMGTAGAAAAAGATGATTTAACCATGGARCTYAAATCATTTAATGCTTACATCGATCACGATAGTATYCCTTATCTTGAAGAAGCYGTWATYGATTATCAAAAAGACGATATGGGCGGACAAYTMACYYTRAARGCRCCYAATGCAAAAGCMAGAAAAGTGGATGAYGAYGCACCGGCGATTGATAGAATAGGTTACTTGTTAGAGTCTGAAATCAATCCACAATTAGCCAGCCATGGGGGTCAAGTTTCACTAGCCGAATTTACTGATGATGGTATAGCGGTATTAAAGTTTGGCGGTGGTTGTCAAGGATGTGGTCAGGTTGATGCGACTTTAAGCGAAGGTATTGAGAAAACGTTAATGGAAAAAATCCCTGAAGTGAAAGGTGTAAAGGATATTACTGAGCATGAGCAAGGTGAAAACCCTTATTATTAAAAACAAATGTAATTGCTCAGGTTACTAAAAGGGCTAAGATAATTTGTCGGACCTCCCCGCAATTCTTTTGACATTAAAACTGGCACTAACCACTAGTGCCATTTTGATGATTTTAGGTATTCCTCTCGCTTGGTGGTTAGCAAGAAAATCAAATAATTCATTTGCTAACAATTCAAAATCCTTTATTGAAGCCATCGTCGCCCTACCTTTAGTTCTACCGCCAACAGTATTAGGTTTTTATTTATTGATTTTATTTTCACCCGATGGCTGGCTAGGCGCTAGTTGGATAAAACTAACAGGCTCAACATTAGCGTTTAGTTTCTCAGGTTTAGTAATTGGCTCGTTAATTTATTCATTACCTTTTGTTATTCAACCAATGCAGGCAACCTTTTCAAGTATCTCTGAAGAAATACTAGAGATGGGTCAATCGCTAGGTCTTAATAAATGGCAACGAATAATTCGCGTGATCTTGCCTTTAAGTAAAACAGGACTTATCAGCGCCTTTAGTTTAGGTTTTGCTCATACTTTGGGTGAGTTTGGTGTTGTGCTCATGATTGGTGGAAATATTCCAAACGAAACTCGCGTAGTATCCATTGCGATTTATGATCATGTTGAAACTTTGCAGTTCCAAAATGCCCATCAACTTTCTATCATTTTGATTGTATTTTCCTTGGCTTTACTGACTCTTCTTTATCGTTCTAAAAATAATCGTGTGGGATTCAGCTAATGATTAACGTTAGCGTAAAATGTCAGTTTGATGAATTTATTCTTGATATCAATGAACAATTTCCTAGTGATAAAATAATCGGTTTATTTGGGAGTTCAGGTAGTGGGAAATCAAAACTACTGAGGCAAATGTTAGGCTTCGATTTAAATTATCAACAACAAGTATCAATACAATTTAATTCAAAAACTTGGCAAGACAAGGCAACAAAACAATTTGAATTAACCGAAAAAAGAGGCATTGGCTATTTACCACAAACCGTCGATTTGTTTTCTTATCTAAATGTGGAAGATAATATTAAATTTGGCACAAAAAACCAATCATTGGATAGTGATTTTTATAAAACTATTTTATTGGAATTAGACATTGAAGAGCTAACTAAAAAACTTCCTAACCAACTATCGGGTGGTCAAAAACAGCGAGTGGGATTAGCCCGCGCTGTTATATCCGCAAAACAATTACTTATTTTAGATGAGCCTTTTTCGGCGATTGGTGAAGACCATAAACCACAAATAATGAGGCTATTAAAAACAATTAATAAAAATAGTAATTTACCGATCATATTTTCATCTCATAATCGTTATGAGCATGCTTACTTAACTGAGCATCTAGTGAATATCGACAATGGTAAAGTTACTCAATCAGGTGCATACTCAAAGCTATCAACCGACATAAACAATAGCTTTGCTCAAGCCCCTGGAGCCGTCAATCATTTAGAAGCAAAATCAGTTTCTTTTGATGACGACTATTACGTTAATCAATTAGTATCGCAAGATGTTCAGCTTTGGGCGGGTTTCCAACCTATCGAAAAAGATCGTCAAGTACATTTAGAAGTCCGTGCAAAAGATATATCTATCGCGTTAACCAATACAAACAATACCAGCATACTTAACTGTTTACCGGTTAAGTTGGTAGCATCAAAAGAAATATCTCGTCATCAATATCTATTAAAACTTGCTTTTAATAACACTTACCTAATCGCATTTATTACCAAAAAATCCTTTATCGATTTAAAGTTGAAAGATGACATGGATATTTTTGCATTATTTAAAGCTGTTAGCGTTCTTCCGATTTCTAACTAGCTGATAAATTGCTATGAATAATCAAATTAAAGAAGATATTATTAGTCGACTTAAAGAAATGTCAGAAAATCCAACTGTTCAAATAAAAAGATTGGCGATAGGAACACTTCTTTCATTACTAGCGATGCTGGCATTAGTTTTAACGAGTGATTTAGAACTTCAATGGCTGTTTTATATATTGTCGATTATTTTGGTGGTAGGTGTTGTTTATGCAATCCCTGGTTATATTGGCATTTGGGTTTGGCGAATGAAAGATACCTTGTTTAAAAAATAATAATTTTAGACTTGAATTCAATTCAATTTATTCAAATACGCCTTTTTCAGCAAGTCCCAACAATCATTATTATAATTAAACGATGGCACTAACTTTTTTTCTTTCTCAAAAGAACGGTTTAACCTTTCCATATTCTCATTTTTCCAAGAGCCTATATTTTCCCTTAACTCGCATTTATCGAAATCAATTAGCCAAACTTTATCGCTACAATCAATTAAAATATTGTGCGCATTGAGATCTGAATGATAAATGTTTTGGTTATGAAACTGTGCAATAATATCTCCAATGCTTGACCATAACGCCTCTTTAAAGTCTGATTCTTTTAACAACGCAACTAAATCTTGAGCATCTAGTTTTTCCATTATCAAATCCGCTGAATAAAATAAACCTTTTCTTCGCACTCTTCCAGCTATGGGTTTCGGAACGGGTAATCCTAATGCGAGCATTTTTTCTAACAATGCAATTTCTTTATAAACGCGCGTGCTTTTGATTGACGCAAAAAGATATTGGTCATTGATCAATTTTGCAATTAGACCGCCACGATAATAATGCCTTAAAACCCAAGCTAACTCACTTAAATTTGATTTCACAAACCAAGTTATATTTCTTCCTTTAGATTGACCGACGACTAAATTACTACCTTCCCAAAAATCAATGTCAAAATAGCTATTTATTTTGTCTTGATCATTATCGCTTGCATGTAACAATGAACTACTATTTGGCAGTAGTAGATTAACATTATTTAAAACGATTACTTTCATAATTTAGGTGGTGTTCTTTATTTTTTGCCAGAGTTAACTTTAAATATTTTAATTAAATCATCGGTAAAATCTTTTAACGTATCTGTCATTAGCGCGAAATCAGCATCAAACCTAGCGAGTTCATCTTCACCATTTAACTCATCATTTTCTTTAATTAACTCATCATCAAATTTTATACTTTTAATTTGTAATTCATCTTGAATCAAAGCTCTAAAATAACTCTTATATCGTATGCCCAATTTTTGCAATACATAACCATCATCAATAAACTCATTCACAAAGTGATTTTCAGAACCTACATCATTGACAGTCTGATCCTTAAACCTTGCCACTCTTTCATCTTTAGGATCTTTAAGTAAATACTCTCCACTTAATTGCCAATTCTCAGGAGGTTGAGTCTTGATCCACTGACTCATAACCGATGCTGGATTCTCCTCTGCCACTAACTGTATAGCCCCAAATGAACCAATCGTATTAGTTAGCAACTCATAAAATTCGTCCACTTGCGCTGCGCTAGAGGCATTAATAAATAATCGATTATTTATTGTATCAAAATAGGCATGTATGTGACTTGAACGTGGAAAAGCCTTAGGCAACATCAATGCAATAATGTCCTCTTTGATTGACTGCTTTTCTTTGCGGTAAACTTTACGGGAGAACTCTTCCTCAAGCTCAAAGACCTTTTCTTCTAAAGCTTCTTTAACGGCACTTGCAGGGAGCATTTTCTGCTCTTTTCTCATACAAAATAGGATACAACCAGATGCGGCATGGATCAGGTAGTCTCTGTGACGATGAATAGGAGAAACCCAGCCAATTGATTTGTCAGACATTTTCCCACAGGGATTAAACCGGAAATCATTGAGTTTATCGGAGAATTCTTTGGTTGAAAATGAAAAAGGCTTGGATAATTGGTAAATATGGAGGTTTTTGAACCACATAAAATTCATGAGCTTCTATTAAAAATAGTTAGTGCATTATGCGGATTATAATGCAGGATTTCTACATAAAAAGGGACTTAAGCGAGTTCTTTTATTCTTTGTATTCTAAGTCGGTGTGTATTCGCATCAAACGGCTTTGTTGTATCAAAAAGTTTCATCCCTGCATTCTTCGCATGCAGGGATGAAAGTTAACTTGAGTATTGATCAATGATCGAGGTTACTAATCTAACCTTTTTAAAGTCCAGGAATGCTCGGCATACCTTTAAGTAACGATCCCATACAACCGAACCCCGAACAATCTCCAGAAATCTTAACAATCATACCTTTTCTTATTTTTGGAAAATCATCTTCATCAATATCTAAAAAGCCACCATCTGAATAAATATTATCATCTCCTAAAAATTCAGCTTCTGCAACTCGAACAAGTTTACCTCGGATAATTTCAAAGATATTCACTAATGCTCCCTTTTCTGCGCCTAATGCACGACCTAAATTGGTTTCTAAATAAAATTTACCATCATGTTTCTTTGCACCAATAATATATGCTTTTGCTCCTACATAATTTGTTAAATTCACATACGCCGACGTTCCTTTGACAAAAGTATCATTTAAAGCCGAATTTATTGCGGCTTCTTTCATGTCGCGCTTATTACAATGACGATTAATAACACCAGTATCAATCGAAGTTTTGCTTCCTTGTACATTAATTAAATCGATGCGTTTTAAAGATGGTAGCTCTCTAACATCAACAGTCCCTTTAACATTTCCTTTGTAGCTACAAAATGCTGGCGTAGTAAAAGATTTACCATCTTTACCACTAATCGTAATTGCCTTTTGATAACTACTAGAACTGGCTGATCTCTTAAGATTTGCAATAATGACATAATCGGCAACTTCAGGGCCTTCATATGCCGCCAGATTATCAGAATCAAGTGAACTTAGGTTCAACTCATCAATCAACGTACTGGCTATATCTCGATCTACAACTTCTGAACCCGAATTAGTAATGACTTCTGAAACGACATCTCTAAAATCACTTTGAAGAGGTTTGGCAATATTTCTGTGTTTACCGGATAACAATACTATTTTCATGTTGGATGTTTCTAAATTATCACTTCTTCCATCTATCGGGTGATCCGCCATTCTAATTAGCGGTGGAATGGTTGCAAAACAAGCACTTAGCATAAAGAAAAGTGTTGCCGAGGTTGCAATTTTTAGTGTGTTTTCTATTTTCATAATTTATATCCCTTTAGTTTTTCATTATTGTAAAAAATTATCTATCTTATATTGAAAATTTCAACTTTCGAATTCTCTTTATTATCCCTTTTATCGCTTTTTTTTCAGCATCTCGATATGATGAAAATGAGACACCTTTTGCCTTTAAATCAGTATCGCTTATAAAATTTCCAAATTCGTCTTTAACAATTAATTTGCTCGATAAAAAAACGACATGTTGCTTGAATAAAATTTTTGTTTCCTTTTCTAATTTGGCAACTATAACTCCGGTATTTTTTGAGCTATTAGTCAACTTTATTTCTGAGGAGGATAAGCTTTCTTGTAATGCGGCTCTAAATTGACCGGTTAAATCATTTTCTACCTGCAATCTATACCGGTTTCTTTTTTTACATTTTTTAAACAGTTTTTCAACGCCTTTTATCTGTTCACTGTAGATTTGTGTACGTGAAACCTTAACACCACTTCCAACATAGGCCGCAATTAAACTACGAAAAGCTGACTTTTCATTGTTAACTCCTTTTAAAGCATACCAACAAGCTGGGCCAGGTGAAGCAGAATAATCTTCTAAGTATATTGAAAAATCATCGCTCTTATCTTCAAGTTGATTTTTTATAGCCAATTGAACCAAAGAACGTTTGACTCGAATAAGAATATTCCATTCGCCATTTATTTCAATTGATTTCATAGTTTCAATATTAGGCAACTCCAAAGCTAAGGTACTTACCTTTGTATTAACCTCAGTCCTACTATTTTCTATTCCGTTAGTCAAAGTTTGCTGATCCAATACCTCGGACTCTACTCTACTAGATAACTGTTGAGTGAGATTTGCCATCGCTTGTTTCTCAGCGGATGCGTGAGTACTATGAATACCTAATCCATATAAGTAAACCTTGTCGTTTAAGGGTTTGTTTACTATTAAATTAGACGCAGCGCAGGCAACAACACTAAGGTTAGCGATAATTATTAAAAGAAATTTCATTTTAATCGGGATTCCCGTTCTAATTGGTAATTATTATTAGTCGTTTATATGCTATCCACAGGCGCATAAATCTTCTTACGTTTTACTACACGTTTAACATAGTTCTGAGTCTCTTCATATGGAAGATGTTTTATCAAACGATTATAAACCTGCGCTGGCGTCATTGAATTTATGATTTTTGCAGCTCGATTAATATTTCTTGAATTATCTCTATTAAATGTTTTAGCAACATTACCTGCCCCAGTATTGTATGCAGCAATCATGCAATACATACGGCTCAACGGATCTGTGATTTTTCTAAGATATCGTGTATTGAGTATATTCATATACGCTACACCAGTTTCAATATTTTCATTTGCTTTGACGAGATAAGATTTCGCCATAGGTTTATCTTTTTTATACAAAAAACGATTCACATCGACGCCAGCTGTTCTAGGAACTATTTGCATTAAGCCATAAGCTGGAACATGAGATTGCGCTTTTGGATTAAAATAACTTTCAGTATGCATAATTGCTAGCATTAAACTAGGCTCTAAATTCCAACGACTACTTTGATTTTTAACTTCGGCGATGAAAGGTTTAGCTTTCACTAAGTCTTTTTTATTGGCTAATGGCATTGTAAAAGTAGTAATTTTCTTATTGCTGAGTTGACGCCGTTTTGCTTTGCTTTTATCTAGCCTTTTTGATTGAGCTTTATATTTAGCAATTCGTTGAAGTGTTTCTTTATCTATTTGTTTTTGTTGATCATTGATGTTTTTTATTACAGTAGTTTCGCTCGGTTGTTTAGAGCCTTGGGTCACCATTTGATCAAATACGCGACCAAGATTCGATTTTTGCGCACGGCCTTGTTCTTTTATTAATTTAATTTGTTTTTGTACAACGGCGCTTTCATTAATTGCAATTGCTGTGGAAACTATCTTTTTCACCGCATGCTCAACTAAGTTCTTAATTGCATTTCCATCAACCTTACTTCCGACTAATGATTGCAAAACATCATCTTTTTTGGTTTTACTTTGTACAGATAAATTAACTAATGCTTTTTCAACGACTGAACTATCAATTTTTTTGTTTTCATCATGAATGATGCTAACTCGAATCTCACCTTTTTCAAAGTCTAGAACCGTTTTAGTACTCTCATCTTTACTATAATCAACAAATTGGGCTTTGGTCGATACTTCAGAATCGCCCCATTTGCTAATCAGTTGATCTCTTCGTTTATCTACTCTCTTAAAATGAGCTTTACGGAAGTCAGCAAACTCGGCAAGATAGGACTTTTTCCATTTCTGGAATTCATTCATTTCCGATCGGCTTCCAGCTTTTTTATATTCTGCAAACTCTGAATCCATTTCTGCAAAGGGATCTTGGGAAAAAGCCTGAATAGGCGTAAAGTTTATTGCTAAAGCGACTGAAATTGCGACTGATGATAATATTTTCATATCAAATCCTTCTGTTTATTTTGCGAGCGCTACACTAGCACTCACATTTTGATTGAATTAGCTGTTGGTAAACATTTGGTATTCATATCGAGTCAATAACGCTTCGGAAATAATTGCCGGTTCTAATTCAGTTACTGCGTAAAAATTAGGATAAACCAACTTTCGGACTTGGTTTAAAACCTGCTCAAGCTCTTCTTCACTTTCTGAAAAAGTAGCTTTCTCATCTAAAAGCGCTATTTGCTTAGCTAATTTTGCCTTGTTATCGATATCTGCCACTTCAACGTTTGGAATCGCTCCATATTCCACATAACCTCGAATTAATGTCAAAAACATTTGTTGTTTGCCTAGGTTTTGCGATTCAATATAGTAAACAAGGTTTCCAATATCATAACTGTATACCCCTGTTTTCTTGTGTGACTCCAATAAATTTTTTGAACCTAAAGGCTCTGTATCGTGACTTTCAGAAAAAGGCAATTGAGGGGCGAATTCATCTTCTTGAGTATAAATACTATATCCAACAAGGCGCTCTTCAGACGCAATCAATGTTAGGTTATATTTACCTTTTGAATAATAGAAAAAACGTACTGCATCATTTAATTTAGAACGTTTAATAGCATGAGGTTCCCCGACAAGTGACTTGATATGCTCAATACTACTTCCAACATGTATTTTTTCAATCAACTCATATTCGATGTTATTGGTAAAATTAGCCAAAATCCCTTCATAACTACTAGTAAAAATTTCTTTAGTGTCATTAAACTGCCCAGCGGAAATCATTAAGGCTGCAACCATCATAATACCTGTCTGCATTTTCTTCCAGAATGAAGGAGGGGGTTGTTTACTCGAAAGTTTTAATTCAGCAATTTTCTCTTCTAATTCGTCTTCTACAATATCTTCTATTTCATCTTCTAATTTTTCATTTAAAATATCGCTTTGATTGTCGGTTGAATTTCCCATTCTAAATCACTGTCCTTAATTATTATTAAAATTCTAAGTATATATAGACTATAAATAGCTAGTTTTGTGTAATTACTTAACTAAATACCACTTATCACTCCACTTTTAAGAGATTAACCCAGTAAATTGGTTATAAAGTTAGCGATACACGTAAAAGAGCTACAACATCCTAATACAAGGCGTCAAAAACATCAATTTGATAATACTATCAATTACTATTTATTTTATAATATAATCACTAATAAGTGAATACTGAGTAAAGTTCTTGCGTCAATTGCTAAAGATCGTTACTCTTTTGAATATTAAAATAAGAATTCAAGGAATAGCATTAAATAGCAGTATGGACAGCCGCATCAAATCAATCAGTTTTTTTCTGTTAGTTTCGCTCTTACTGGCTAGTTGCAAAACAGTCTCATCTGAAAAATCGTCTGTAAAATCAGATTTAACTAATGCCAAACCTTGTTGGTTTGAAACCCCCTCGGACGAAAATAGAACAGGTATCATAGGTGCAGCAAATGGAATATTTGATGGCATTAAAAAACCTTACATAAAAAGTAGAAAAAATGCTTACCTCGCATTTTCGAATTACCTAAACATAAACCCTGATAATGAATCTGAAATTTCAGAAAATACAACCTCAATTGCTCTGGGTAACCATACTATTTACTTTTTGGATGAATATTATAAAGATTCAGTGGTATACAGCTATGCTCAACTAGACAATGCGACATTTGATAAAAAGTTGTGTAAGACCTCATCTTGTATAATTGCTAAATGCTCACCAACTTGGCTTTGTGAGTTGAATAATACGCCTAAAGTTAATGTACTAGGGGTAAGTTATTTAACATACTTGCCTTCAAAGCAGCAAAATGTAGCCATTCGTAATGCCCTTGTAACCGCTAAATACCTTTATGGTGTCGATGTTGATGCGGCGATCAGTTTTTATACAGCGAAATCAAATAATCAGCAAATTAACATTTTAAAAGAAAAAAGTGCTATTAATGCTAGTGCAGATAAAGAAATACCTGCATATTTAGTGACTAACCAATGTAGCTCTGAAGGTGTTTTGTTCGCTCGAGTTAGATTTAATATAGACAATAGTGTAAGTCAGAAATTTAATGATAGCAGTCCTCAATGGATAACTAATCCAAAATACAATGGTATTGACGGAGCCGTTGGTAATACAGACAGGCGGGTAGTATCTGGACTTTTTTCGGGTCAAATAAAATTAGCCATAAAGCGTGCTATTGTTCAACTAGCTTTAGAACAAGAATCAAATATTAAGGAAGAATTTCTTACCATTGAATATGAGAGTGGTGGTTCTCTTATTATTCGAAGTATTGATGAAAGCGTGCAAATCAATTTGAAAGTCAAAGTAATTGGATTACATGTAACTGCTGATGAAGAAAATGAATTAAAAGTTTTTGCGTGGGTTAGCAAAGTATAATTTTATCTTTTATACTTAAATTTAAGTTAATTTGTAATCTAATGGAATATTTTGCAATAGCTAGCGTTTAATACTCGTACTTTTTAACTACAACATAACTATTTTTAACACAACCTAAAACCAAAACAGGGGAACAACCAATGAAACTCAAGAATATAGCATTATTAGCAATGGCGTCTTTTTTACTAACCGCATGTGGCGGTAGCAAAGTGAAAGAACAGGTCGCGGCAGCTCCAGTAAAACCAAGATTACCAGCATGGGTTACATTTCCTCTTGTTGAAGATGGTTTAGCCGATACTCAGTGTGTTGAAAATAACGCTGGTATGAGTTTGTTAAAAACAAAAGCAACTACGTTAGCGCGAGTTGAAATTGCTAAGCAAATTAATGTGAAAGTAAAAGCAATGGATAAGTCCTACCAAAGCCTTACTACAGCAGCTGATGGTTCGAGTGAAGGTTCAAGTTTTGAGTCAGTTTCAAAATCAATCACTCAACAAAGCCTTTCTGGAACTCGTGCAGTAAAATTGGACTATGTTGACTTTCCAGACGGAACTACCAAAATTTGTGTAATGGTTACTATGAACCCAGCATTAACTAAGAACGTATTTAATAATATTATTGAAAAATCAGGTAGAACTCTTTCTGCTCAAAGCGATGATATTTTATACCAACAGTTCAAAGCTGAAAGACTTGAAGGGCAAATGGATGCGGAATTAGATAAGCAATAATTTCTAATTACTCTAGGAAGTCGAACTTTTAAGTTCGACTTTTTTTGTCCAAAAAACATAGTGCAAAGTTTTTTAGAAAACCATGAGTATCTGATCAAGCTCTATTTTTTTAACCTTTCTCAACTGTAAAGCTATCCAAAAAAACGTCTGTCTATTGTCTAAATAGCGATTAAATTGATAGTTAAGTCATAGTGCATAAGTTAAGATCACAACTGTACTCAATCATCTGAAAAAACCTAATAAAATGACAAAATTTAATCTTAAAGGACGTGAGTTTATAACGCTTGATAACCTGCTAAAAATCGAAGGATTATGTGAAAGTGGGGGGCGAGCTAAGCAAGTTATTGCGGATGGCCAGGTTAAAGTGAACGGTGCAGTCGAGTTGAGGAAACGTTGTAAAATCAAACCTACCCAGCAAATCGAATTTGCCGGGCAGTTTATTGAAGTCGTTAATGAGACAATTAATCAACCTTAAAAATGCTCTGCGTCCAACCTCATTAAACTCTTTGAATCAGCCATCATAGTAGCCGATAGCGTTTTAATTCTAGGAAAAATCCTCTCAAAGTAAAATTCTGCAGTTCTTACTTTAGCTTTGTAAAATTCAATGTTATCTGGCTTTTCTGCAATGCGTTCATTGGCTTTTTGTGCCATTTGCGCCCACATATATCCCATCATTATATAGCCAGAATACATTAAATAATCTACCGATGCAGAGCCAACAATATCGCGATTTTTTCTCGCTTTAAGTGCTAAACGTAATGAATATTGTTGCCAATTAACTACGGCTTTGCCTAATGGCCAAATAAATTTATTCATCCGGCGTTTGTGTACATTATCTGAAATAAGACTATTATCTTTACAGAAAGTTAATACTTCTTTTGCAAATGCTTTTAAACTTTTTCCTCTTTGCATAAGTATTTTTCGTCCTAATAAATCAAGTGCTTGAATGCCCGTAGTTCCTTCGTAAAGTGTCGATATTCTAGCATCACGAACAATCTGCTCTAAGCCCCACTCTTTAATGTAACCATGACCGCCAAAAACTTGTAAGCCCAGGTTGGCGGACTCTAATCCTAGTTCGGTTAAAAATGCTTTTAAAATCGGGGTAATAAAGCCAAGTTGATCTTCGAGTTGTCGGTATTCTTCATCATCTTTTGCTTGCTCAAGTTGATCGACAATTTTAGCAGCATAAAAAATCATTGCTCTGCCACCTTCACTGATTGCTTTTTGAGTCAGTAGCATACGTCTTACATCTGGATGAACAATAATTGGATCGGCGACTTTATCTGGAAATTTTTTGCCTGTTAAGGAACGCATCGATAATCTATCTTTAGCGTATGGTAGCGAATTTTGATAGGCAAGTTCGGCGGCCGTGACTCCTTGTAAAGCTGTTCCGATTCTAGCGGTATTCATAAAAGTAAACATGTACTCCAAACCTTTATTAAGCTCGCCAATCAAGTACCCTATAGAGCCATCAAAATTTAGTACCGCTGTTGCTGAAGCTTTGATTCCCATTTTTTCTTCAATCGAGCCACACGTAACAAGGTTACTTTCACCTACTGATGTATCTTCATTCACTTTGTTTTTAGGTACGATAAACAGAGAAATACCTCTCGTTCCTTTGGGCGCATCCGGTAGTCTCGCTAAAACTATATGGATAATGTTGTCGGTTAAATCATGTTCGCCAGCAGAAATAAATATTTTACTACCAGTTATCGTATAACTGCCGTCCTCATTTGGAACCGCCTTGGTTTTAATTTGAGCTAAATCAGTTCCGCAATGAGCCTCGGTTAAACACATGGTTCCGCTCCACTCACCACTGGTTAACTTAGGCATAAATTTTGTCTTTTGTACTTCATTAGCATGGGCAAGAATAGTATTCATTGCACCAAGACTAAGTCCGGGGTACATAGCCCAAGGCCAATTAGCGGTTGCAAGCATCTCTGTCTTAATAAGCCCTAGGGAAGGAGGCATTCCTTGACCACCATACTCTGTTGGGTGAGCAAGCCCTTGCCAACCACCTTGGGTAAATAAATCATACGCTTCTTTAAAACCTTTTGGCGTGGTGACATTACCATTATCGAAATGGCACCCCTCTTTATCACCTGATTGATAAAGTGGCGCTAATTCTGATTCACAAAATTTGGCACACTCACTCATTATCATTTCAACCAATTCAGGAGTCGCTTCAGTGTAATCTGGGTAATTCTGATAGTGCTCTGAATAGCCAAAGACTTCTTCAGTAACAAATTGGATATCGGCAATTGGTGCTTTGTAAATAGTCATATGAGAACCTTAAACTGGAAAACTTAAAATTAGAGACCTTAAAATTAGAAAATTTAAATAAATAGGGAATTGATTCATGCCTGTTATAAATTACGCAAAAATTGCTTTTCTTTAAACAATGCTTACTTAGAGTTTGGCAGTTATTTGAGAAAATATCAACTGGTCGAACCTGTAAACGAACGTTTGAATGAATCTTTTTCTAAATAATAGTCACATATGATGGGAATAGAAAGGTTTATCACCTAAAATGCTCTAAATTAAATTCAAAAATGTTCTTTAATATGAGCAATAAAGCTATCTTATTGTGTAATTTGGGTTCCCCTGATCACGCTGATGTACCCTCTGTAAAACGATATCTTAATCAGTTTCTGATGGATCCGAGTGTTATCCAGTTACCTTGGCTTATCAGACGAATGATTGTTAGCTTATTCGTTTTGCCAAAACGCCCTAAAGCTTCAGCGAAAGCTTACCAAAAAATTTGGACAGATGAGGGTTCCCCACTTGTTGTTTTATCTGAAAAACTCAAAGAGGCTGTACAAAAACAAGTTAAACAGCCTGTATTTATGGCGATGCGCTATGGCAATCCGAGCATTGAAAGCCAAGTATTAAAAATTGCTGAAAATAGCGCTATTCAAGAGATTTTGTTTATTCCTTTATACCCCCATTACGCTGAGAGTACGGTTAAAACATCGATTATAGAAATCAATAGAGTCATTGCTTTTCATAAGCTCGACATAAAATTATCCATCAAAGCCCCCTTTTACAATGAGCCTGAATACATCAACGCTTTAGTTAATAGTTGTACTATCCATTTGTTTGAAGGGCTTGTCTTTAAAGACGGTAATTCCAATACACCTCACCTTTTGTTTAGTTATCACGGACTTCCAGAATTACACTTAACTAAGATTGATCCGACACAAAACCACTGCCTCACAAAACAAGGATGTTGCAAAATAGAATCTAAAGCTCACGCCACCTGTTATCGTCATCAGGTGATGGAAACTACTCGGTTATTTGTAGAAAAAACAGGACTTAAAGAAGAGCAATACTCGATAGGCTTTCAGTCCCGTTTAGGACGTGCAAAATGGTTAGACCCAAGTACAGAATCTAAGTTAAAAGAGTTAGCCGAACGCGGGGTTAAAAATGTCATTGTTTTATGCCCTGCATTTGTGACTGATTGTTTAGAGACTCTTGAAGAAATTGCAATAAGAGGGAATGAGGTTTTTAGAGAAGCTGGTGGTCAGTCATTAAAACTAGTGCCTTGTTTAAATAATTATCCAGACTGGGTCGATTTAGTCGCCAGCTGGTGTAATGACCAAGAAGAATCTGAATATGTCTAAATATAAAACGGATACCTCTAAAGAAACCATCCAAGAAGCTGAAAAAATAGCGAAAGCAACACAGCGCCCGGGTCAAACAAAAGAACAGACAAAACTCATTGCACAGGGCATTCAAAAAGGCATTGAGCAATACAAAAAACAACATAAATCGAAATCTAGAGAGTTAGGTAAGAAGCTTAAGCAAATAAACAATAAAGCGAATATGTCTAATGAAAAATCACCTTTAAACGAGATACCTAAAGAACAAAGCAAAAACAATTGGTTACCTTGGAGTTTATTGATACTCTCTTGGGTAGCATTTTTTATTTTTATCCAAAGCTAAAAAACGAAAATGATTTTATTCGAAATAATGAACATTCACTTTAAYTGAATACAACTTACAGRGWMGCAMTTANTGGTTAACACAAAATTATACTGGTTAGTTTTTTCACTCTTTGCATTGGTTCAGTTTATGCCTTATCAAACACATGCTAATGAGCACTCCTTATTAAAAGCGTTTAAGCAAAAAGCACCTGTTGCTGGAATGCATCCCCATAAAAGCATCCACCATGATCTCACATTAAGTGATGATTGGTTTTGGTTACGGGATTCTAGTTATCCTAAAACTGACGATGAAAATATACTGAATTATTTGAAAGATGAGAATACCTATTTCGATTTATTCAAAAACAAGAACGCCCAATTGATCAACAAAATATTTGAAGAGTTTAAAGGACGAATTGATGATAAAGAAACATCTGTCCCTTATATTAATAATGGTTTTGAATATCGATGGGAATTTAAAGAAGGTGATGATTATCGGACAAGATTTCGAAAAAATTTAGAAACTGGTAAAGAGTCTATTTTTCTTGATGAACCCTTGCTAGCAAAAAATAGTGAATATTTTGTTATTAGTGATTGGAAAATTAGTCCAAACAATCAATATCTGGCTTATTCAGTCGATGTCACTGGCGATGAACGATATGAAATAAAGATAAAAGATCTTGATACTGGTAAATTACTCAATGATGTGATTTTAAATAGCAATGGATCTGTTAACTTTTCTAGCGATAGTAAAAATATTCTATATGGATTGCTCGATCAAGAAAAATGGAAAACAAACAGCATTAATGTTCATAAATTGGGAACCATTAATAGTCAAGATAGACTGTTAATAGAAGAGCCTGATGATAGCTTTTTTCTATGGTTTCATTTGACTAGAGACGGATTATTTTTTATTCTAAGTAGTTCAAAAGGAAGTGTCGATGAGGTTCATATCGTACCGTCTGATTTATCAACTGCACCTGTATTAATGGCATCGAGAAAACAGAAAATTAAATATAACGTTTCTCATGCCCATGATCAATTTTATATTTTAACCAATGATACCCATGTGAATTTTAGGATCGCTACGGTCAATGACACAAAACCAGAATATAGCCATTGGAAATCGTTCAATGTAGCAAGCGATACTAACTATATCAGGAGCATTTCTACATTTGATAAATTTGTAGTGATCAAACAAAATATTGATGGTTTAGAACAATTAATATTAAGTGATTATAAAGGAAATCAAACGACTATCGATTTTCCTGAATCATTATATACCGCTAGTTTATTTAATAATCCCGAGTTTACACAAAAACATATTAGGATCAATTATGAATCAATGATCACACCTGATACTGTTTTTGATTACAATATTGCGACGAAAAAATTCTCAACAAAAAAGGTAAGAAAAATACCCTCAGGATATGACAAGAGCCAATATGAAACGATTAGGATTATGGCTGATGCTAGAGATGGGGTGAAAGTGCCCGTATCAATCATGTATAAAAAAGGCACCAAACTAGATGGTTCTAATCCCCTTCATTTATACGCATACGGTGCTTACGGTTCCGGAATATCGCCTAGTTTTTCAACATCACGTTTAAGTTATATTGATAGAGGGATCATTTATGCTATTGCTCATGTTCGTGGTGGAAATGAAATGGGTTATCAGTGGTATTTGGATGGCAAACTAAAAAAACGAACAAATACCTTCAATGATTTTGTAGATGTCGCTAAACATTTAGTCAAAAAACAATATACCAGCGTTGGAAAAATATCAATATCTGGCAGAAGTGCTGGCGGTGAACTAATGGGGGCAGTCGTCATTCAACAACCCGAACTATGGAGTTCCGTTAATTTAGGGGTCCCCTTTGTGGATGTTTTAAATACAATGCTTTCTGCTGAGTTACCGTTAACCCCGCCGGAGTGGAGTGAATGGGGAAATCCGATTAAAAATAAAGCTGATTTTGAATTAATTCGTAGCTACTCACCTTACGACAATATTACCGCAAAAAATTACCCACCAATGTTTGTATCAGGAGGTCTTAATGACCCTCGTGTGACTTATTGGGAACCGGCAAAATGGACTGCAAAAATGCGTCATTTAAAAATAGATGATAACTTGTTAATCATGAGGATCAATATGGGAGCCGGACACTTTTCTAACAGCGGGCGATACGGCCGATTAAAAGATTATGCCGAAGAATATGCTTTTACTTTATTGTCTCATGGGATTGAAAAATAGAGTTATTATTCATCCAAATAGTCAGTTTAAAAAAGAACTGACTATTTACACTTATCACGAATTGTTTTTTCTAGCTCTGCCAATTTTTTATTCTTTTTAACGTCAGATAGCTGTAAGAAGGTTCGCTTTCCGTTTTCATCTTGATTATAAATAACACCGCGTCCACTAAAAACAAGAACAAGACGTTTTGCTTCGGCGCATTCCTTTTGCATCCTAACTTCTTCTTTTTCAGATTCAACCACTAAATCACGTTTTGCCTGCCTTTCTTGCTCTGCTACTTCACTTAAACGCCTATAGGATTCCATCCGTTTAGCTGAACGACTTTTTGCCTCTTTTAGCGATTTTTCTGAAAGCCCTTTATTGACTTTGATGACTTCATTTTTGTCTCCAATAGGCTTATCTGAATAATGAGTTTTTCCATTTTCATCCGTCCACTTATAAATTTTTGCATTAGCCGTACTTGCAAATATCATCGTAAACAGTAGTAACATCCCAATTGTTAAGCGCATATCCTTTCCTTTTATTTTCAAACTCATAACTTCCATTATGCTTAATTCTATACTTTAAAGCAAAGTGTATATACCCAACACGCTTATCAACTTTTAGATAGTCTCTTTAGCCAAGATGAACATATCTGAATCTGAACATGAATTTTGAGAATCATTTATTCATATTAAATTCAAAATTTAAAAGAATTGGTCTTTAATTTTACCATAATGAAAATATCCCCACTGACCTACTCTGCGAAACTTTGCAAAAGGAAATAATGGTAATTGCTTATTGAAATAAGGTAAGTCAGGCATTTCCAATCCCGCTATTTTTTGTGCCAATCGTTTCCCTGCTTGCACGGCAAAAGATACACCATTGCCACAATAACCCATACTATAAAAAATATTTTTATTATCTTCTGCTTGGCAAATGTGCGGTAAATCATCTAATGAAATGCTGATCCAGCCAGACCAAGAATAATCATATTCAATATTATCAAGCGCAGGAAAACTAACTTTTAACATTTTTAATAATCGATTTGCAAAATAAGGATCGTCAGCATCTTTGCCTGATATTGCGCCTCTGCCACCAAAGAGTATTCTATTATCCGGTAGTTTTCTAAAATAGTACTTTAATGCTCTAGTATCCATTACTACATTATCGGATAAAAAATTTGCTTCAGTGAGTTGTTGTTGAGTAAGAGGCTTTGTCACTATTATTTGTGATAAGACTGGCAGGGTTCTGTTATTAACCGATGAATGAAATCCTTGCGGTGTATAACCATTGGTGGCAATCACCACTTTTTTAGCAGTAACAATTCCATTAGGTGTAATGAGTTTTTGTTTTGAATTTGAATTAGAATTAGAATTAGAATTAGAATTAGAGTCTGAGTCTGAGCCATGCCCTACATTTTGAAAACTAGTGACGGGGCTTCCCGTGTGAATTTTAGCGCCTAATTCACGTGCATACTTCTGGTAGCCCCAAGCGAGTTTAAGCGGATTAATTCCATAGCCATCATTAAACTTAATTGCGCCGTAAGCATTTTGACTATTAAAATATTCAGCCTTAATTTGCTCTTGGGTTAATATTTCACAGGAATAATCAAATTGTTCTTTCAACATTTTTGATTGGCTAATCAATCCAGCCATCATGGACGGTTTATGAGCAACACGTAAATAACCTTTCGATTGTGGCTGACAATCAATATTTGTATCAAGGATCAAGCTATTAACCGTTTCAACCCCCTCGCAGGTTTCATTATAAATTCCCTTAGCAACCTCAATGCCCCATTTTTTTATCATTGAAGAATAAGGTTTTCTGCCAGTAGATTTAAGAATAAACCCAGCGTTTCTACCACTACATCCCCATGCAGTTTGATTAGCTTCTATAATATGTGCTTTTATATTGTGATCTTTAGCCAAATGAATTGCGCAAGACAAAGCGGTATAACCAGCACCAATAATGGCAACATCGACTTCAATATCGTTATTTATCGACCCATCATCTTGTGGAGCATCACCAGAGTGTTCGGCCCAGTAGCTTTGGGGGTAGGGTTCATTTTGGCCGGGTGATTGATGTTTTAATGGATCGTACATTAGTGCTGTTCTCTTTCGTTAGGCATTTAACTTAATCATTTTCACAACGTTTTTACTGAAATCTGATTTTTTGATTAATTTATAATTGCTCTAATGAATACTTTAATAAATATTGGAAATGCCTATAGGATTTACTTTTCTCAAGTAGACGTCATTATCAATTGATTTTTATTAATAATAACTTGAGGTCGAATAAAATTCGAGGTCAAGCCAGTTTTACAATGATTAATTTTTTTCAACCAAAAACGTGAATGCTCGTTCTTATTAGTCGGCAAGTCCAATCCAACACAATCAATAATCGGATTATTTTTCTGAAGACTTAAATTTCAAACCAAAATGTCGATAAGCGGAGTCTGTCGCCACACGTCCTTGAGGTGTTCGATGAATGTAGCCTTGCTGAATTAAGAAAGGTTCGAGAACATCTTCTATGGTATCTCTCTCTTCACTGATAGCGGCAGCCAATGAGTTTAACCCAACGGGCCCGCCATCAAATTTTTCGATAATACATAACAGCAACTTTCTATCCATATTATCAAATCCCTTTTGATCGACATCTAATAAATTGAGGGCTAAATCAGAAATGGATTGTGATATTGAACCATCGCCTTTTACTTCGGCATAATCTCTTACTCGCCGTAATAATCGATTAGCTATTCGAGGTGTTCCTCTAGATCGTCTAGCGATTTCTAGCGCACCTTGATGATCAATCGGTAAATTAACAATTCTTGCTGAGCGTTCAACGATGGACGTTAGATCTTCCACATTATAAAATTCTAATCGTTGCACAATGCCAAAACGGTCTCTGAGCGGTGATGTTAATAACCCAGCTCTTGTGGTAGCACCGACTAAAGTGAATGGAGGTAAATCTAGTTTGATTGAACGCGCAGCGGGCCCTTCTCCTATCATGATATCAAGTTGATAGTCTTCCATTGCAGGATATAAAATTTCTTCTACTACAGGGCTTAAACGGTGAATTTCATCGATGAAAAGAACATCATTTTCTTCTAAATTGGTTAAAAGTGCGGCTAAATCACCCGCTTTTTCTAAAACAGGTCCAGAAGTATGTCGAATGTTAACATTCATCTCGGTTGCAACAATATTGGCTAAGGTTGTTTTTCCTAATCCCGGTGGCCCAAATATCAGAACATGATCTAGGGCATCTTGACGCTTTCTTGCCGCCTGAAACGCAATATCCATTTGTGCTTTTACGTTGGGTTGACCGATGTAATCAGAGAGAGTTTTAGGACGGATTGCGCGATCAACTTGCTCTTCAGTGCTTTGAGTTGTTGCGCTTATAATTCGATCGGTTTCTATCATAAGAATGGCTAAAGGTTGGTTTTAATTGATAACTTCACTATCTATATGAGTAGTATAAGGAAATAATCAATTAAAAGAAAGAACGTAACTCTAAAAATATTCGTTTAGTATTGTAAGTACGCCATTCTTCGTCAAAATAACTAACTTGAACAAATGTATCTTCGGTTATTCCATAGGAGGTTGAAACTCTATAACCTTTAGTCCAAGTTGCAAACCACCAATCGTCGTCATTAAAAGCAGCTACTGTAGCATCTTGTTCAATGTCTTGATAATGTAAATTGAACTGCCAGCTCCCAGGGATCTGGTTATTACCGATCACAAAGTTTACTCGCTTCATCTGATTACTATCGTCTACAGCCATATTTTGGCCTGCCTCGAAACCTAGTGATATTGACTGGTCAAAAACATCAAAATTCATTGTCAAATCGAGTAATATTATTTCAAAATCTAACCTTAATGCCTCATTCGTATTCGTCCTTCTCAAATTAAACTCACCATCAATTAGCGTTTCAGTATTAGTTATTTGAATGGCTGAACCTCCGTAAGTGATAAATAGAGCATCGAAGCCAATTGTATGGTGTAGATTGAAATAATTTAAAGTCGTCTCTTGATTAAAAATATGTTCAACTTGACTACTTCCAAATGACAGATCGATCTCTGACTCTGACTCAGAGCCTGTCATCCAATGCTGGTTGTAACTGGCTCCTCGGGTGATGATATCCTTATCCCAAACCATTGTCGAAAAATTAGTTGCCATATAACTTTTTCCAAACCTTAAAAAGCTCTGATTACTCGAATTCGGATCTGAAAAATTCCAGTCCAAATAAAACTGGTCAACATCCAGCGTGTTTGACTCCGAATTATCTAAATTTCTCAGGTTTTCGTCAGCGTCATCTATTCCTTTATTCCCTTTAATAGAAAATCCAAATGAAAAATTGTCGTCAATGGGTGCTGTTAACTCCATCCAAATGGTGAGCCGTGTTCTTTCTAAATCTTCTCTACCACCAGGCAAGCCTGTTGTTCGTTCACTACGCAATAACAACTCACTGTTCCATTCGCCTATGGTTTCTTGTTTAGGTAAAGCTTTCACGGAAAGACTAAAAAACAAAACAATTAATAAAATAATTTTCATTTTAAGCGCTTAGCTCCATTATTTCAGACAGCAGTTCTGCGATATTTTGATATCGATCACTTGGTTTTTTCTTTAAACATTTGAGAATAATATTCTCTAATTCCACGGGGATTTCAGCCCAAAACTCCGATGCCTTAATTKGTTCAGATTTAACATGTGCCATTAAAATCTCTCTGACGTTTGAGCCTTGTATGGGTAACTCGCCGGTAAAAATTTCATTGAGTAAAATTCCCAATGAATAAATATCTGAGGCTACACCTAACTCCCCTGCTTGAACTTGCTCCGGAGAAGCATAGCTAGGCGTACCAACAAAAAGACCTTCATCCAATTTGTCTATTTCAGATTTTTTAATTGTTCTAGCGATACCAAAATCCATTAACTTCAAATTCCCACTTGGCTCAAGAATAACGTTTTCTGCCTTAATATCGCGATGTAATATCCCCAGTTGATGAACACAATCTAAACCCTCGCAGAGTTGACGCGTCACTCGAAGAGCCGCGGAATAAGGAAGCTTCCCAGAGTTATCAATCAGATATCTTAAAGTCATTCCTCGAACATATTCCATAGAAAGAAAAGGAATTTCATCAACTTTACCTAAATCATAAGTTCTTAAAATGTTGGGATGAGTGACCCGACGCGCCAGTTTAATTTCGCTGCGTAATCTTTCTAAATGCTCAGTATCTTCTGCAATTTCCTTTCTTAATATTTTAATTGCCACGGCTTCATTTAATTCTCTATCCATTGCTTTAAAAACTAAGCCCATACTGCCACTTCCTAGAGAAGTTAGTATTTCGTATCTTTGTGCGAATACACTACCTGTACTCAAATCTAACGTTGAAGGACGTCCTGCTGGCTTAATACCTCCGTCCCCCAAAAGAGTTGCTCGCATTTGTGTTTGCTCTGCTGTTAATGGTAAAACAAAAGTTTGTGCCGTGACTCTATCCATTAAACAAAAAGTTTTACCTGACAATCGCCCTTTCACCGCTTTTGCTTTAATATTTGCTTCATCAAATGCAGGCTTGAGAGTTTTATAAACTTCCATACTTGAAAAAACTCGTCCATTTGTAGCCTCTTCCAACAATCGAATAGACTGACGAACTGGCAATCCTACGATAACTTTTTGCCAAACCGACTTAGCCGCAACCGTGTCTATGAAGCACGAGCCACTGGCAAGACTGTATTTCGGTAAAAATGAATGCTCACTAGAAGACTCTAAATAGCCATTATCTTTAAAACTTAAATCAATACCACCTAAGGTTGAAAATGCCATTTGTTCTTTTTGATCACCACTAAACGCTAAAATGAAAACGCCGTTTCCAAGTCTAATCAAAAGTGCATCATTATTTTCTGCATGTAATAAAATTAAATCACTGATACTTTGAATTTTTTCATGTATCGGCTTTAGATTAGTATCTAAATGAAAGAGTCCATTGATATCAACCGCTAACAAACAAAACTCCTGAAAGGTCATTGGTAAAGTTTGAGCAACCTCTGATGGAGATTGGCTATTATTGACGGTTTCTTCTGGTAAAACTTTTGATAACTCATTAATATAATTTTGCATGTCTTGTTTATCACGCAAATCACTCAGCAAACTATCAATAGAATTAGATAGAACTGCTAATTCGTCGGTACCAGCAATTCCTACCTTTGTTGTATAGTCACCCTTGGCTGCGGAATTAGATGCTGTTGCTAAAAGTTTAAGGGGATTTAAAATTCCTCTTGTTAAAAACAATGCGGTGATCATGGAAAGCGCAATACTAATAAAAGCGGCGATTAAAATGATGCTAAATATTCTGTCAAAACCTTCAATAAATTTAGTTTCAGAAGAGTAAATAATAAATAGAGGTACAACGCCATCTTCTTTTAACGCGAGTGGTACAGACTGCACAGACCATTTTTCCTCATTCATATTTAAACTGATGTTAGCAGAGTTTGCATTTGCATTTGAAAGAGATCCTATATGAGGTTGTAATTCTTTCAGTAATTCTGCACTATCCGTCACGCCTAGAGTTGACGCGACTAATGTTAATTCGGTATCGCTAGCGATTAAAAAAAGTGTATCACCGCCACCCACTCTTTTCATTTCATTGGCTAGTCCTTTGTCAATAGCCAAACCAGCAATAGCAAAACCAATTAGATCATAGTCAAGAGACAATGGCACAATAGCTGTTTGAAATAACTGGTTTTTTTCTAACCAGACACCGGTCGTTTCTTCAAGATTTTCTATCACAGGTACAAGGAGCGTTTTATTAGAATAGTCTCTTCCTGTCATTGCAGGGTTTTCCGAATGAATAATTACTTTACCTTCAGGATCAAGTAAAATAATAAAGTCGAGCGCCGCATCATCTTTTCTTTCCTGTACTAAATCTTGGATAGATTCAAGATCAATTGGTTCGCCTTCTGGCGTGTCAACGGCTTCCGAAACATAGGCCGTAAAATTAGGGTCGTTAGCAAATCCATCTAGAACAATTAATAACTCTCTATTGTTAATATCTCTAAAATAATTTTGCAGAGCCAAGCTGTTTTGAATCGACTCTTTTACACTTTTTTCTGCAACATCCTTCCCTGTTTGCAGCGTAATCGCAACAATGGTTGCTAAAGCCGCTATCAATAAAAAACTAGTTGATAGGAAAACTCTAGCGCCTATAGATAGTCGAAAAACGCCTTTCTTTTTATCGGTTTTTTTCATTCGTTTATCCCTATTTATTTCCTTGTTTTTTGATTGACTCATATATCTTCGCATCCCTCAATTTTGAAACTTCCTGACTTCCGATTTTTCATCAGCCATAGTTACTTGTTGAAGTTACAAGTTTGTAATGCTTAATATCGCCTACTACGCCGTTTCTTTTTATAACGTTTACCGGATTTGTTTTTATGTTCTGGTATGCGACGTTTTGTAATCGGCAAATCAAGACTTAAACCTCCAGTTAAAGGTAAGCTTATTTTTTTGACAACCTTTTTCGCTCGCTCATGCCAAAGGAATAATTTTCCTTTATTGAGGCTCGTATCGTTTTGTAATTGAATATTATTAATTTCAAAACTACCGTCTTTATTAACCCGACTATAATAGGGAGTATCTAATACTAGCACGTACGCAACCATATGATAATGTACGTTACAAAAAATCTTGACCACTCCTGGTTGAGATAATCGCTGTATTTTACCCGAATTTTTTTTGTATAAACCTAAATCAAAATTGTTCGGTCTGGATGGAGAGAAAGCATTGTGTAAAATACTATCTGCATTTTCAATTCTTATTTCACTACCAGCTGGAATCACTGAAACTCTAGGAACATAAGCCTTATTTTTCATCTTGATGTTTAGGGGGTGAGCTAAAGGATTTGCTTTTAACATCATTGAGCTTTCTTCAGGCAGATAATAAACAAATACGTCTTCCAATTTTGCTTTACCTGCACGTTTACCGGTAAGAGCTACCTTCCCTTTTATTGTTGTTTCACTATAGAGTGATTTTTCATTCAGACTGTCTGCGTTTTTTGCGTTAACATTTATTCCAGTCCAATATAAACAACTAATAAAAACCGCAAAAACAAATGACTTATATTTTCCATTGAAACTATTATTTATCATAATTCAATTACCTCGTCTCTTAAACCAGCCAATTTATCTAGAAGTTTATTTTGAGCAGGAAACGCGATATTCGCATCTTGCATAGAAAATATAAACATGCTGACAAACCGATCAAACTCTGCTTTTGATATAGACAATCCTGTATGAATATCTTCCATCGTTGCACCTTGGTATTCGCATCCGCCACCAGTCAGCTGACAAATAAAATCATTAAAGTTTTGAATCAGCTCAATATCATTGACATCATTAAATAACTCACTCAATCGCTCATCATTATGTAATCTTTTAACCATACTGATTATCGCGATATTTACTGTTTCTTGTCCACCTAATTGTAAATACAAAGAATTATTGACGTTTTGTGTTTCAGATACTTTAGTCGATGAACTTTGGCATCCCGCAATAATTAAAATCAATAACAAAAAAAGTAAATTGGTGTTCAAATGAGTCTCCAAAAAATCACTTCCAAATCGTGATTAAAATCGTGATTAAAACGTAGCTTGCATTGAAATGTAAAAGCCTTGTTGCTTTTCTAAACTAGCAACGCTCCCTAAATCTACATAGGCTAAAGTCGCTGATATTGACTTGTCATAAAACCACGCCAAATATATATCCTGCCAATCATCTTCGCTGGCAAAATTCAAATTATCCGGTTTTTGTCTATACTCATAACCTAACACCCAATTTCTTGATATTAGTAGACTAGTATTTATTTCAACAACCGCTTCTCTACTATCATTGATATCGCCACCAAAACCTAACAAACCAATCTGATTAGCCTTTGTAGAACGAATCGTTAGAGACGCTAAAATAGGATAACCTTGAATGCCCGTCAACCAAAGTTTAGAGGCTGACAAGTAAAAATCATCACCTTTATCATCGGAAGCGCCTGCAATTGACGGAATAGAGAAATCAACTAATTCTTTGTGTTGGATACCAAAACTTATTTGAGGTAATGAGCCATATATCAAATCACCGATTAATTTGACTTTAATTCCAAAAATATTTTGTTGTAATTGATTACTAGGAAGACCCAATTGAGTTTGCAAACGACCTAAATCAAAAGACTGTTTGGCGATTGAAAACTCAAAACGATTACCATAACCGATTGCGGCACCAAAAGCGGTTAAACTAAAATCATCCGTTTTCACAAGGGTAGAAAAAACAATTGCACCCCATTCTCCTTCTTGTGCGTATCCAGTAATGACAGCCCAAGGAACGATCCCGCCACCGGCAGAACCTTCAATTTGAGAGACACCACCGGTTGCTAAAATTTTTGAATCTTCCGCCTCAACCGAAAGGTAGAATAGTTGACATAAAAATAGGATCACTAACAATATTTTCTGCATACAGAGTCTCTAAAAAAGTGAAATATTCTATAAATATCTTACATATTCTTAAGCGCTTGACGAATAAGTGAAGCACTAGGAAGTGTAGCATCTCCGACATTCTTAATTGCCTGACTTGCCGCTGGCTGTTTATAACCTAAAGCAACTAACGCACTAATCGCTTCTTCAACATTGCTGCTGTTGACAAATGGCGCTTCACTATCTAAGTCATTTCCATTTGCAGGGACACTCCAATTTTTTAATCGATCTTTCATTTCAATAATTAATCGTTCTGCGGTTTTTTTACCCACCCCAGGAATTTTTACTAATCGAACCACATCCCCTTGACGAACATTTTGCACAAACTCAATCGCATTCATTGCAGATAAAATCGCCAAAGCTAATTTTGGTCCAACACCATTGACTTTAATTAGTTCACGAAAAAGAGAACGCTCTTCTAAGCTATAAAATGCGAATAAAGTATGAGCATTTTCACTGACTGAAAGGTGTGTGTGTAAAGTAACAGGCGACTCAATTCCTGACGATCCAATCTCAGGTAAATTATAGATAGTATTCATTGGCGCTTGGCATTCATAACCGACACCATTGACATCAATTAAAATAAATGGCGGTTGTTTTTCTAACAAAATACCTTTTAATCTTCCAATCATTTTCTATCCATATTTTTATATAAAAAAACATTCTACCACAGAGGACACCGAGGACACCGAGGACAAAATAATAACCAGACTATTTTAGTTATACTCTGTGCCTCTGTGCCTCTGTGGTAAATCTTTTATCTTTTATCTTTTATCTTTTATCTTTTTCAGTTTTATTTAAATAAAAATTTACCGTAACCGACCACGATTAATTTTTTTTATTCCTGCTWGGTATAGAGCACTTTTTATCGCATGACCATGGCAAATAGCCACAGCTAATCCATCCGCCGCGTCAGCTTGTGGTGAAGCACTCAAACTTAACAGACTAGTCACCATATGTTGCACTTGYGATTTATCWGCSGCTCCMGTTCCAACTACWGCTTGTTTTATTTGACGTGCGGAGTATTCTGCAACTTGTAACGCGTGTTGAGCCATTGCAACCATAGCAGCTCCTCTCGCCTGCCCTAATTTTAGCGCAGAATCAGCATTTTTGGACATAAATACTTGTTCTATAGCGGCTTCGTCCGGTTTGTATTCCTGAACAACTTCCGATATGCAGTCAAAAATTTGATTTAATTTATCTGATAGAATCCCATCTTTTATCCTTATACAACCGCTAGCGATGTATTCGATTTTTTGACCCTGCATTCTAACTACACCAAAACCAGTGATACGAGAACCAGGATCAATTCCTAAAATAATCGACATAGATTAAAACCACAACCTAAAAGTGAATAAGGAAAAAACAAAAATAATTCTACCACAGAGGCACAGAGGACACAGAAAAAACAAGATACTTCAAAAATATTTTATATTCTCCCTCAGTGCCCTCTGTGCCTCTGTGGTGAAAATGTTTTATCTTTTATGTTTCTTAACATTTAAATCTGTTGGTAAGCTTCTTCCGGAATTTCGGCATTTGAATAAACATTTTGCGTATCATCTAAATCTTCTAATCGGTCAATTAATCTAAGAAGCTTAACCGATTGTTCAAGATCTAAATCAGCTTGAGTTGAAGGTAACATAGATATATCGGCTTCCACTGCTTTTAGACCTTTTGCTTCAAGTGCTTCTTTCACTTCAACAAAATCATTAGGCGCGGTTAGCACTTCAAAAGAGCCATCATCATGGTTAATAATATCTTCAGCTCCAGCCTCTAATGATTCTTCCATTAATAGATCTTCATCAAAACTATCATCAAATATTAATTGGCCTTTTTGTTCAAATAGATAGGCAACCGAACCCGATGTGGCAAGCTCGCAACCAGCCTTAGTGAAAGCATGACGAACCTCAGCAACCGTTCGATTTTTATTATCAGTGAGACATTGTACTAATATTGCAGCACCACCCGGACCATATCCCTCATAGGTCAGCTCGTCATAATTGTCGCCTTCCGTATTACCAGCGCCACGGGCAATCGCTTTTTCAACGGTATCACGCTTCATATTAGCACCAAGCGATTTATCAATGATGGCTCTAAGTGATGGATTGTCCTCGGGGTTACCGCCACCATTTTTGGCGGCAACAACGATTTCACGAATTAGTTTAGTAAATATCTTACCTCGTTTGGCATCTTGCGCAGCTTTTCGATGCTTGATATTTGCCCATTTACTGTGACCTGCCATATGTTTTGCCCTTTTTCTTTCTTAAAGTCAAAAAACAAATCCTCCTCCCAAGAGTAGGTCCCATGAGGGAAGTCCTTCGACAATTGCTCCTGCATTATTCTACTAAGTTACATCCATGTAACGACCTTCGCAAAGGGAGAGGTAACTATTAATCCCATCCTTGAAACAGAAACATCTTTTAGTCCCCCTCTTTGCGAAGAGGGGTTTCCCTCGTGGGACCTACTTTTGGAGGGGAGATTTGCTTTTAAAAACAATTCCTATTAGTTAATTTAATATCGGTGTTAAAAACAAATCCCCCTCAGTCCCCCTTCGCAAAGGGGGAGGTTAATACTTCTAATCTGACTTTTTCTTAATCACCGTTTGAATAGATAATTCCTCTAACTGTTCAATTGAAACTTTAGACGGTGCAGAAGTCAACGGGCAACTTGCAGTCGTTGTTTTAGGGAATGCAATCACGTCGCGAATCGAATCAGCGCCCACCATTAACATCACTAAACGATCTAGACCAAAAGCGATACCGCCATGGGGTGGACAACCATATTTTAGGGCTTCTAATAAGAAACCAAATTTGTCATTCGCCTCATCTGTCTCTATTCCTAGAATATCAAATATTGCGGCTTGCATTTGCGGCTTGTGAATTCTGATTGAACCACCGCCTACTTCACAACCATTTAGCACCATGTCATAAGCCTTAGATAACGTGTCCGTTGGATTCGCTTTTAAACTATTAATATCTTGCTCTTTGGGTGCGGTAAATGGGTGGTGAAGTGCATGCATATGCCCTTTATCTTCTTCAAACATGGGAAAATCTACTACCCATAAAGGCTTCCAAGCATCTTCAACTAATCCTCGATCTTTTGCTATTTCTAACCTCAATGCACCAAGCGAATCGGTAACAATTTTGTTTGAATCTGAACCGAATAATAAAATATCGCCAACATTAGCTTTCGCTCTTTCCAATATTTGATTAACAATATTATCATCAAGAAATTTCGCTATCGGTGATTGGACACCTTCAATTCCTTTTCCAACTTCCTTCACTTTTATCCAAGCTAATCCTTTGGCTCCATACCTACCCGCAAATGCCGTATATTGATCGATTTGCTTACGACTCAATTCTGCGCCACCAGGAATACAAATAGCCGCAACTCTACCATTTTCATCGTTTGCTGGTCCTGAAAACACTTTAAATTCTACAGATTTGAGTAGATCAGCCATGTCTACAAGTTCAATGGCAACTCTTAAATCAGGCTTATCACTACCAAACCGCTTCATTGCTTCCGCGTAAGGCATTCTAGGAAAATCACCTAAATCAACATCTAGCGTTTTAACAAACAACTGACGGATCATTTTTTCCATCATTGCCATAATTGACTCTTCATCCATAAAGGAAGTTTCAATATCTAATTGGGTAAATTCTGGTTGACGATCCGCACGTAAATCTTCATCTCTAAAACAGCGCACTACTTGATAATATCTATCAA
The DNA here is from genome assembly GCA_002733465.1 of Kangiella sp. Taxonomy (GTDB): domain Bacteria; phylum Pseudomonadota; class Gammaproteobacteria; order Enterobacterales; family Kangiellaceae. Next base: position 95,185 of record NVVT01000008.1, read on the forward strand.
ACCCACTCATCATTAATAACTGCTTAAATAATTGTGGCGACTGTGGCAACGCGTAAAATGAACCTTTATTAACCCGACTCGGTACTAAATAATCCCGAGCGCCTTCAGGCGTAGCTTTGGTTAATATTGGCGTTTCTATATCGGCAAAGTGTTCTGCTTCAAGAAAATCACGTAAATTTTTAGCAACCGTATTTCTAAATAAAATACGTTTTTGCATAGCTGGACGGCGTAAATCTAAATACCGATATTTTAATTTTAATTCTTCTGAAACTTCTTCTTGTCCATCGATAAGGATAGCCGGTGGAGCCGATGTATTATGGACTTCTAGATCGCTGGCTATTATTTCTATGGTTCCGGTTTCCATTTCTTTGTTAATCATATTTTCTGGACGATTACGAACAATTCCAGATAACGAAATTACAAATTCGCTTCTCAATTTTTCGGCTTGTGCAAAAAGTTCTGGCTGGTCAGGTTCTATCACTACCTGCACTATTCCACTTCGATCGCGCATTTGTAAAAAAATCAAACCGCCTAAATCTCTTCGTCTATGAACCCAGCCCGCGATTTGAACCTTTTCACCTTCTTTAACTGATAATAAATCACCGTTGTAATGACTTCTCATAAACTTACCTTACCTTTCTTTACCTTAATTTGACTGGATTCATATGCTGGTTTTAGAGCCATTTTTAGCGCTTTTGACGCAAATTTAACGAATGACTAAAACCCGCGTATGTTACTGGATATACTAGATAAAGTCGATATTACGCGAAGAGCAAAATTACAAAAACAAGCTTTCAGCAAATAAAAAGTAATATTAGTGAAATAATTGGTCTCAAACTGGAATTTTTGCTCTTTTTCATCTACTTTTTAACTAATATCATTTTATTCTTTAACGAAAAAACCGACATTCATTTAAATTACTGATGATGTTAAGAGGCTAGAGTCAAAATTATGAATCATGATCACAATGCCGCAGAGACTTTTATTTCAGTTGCGCACGTCGCATCTGAGCTGTTTAAAGCTCAAGCAATAGCTGAAGAATTATCTATTACCTCTAAAAATGCAAGAGCGCTAGCGGTAAGAGCAGGCTCAACGGCTGCGGGATTTAATGAAATAACCCGATTTATTGAAGGTTTATCAAAATTAACTATTGAAGCGGCAAGAAGCGTCAATACTATTGCAATATCTCAAACTAAAATAGCCGCAAGCCTATTTAGAACAGGCGGTTTTATTACTCGATTAAATCGGGTCAAGTATGAATCAAAGGAAGGGCAAGTCGATGAAATTAAGGTCATTTCAGATAGCGTGAATGGTGAACGTAAAATTTTAGAAAGACAGATTTCAAGTAGCCTGAGAAATTTAATTGAACAACTAGATGAAACTAAAATGGAATTACGAGCAACTCAAGTCGTATCAGTCGTTTCCAGAGTGGAAGCATCTAGAGCCACGGAAGAATTTCAAGGCTCACTTAATGCGGTAGCCGATAAAGTATCAAGTGCAGGAGATAGAATTAACTCTCATTTGGCAAACGCAAGGCGTCATTTATCGCACGTACAATACTAATCAATATTTCAAACTCAAGTATCTAAGAAGTAGAAAAATAAATAATTAAAGACTACTAATTTAAAGGAACGACAATGAAAGCGATATCACTATATCAAGAAGGAAGTCATCAGTGGATTTGTTTTGGGCGAGATCCCGAAAGAGATGAAAAAATTATTGATACCAATCAATACATGGTTATGAGCAACGAACAGAGCATCGTTCTTGATCCAGGAGGTATTGAACTCTTTTCTCAAATGCTAACTTCTGTTTTAAAATATACATCATTAGAAAACATCACTGCATTATTTGCCTCTCACCAAGATCCGGATATTATTTCCTCTTTAGGTTTGTGGGATCAGTGTTTGCCAAAAGCAAAACTATATTCACCTTGGATATGGGAATCATTTATCAAACATTTCGGTATGAATAATATTCAATTTGAAGGCATTCCGGATGAGGGTAGCGACTTTCATTTAGGCAATACAACTTTGAATTTTATTCCTGCACATTATTTACACTCTTCAGGTAATTTTAATGTTTACGACAGTAAAGCCAAAATACTAATGAGTGGTGATGTTGGCGCGGCAATGGATAAAGATGAAGCGCCGTTTTTTGTTGAAGATTTTGATGCGCATATACCCAAGATGGAATTCTTTCATCGACGTTGGATGCCATCTAATAAAGCCAAAGATGATTGGATTGCTAGAGTAAGAAAACTTGATATCGAAATTATGGCGCCACAGCATGGTGGATTGTTTAGAGGTGAAATGGTGCAAGAATTTTTAGATTGGTTTGAGCGATTAGATGTTGGCATTGCTCAAAATAAGTAGCCGAAAAATTCAACTGATTAATTTAGGTTAATCAGTTGAAGATTACAATAGTTATACGTAATTAGTACAAATTCAAATTTTTCAGATGACTACTCTATTTAACGCCAAGCACACGCGAAAAATGCGAGCCCGCGAGTAGTTTTTCGAGTGCTGCTTTTGGTTATGGGCATTTCTCACCGTGTTTATCATATGGATAACTGCGTCGTTCTTTACAGCTTTGTCCTTGACAATATATTACAATTTCAATGCAACGACCAGCACCTTTGTACAAGAAGCCAAAATCTGGTTTTGGTCGTACAGATGATTCAAAGAATTCTAACCCTTCATGTGGAAGTTTATTTTTAGTTAAATAAGCTAACACCGAAGCTCTTGCTTCTTCTGCCATTGCTGGCGTCTTAACAACCGACTGATTATCACAACTGCTCAATACAATGAACAAAAAAGAAATTAGGATGCATCTAATCATTTTTTATCATTATGCATTTTTGCCTATAACGCTTATTATATGCAGCAAATCTCACTAATATTCCAAGGAAATACACTGTAAAATAGAATTTTCATTGTAAATCAGTAGTTTACACCGTTTATTCTGGAAATCAATGGAACGTTATCGACACTTAGCGAACATAATATGCAAAAGAAAACTTTAATTTATACAGTTTAACCTTTACTAGCTAAACCTTCATAAATAACCTATTCTTGTCTGCAAAAATTTAGTCTTTATTAGGTATTTTTATGCAGTACACTACAATTGGATTAGGCACTTTGATTGTCATATTTTCAATTTATACGCTTTACCTTTCTTTAACCGCTTCAGACAAACAGATCCGATTGGTTTATATGAAAAGTAAACTGGGACTTTTTTGGGGAACCTCTTTACATACTTTAGTGTACGTATTGATTCCAATTGTCTTTGCTGGCTTTATGATTAATGCTGGACTCAATGGAGAAACCATCACTCGTTTCATTACCGAGTAAACGGATAAAAAAATAGAAATCGGAGTCAGCCTTTCAAACTCATCTGCCTAACATACTCAAACAAACAAACACCTGTAGCAACCGAGACATTTAAACTAGACACGGCACCAGCCATGGGGATTTTTATTAGCTGATCACAATTTTCGCGCGTCAAGCGTCTCATCCCATCACCTTCGGCTCCCATTACAATGGCAGTTTTTTTGTCGAATTTGGTTTGATAAACATCAGATTCTGCTTCGCCAGCCGTACCCATAATCCAAACATACTCTTCTTTAAGTTCTTTTATAAATCTTGCAAGGTTAGTCACTTTAACTAATGGAACCGTTTCAGCTGCGCCACATGCAACTTTTCTAACAGTGGGATTTAGTGAAGCAGAGCGATCTTTGGGAACAACTACCGCATCTACACCCGCCGCATCAGCGGTTCGAATGCAAGCCCCCAAATTATGAGGATCGGTTACACCATCCAAAATTAGTATAAAAAAGTCATCCTTCTCTTTTGCTAAATCAAGTAGTTGTTGCTCGTTCATAACGGCATCAAATATTTTAGCCTCAGCTATAACACCTTGATGATTTCCGTGTGTCCAATCATCCATTTTTTTACGATCTAATATTTGACACTTGATCCCCGCTTTCTTTGCTAAGGATTCAATTTTTTCTAGTGTTTTGTCTTTTCTATTTCTTAGTAAAAATAGCTGAATGACATTCTCTGGGGTTCTGTGTAAAAGACTTTCAACCGCGTGAATGCCATAAATTTTTTCAATATGATTCATATTATTTCTTTGACCTTCTTGGGGCTTTCTTTTGAACAGGGTCTTTTCCCGCCGATTTTTTCTTTGCGTTGGTTTTAGGTTTAGCTTTTGATTTTGACTTCTGTTTAGGTTCTGTTTTTGATGAAGCCCGTTTCTTTGATGTTTCTTTAGCCTTGGTGTAAAGCTTCTCTCGTTCAGTTTTATTCTTCTTCGATTTATTCTTACCCTTGTTGCTACTTTTACTGGAATTTTTTAAAGAAAAATCTATTCTACGTAAATCCATATCCACTTTGGCAACAGATATATCAAGTATGTCGCCAATCGCAAATGTTTTGCCGGTTCTCTCACCGATCATTTTTTGTTTAGGTTGATCAAAATGAAAATAGTCTTCGCCAAGCTCTGTGATATGAATTAATCCCTCAACAAAGACATCATTTAAACGGACAAATAAGCCAAAATTAGTAATACTACTGACTTCGCCTTGGTACGCTTTACCAATATGAGATTGCATATACTCACATTTCAACCAATCCATAACATCTCTAGTAGCAACATCTGCATTACGCTCAGTGACGGAATTTTCTTGTCCTATAATTGCTAAAGATTGATTGGTATAGCGTTTTTTTATTGCTAGCTTATCCTTTTTACTCTGTATTTTATCATCTGCTACTATCGACTTAATAATCCGATGAACAATTAAATCAGGGTAACGTCTGATAGGTGATGTGAAATGCGTGTAAGCATCAAAGGCTAGACCAAAATGACCTTGATTTTCTGGCGAATATACAGCTTGGCTCATCGACCTTAACAACATGATTTGAATATTTTCCGCATCCGGTCTATCTTGAATTTCTTCTAAGAACTTTCTAAATACGCTAGGTTTTGGCTCACTACCACCGGGAATGAATAAACCTAATTCCGATAAATAGGAACGCAACACTTCTAATTTTTTCTCTTTTGGTCCATTGTGCACCCTATAGATACCTGGAACTTTTTTCTTAATAAAAAATTTGGCAGATGCAACATTTGCTAAAATCATGCACTCTTCAATTAATTTGTGAGCGTCATTTCTAACTACAGGAAGTATCTTATCAATTTTTTTATTTTCATTAAAAATGATTTGCGTTTCCGTGGTTTCAAACTCAATAGCCCCTCTTTGCTTTTTCTTTTTTATTCTTGCTTTATAGAGTTTGTGTAGCTCTTCTATTGGCTTAACCAGATCTTTATATTCTTTTCTTAACTCGCTATCTCCGTCCAGAATATTCGAAACTTTTGTATAGGTCATTCTCGCTTTCGAATGCATTACCGCTGGATAAAACTGGCTCTTACCAGGCGTTCCATCTCTTTTAATATTGAGTTCACAAACCATGCACAATCTATCGACTTCCGGCTTTAATGAACATAAACCATTTGAAATTTGCTCCGGCAACATAGGCACCACAGCATTAGGAAAATAGACAGAGTTTCCTCGTTTTATTGCCTCAACATCTAATACGTCATCCAACTTAACATAATGACTAACATCGGCGATTGCCACATAGAGTTTCCAACCACCTAATGTTTTCGCTTTGCAATAAACCGCATCGTCAAAATCTCTAGCATCTTCGCCATCAATTGTAATCAGCGGTAAATCTCTTAAATCTTTTCTACCTAGCCATTCTTCTTTTGACACTGTAGTTGACATTTTTTTAAGTCGATCATGTATTTCATTATTCCAAGTATTTCGAATGCCATATTGCGCAATAGCAATGTCTATTTCCATTCCTGGTGCTAAGTAATCACCTAAAACTTCAACCACTCTGCCAACGGCTTGAGAGCGAAAAGTGGGGCGCGTAGTTAATTGAATCACCACTACTTGTTCATTTTTGGCTTTCAAAGGATCATCAGGCGGAATTAAAATATCTTGTGCTATACGAGAATCTTCAGGTCGTACAAATCGCAGTCCGCCCTCAATAAAATACCTGCCAACGATTTGTAAGGGTGAATCTCCTTCAATAATTTCTACAATTGCTCCAGCTTTTTTTCCATCTCGGCTAATTCCTTTTTCCCGAACCAATACTTTTTCGCCTGGGAAAACTCGCCGCATTTCTTTTGCTGATATAAACCAGTCTTTTCCGCCACTATCTGGTACAAAAAAGCCGAAGCCTTCTTTATGTCCAATAATTCGACCGGATTCCAAATCTAGTTTATTAATAATTCCATAGGCCTTGCGTCTGTCGCAGTGGATTTGTCCATCACGCACCATTGCACCTAAACGTCTTTGCAGACCAATAATAGAATCATCTTCAAATAACGAAAGCCCATTTTGAATGGCCGGAAATTTAAGTGGCCCTCCCGCATTTTCAAGAAATGAAAGAATGAACTCTCGGCTAGGGATTGGGTTATCATATTTGAGCGATTCTCGCTCAAAGTGTGGATCAGTTGAATGTTTCTTTTGTTGCTTATCTTTAATCTTTTTTGTCATTAATTAGTTTACTTTTTTAAGTGATTTTGAGCTGATATTTACAATATAGGTTCAGCTAAATTTTGAGTTTTGAAGTGAATTGCTTGTTTTGGTTTTCGATGCCTGTTTTCGATGTCAATCTTTCGGCATTTGATTTTGTAAGTTAACGCTCTAGCCAGCGTAATGCGCTTTTAGTGCTACCAAAAACCTCAGTATCAACTTTGGTTTCTGATATTCGTACTTTGTACATACCTAAAAACGCGCTACTGAATGTTTCATTTGATACCATGGCTAATTTATAGGTATTTCCACGTTGCTTTGCATATTGAGCAACAACACTAGCATGCTCTTGTAATTCTGGAACTGATACCATCAATATAGCATCTGTGTAGTCGTTGCATACGTTCATGTTATGTATGAATAAAGAGTGATCCATTAATGCCATATAAGCATTGTTAATCGCCACCATATCAACTTCACCCTCAAATAAAATATGAGCGAAGTGCCGATCTCGATTGATTCGAATTACAAACGATTCGTTCTCGGCGCAATATTTAGCTGGCATATCCAAACTAATAAGTGACTCTTTATAAAAATGGTTCGTTCGAAAATGCCTCTTTCGAAAAAAATGTTTTCTTGAATTCAAGCTTTAAGTTAAAGTTATACATCAAATACATACTTTAACCTATTCATTATATTCAATTTTCTATTAAATAACCATACTCACTTATCTTGAAACTCCTTATTTTGCTCTAAATAGGCGATCCTGGTGGCATTTTAGGCAATTTAAGTAGCTTTTCAGCTTTTAAATTTTTAATCGACAAACTATTTAACCGTAGCCATTGGTATTTCATGAATCCATAGTCAGCTGACTTTACACTCATTCTTTTCAATTTCTTGCTTAAATATTGTTTTTCTTTTTCCAAAATAGTTAAAATTTCAGATTTAACTAAAAAATCGACTTTTACACTATGCAAAAGGTTTAACAAGTTGGAGTAACTTAAATCAATCGCTTTTTGCTCAATTAACTTTCCAATCTGTTTTTTAGATTGATTAGCCCACAACTGTTGATGAAGCCTCTCGCCTATTTCAATAATTGATGGGATCTTGTTCTTAGTCATATTTTGCTGTCTAATTCGAGCTAAACGTGAAGGCTCTAGAATTAAGGATAGGCTATGTTGAATTGATGCTGATGCTAATCCAACTCTATCAAAACTAACACCCGTCTTTCCGATAAGACTTTCCCGTGAATTTCTATATCCGTATGCCTTTGGCAAAAGTAAATGATTCAACGAATCATCTATGCTTAAAAACTCTGACGACAACGTTTGCAGTAACGCGTTAATTGCCTCGATTTGTCTCTCTGAATTGACAACCTCACTTCCTAATCTTTTATTGACATCACTAAAAGTTGACTTAACATCATATTGATAATCGTAACCACCTATTAACTTTGCAGTTGCTTCTACTTGAAAGCGGTGAGAGTAAAATAGAGGGATTAGAATTTCCTGCAAATCAGACAATGGTCTCCCAACATGTAGCGAATTTAAACCAAATTGATCAAGAGCGTGTCGCCTAACTTTAATCATTCGGTTTAATTCTTGAGTAGCATTTTCTCCATTATCCCAAAGACTGGCTTTAGGGTGTAAATTACTTTTTTGTCGCGAGTCAGGATCAGAAATAAATAACATGCCTAGCGATTGATTGTCGCTAATAATTTTTGATAAAGCTTCATCGCTACCATCATCTTGATAACCATAAGCAATAACTGATTTATCCCAAGCGCCTAAATTTTCAACATAAGCATTTTCCGCAGAGATTCTTCCATCTTTCAGTTCAAACATTGGGTGTGGGTAATCCATCACCGATGCACGATTATAACTACTAGCAGCAAAGTTATGTGCTAACCCTAAAGTGTGACCCACTTCATGCGCTGCAAGTTGTCGAATTCTTGCTAATGCCAAGTCCATCAACTCCTTATCATCTTCAGACTGGTCATCTTCTGACTGGCCATCTTTTGACTTGTCTCTTTTCGACTTGTCACTTTTCAACTTCTCATCATTATTGATTTCAAAACGCGATAACATGCCTTGCGCGATTAAATAGTCCTGCCTTACTCGAAGTGAACCTAACGTCACATGACCTTTAATAATTTCACCGGTTCTCGGATCAGTTACTCCCGCACCATACGACCATCCTCTTGTTGCTCTATGCACCCATTGAATCACGTTGTAACGTACATCCATAGGGTCAACACCATCTGGTAAAATTTTCACTTGAAAAGCATTTTTATAACCGATCGTTTCAAATCCTTGATCCCACCATTTTGCGCCGGTTAATAAAGCTGTTTTAACTGGCTCTGGCGCACCTGGGTCAAGATAATAAATAATCGGCTTTATTGCTTCACTTATTTTTTCATTGGGATGCTTTTTTTGTAATCGATGTCTTGGAATAAATCGTTGAGTAATCGGTTGGTTGATTGGCTGAGCATAGTCTTGAAATTCAAACGACCAAAACCCACTCTGCGGATGAAATTTTCTGGATTTATAACCTTCTTTGGGTAATCGAATGAAGCTATGGTGCATTCTAAGCGATACAACATAAGGTGAAATAGTCGCTTGTTGAACAAATTCTCCCGGTTTATCTCCAATGAAAGTTATTCTAGATTCTAATTCGGTATTATCTGGAAAAGCTTTTGTACGCGGTAAATAAATAGCGGAGCGTGATTTATCTAGCTTGTATTTGCCCTGTTTCTTTTTGTTGAGTTTTCGAACCACACCATGAATATCTTGTAAAATAAAATTAGACGCATCCACTAAAATCCATTTTTTTTGATTTTCTACAATCGGAAAACTCCACAAAATGGCGCTAGCAAAAGCCTCATTCACAGACTCACTTTCTTTGACGTTTGTAGACAGCGCTCTATATTTTGTATTTTTAGCGATTAATAATAGTTTGTTGCCCACTTTTTCAAATTCGACTAAATGAATTTCGCCAAGTTGCCCACGATCTAAGCCAATATCATTTGAACCTAATCCTTGGGGTAAACTTGTTTGGTATAAAAATTCTTGAACGGTATATTTTTTTAAAAATGAATTTTTCTCAATTTTAAGATAAAGTTTTCCGCTATTATCATCAAATAAATAGCTAACGAACCCCTTGTGGAGCTTGTTATTTTTTTCTAGATTTTTTAATCCTTCTCCAGCGGTACTAGAGAGACTAACAAAAATTAATATGAACGAAAATAGAGTAATTTTTAGAGTATTCATAACTTTCCTAAATTTTGATATTGTAATGTTATATTCCAATTAAAACACAGTTCCTTATTTATTGACAAAAGTTCGATTAAATCAGCAGGGCAAGAGCATTATAAAATAATAATGAGCAAAAACCCCCTCTCCCCAGCCCTCTCCCAAAGGGAGAGGGGGAAAGTCCCCTCCCCTTGGAAGGGGAGGGTTAGGGAGAGGTCGAAAATGGTTGAATTAATGAGATATTCGACTCATAAAATCACTCGTTATATGCTCGTTATTTGGTTTTTTTGTTCTTTTATACTAAGCTTATTTAAACCATCACACAAAAGCATTCTCGTCTATGGATTTTTTTAATAGTTTAAGGAAAAAGTTACTTGCGGTTAATATTTCTATATTATCCGTGTTAATTGTCGTTTTAGTTTACATTGTCGCTGATTTAGAAAGTAACCATGAAAAATTAGGGCAACTTAACCAATTATCTAATCAGACAACTGAAATACAACAGTCCGCAGAGGCTAATTCAACATTACAACTCATCCGCAAAATAGAGCAAGGTAATACTCAGGTTATTAATTTTATCTATGGGTTGATTGCTGTAATGATTGTTTTGGGGGTAGGTGCGTCATTTTTTGTTGCAACAGCACTAAGTGCGCCTATTTCTAATTTACAAGAAACGGTTCAATCGATTGAATCAAGTAATGATTTGACAACACCCGCTAAAGTGACTACAAATGATGAAGTAGGACGTTTGGCCACATCATTTAATCTATTAATTAATAAATTTTTATTACTCGTAGGTAGCGCCAAACAAAATGCAATTGACGTAGCAGAAGCGACAATACAAATGTCAACGATTGCGACACAAGCTTCAGCCGGAGCTAACGAGCAATCTAATGCCATTGCACAAATAGCGACCGCGATGACGGAAATGGAAGCCTCAATGAGTGAAGTCGCGAGAAATGCTGCAGAAGCATCTCGTGCAGCTGACTCTGGTGACGCCGAAGCAAAAAAAGGCAAATCAATAGTTGAAAATGCCATTTTAGCAATTCAAGCAATGGCTAATGACGTTCAAAATTCCTCACAAGTGATTGAAGGGCTAAAAGCCGAAAGTGATAAAATAGAACAGGTAATGGAAGTCATTAATTCAATAGCGGAGCAAACAAATTTGCTTGCTTTAAATGCAGCAATTGAAGCTGCTCGAGCGGGTGAACAAGGTAGAGGGTTTGCGGTTGTAGCTGATGAAGTTAGAGCGCTTGCACAACGAACACAAGAAGCAACCGGGCAAATTGAAGCTTCAGTTAACTCATTGCAACAAGGAACCGATAATGCGGTAAGTGTTATGCTGGCAAACCAAGAGCAGGTAAAAGATACGTTAGCACAGTCAAAAAATGCAGGGGATGCATTAAATTCAATTGCTCAGGCTGTTTCTAATATTCAAGCAATGAACACTCAAATTGCTACAGCAGCTGAAGAGCAACAAGCAACATCTGAAGAAATAAATCGAAATATCAACTCGATTCAATCCATTTCGTTACAAACCGCAGAAGGTGCTCAACAGGTTCAGCTCTCAGCCACACAGCTTAATCAGCTAGGAAAAGATTTAGAGTCAACCATGGCGTCCTTCAAAACAGTTTAGTAAAAAGAACGCTATAAGAGATATGTGAGGGTCAACCTATAAGCCGGATCCTGTCGTGAACAGTCATTCGTCTAGGCCATAAATCACTCTATGGCTCAAGCGACCTACCCGGTTCCAATGCGAGTAACACCTCAGTAGTCGAAAATGTAAACACTAACGCTACACGGAACCCTATTTGGTCTTGCTTTGAGTGGGGTTTACCTTGCCACTGAATGTTACCACCAGCGCGGTGCGCTCTTACCGCACCCTTTCACCCTTACCGATNNWAAKYTWRAMYCAAGNTCYAWKWYTRAAAGGCGGTTTACTTTCTGCTGCACTTGCCGTCAGTTTACACTGCCCAGGCGTTACCTGGCACTCTACTCTTTAAAGTCCGGACTTTCCTCCCCTTAAAAACAAATTAATGAATTAAGCGGCGACTGTCCAGTTGACCCTCGGAGAGTATTTTACCATTGATAAAGAAATTACATAACCAGAATTCGCATAAAAAATGAATTCTATAAAATTAAAAAGCCCAAACAAGTGCTACGCCGTAAACGTTGACTGTTTCACCATCTATAGTGTCAACATTAAATGAAGGTTCGATCCCAATACCACCAACATGAAATTCATAACTAACACCGTAATGGGTTAAACTTTCAATATGACCATGAGCTCCACCCACCGTTTCACGACCAAAACCAGCGCCTAAACGCCAACCTGCCATAGGATGATAATAACCTGCAATAATTTTAGAAGTTATACCATCGCCATGATGTGCATCACTCGCTTTTTCATAAACGAATCCAACACCCCAATGGGAGTTGATTTTAAATTCATACTCTATGCCTAGTAGCGTTTCACTTTCATCTGCGTCTAAAACCCCCGCAAAAATACCAATATAATGACTCTTTTGATGGTTAGAATCTGAGGCAAAAGATATTGTTGAAAAAAAACATAGTGCGACAAAGAGTATAGATTTATTGAGAATAGGCATCGACTTGATTCCTTTGCCGTTTTATTGAAAAGCCTTTATCCAATTAACTTAATGATAGTATCCGCTAATTCCAAAGGCTGAAATTTTGCTACGTAAGCATCGGCGCCTACTTTTTTCCCCATTGCGGTATTGGTCTCTGCGCTAAGAGATGAATGCATAATGACTGGAATACCTTTAAATCTTTCGTCTGTTTTAATATTTTTAGTTAATACATAGCCATCCATTTCTGGCATTTCTACATCAGTCACGATAATACTGAGAACGTCCTTCATGGTTTTACCTTCTGCAGTGGCTTTGTCAGCCATATCATTGAGTTTTTCCCACGCTTTTTTGCCATTTATACAACTAATTCCTGTAATGCCTAATTTTTCTATAGTCTGTTTAACTTGCTTTCGAGCAACTCCTGAGTCATCCGCGTATAAAACGGTCACGCTCTTGTCATTAATGCTAGGCATCCCTTGAAAAACACTATCATCATCATAAAAGCCAGCGGTTTCCGCCAAAACTTTTTCTACATCCATGATCATCACTAAACCTTTATCCGTGATATCTGTTACTGCCGTGACCAGACCGCCTTTTTGACTATCCATCATCGGTGGTGGCGCTTTCACATCATCCCAATTAAGGCGCTCAATATTATCAACCGACTCAACTAAAAAGCCTTGAACATTTTTGTTGTATTCAGTAATGATCATAATGCTAGGCTTTCTATCACCTTCAACATTTACTTTACAATATTTAGCTAGATTGATAACCGGGATAGTAATTCCACGTAAACTGACCATTCCTTCTACAGAGTCTGGCATATCCGGTGCTTTTGTGATCTGTGGTTTATGCATGACCTCTCTAACTTTAAAAACATTAATTCCATAGATCTCTGCATGCTCCTCACCAACTTCTTTACCAATACTAAAGAGCAAAATCTCCATTTTATTGGTGCCAGCAAGCTTTGTGCGCTCATCGATTGATTTCATTAATGTAGACATATTATTTCTTCTTTTGATATTAATTAGTACACTAAGGTCTAAATCGTAAAAACATTAATGCCATCTCTAACTAGAGTTTAGTTGTAAAACTAACTTTTTGTTTAATAATTTGGAAAAAGATCTGAATTTCAAATGTTTGTATGGTTAGGTGTCGGAGTCAAATTGACTAGTTCTTTCAGGTTAATTTTAATTAAATTTTCGCCTAGACCGTTGAAAAACGTGGATTGATTTGACTCTGATACCGGTTGTGCTCGAAGTTGTATGGGTGCAAATATAACTTCATCACGTATCAGAGTCACAAAAGACTGACTCCGACACTTTATTGTTTGTTATTAATCGCTACAAATAGAATTGGTTATAATTAATTTCAATTAAAAAAGTCCAAATCGGACATTTTATAGGTCAAACTCTTTACCAAAAGAAAAATACAATGACTCATCATCGTTTAAATCACTGCCACTTACGAGCAAACCAACACCAATATCAAAACCGCCTATCTCTGCTCCGTAGCTTAAATCAAAATATTCGCCTTCTGCATCATCACCATAAACGCCTATTGTTCCGGTAAAGCTCCCAGCGGTATAGGCCAGAGTGAGTATTGTATAATTTCCTTCCGTAGCAGATTCATTACCAACTACGCCATCCCACTTACCAATACTATAAGATGCTTCAAAATCAGACATGGTATATCCGAGATTTATTTCGTTGTAAGCAGAGTCAAAATCTCCTGTATATTGGTACGATGTAAAGCCAACAGAAAAACTACTAGCATCATTAATTTCAAATGCATAAGCACCATATAAATCGACCTCCAAACCATCTTGGACATCGGCAGCCCATGTTCCTACACTTACACTGCCACTCTCATAATCTAATCCGACGCTAGTTGAAGCGCCTCCGGTTTGCTGTATACCTCTAAAGTGATATTGGGAGACAAGCCCGATGTTAGCACTTAAACTTGAGCTTTCTTCAGAGCTTACATTGCTAATAAAACAAGCGCTCGATAAAATTGCGACGATAGGCAGTATTGTGTGTTTCATATTTGCTCCAAATAAGCCTAACTGGCTTTTAATAAATTAAATTTTAAATTGATTAACAAGTGTCGAAATTTGATTTGATAAATTATTAATTTCATTTGCGGCTTCTGATGTTCCATTAGTCTTAGTCACTGATTCTATGCATAAATCATTGATTTGCACGACGCTACGATTCACATCTTCCGCAACCGCTACTTGCTCTTCTGAAGCTGTTGCTATTTGGGTAGCCATATCATTGACATTAGCGATTGACGAGTCAATTTCAGATAATACGTTAAATGTTTCAGTACTAAGTCGCTCGCTTTCAATCGCTTGTTTTGCGCTTTGAGCCATCGATTCAACTGATTTTTTTGTTGCTGACTGTAATCTTTCAATCATTGATTGAATTTCTTCTGTTGAAGTTTGCGTTCGCGATGCAAGCGTTCTAACTTCATCAGCAACAACAGCAAAACCTCTACCTTGCTCACCGGCTCTAGCCGCTTCTATGGCTGCGTTCAGCGCTAACAAATTGGTTTGATCCGCAATTTGCTTTATGACATCTAATACAGTACCAATCGCGTCAGAATCTTTTTCAAGGTTTGAAATGCTTGTTGACGTTTGTTCAATAAACGAAGCCATACTTTTGCTAGCCTGCAAATTTTTGTCAGTTGCTTCTTTAGCCTGTTTAGATACGTTAGCAATTTCTTGAGTTGCCGTTGAGGTAGAATCCACATTGGTCGCTACTTCAGCTAACGTTGCTTGCATTTCTGTCATAGCGGTTGCTAATTGTTGGGTTTCGTCTTGCTGAGCAGAAATCGCATGCAATGAACCTGATGCTATTTCAGATAATTCTGTAGAATAAGTATTCAAGTTCGAACTAACTGAATTTAAATCGCTTATCATTTGTTGCAGTTTCCCCATAAATTGGTTAAACCATTTACCAATTTCAGATAATTCATCGCCCTTTGATTCTTCTAATCTATGTGTTAAATCACCATCGCCAATAGCCAACTCTTTCATTGCATCACTAGTTTTATCTAATAATTTCCCTACGTAACTTGCTAACATCCAACTCGCAATTCCGCCCAAAATAATAGATAAAATACCGATCAATAATGAGGAGTTTACAATGGCACTATTAAGGACACCTATAGAACGAAATGCCTCTTGTTCATCGATTTCAGCTAAAATCGTCCAATTAAGACCCTTTATTTTTACTGGTGCATAAGCTGATAAAACTGGTACATTCCTATAGTCTGGGAAAATTTGAAACCCCGTTCTACCTGCCAATGCTTCACTAACTCCCGGCGTATTAACTTTTTGTAAACCTATACTCGATTTTTTAGTTTTTATTGACTTAATTTCTTTATTAGTAAAACCAGCTTTTTTCAATGCTGAAAAATAGCCTGAAGCATCCTCAACTAAAAACCGACTTTCATTCTTAATGAAATGATCATCTCCCACTAAATAAGTTTCACCTGACTCACCTAAACCAACCTGGCTCCATTTGTTTTGATGGGTCATAATTCCAGAAATATCACCAATTGGCATTTGAAATATTAGGATCCCTATTTTTTGTCCATTATCGTAAATTGGCGATGCTATAAATGAAGCCATATCCATATATGACGGAGGATAGGGTGCAAAATCGGTGATGACAGAATCTGATTCATTGGTTAATTGATTCGCTTTACGAAAAACTTCACCTATGCCAGTGTTAGCAAAAGGACCATCTATTAACGAAGATGTATAATCTAATTCCTTAAAAACTGAATAGACAATATCACCGGTATTTGGGTCAACTAAAAAGATGTCGTAATAGCCAAACTGTGATTGATAATCACGAATATGGTCGTGAAATTTACTGTGAAAACTGACATAACTGCTATTTCCTACCGCATCAGTCAATTTATCCTTTTCACCTAAAGCGCTTGAGTTATTCGATATAAAGAGATCTTGTAAAGCGATAGAATCATCATCTAATTGATCTAACCAACGTGTAGATTGTGACGATTCGCCACCGTTTCTATTTTTGTATTCTCCGTTAAAATCATTACTATAATATGAATTTAGCGCTTGACGCGAGTTAGATATATTAATATTGCTAGATTCTTGTCTAAATTGTTTAAATGCCGATTTAAACTGAGACATGGAATCAATGATCATGCGATCATTAGAAAACGTTTTAATTTGCTTATCTAATCGCCTAAAATACCTCTCAATAGAAGCTTTTGTTGTATCTCGCACAGATATTAACTGCTTTTGAGAGAGCTCTTCTATAGCAACTGTTGCCGATTCTTCGGCGATCCAAACAATTGATATACTCAAAAATAGAACAACAATAATACTTTGAAGAATCGATGATAGTGTGATTTTGTGTTTAATTTTCATTAAAAAGGCTTCCTTGCAGCAACAATTTGGTTACTATTAGACAAAATTAAATAATATCAAAGTGGCGGGTTATAGAAGGTTATAGAAGGTTATAGAAATGATAGTCAAGATTTTTAATTTTGCAAATTATTGATAACAATAAATAAAATTTTAATTAATTGACTGCGAAAACGAAGAGCCGACTGCATCTACTCTGATTGATGAAAATCGACAAATATAGATATGCATAAAAAAACCGCATTAAATGCGGTTTTTTTGACTACTTGCTTAAGGTTAACTATTTTTTCTTAGACTTTCTTTTTACTGCTTTTTTCTTGGTCGCTGATTTTTTAGAGTCTTTATTTTTGGATTCCTTATTTTTAGAATCCTTGTCTTTAGTCGTTTTATCGCCACCATCTGACTTTTTATCATCTTTACTAGAAAGACTTTCAACCGCCTCTAATAAATCTTCATCAAGTACCGGAGTCTTCTCTAACGTCTTTTTGTCTTCAACTAAATCTTTTAATTGATCATATTGAGTTTCACAAAAGGTCTTTAATTCACGAATCTGTTCAACTAGCTTGGCAGACTGCTCTAAGCTTGACTCTAAATCTTTGAAGTCTTGCTCTGCTTTTTGTTTATCTTTCTTTTGCTTACGTGCATCTTCTTCGGCTTTTTTACGAAGATTGCTTTCGTCCATTTTCTCTTTTTTAAGGTTTTTTAATTTTTTAACTACATTTTCAGGAGAATCATGTAAGATTTTTTTGATTTGCTTAAGCGCTTTATCTTTATCCGCTATTTCTGCTTTAGCTTTTTTTAACAAATCTGAGTTAGCTTCACGTCCTGCATTCACTCGGTGCTCGGCTACTAATCGTTCTTCATGTGACTTGTCAGAAGCTTCCATCGCTTTATTGTGCGCGATATCACTTTCTTTAACTTTAATTTCCATTGAAGCAATAGCAGAAGCCGCATCTTCTTGGGCTTTAGTGATATTAGCGTCAGCTTCAGTTGCTCTTTTGGTCGCTTTTTCAAAAGCTTCCTTAATCTCATCCATACTGCAGTCAGATTTAATTTTAAGGGCTTCAGCTGCGGCGCCAATTAACATTTGTTTGCTTATCGCAAGATCTTTCCAGACCTCTAATTGTAATTCTAATTCCGCACGATCCACTCAATATTCCTCTTTACTGTTTTAGCTATTGATTAGCAATTATAGATTTGTTTTTACAAGGTTTTAGACTTGACTTAAATTGGTCAAATTTTAGGCGGGCATAATAACAAAAGCTGTCGCTAGTCGCTAGTGATTTAGCCAAAAAACGCTATTTTTTCAGTGTTTTTTTACAACAGTGCCTGCATCGATGCGTAATACGACCTACAAGGGTGTAGGAAGTGCAATTATTGTAGAGAAAATAAATTGCCAGACAGTCCTTAAACATAGTCACACCGGCATCCATGCCTCTTTGTGACATACAGTCCATCCTTGGACATAAAAAAACCACTGACTAAATTGTAAGTGGTTTTTTTAATCTTTTTATCAAAAACAAAAGCTCTTGATAACTAGCGAATTTTTTGAAAGAGCTTATTTACCAAAGAAATAACGTTTGGCGAAATAATTTCTCTAAAAAATATTTATCTCTTAGAGAATTGAGGTCTCTTACGAGCTTTATGAAGACCAACTTTCTTACGCTCTACAGAACGCGCATCACGAGTAACATAACCCGCAGCACGTAAAGCCGGACGTAATTCTCCGTTAAACTCCATCAATGCACGAGTAATACCCAAACGAATCGCGCCCGCTTGACCAGTATCTCCGCCACCTTTTACCGTAACGTAAGCATCGAATGTTTCAGCGTTTTCTGTCAATTCAAGCGGTTGACGAACAACCATTCTTGAAGTTTCACGACCAAAGTATTCATCTAATGGTTGTTGATTAACAACGATGTTGCCTTTGCCTGGACGTAAAAAAACTCTAGCCTTAGAGCTCTTACGACGACCTGTTCCATAATATTGTGTATCAGCCATATTCATTCACCAACTATATGTTTAATTCTTTAGGTTGCTGTGCCTGATGCGTATGCTCAGGTCCAACAAAGATTTTAAGCTTTCGTAAACAATCACGACCCAGTGGATTACTTGGGATCATTCCTTTTACGGCTTTTTGTAAAATGCGCTCAGGAGCTTTTGCACGAAGCTCTCCAAGTGTCATTCCTTTAATTCCACCTGGGAACTCAGTATGACGATAATACATTTTATCAGATTCTTTTTTTCCTGTTACTGCAATTTTTTCTGCATTAATAACAACAATATAGTCGCCAGTATCTACGTGTGGTGTAAATTCTGCTTTATGCTTACCGCGTAAACGACGAGCAATTTCTGTGGCCAATCGGCCTAGTGTTTTACCATCTGCATCAACCACGAACCAATCGCGTTTTACAGATTCTGCTTTTGCACTAAAAGTTCTCATTCTTAGCTCCAAATAGGCATTTTTGCCCGTTAATTCTTTCTCTACCGAATAAAAAAGTACGTCTTTATTACAGACTTACTTAATTTCTAATGTCGTTTTAGTTCAACTAATCACAATCTTGTAATCAATTAAAACAAGTCATTTGATTAAAATACAACTTTTCGCCAACTTGTCGAACATTTCGGCGAGCATTTTGGCAGTTATTCTCTTTTTTATAGCAGAAATTTCTTTCACGCACCTAAAAAAGAGCGCGAATTTTACAGAATAATCTGAAATTTCACAACCTTTTTATATCAAATTGTTGTTTTTTACTAAAACTGGCTAATTTACATACCGATAGGGAATTGGGGCGGTAAAAGCTAGCTTATGTTAAAAATCGTCGCTTGGCTATTAGCTAAAATTTTCAACAACTGAAGGCTAATTCAGTCCGCGCGCATTGTGCGCTATTTTGATCCATAAATCATCAATTGATTACACTATTTTTGAATTTTTTATGCACCTTTAAAGATTCGGAGATATTTTACTAATAATTGATAAAAAACCTTTATTTCATGCACGAATTTAGGTAAAAAGCATAATAGAAGAACATGGTCGATAGGCGACCAAAAACGAACTTACGAACATACAACAAATAGGAAACACTATGGCTGCTTCAAAACCAAAGCTAATTAAAGATCGTTACACAAAAACTCAGATCATTGCAGAACTTGCAGAATCAACCGAATTATCGAAAAAACAAGTTGCTTCAGTAATAGACGAATTAGGCGATCTGATTGAACGTCACATTAAAAAACGCGCTTGCGGTGAGTTTGTTTTACCTGGCATGTTAAAAATAACCACGGTAAAAAAGAAAGCGACTAAAGCAAGAAAAGGTATCAATCCGTTTACTGGCGAAGAAACTATGTTTAAAGCTAAACCTGCTTCGACCCAAGTTAAAGTTAGACCTTTAAAGAAATTGAAGGATATGGCTATCTAATCTCTTCTCTAGCCTCCACCTTTTTATAAACACTCTCAATTATCATTGATAGTTGAGAGTGTTTAGCCACCGCAATATGCAGTAAAATACCAAGCATACAAATAGACCGCTACTCCCATACTCCCCACTGACTCGATAACACTTGATTACCGTGAAGGTAATAAATCGCATCATTATTGTCTGAATTCAAAAGTACACTACGCCCTATTCCACTATTAAGTGGGTACGTTTGAGGTTGGTCGAGATCTTCGCTTCTTTTTTCTGCGACTAGCTTGCCACTTGATACTAATTTTAACTCACCCTCTTCATCTTTGATGATCTCGATACCAAATAATCCACTCTCTACCCATACACTTTGTCCTGAATCTATGGCACTCCATATATTGATTGGAAGGGTTAAACGTTTGTTGTTTTCATCAATATTTAGCAAACTAATGGCTCTTAAATCCCATAGAGCCTCAGACTCTGTACCTGAATCACCGAATACGATGCTACTAGCCACCATCGGTTGTGATATTTCTCTAACATCATAAAGCTCTACTTTAACTCCCTGTTGAATTCCGTCAATGACTTCTTTACCGATACCGAGTAACCAACCATCTTCTATTTCCTGCAAGTACCTTGAAAAACCAGGTATTTCAAGTTCTCCGGCTATTTGCGGAGACTCTGGGTTCTGCAAGTCAATCACATAGAGTGGATCGACTCTTTGAAAAGTCACAATATACGCTTTTGAACCGCTAAACCTAACCGCAAATATATCTTCGTTTTGTTTACCGATTGGTTCTGGATTTTCACTATTGGGTAGTGTAGCAATCGTTAGCAATTGCTTACTTCCATCTTCTCTGAGAATGTTAAGTTGATGTTCTGGCGATCCTGTAAATCCACTAAAGTTGGTAGTGACAATACGTAAATCATCATTAAACTCACTCATTCTAAATGACGGATCATTCCAACCAAGATAACCAGGGACAGCGCCACTAGCCTTATACTGAAGTTGACCATCATTTAGTGCAAATTTATGAACAGCCGTTAAGTTTGAAAAATCTAGCCATGGAACCGAGGAAGAACCTCCAACGTAGAAACCAGTGGTCGATGAATAGATACCCTGAACATTGACATTTAAACAAACTGAAGAAGAAATACTCTGCGTGTCTAAATTGATTGCGGTAAGTGTCACGATGTCTGCATAACCGTCGGTTGCTGAGGCATCTTCTGCTACAAAGCAATCTTCTGACGAGACTAATGATCGGATTGCACCATTGTTTGTTTGATAATGAGGTAATAAATCAGATATTGGTGTTTCTAGAATTAACCTTTCATTCGCTTCTTTTTCTGCATCGGTTATTGCGTTGTAATTGATTTCCGCAATATTCGGAATATAGCGCGTTACTAAATAAAGCTGATTTCCTACTCGACGGCTACCTTCTAAGTTACCTTCTATCTCTATACTCCATTGCTCACTAGGTGTCTCTGGAGCAACAACATCATAAAGTTGTACTTGTGTTTTACCACTATTCCAACGCCAGTCAGAATCAATAACGATTGCATCCCATGCATAAAATTGAGTGTTGGAAAGAGTGACAAGTTGATTCTCTTCTGGACGTAAAAAAATATCGGTTAAATTAACGCTTTCATCTTCGTTTTCAATAGTTGCTACAAGTTCGGTGGCTATTTGACTAGAGTCGGTCTTATAAATTTGAATACTATTCTTATCTAGGTTCGCACTATCAATCGATAAGTTTTCTGCATCTTGATAACCCGCATAAGCCACCGTATATAAATATTCACCGTCAAATTTTAATCGGTCAGCCTCATCGACACCAATTTCGTGAACATTTGTTGTCGAAAAGTTGCTAGCATTTACAGCACTATCTCCTTCTGAGGCCGATGCCAAGGCAACTGGATAATCTGTAGTCACTAACCGTAATCTTACGCCATTTTTGACATAGGTAGCAAAATCACTGTTAACTGGTTGGGTTAATGGTTTGTCCGAAACACTGGATTTACTCAGCGCGGAATAATCCGTATTTATTTCAACTTCATCATTGCTACACGCACTCAATGCTAAGAAAATGCACAAGGATGAAGCCAAAGGCATAAACTTCAATTGGTAATTAATATTTATATTCATGATACTCTCCTAAAAACTTTCGTATGTAAAAGTTGGTTTTTCTAAACTCGAAATCATTTTAAGAGAAATATCCGTTTTAAACTGTAGGAGTTATCATGCTATTTGTAAATTTGTGTCTTTTGAAAAACAGATATTATTGTGCATTACAATTTTTCACAAAAAGTTGDCTATAATTGAAGAAATATTAGTTAGTTTTCGTTCATAATAGAGCTCTATGAGTATTCCTATAAAATCAGACGTCCGCCGATTGGCAAAAAACATGAACGTTGAGCTAAATCATTTTGCTCTCGGCAAGCTCATGCCTTTGATTCTATTATTTGCTTTATTTTTCACCTCAAACACTTTACAAGCTCAAAATAATTGTGACAATAAAGAAGCAATAGAAATTGACGACTGTGTAGTGTCGGGTGAATGGCATTTTGGACTTGGTGTAGGAATTGGCATTAGAACCAACCCACTCAATAATAGCGACAATATTCCTCTCGTGCTCTTACCAAAGGTTAGCTATTACGGTGATCGGTTTTTTATTGAAAATTTAGAGTTCGGTTACAATCTTTTTGATTCCGATACTAGCCAGCTAAACCTTTTAGCAACACCTAGTTATGATAGTGTCTTTTTTAATCGTTGGGATCCGAGTAATATTTTTGTTGATATTGGTGCAAGCGCGAACGTAAACACTCCCGGAGTAGGAATTAATACTCCGGAAGATAACCTTACACAAATTAACCCAGAAGAAATCTCGAAGAGAAAATTTTCTTACCTTGGCGGGCTAGAATATTCATACTTATGGAAACAGAGTCATTTACAACTCAGTTTATTGACCGACATAAGCGACACCCATTCAGGAACCGAAGTTCGTTTTGCTTATCAATATAAATTAAATCCTTACTTTTCATCTACCATAGGCTTTACTTGGAAAGATCAAACACTAACCGATTATTATTATGGAATTGATAATAATGAAATTATTGATGACCGAGGTGCATATCAAGCACAATCAAGTTTTAGTCCTTTCGTAAGATTTTCTCTTAATACAAGTAAAAACAAAGACTCTTGGCGAGTCAATTTAGAGTTGCAAAAACTGGACTCCAGCATTAGTCAAAGTCCTTTATTAAAAGATGATATAGTTATCACTTTTTTTATTGGCAAATATTTTGATTGGCAGGACTAGGTAATAAAAATAAAATTGAAATATAATATAAAAAATAAATACTGGTTTTTCAGATTCAATGAATATTTTATCTGTGGCATTCTGGTGTTTATAAGTTTATCTATTTCATCAAGCGAAGTGGACGAAACATTTGGGCTATTTATAAGACCAAAAAGCTGTGTGATTGAAGAAAAGAAACAGCACTGCGAGGTAACAATAGAAGTCCAATGGAAACTCGACGGTAATCGTGATGTTTGTCTTTACATTGATAATCAAGTTAGAGAGCTCGCTTGTTGGCAACAACGATCGTCTATTATCGAAAATTTTTCAATCGATGTAGAGACTAATGTTAAGTTTTATTTAAAAGATAAGGTAACCAATGAGATAATTTATTCTGCCCCATTTAGTCTTTATTTAAAATTAGCAAAGTATCGTAAAAAAAGGCGTAACCCTTGGAGTTTTTATTAGTAAGAATGACCAGATTAATATCAAGAGTTAAAATTCGTAGATTTAGAGAATCATATAAATGAAAGAACTTAAGAAAATTTTATTAGTGGAAGATGATGAGAAGCTTGCGCAACTTGTCAAACAATATTTAATACAGTCCGGGTTTGACGTAAGAGTTGAAATGCGTGGTGACTTAGCTATTGCAACTATTGGTCAATACCAACCTGATCTATTAATTTTAGATATCAACTTACCTGGCAAAGATGGTTTAACCATTTGTAAAGAAATCCGTCCGACGTTCGAACAACCCATTTTAATGCTGACCGCAAGAAATGAAGATTTTGATCAAGTATTGGGCTTAGAGTTTGGTGCGGATGATTACGTTATTAAACCCGCTGAACCAAGAGTTCTTTTGGCTAGAATCAATGCTCTTTTGCGCCGTACCCAAACTCAAAAAATAGAAAAAATAACGGAATTAGTCTTTGGTCAATTAAAAATTGACTTAGCATCTCGAGATGTTTTTTATAAGGAAGAAAAAGTTATTTTATCTTCGCATGAATTCGAACTTTTACAAATAATTGCTGGGCAATCTGGCACTATTTTGAGTAGAGACTACCTTTTYAAAAATCTTTATAATCGTGAATATGATGGATTAGATAGAACCATGGATGTTCGCATTTCACAACTCAGACGTAAGCTAGGTGACAATGCAGAAGAACCCTTTAGAATTAAAACTGTTTGGGGAAAAGGTTATTTGTTTGTTGCAGATGCTTGGTAAGTTTGAGAATTAGAAAATGAAAAACAATCTTTTCATACGACTCTACTTTTTGATTGTTGCATCAATTATTGTAATCGGCATTGGAATAAATTGGATTTGGCAAAATGACGCATTTCAGCAATTTATAGGTCTGGATACATCGGCTGAAATTAAGCACCCAAACTCTAATTTTACCCGAAACAATTTTAATCAATACGAACTTTTAATTGAGTCCGTTGCTTTTCAAATCGAAAATAATGTTTGGTCTGATAATAAGCATCAAAGTATACAAAATCATATTCATAAGTTAGGCCAACAGCTTAATTTGAAAACCGATTTAATCAGTGCTGACTCATTTCCAACAGACTCTTTCAATGAAAGTAATATTCTTATTTTGGATAACCTTGGAAATTTCGATAATTTGAATTCAAAGGCAATTTATTACTACCTTTCGGAATTAAATAAAATCATTAAAATTGACTTGCCTGAAAAAAATAATTTTATTAAGCAAACTGATACAAAGCAATTCGAACTTCTTTTCTTGATTCTATTTTATGGTTTAGTCGCAATAGTCATCTTCTATTGGATTTGGCCGTTATCAAAAGACCTCAACCATCTGCAAAAGGCTCTAAAAAACTTTGACGCAGACAATTGGCAGACAAAATTAGATTTTCCGCCGGCATCACCTATCGCGCATTTAGCCGATGCATACAATCAGTTACTAAATAAAATCAAACGCTTGATCGAAAATGAAAAATCCATGGCTAATTCAATATCTCATGAATTAAGAACGCCCTTGGCTAGAATTAGATTTGCGCTACAAATGGCTAAGGAATCAACCGATCACGAATTTATTGTCCAACAAATTCAAAGTGCAGAGGACGATGTTGAAGAAATGAACCAATTGATTGCCGAAATTCTGAGTTACGCGTCGATTGATAACCAAGCATTTAAAGCACAATTATCAAAAGGCGATTTAGGTTCTTTACTGGAATTACTTGTTGCTAGATTAGAGAAGAATTATCCAAAACACATCATCAGGTTTTCAAATTCAGGCAATACAACATCGGTACTTTGTGACTCTGTATTAATTGAACGCGCCATTCAAAATTTGATCGTTAATGCGTGTAAGTATGGCGAAAAAAATATTGAAGTGTCGCTTGACGAAAATAAACAGGGTTACAAAATAAGCGTCGCCAACGATGGTAAAATGATAGATAAACAACAAGTGAAAAACATCTTTGATGCGTACTACCAAATCCCTAGTGATGAGAAAACAACGGGATTTGGGTTGGGGTTATCTTTAGTGAAACGTATTGCCGACTTACATAAAGGAGTAATCCTCGTCCAACAATCTAAATTGGGCGGTGCGGAATTTGTTTTTAAATGGTCAAAAAATAGGCTCTAATGATCTATTAACTTGTTACGATCTACGCACCTATTTTTATAATCGATTCGCCTTTCGTTTTTTCTGCAATCGCTTTTTCTCGTTGAGCTAATTTTTCTCTAACGGTTCTTTCAATTGAGTCAACAAGGTCATCATTATCAATTTTATGACTCTTTTTTCCATCCTGATAAAGTAAACTTCCTTTTGAACCGCCAGTTAAACCAATATCTGATTGTTTTGCTTCACCAGGACCATTAACAACGCATCCGATAATTGCGACATCCATCGCTTCACGAACATCTTCTAATCGCATTTCTAATTCATTCACGGTTTTAATAACATCAAAATTTTGGCGAGAGCACGAAGGACAAGCAATAAAATTGATTCCACGCTGGCGTAAACTTAATGACTTTAAAATATCATAGCCTACCTTAATTTCTTCAACCGGATCGGCTGCGAGTGAAATACGGATAGTGTCGCCAATTCCTTCAGAGAGCAACAAACCTAAACCGACCGATGATTTAACTGCGCCGGCACGTAATCCTCCCGCTTCGGTAATGCCTAAATGTAAAGGTTGATCTATTTGACTAGCTAGTTTTCGGTAAGCCGAAACTGTCATAAAAACATCGGACGCTTTTAAGCTAATTTTATAATTTTGAAAATCATATTTGTCTAATATATCTATATGTCTAAATGCAGACTCAACGAGTGCATCAGGAGTTGGCTCGCCATATTTCACTTGCAAATCTTTTTCCAGCGACCCCGCGTTAACGCCTATTCTAATTGGAATATTATTATCTCTAGCCTTTTCTATGACTGCTCGAATTCTATCTTCCTTGCCGATATTGCCCGGATTTATTCTTAAACAATCAACACCGTAATCAGCCACCTTTAATGCTATTTTATAATCAAAATGAATATCTGCAACAAGCGGAATACCCGCTCTTTCTTTTATTTTTTTAAAGGCTTCTGCAGCATCCATTGTAGGTACAGAAATTCTCACTAAATCAGCACCTGCATCTTGCACTTGCTTGATCTGCGCTAGCGTTGCCTCTACATCACAAGTATCGGTATTGGTCATGCTTTGTACTGCAATCGGCGCGTCACCACCGATAGGAACATTACCAACCATTATCTGCCGACTTTTACGACGAACAATCCAGGATTCACCTTTCATTGAAAAAATTCTCTCATGATTAAACTATTTAGATACAATATGAACGCTATTAAAAGATGTTCAATTATTGAAGTGTAATTTTTGCTCTGCGTTTCGCGCTATATTGATTTAATTCAAACGTACGACCTTTATAAATTAATTCAACCACTGACGGGTCGCCAAGGACCACCGAGATAGGAGGAATTCCTTCTAAATTCATAATCTTACCTGCTTTCTTAATTCCAAAAGCCAATTCATTACCCGATGCATCAATTATTTGCACCCAGCAGTCAGCTGAAAAACTCAACGTCATATTTTCTACAGATGCTGATGAATCTATAAAGCGATCTCTTAACTGATTATTAATCGCCAAATCATTTGAATCAATCGCTGATATAGCTGAACTTGATTCTATATTTTCGTCACTCATTTTTATATTTTCATCAATAGAAGGCGCCTGCATTTCCGACTCGCTAGCAATATTGATTTTTGCTTCTACATCATTAACCTTTTCAGAAGGTTCGCCTTCTTCTGAAACCGTTTCAATATTAAGTGGAATTTCAGTTAAAGCAAGATTGTCATTTAAAACAAGAGTACCCATTTTTTGTTCTAATTGCGTATCGTCAGAAGCACTTAAAGACTTGTACTTGTACCAACCCGCTCGCCCCACAAAAAACACAATCACAATAATGATTAATAATGAAATTAATTTAAATGATGTGTTATTGCTATTAAAATTATTTCTATTTTTTTCAAAAATTGAAAGTGACTCAACTCGTTTAAGTGAAACAGTCTCCACACCCATTTGACTATCGAACATTTTTTTTATGGTTTTGAGATCTAAACCCACTCTCATCGCATAGGAATTCACATAGCCCCTTATAAAAGCCAGAGGTAAACTACCAGAAAATTGATTATTTTCAAGTTGATTAATAATTACTATGGATAAATTCAAATGTCTAGCTATATCATCGATAGAAAGATCAAGATTTTTTCTAGCTTCAACGAGTAACGAGCCAATATTTTCTGTAACATCAAGATCCGTTTTAACATTAAGCTCTTTTTTTACATTAAGAGCTTTATTTTTTTTAAGTTCAGCTTTAGATTGTTTATTATTATTCATGATTACACACTTTTATTATTTTTATTATTTTTCATGTTCATTATTTATGTTAGCTTATCCTTACATCCATTGACTTTTATTATCTAAATACTCGGCTGTTTCATTTGAATCTGGAAACAAATGTTCTAACTTGTTAGCATAACTAGCTTTTGCATCTCTATCTTTTTGAAAGAAAGAAACTCTAAGACCCAGCCATAAGGCGTCAGCTCTTGGATTTTTTATCATAGATTCAAATCGTTTTAAATAAGCAAAAGAACGTTCATATTTTTCATCTCGAAATTGCAACTTTGCCATTTCAAGAAGCGCTAACGATAGTTTGCTATTTCGATTGAGTGCTTTTCTAAAGTATTCCGACGCGATATCAAATTGGTTGTTTCGTTTGGCGCAGACCCCAGCATTTAAAAAAGCCGATGCCACTTCTGGGTAGACGGGTGTACTAATTGCTTTTTGAAAATATTCATCTGCCTGTTTAAAGTCTTTTTGCCCACAAAGATAAGAAGCATAACCATTTAAAAAGTCAGGATTTTTCGAATCTAATTTTAAAGCTTTTTTATATGATTTTTTAGCTTTTGGAAATTCTTTCACTAATTCATAGTAATAAGCTAATGCAAAATGAATAGCGCCAGAGTTCTCGCCAAATTCTAAAGCTTTATCTAAATGTCTTTTTGCATTTTTAAGACTGCCGGCTTGTAAATACTGTAGACCCGCGCCGAGTCTAATTTTTGCTGCTTTTGCCCTATTAAAATCGCCACTTGAAGTTATCCTACTGCCAGAATTTGAAGAAACCGTTCTAGATGTTGAAGATGTTTCACATGCTGAGAGCATTAAAAGAATAATTAGGATGCTAAATGTTTTGACTGTAACTATTTTGACTATCATTTTATAGGAGTCCAAGGCGTACTATATAATTAGGGTATTTGGGTGTAATTGCTTCATAATCATAGCATAAGTTATCGAAATCTATCTTGGAATATCAACCTCTAAATGAGCTAGTCGCATATAGATTGACCTATAGTTGTAATTTAGGTCTAGAATTGCCAATTAGTTCAAGTTTTTAATCGCTATACGCTCTTCTTTCTTCTTTTTGCGCTCTTCTCTTCGCGTCCGATCATTAACTTCACCAACTAATTGCCCACAAGCTGCATCAATATCATCGCCTCTCGTCCGCCGAGTTACTACAACAAAGCCTTTTTTAACTAAGATATCAGCAAATTTTGATATATCAGAGGTATGTGATGTTTTATATTTATTTTTGGGAAATGGATTAAAAGGGATTAGATTAATTTTGCAAGGTAACTCTTTAAGTAAACGTGCCATTTCTCGCGCATGAGACGGCGTATCATTAACACCTCTTAACATAACATATTCTATGGTTACTTTTTTACTCGCGCTAGAATCATCTAGGTAACGTTTTACCGATGGAAGCAATACTTCAATAGGGTATTTTTTATTGACTGGAACCAATTCATTACGCAATTCATTGTTGGCAGCATGAAGCGACAAAGCTAACGCAACATCAGCTTTTTCTATTAATTTATCCAGTCCAGGCACTACACCTGATGTACTGATAGTCACTCGGCGTTTTGAAAGCCCATAACCAAAGTCATCTAATAAAATATTGCAGGAATCGACAACCGCATCAAAATTCAGAAGAGGCTCACCCATTCCCATAAAAACAACATTACTGATACGTCGTTTACCGGTAGTACGAAGCGCTCCAATTCTGCGCGCAGCTAACCAAACTTGGCCAACAATTTCAGCTGTAGATAGGTTACGGTTAAAACCTTGCTGTGCTGTTGAACAAAAGGAACAATCTAGCAGACAGCCAACTTGAGATGAAATGCAAAGCGTTCCGCGTTCACCATCTGGTATAAAAACGGTTTCGATGGCTTGACCATCTTCTGTTTTTAGAGCCCATTTAATCGTTCCATCTTTCGATAATTGCTCGGTAATAATTTCAGGACCTTGGATCACACAGACTTCTTTGAGCTTTTCTTTCAAAGATTTAGAGATGTTAGTCATCTGATCAAATTCATCAGCAACAAATTGATGGAGCCATTTAAAGACTTGAGGAGCTCGAAATGGTTTTTCATCTATTTCTTTAAAAAAAGAAACCATTCCGTCGCGTGTCAGGTCGAGCAGATTAACCTTACTCATTACAATACCTTTTACGTTAATTTCAATCCCCCCCTCTTTCTATTCTTTAGTCCCCCTCTTTCGCAAAGATCGCGACAGGGAAGTCGCTTACTAGGACAATGCATGGAGCAATTGTCGAGGGGCTAGGGGAGATTTATTCTTTACACTAATTAAAAAATCTATCTAATTCTTTTACAAATTTCGTCTTCTGAGAAAAAGTAAGATATCTCGCGTGCTGCTGATTCTGGAGAATCTGAACCGTGAGCCGCATTTTCATCAATTGATTCTGCAAAATCTGCACGTAAAGTACCACGAGCTGCATCAGCAGGATTAGTCGCACCCATGATTTCACGATTTGCTTTAATAGCATCTTCGCCTTCTAAAACTTGAACCATCACAGGTCCAGAAGTCATAAAAGAAACTAGGGCATTGAAAAAAGGACGTTCAGAATGTTCTGCGTAAAAGCCTTCAGCTTTTTCTTGGC
This sequence comes from Kangiella sp., assembly GCA_002733465.1. GTDB lineage: Bacteria > Pseudomonadota > Gammaproteobacteria > Enterobacterales > Kangiellaceae. The sequence goes on from NVVT01000008.1 coordinate 126,172, forward strand.
TCAATTGCATCATTTTACTAGCAACAATTTGTAAACCAGCGCTTTCAAAACGAGCATAGATAGCTCCAATGTGGTTTTTTGCTACTGCGTCAGGTTTTACAATTGAAAAAGTACGTTCGATCGCCATTTTTTACTCCGAGTCTGTTTTTATTAATTAATTATAAATCAATAGGTTAGTATAATTCTGTAGTGCTAAACATATTTGCCTAGCTCTGAGGGCGCGTATTATACACAAATCAGTGGTTTTAACCTAGAAAAAGCAATTTCATTCAGTTTGGCAATAAATTACGCTTTATTTCAAAGATCAAATCTATGGTTGATTGCTCTAATTCTTGGGTGTTTTCTTTTGAACTTATCGAACTAAATGAATATTCAACTAATGCTGTTCTCGCATCGACCAAATTTATTGTGATTTTAGTATTTTTACCTTCCGATGAAATATTACCTTCAATTATCCACTCAATCGCATATTCTCTCGCAAGGTATGGATATAAGTCCAAACGATTACTATTAATCGCCTGAGAAGATAAAAATCGAATTCTATCCGTTTTTAATAGGCTATCTTTTATAGCTAATTCTATAGTTCTTTTAATACGCTCTTGAGAAACCGCGTCATTTTGCATTGGCATTAAAGCAATTCGAATAATCTGTCGATCAAATACTTTACTAGTTTGCCAAACTGACGTTACTAACGTAATAAAAAGTAAAGCAAAGGTCACAAGCCACCAATTAGACAGGCTTGAATTTTTATCTGGTTTTTTAATTTTTAGCTTTGTAGAAGTAAATTCATTATCGATATCATTTTCTATTTTCTCATCATTCCATTCTATATTTTCCTTAGTCGCCCGCGCAATCCATCGATAACCTAGTTTAGGAATGGTTTCTATCAGTTTTTTATTACTATCAACTGATTTAAAAGCGCTTCTAAGGTCCGATATACATCGAGTTAAAGTATCTTCACTAATAATCTGATTTTTCCAAACGCTATCAAATATCTTTTTTCGGCTAACTACTTGTTGCGAGTTAACTAACAACACTTTAAGAACTCGCATATTATTAGGTGAAATTCTGATTTTTTTTGAATCAAAGATTATCTCCCCTAATTCTGGAAATATCGAGATCCCTTCTGAAAGAAAGATCTCATTCCTAGGTGTGATATTTTGATGTGACTGATTTTGCATGCTTTTAGTTTATCATCAATAAAAGACATTAAAAGAGTAAAAGCGCACCTCTCATACTTTACGGATGTTTTACTCAGGAGTTTTCTGGTTATTTTACGCATAATAAATTTGTTAAATATTATTCGCCTAACATTAATAAAGGAGTTCAACATGAAAGCAGGCAACTCAGAAGTAAAACTGAAAAGAAAACAAAATTATGCGAGAAAACTGGTTCAAGTACTATTAGCTATCACCGGTGGTTTTCTATTCATCGCAACGTTTTCAAATTTCTCAATATTTGATGAATCCCTAGATCCTGAGATATTGGAAAAGTTCAATTTAAACGTTATGCCCGCTGAAAAAGAAAATGCTTATTTTGCCATTTGGGGACTAGAATCAGCAAAAGGCAAAAATATAATTGAATCTGGCGTAGCAATTGAAAGCTATTACAGCAGTAAACTATCAAATGGTTTCTCTAAAAACACATCAGATAGTAAATACGTGAAGATTATGGGTGGCATTCTTCTAGATACTGATTGGAGCGAGAAAATTGACTACTGTACGTCTAGAAAAGAGTTGAAGTGTACCAATAAGCTAAGTGAACAATTAATTAATAAACCAATTATGACTCAAAGACTAAAACTAATGTTATCTCGATATCAAGAATTAACTAATATGTCAGAGTTTCAATCGTCTAATGAAAAGAACATGGTATCGAGACTGCCTCCTTACGGTAATTTAATGAAGCTGAGACGAATTAATTTAGCAAAAATATTTCAGATGGAAGATGCTGACGACTTTATACTAGCTTTAAAAAAAGATATGCAGTTTTGGAGAATGCTTTTAGAAAAAGGTGATTCGCTAATTGATAAAATGATAGCGATTGCTAGCTTATGGGGAGATATTCAAGCTTTATCAAGCTATATTTCTAAACATCCCGATATTACTGATATCGAATTGTCCAAATTTTTGAATCTGTTGACGCCTTTAACACCGAATCAATTAGATATAGGAAATTCTTTTCTCTATGAACAATCCGCATTTATTAATACTCTAAAAACGATTGACCCTGAATCTCTTGAAATGGCATTTGGATTAAATGCAAAGCCAATGTTTTTCCTAATTCAGCCAAATGCTACCATTAATGACTACTACCAATATTTTACGAAACCGGTTATCGAATTAGCAAAACTGAGCGCTCCTGATTTTCGGAATAAAATTAGTGAAACGGTAAATGGTGAAAAAATCTGTTGTTTTAAAGAAATGGACAATCTAGCTAACCCTTATATTTCTAATTTTTATAACTTAGGCGGTAAATTATTACTCTCTGCAACCTATTTTCAAGCACATGGCTATATCTCTCGCGTGCATGATCTCAACGGTATGTTTAGTTTAGCAAGGTTAAAACTAGAATTGGTATCTTCTGAAAATCTAAAAAATATTATTGAAAACTCTAAAGAAAAACAACCTTACAATCTTCAACCTATGGATTATGATTCTAATAAAAATACTATTTCATTTGAATGTTTGAATAAAGGAGCACTGTGTAAAATTGCGCTATAACTTTCTAACTTGTGTCTATCAAAAGATTGATAGACACATATATTCACCTTTCTTACTCCACAATCAACTGATATTCATCTCTTAAAACATCAATAATTTCCTGCTTAGGATTGTTAGATATTTCAATCTTCTTACCAATGATCTTTTCAGCAATACCAACATACGTACTCGATATTTTCATAAGTACTTCTTCCGGCAAATCATTGTCTCTAGCAAGTGCTTGTCTTTCGGGCATTCTGTTTTTATTCAACAAGATATCAGGATCGGGAAAATGATTGAGCAATAACTGACGGAAGTCTTCTTTTGAGTTTTCTTTAATTTTTCCGTCACGATAAGCAGGACCATCCCAAATTCTTGATGAATCCGGGGTTCCTACTTCATCCATATAAATCAGTTTTGACTTTCCTTGTTTATCTTTTACATAACCAAACTCGAATTTGGTATCAACAAATATCTGATCAATATCTGATAAACTCTGGCTGATTAAATCAAAACCTTCTTTCAATAGCTTTTCATAATAAGCAATATCATCTTTAGACTTGAAGTTAAAAGCTTGATAATTATCTTCAATATTTTGGCGGGTAATATTGACGTCATCCGCTTCTGGAACTCCGGGAATGTCTTTCAGAATTCCTTTTGTTGACGGAGTCATCAGTAATTCTGGCAATTTTTGATCTTTCTTTAGATCATCAGCAATCGCAATTCCACAGAATTCTCTTGCTCCTTTTTCATAAGCCCTCCACATTGATCCTGTGATATATTGTCTACATATTGCTTCAATCATCACTGGTTTAGCTTTTTGCACTATCCAAACTAACGGATGAGGAATATCTAATATATGACTATCAGCCAGACCCTGATCTTTAAATAACCCAAACCAATGATTAGAGATGGCATTTAATGCGGAACCTTTACCAGGAACWCCATTGAGTCCRCCTTCGCCATGCCAAATRCACTCAAAYGCKGAGATCCKRTCACTGATCACCATTATCGCKAGCGGTGAATCAGGAGCAACATCGTARTTTTTTTCARCAATTAATCGCCGACTRTCCGCATCWGAAAGCCAATAAACAGAACGTACTTTTCCGCTRTGTACKGGTAAATCAGTTTTAATCGGTAAATCATCATTTACCGCTAATACTTTATGTGACAAAGTTTTATTTGTGTGACTCATTGTTTAAAACCTATTTATAATCTGTATTAAAGTCTAAATTTCAACCATCTCAAAATCTTCTTTGCCTACACCGCAATCTGGGCATAACCAATCTTCAGGCACATCAGCCCAAGCAGTTCCAGGYGCRATMCCGTCTTCTGGCCAGCCTTTTTCTTCTTCATAAATCCAACCGCAGACTATACATTCCCACTTTTTCATATTTTAATTCTCATAACAAATGATTTTTATTTATAAGCACGCATTTATAGGGGATAAAGCTAGCAAATACAAGCCTATTATCGATATTCTTACGAAAATTATCGCTAGTTAATAGAGCGTGATTTGCTATACTGCGCATCAACTAATATCAACCGACAGCCTCATTATTAAGAGCAACCTATTGAATCAAAATTTCCAATCACTATTAACCGAAGAAGATAGCCTAACTAAGCATATTAAGCGATTAATGAAGTGTGAGCCTCAACTGACCTGTTTAATGCAAAAGAAAGCTTTTGCAGATGATCTTGAAAAACAAGAATTATCCATAAAATCAAGGGAGTATGCGCATGTTAGAGAGATATTAATGGGCAATGGTGAGGTTAATTGGATGTTTGCGCGTAGTGTGATCCCTTTTTCGACTTTGCGCAAAAGCTGTAAAAGATTGGCTCATTTAAATACGACACCGCTTGGTACACTTTTATTTCAGGGTAATTTCGCAAAACGTCTTTCATTAGAAGTTAGTTTGATAAAAGTAGATAGTCCGATATTGCAAAAACTTAAAATAGATGATAATTTTCCTCTTTGGCAACGTGTATCAATATTTCAAGTGTCTACAGGACCACTTTTAGTGAGAGAGATTTTTTTACCAGACTGTCCTATATACCCATCTCACCTCAAGATGCAGGATTCAGTGTTCAGCTAGGGAAGTTGAACGAGGCGCAACTCGAAGGGAATGGCTAGTCCTTTCCAAGAGTTGTAACGAAGTGCAAGTTTTCTAGCTGAGCACCCGTAGGGCAAGGCTATAAACAACCATCTTTTTTGTTAAGCAATTTTCAGCTAGAATGACTAGCTCAAAAATTACTTGCCTCAAATATGGATGTTTCTAGCCTTGCTGAAACCTGCATCTTGAGGTGGGATGGGTATCTACTTACCATTCATTCAAGAGACTTAAAGTTATAACTTAAGACAACAATGAGTAATAATAAAAAAAATAAAGCCTCAACGATTGATGTTCTGCGCTTCACGCTTGAACAGCTACGCGAAAAATTCGCTTCAATTCAATTTTCTAAATGGTTCAAAATTGATCCTCTATGGCGTTACCGTTTTATACAATACGGTTTATTAATGCGCTTAGATAAGCCAATTGGAACACTCCTATTGCTATGGCCTACTTTATGGGCTTTATGGCTTGCTTCCGATGGTTTGCCCAGTATGGCTCATATCCTTATTTTTTCTTGTGGTGTATTTTTAATGCGTTCTGCTGGTTGTGTAATTAATGACTATGCGGATCGTGAAATTGATGGTGACGTAGCAAGAACCAAAAACAGACCTTTAGCAAAACGAACCATAACCGAAAAAGAAGCGCTGATTGTCTTTATTGTATTGGCTCTTTGCGCATTTTCATTAGTTCTACTTTTAAATACATTAGCCATGTATCTATCTTTTGGCGCTATCATCATTGCCACCGTTTATCCATTTATGAAACGCTATACTTATTTCCCGCAAATTGTTCTCGGCATGGCTTTTTCTATGTCTATTCCCATGGCTTTTGCGGCCGTTCAAGATGAAATTCCAACAACCGCTTGGTTGCTCTATATTACTAATTTAATGTGGGTACTGGCGTACGATACCTTATATGCAATGGTCGACAAAAAAGACGACCTAAAAATTGGGGTGAAATCGACCGCTATATTTTTCGGTGAAGCGGATCTGCAAATCACAGCGATTATTCAAGGCATGTTTATTTTTGGAATGTTATTAGTCGGTTCTAAATTTGAACTGTCCTATCCTTACTATCTATCTTTAGCCATTGCTAGTGGACTCATCATTCGTCAAATTTATAATGCCCGCAAACATCAGCCAGATAAATGTTTTGAATCCTTTATAAATAATAATTGGGTTGGACTGATTATTTTTTGTGGTATTCTTCTTTCAAAACCGTTAATCATAAACTAAACTTATTTATAGTACCCTTTTTACTCTTTAGAGCAACATTAAATGACCGCCACTATTCTAATTGTAGAAGATGATTTTGCTAATCAACAAGTAGCCTCACTATTTGTTAAAAAGTTTGGTTATCTTTCTGAAGTAGCCGAAAATGGCGAAATTGCAGTAGAAAAAGCAATGGCAATACCCTTTGATTTAATTTTAATGGATTGCCAAATGCCGATAATGGATGGATTTGAAGCAACTAAAAAAATTCGCAATCATCAAGGACCAAACCAAAACACACCAATAATTGCACTTACAGCAAATATAGTTAACGGTATAGCAAAGGAATGTACGGATATCGGGATGAATGATCTGCTCAATAAACCTGTCAGCATGAATACAATGCGCGAGATGATTGAAAAGTGGCTTTCCTAAATAAATAATTAATTAATCATTGAAAGAATATTTTCAATATCCATATTTTCTTCCAACATATCAGCCAACCTATTTAATTCACTCTCTCTGATTGCGCTCCAATCTTCAGCACTTTCTTCTCTTCCAGTTATCCAGCTTAATATCGCTTCTGTAGTTTCTCTAGTTTCAAATAGGCCATGTAAATAAGTACCAATGATCTGATTATCTTTAGAGATCGCACCATCGTTATAGAAACCACCAAATTGATCACTTATATTACAAAATGGAAAGTTTAAATCAGTCCCTTTCGTTTTTCCACAATGGATCTCGTAGCCACTAACAACCAAATCGTTTGAGTCATTTAGTTTTAAAAAACCTTTTACATTTTTAAGTTGTTTGCTCTTTTCAAGTTCTGTTTCTATATTAAGCAATGATAATCCAGCTGTTTCACCTACATCGCCTTCGATACCTGAAGGGTCTGAAATTTTAATTCCTAAGATTTGAAAACCGCCACAAATCCCTAAAACTTTGCCGCCGTATCGACAATGTTTTTTAATCCATTCCGTCCAGAGATTTTCATGCAAAAATGTCAGATCATCTCTTACGCTTTTACTACCAGGAATAATAATTAAATCTACATTTTCCAATTCATCTGGAAAGCGAGCATAAGCGAGGTTCACATTATCATTTGCTAACAATGGTTCAAAATCCGTATGGTTGCTGATCCTAGGTAAAACAATGACGCCAATATTAATCGCTCCGACTTGTTTTTCTTGAGGTACTTTAATCCCGTCTTCCGCATCTAATTTTAAATCTAAGAGGTAAGGCAAAACACCTAAGACCGTTTTTCCCGTATTTTCTTCTATCCAATCTAAACCATCTTTTAATAAATCGAGGTTACCTCTAAATTTATTAATCACCATTCCCTTTACTCGTTCATTTTCGCTTTCTGACAAAATATCTAGAGTGCCTTTTAAATGAGCAAATACTCCTCCGCGATCAATGTCGCTAATTAAAATTACTGGACAATCGACTTCTTCTGCAAAACCCATATTAGCAATATCATTCTTACGCAAATTAACTTCTGCGGGACTGCCTGCGCCTTCAATTAACACAACATCATATTTATTTTGAAGTCGTTTATAACTTTTTAATACAGATTCAAACGCTAACGCTTTTATATTTCCAAAACGACTTGCATCTAATTGAGATACCGCTTTTCCATTGAGAATAACTTGCGACTGACTATTACTTGTCGGCTTTAAAAGCACAGGATTAAAATCAGTTTCTAATTCCAAACCACAAGCTATCGCCTGTAACGCTTGCGCGCGACCAATTTCACCGCCACAGGGCGTAACCGCGCTATTTAGAGACATATTTTGAGGCTTAAAAGGTGCTACGGAAATTCCCTTTCGTTTTAAGACTCTACAGAGACCGGCAACCAATAAACTTTTGCCCGCGTCCGAGGTTGTACCTTGCACCATTAAACTGCCTTTTATTTTGTTCTCCTTAATTAACAATTTATGAAAATCCTCTTGGTAGAATATTAAGATTCCTTAATAGTGGAAACACATTCTCGGCATGATGCCATTGTTCTTCATTAGGTAAACTCTCTCCATGAAATAATTCAATATGAGTTTGACTTGCATAATCAATCGAAAATGATCGAAATAGAATATTTGACAAACGATCTAGTTTTAAACACCACGCGACTAAACTTCTAATGACTCCACCGTGACTCACTAGCAGAATTTTTTTACCTTGATGCTCTTCAAGCGCTAGCTCTAAAGCCTTATCGATTCGGGTATTAAAATCAGATAAAGTCTCGCCATTCGGTGGATGAACCTTATTTGGAGAATCCAAAAATCGCTCAAAGTCTGTAGAATGTTCTTCATTTAATTGTTGGTATGAAAGTCCATCCCAATCGCCAAAATTGCATTCTTGAAATGATTCTAAACATTCAAAAGGAATTCCATTTTTGATTGCGTAATCAACTGCAAATTGCTTGCAACGTAATAATGGACTAGTAATAACGTGATCAATGTCTTTAAGGTTTAAACTACTTGCCTGCATTTGTTGCCAACCAAAATCGGATAACTTTGAATCAGTTTGACCAAGTAAACTATTTTGTAATTCCGGTTGGCCATGACGCAATAAAATTAACTCAGTTGTCATTCACTGATCCCGCACCCTTTAAGAATTATTTTGGTCAAGGTATCAACAACTTCCTCAAAATCATCATCCGTCATTTTTTCTTTATCCATCCCCGCCAAAACTTGAACATTAAAATCAGCATAATGTTGAGTTGAACTCCAAATCAAATAAATCAAATGGTAGGGATTAACTTTATCCATTAGTCCTTTTTCAATCCATGATTCAATCACTGTCACCTTAGACTGGATCCATAATTTAAAATCACCGGATAAATAATCTGACAAAATAGGTGCGCCGTGAATGATTTCACTCGCAAATATTCTTGAGGCATCTGGATCTAGTTTTGAATACATAATTTTTGATCGGATATAAGCAGTTAACGCTTCTTTGGGCTCGCTATTGGCTACCAAAGTGTCGTAACCTGAATTCCATGTATGCAGAATACCATCTAACAACTGGCGATAAATGTCGGCCTTATCTTCAAAGTAATAATGGATGTTAGCTCTTGGAATGCCTGCTCGTTCCGCAATAGATTTTATTGATGCACCTTGAAATCCGTTGATAACGAACTCTTTCTTAGCCGAATCCAAAATTAACTGCTGGTTTTTTTGCCTTACATTTCCTGAGTTGTTTTTCGAATTTGGCACAATCATTTCCTTAATCCTATCTATTTAGTCAGGTCTATTTGAACTGTTTTCTTGGACTGTTTTCTTGAATTTCTTTTTTATTTCAATTCTTCGCAGATGAAGCAGAGGTTCAGTGTAACCACTAGGTTGATCTTTACCTTTAAAAATTAGATCTTTAGCTGTTTGAAAAGCAATACTTTTATCATAATCTGGACTCATAGACTGATAAGTAGTGTCTTTTGAATTTTGCTGATCCACGACAATCGCCATTTTTTTTAGTGAATCAATAATCTGTTGTTCGTCTAAAATATTATGCTGTAACCAATTACAAATATGCTGGCTCGATATTCGTAACGTTGCTCTATCTTCCATACGCCCCACATTATTAATATCTGGAACGGTTGAGCAACCTATTCCCTGATTAATCCAACGCACAACATAACCTAGCAATCCTTGGATATTATTATCCAGTTCATTCTGTACGTCTTCTTCGCTTAAAGATTCTCTATTTTTTAATAATGGTATGGTTAGTAAATCAGATAAATCATCTTTTCGAGAAGCATTTTCATCTCGATATTCATCTAACAACTTATTTTGAATATCTATCACTTTAATTTGATGGTAATGCATAACATGCAATGTCGCCGCCGTGGGTGATGGAACCCAAGCGCAATTAGCACCAGCCTTCAAATGACTTATTTTATCCTTTAACATAGCAGACATTTGATCCGGAATGGCCCACATGCCTTTGCCAATCTGTGCTTTGCCTTTAAAACCAGCTAGCAAACCAATTCTCACATTACGATTCTCATAAACAGATATCCATTTTTCATTTTTCATTTGATCTTTTCTAGCCATTGCGCCGGCTTGCATGCTAGTGTGAATTTCATCACCGGTACGATCTAGAAACCCTGTATTAATAAAAGCGACTCTATCTTTTGCTTCCCGAATACATTCTTTTAGGTTAGCGGAAGTTCGTCTCTCCTCATCCATGATCCCCATTTTAATGGTGTTTTCCGGTATGCTTAAAACATCCTCTATTCGCGTAAAAAGATCATTACAAAATTTAACTTCTTCCGGCCCATGCATTTTCGGTTTAACAATATAAATACTTCTTTGTTTGGAATTTCGAAATTCAGAATTTGCAAAAGTAGATTTTCCTTTTATGTCGTGTTCTTTTATATCGTGCAAAGCAATAAGACTAGTGAGCATCCCATCTAGGATCCCTTCTGGCACTTCTTCATCCTTTGCATTCAATATCAATTCGCTGTTCATCAAATGACCCACGTTACGAATAAACTGTAGACTACGGCCGGATAACTTCAGAGGTTTCCCAAATGGCGTTAAATAATTTCTATCAGGATTTAACGTTCGTGTGATTTTTTTACCCGATTTATTAAACACTTCGGTTAAGTCGCCTTTCATCAAACCTAACCAGTTACGATAAACGATTATTTTATCTTCAGCATCAACGGCAGTAATTGAATCCTCACAATCTTGAATGGTGGTTAAGGCGGATTCTAATAAAATATCTTTTACCGACGCAGAGTCTGACTGACCAACTTTATCGTTCGCATCGATTTGGATTTCAATATGTAAACCATTATTTTCAAGTAATATTGCAGATGGATTATTGAGTGAACCGTTATAACCCACGAATTTTTTTTGCTCGGTCAAGCTAGTTGAACGTCCAGAATCTAGTTGGGCAGTTAATTCATTATCCACAATCGAATAAGCAACAACATCACTATGACTTGCATCTTTTAACGAAACGGAATTATCTAAAAATAATTTCGCATATTGAGTAACATTATTACCGCGGATCGGATTATATTGGTTTGTTTTACATGCCCCATTTTCATCACCGATAACATCTGTTCCGTAAAGCGCATCGTACAGACTTCCCCATCTAGCATTAACAGCATTTATAGCAAAACGAGCATTCATCAACGGAACAACGAGTTGTGGCCCGGCGATTGTTGCGACTTCATCATCGACATTTTCAGTTGTTATAGAGAAGTTCTTTTTTTCGGGAACTAAATAACCGATATCGGTTAGAAAGGGTTGATATTTTTTTTGAGAAAATGGTTGGCTTTTATTATCAAGGTGCCAGCGATCAATTTGTGATTGTAGATTCTCTCGAACTTCGAGTAATTCTTTATTGCGAGGAATAAACTCCGTTAAGAGTTCAGTCAATGACTTCCAAAAGGTCTCCTCTTCGATATCGATGCCTGGAAGAATTTCATCATTAACAAAATCATAAAAATCTGACGAAATTTTATAGCCATTTTTTAAAATTCGATTCTTCTTCAATATTTTTGATTGCATATGCATTTGCCAATTTTTAAATACTATAAAGTTTATTATTGTTTGAGCATTTCGACCTCTCCCTAGCCCTCCCCTTCCAAGGGGAGGGGACTTAACGTCCTATCGGAGAGGGTTTAGATGAGAATTATCTCATTTTTCCACAGGCTATTATTTTTTACTTAACCATAAAGCTAAATAATTTCGTTCATCATCCGTCATATTAGTTTTGTTCATAAAAGGCATATCTTTGGCATCAACGACTCTGGCTTTAATTCTTAGCGCCCATTGTTTAATAGATGCATAATCACTAAAAACGACTCCAGCTTGAGCTACTTTGAAAATATCGTCGGTAGGGTTTTCTGAATGACAACTGACACAACGCTCTTGAATGATCATTTGCACTTTCACTCTATCAATACTCTGTTGCTTTTGTTCTTCTGAAAATTCAGTTTGTTTAGGTGCAATTAAATAGGCTAATAAAATGGTAAAGGCGACTGCCACAAGCATGATTACTGGTTTGTTTTTTCCAAAATGCCGATAAACAAAATACTGCCTAACCCCCGCAGTAATTATTATTATCGCCACTAAAACCAACCAATTCATATGATGGTTATAGGTCATGGGATAATGATTAGAGATCATGATGAAAAGAACCGGTAACGTCGTATAAGTATTATGCGTTGAACGTAGTTTCGCATTCAGACCATATTTTGGATCAGGTTTACTTCCTGTCTCAACCGCTTTTACCAATTCTTTTTGTGCAGGGATAATACCAAAGAAAACATTACCTGCCATCATAGTGCCGATTATTGCACCAATGTGCATATAGGCTCCTCGCGCGCTAAATACTTGAGTGAGACCATAGGAGAGAGCGGTAATAAGCAGAATCAATATTAAACCTAGAATAGCGCCATGATTTTTTAATCCTGTTCTGACTAATACTTCGTAGATACCAACACCCAAAACAATCGAACCAATGCCAATTGCAATTGCCTGAAATTGACTTAACTCCGCAATTCGCTTATCGATTAAGTAAGAGTCAGCACCAACATAAAACATTAAACTCAACAACATAAATCCCGTTAGCCAAGTAGTATATGCCTCCCACTTAAACCAATGCAAATTGGCTGGCATGACTGGGGGTGCAAGTTTATATTTTGCAACTTCGTAAAAACCTCCGCCATGGATCGCCCAAAGATCGCCAGAAATTCCTTTTTCATCTTTCCACGCTGGTGGCTTTTCTAAATGATTGTCTAACCAAATAAAATAGAAAGACGCACCAATCCATGCAATCCCCGTTATAAGGTGTGCAAAGCGAATAATTAAATTAAGCCAATCTGTTATGTATGATTCCATTAAATATTCCTTCTAAAAGGTTTTTCTGTACTTTGAACTAACTCACCCAATATATAAGTCGCTGAAACATGTCTTTCATCACCCAGCATACTTAAAATAAAAAGTTTTTCTGTTAATGTTTTACAATGCTCAATTCTTCGAGACATTAGTGGCGTTGCATGATAATCCAACACGATGAAATCAGCTTCATTGCCTTGCATGAAATTACCAATAGTCCCTTGTAAATCTAATGCGACTGCCCCGCCTAGCGTTGCTAAATAAAAAGATTGATAAGGGCTTAATTTCCCACCGCGTAGTTGTTGCGTTTTGTATCCTTCATTGATAGTGCTTAACATCGAAAACGTCGTACCTGCACCAATATCCGAACCAAAACTAACATTAACATTATATTCTTCTGCTTGTTTTAAGTTGAATAAACCACTGCCTAAAAATAAATTAGAACTAGGGCAAAAAGATATAGCTGATTCGGTAGCATTTAGTCGCTTGCATTCGTCATCTTGCAAGTGCACACCGTGTGCAAATATACTTCTGCGTCCCAATAGTTTGCTTTGATCGTAAACATCTAAATAACCATCACTTTCGGGAAATAACTCATCCACCCATTTAATTTCATTTTGATTTTCTGAAAGATGCGTTTGCATATACACATCGGGGAATTCCTTCAATAATTCCCCGGCACGATCTAGCTGTTCTCTAGATGAAGTTGGAGCAAATCTAGGGGTGATAGCATATTGGAGTCGGTCTTTTTTATGCCATTTTTTAATTAACGCCTTGCTGTCCTGATAACCACTTTCAGCCGTGTCGGATAAATAATCCGGGCAATTTCTATCCATTAAAACTTTACCGCAAATCATTCTCAAGTTTTTCTTTTCTGCAATCGAGAAAAAAGCRTCWACMGAYTCTTTATGMACSGTRCCAAAWACWAGWGCSGTTGTWGTGCCGGCATCTAATAATTGGGAAAGGAAAAATTCGGCGACTCGTTTACCGTGTTGTTCATCTGAAAATTCTCGTTCTGCTGGAAAAGTATAGTTTTCTAACCATTCCAATAACTGTTCACCGTAAGACGCAATCATTTCCGTTTGAGGATAATGAACATGGGTATCTATAAATCCAGGCATGATTAAACCCGTTTTATAATGTTTAACTTTGATCTCAGATGGCAAGTTGGCAATCAATGTTTTAGCATCACCAACTTGTTCTACTAAACCACCTTTTGTAATTAATAATCCATCTTCAAAATATTGAAAACTATCTTCTTCATTTACCTTCGATGGATCGGCCAAAAAATGAAACAACTCTCCTCGGAAGGCTTTTWAATTNATTCRWYGMRTTYTTCATKAGSCTTCKKCRKTTWCRATATCAATYMRGATTKSWWTATCAAGTRAKACTTCRTCACAATTATCGCCTTCACCACCWCGATCAATAACCAAAAAATCGCTCACTTGATTAAGYGCYARACTAAARTGATGCCAAGTYCCCGCATGRTAGTTAACRCCTTGAYGWGACGATGCAATAAAAACYTKWATCGCAYTYTCRTYAAACTCACCAGMTGGAGCKACYACGACTAAATAKGGTTGYKKTCCCATTGGAATAAAACWTTGRCTAGATAACGGATGTCGCTCCATCTTTTTAATAGAAATGGGTAGCGCCAAAGGCGAAGAGCGAAAAATATTAATTAGAGTCTTACCATCATTTGAATGAACATCGATCTCTGCCAAGTCATTATATCTTTCAGTAAAGCCGTCATTAATACTAAAACGATTATTTTGCTCACTCACTTCTATCACATCACCATAAATGGCAAATTTTTCTTTAGTCAGTTTTGTTGGTTTTACCATTAAATTGCTCGCACTCATTATTTTTCTCAACTACCACGGTAAGTCGAATAGCCGAACGCCGATAATAAAAGAGGAATATGATAATGAGAACCATCGCCTTCTAACTCAAAAACAATATCAACATAAGGGTAAAAACCTTTTTTCTTATTAGCACTAAAGTATTCACCCGTATTAAAATTCATTTTGTAAACTCCAGCATCCAAGACTTTATCTTCAGATAATAATCCGGCAACACGACCATCGGTATTTGTAACTCCCTTTGCAAGCTGACTCCATTGATTATCCTTTTGTTCAAACAATTCAACACTAACTCCTACAGCCGGTTTCCCTTCCGATGTGTCCAAGATATGAGTAGTTATTTGGCTCATTGTTCTATCTCCATTATTTTATCTCTATCAACTTATTTAATCTAATTTGAAATATTTTGCGTTGCTCTTCAGATGCGTTGGCTAATTCAGCATTTCGATTATTCGGCAACCTTTGTTGCAAAAGATCTAGCATTTCGACCGCACTTTTTCCTGTCGCACATACGATAAAGATAAATCCGAATTTTTTAGAGTACTCTTCATTCCCTGATGATAGATCCAAAATAACTTGTTCAGAAGCCTCACTAACTAACCCTTGTTCTCCACTAGCTAATTTTTTCGTGTTCGAATATTTATTTCTAAGACTATTGACATCGCCAATTTTAGGATGTCCTTCAAAGGCTTGTAAAAAATCGGATTCCTCCAATATCTTCCAAATATCGTCAGCTGTATCTTTTAGACTAGACATATCAGAGTAAGGCCTAGCGCTTGTCATTTTTTTTACCCATTGTACGGACGTACAACACTGCATAAATAACAGATCTGCATCTTTTTCAGATTGTTGGTTAAGCTCTGCTAGATTCATTTTTTATTATACCAACTCATTTTTCACTTATTCTATATATTATTGTAGGGTGGGCACGTCTTTTTGTGTCCACCATTGCCGTTTACGCGAGGCTAAAAAAGGTGGGCAGAAAAAAATGCCCACCCTACTCTCGCATACTTCGATTATTTTTTGTAGCCAAATATACGCATTCTAGAAATACCGCCGTCAGGAAATATACTCAACTTTACATGAGTAAACTTAGTTGAGGCTTCTGCAAGGATCTCATCTGAATAATGATGTTCTTTATCAGCTTGCAGTTTTGTTTGAGCAAGAATAGGTTGCCAATTACGTTCACATTCTAAATCAGAAAAATCATCATCATCGTTTGTTATATCGCTACTGACTAGACCTTCAAGCATAAAAGTATCAGGGAAATTACCTTTAAAATGACAGGTGTCTATAGTTACTTTATTAATCGTTCCTTCACAACCGAGTTTAACAATTGACCAATCGGGTCCGGGATCTCGGCGACGTTTAGTTTCCCAACCATCTCCCATATCTTTACCTCTATTAGGCATTATTAAATTATTTTTATCACTGAAAAACATATCACTGACTAATAAAGCCTTACCGCCATTTTTAATAAAGGCTAAATCAATTAATTCATCACTTTCGAACTTTGTCCAATCGACCTCGACTTCACCGTATATTCGAAATCGAGCGATACCGCCATCGGGATACATATTTAGTCTAACGTGAGTCCAGCATTTATCTTCATTAATCTCGAAAATATTTTGGCTATGAGCACCAACAGAAACCTTGGTTAACACATCTGTCCAATCCGTATTTTCATCAGGATTCGAAGGACTGTCACAAGCTTCCACAGAAACGAACTGAGGAGCATTTCCTCTAAAATAATTAGTATCAATATCAAAGCCTTTAATTCGCCCTCTCATGCCAAGACGAATAATGCACCAATCATAATCAATTCCGCTCTCTTTACGAAAACCTCTGCCATAACTCCGTCGAGACTCCCACCCGTCCATCCACTTACCACGGTCAGTATATTTGTCATCAATAAAGATACCACGTCCAGCTTTAAGAAGGTTTTCCATGCCCGCAAAAAAATCGTCGCTACAAGAAAGCGCTTTACCACCAACTCGTTCACTTGCCAGATCGATAGTGTTATTTTTTAACTGAGTTAATAATTCAGCTTGCTCGCCAACTAGTTGATTCATTTGTTGTGTATTTTCTATCATAGTCTCATTAAGTTCATGTTTTAAATTCGTGTTTTAAAAGTGGCTTGCCAATAGGAGTATCAATAAATTGTTTATTGTTAGCATTAGAATCATCAAATACTAGATGCCCGCGAACATAAGTTCGCTTAATAACACCTGAAACCTGACGTCCAAGATAAGGTGTGATTTTATGTCGATGCTTTATCATATCGCTACTGATTTCAAAGTGACTGTTTTCATCAAAAACTAATAAGTCCGCATCGTAACCAACGCTAATTTGTCCTTTCCTTTTTTCCAGCCCTGCAAACTTAGCGGTTTCCAAAGACATTAATCTAACGATATCGACTAACTCAAACCCTTGCTTTTGTGCTTCTGTCCAAATTAACGGTAATCCAAATTGTAATGCAGAAATTCCGCCCCATGCTTTTTCCAAATCACCGCTATCAATTTCTTTTAACTGAGGTGTACAAGGCGAATGATCGGAAACAATAAAGCTGATGATACCTTCTTTAATCGCTCGCCAAAGATTCTGTCGGTTACTCTCTTCACGGATTGGCGGGCAACACTTAAAGATAGTTTTACCATCTGGAATTTCCTCTGACGCGATGGTTAGATAATGAGGGCATGTTTCAGCGGTAAATTCCAATCCTTCTGTTTTTGCTTTTCGAATAATATCTAATGCTTCGTCCGAGGAAAGGTGGACAATATGAATCTTACTATTTATTCCTTTACCCTTAGCTTCTTTAGCCAAATCGAGCATCATAGTGACGGCGCTATTCTCCCAACTCTTAGGTCGAGACTCTAAAAAACTCTGATATTTCTCTCCAATCTTAACATTGTTTTTTTCTTTGCAGTCTAGCTCGGCATGAATTAAATAGGGCACATTATGTTTAGCCAAAATTGGTATCGCACGACGAATATCTTCAGCATTCACATTTGGAAATTCTTCAATACCTGAATCGATTAAAAATGATTTCACTCCTAGCACTCCCGCCGACAATAGCTCATCTAACTGGTCAATATTATCAGGAATAACGCCACCCCAAAAACCACAATCTACCCATAATTTATCACGTACGGCTTCCAATTTTTCTGCAAACGCTTTTTTAGTAGTGGTGACGGGGATACAGTTAAGTGGCATATCAACTAACGTAGTTATACCTCCAGCTGCTGCTGCTTGCGTTGCGGTATTAAAACCTTCCCACTCTGTACGACCGGGTTCATTAATATGTACATGCGTATCGACTAAACCGGGCATCAAAGCTAGATCATGCAAATCTTCTATTGAACATTCAAGCGATTTTTCATATTTATGAATCGCAAAAATAAGTCCGTCTTTAATTTCAACACACGCAGGGGTCATTGTGCCGTTTAATATAACTTTTTTACTTTTTAGCGCATAGTGTTTCAACTTATTCGCTCCTAACAACACTTGTAGGATTTTTTGAGGTTACTCGATCTTTATCATTTTCTACTAGTTGTTGTTGAACTCGTTTAGTAATTTTTCTATTCACGCCTTGCGAATGATTTCTATTCACGCCTTGCGAGGTGTTTTTATTCGATTGATTTTTATCTTCTTGAGCATTATAAAAAGCAATAATTTCTGATGCAATTGATATAGCAATCTCAGCAGGCAATTTCCCAGGAACTTCGGATAARCCAATCGGACAATTAACGCGATCTAATTGTTTTTTAGTTATTCCATCTTGAGTAAATCTTCGCTGAAAACGTCGCCATTTTGTTTCTGAACCGATAAGACCAAGATAATTGAAATCGTTTCGTCCCATTACTTTTGAACAAATATCAAAATCCATTTGATGTTTATGAGTCATAACAATGTAATAACTATCTTTGGGCATGTTTGCCACTTCATTTTGCGGATCTTCACTGACTATTTTCGTCACATTACTGTGGTTAGAAAGATTATGCGGAAATTGATCATTACGATTATCGACCCAAGATATTTCACAAGGTAACGAGGCTAACACTGGTATCAATGCTTTACCAACATGTCCCGCACCAAATAACATTATATTCACTCTTGTTTCAGCAAAACATTCAAACAAAACGTTTGTACCGCCACCACAACATTGATCAAGATGAATACCTAAATCGAAATGTTCTAATTGCTGGCAATGCTCACCAATTAATAATAATTTATTCGCAAATTTAATAATTTTATGTTCAAGGTGACCACCACCAATAGTGTCGTAAATTCCTTGCTCAGTAATCACCATTTTACACCCACTATTTCTAGGCGTCGAACCGCTAACACCTATTAATGTAACTAGGACATAGGCTTTTCCTTTTTGTGTCATTTCGTTAACCGCTGAGCTCCAACTAGATTTCATTTTGTGGTTACTCCCGCATATTTACTTATTTCTTCAACCGCCCATAAAACTCTTTCTGGTGTCGCGGGAGTATCTAATGACGGACTGGTTTGATAATCAGCAATACTGGATATGGCATCTTTTAACGCCGACCAAACTGAAATGCTAAGCATAAATGGTGGTTCGCCAACGGCTTTGGAATTATAAATTGTCTGTTCAGGATTATCCGCTTTGTTCAAAAGCTCAACTAGAAAATCTTCTGGAACATCGCTAATCGCCGGAATTTTATAAGTGGCCGCATTGTTCGATAATAATCGTCCTTTATCATCCCACATTAATTCTTCAGTGGTTAGCCATCCCATACCCTGTACAAAACCGCCTTCTATTTGACCAATATCAATCGCTGGATTTAATGATTGACCGACATCTTGTAAAATATCAACCCGCAATAATTTATTCTCTCCCGTTAATGTATCAAYTATCRCTTCTGAAACCGCTGCACCCGTGGCGTAATAGAAAAAAGGTTTACCTTCACCTTTGTCACGATCAAAATGGATCTTAGGTGTTTTGTAAAAACCAGTGGATGATAATGATACTCTCGCCATATAGGCTTGTTGCACAAAGTCAGCAAAACTTAGAACTATTTCCGTATCACCATTAATGATCACTTGATTACTTTGGAATGCTATTTTCTCTTCAGTGACCGAGTATTTTTCACAGGCAAATTCTATCAGTCTTTGTTTAATTATTATTGCGGCAGCTTGAGCCGCTTTACCATTAAGATCAGTTCCTGACGATGCTGCTGTAGGTGACGTGTTCGGTACTTTATCCGTGCGAGTTGCGGAGACAGCAATAGTGTCTAGATCAACTGAAAACTCATTAGCGACTATTTGCGCAATTTTGGTAAACAATCCTTGTCCCATTTCTGTACCACCGTGATTCAAATGAATCGTTCCATCGGTGTAAATATGAACTAGCGCACCCGCTTGGTTCAAATGTTGTACTGTAAAAGAAATCCCGAACTTGACAGGTGTTAACGCGATACCTTTTTTTAAAATCGAATTTTTGCTGTTGAATTTGCTAATTTCTTTTTTTCTTTTTTGATAATCCGAACTTATTTCTAATTGATCAATTAGTTCGGATAAATTATTGTGTTCGACTAACTGTCGGTAATGAGTTTGATTTCGAGGTTGGTTACCAGATAGGTTTCCATACAAGTTTAGTTTGCGAATTTCTAACGGATCTTTATTTAAAAATCTCGCGATATCATCCATGACCATTTCAATCGTCATCATTCCTTGTGGTCCACCAAAACCTCGAAAGGCAGTATGTGAAACCGTATTGGTTTTACATCGGTTACCGGTGATAGTTGCTTGTTCAAGGTAATAAGCGTTATCAGAATGAAACATGGCTCTGTCGACAATCGCATCAGATAGATCCGGTGATACACCACAATTACCATTAACAACAATGTCAATGCCTTTGATTTGACCATGTTTGTCAAAGCCTACTCGATAGTTGTTTTCAAATGGATGACGTTTGCCGGTCATGCACATATCATCCACGCGACTTAATCTAAATTTAACTGCGCGTCGTGTTTTATTTGCTAAAAGAGCCGCAATACAAGCCCACGGTGCCGCTTGTGTTTCTTTTCCACCAAATGCGCCACCCATTCTCCGAGTATCAACAACCACTTTATTCAGAGAAATATTTAGAACTTCCGCGACTAGCTTTTGAACTTCACTTGGATGTTGAGAGGATGAAAAAATAAGCATTTCATTGTTCTCATTTGGCTCAGCAATTGAAACCTGACCTTCTAAATAAAAATGCTCTTGACCGCCAATACTAATTTTGCCTTCTAATTGGTGTTCCGCATTTTTTATCGCATCCGCAGACGATCCCCGTTTCATCGAATAACTGGGACGAACAAAGTTTTTCTTTTTAAGCGCATCTTTAATCGATAATACAGGCTCTAGTTCTTCATATTCAATCTTGGCTAATTTGACTGCTTTACGCGCTAAGTCATGACTAGTCGCCGCCACCGCGAAAAGCACTTGTCCGATAAATTCAACTTTGTTTTTTGCAAAAACTAAATCTCCAGGAAAAACAGGGCCTATGTCATTATGACCGGGAATATCGTCTACAGTAATAACTGCAACGACTCCTTCGGCCTTTTCTACTTCTGTCAGATCCATTGAGATAATGTTGGCATGCGCTAATCCACTTTGACCAACTGACGCATGTAATAAATTGATTGTTTGTGGACGGTCATCGATATAAATCGCTTCACCGGAAACATGCTGTTCTGCACTTTCATGTTTTGTTGAATAACCTATATTGACCGAACCTAACTTGGTCAAGGATTCATCATTATTAGTCTCAACTAACTTACGCATGATCTGCCACTCTCGTTAGTTGGTCTTCTTGCACAATTTCAAAATAAAATTTCTGAATAATATTTTGCGCCACTTTCATTCTATAATCGGCAGAAGCTCTTACATCAGATAGTGGTGAAAAATCATTTCCCAATGCTTGCTTGGCGATGTCTACATTTTCTTGATCAAACTTTTTTCCCGATAAAGCGTCTTCACAATTTTTCGCTCGTTTGGGCATCTCAGCCATTCCGCCAAACGCTATTCTAATGTTATTGACCAATCCCTTTTTAACTAACCCGTCACCAAGTTCAATAGACATTGCAACGAGCACTGCCGAAATATCATCATCAAAGCGTTTTGAGATTTTATAAATTTTTAAAATTTGATTTGGTCGCGGTTTGTTAATGATGATCGATTTGATAAATTCAGATTTTTTTAGAACCGTTTGTTTATAACCAACAAAATAATCTTCAACGGAAATTTCACGAATATCATTTCCTAACTGCAATGTCATACGTGCGTCTAACGCAATCAATGCGGGAGGCATATCGCCAATGGGTGATGCATTACCAATATTTCCACCGAGTGTACCGGTATTTCGTATTTGTGCAGATCCTATACGCTCGATCATTTCACCTAGTTCTGGATAAACATTTTCTAACAAGAGTTTAAAGCCAGAATAAGGCACCGCAGAGCCAATCGTAATTTCTTTACTACTTTCATTAATTTCATTTAACTCAATCACATTACCCAGATAAACCAAGTCCGCGATTTCATCCAAATTCTGAGTAACGGTTAAAGCCAAATCAGTGCCACCTGAAAATAAAGTTGCATGCGGATGAGAAAGTAAATGCTCTGAAAGTTGATCGGTGTTTTTAGGTGCGAAATAAGACCTATCGTTATATTCAAAATTGAGCGATTCAATGTTATTGATTTTTTCTAATTTAATGATCGTTTCTTGATAGGAATCAGTAAAAGAATCTTCGGTTTTATTAATTGATGAGTTACTTGTAGATTGCATCGCCGCATCAATAATAGGTCTATAACCAGTACAACGACACAAATTTCCGGCTAATGCTTCAACCACTTCTTCTCTGTTTGGCGTAGAATTATTTTTGTGTAATGCAAAGCAAGACATCACGATTCCGGGAGTACAAAAACCGCATTGCGACGCATGATTATCGACCATACACTGCTGAACGGGATGGAGTTGATTAGTTGTTTTGTTCGGTTTAGTTTGATTAAGGTGCTCAACTGTAATCAGCTGTTTTCCGTGTAAATTGCCTACAAAAGTAATACATGCATTGATTGACTTGTAGTTCAAATCATTTTTTTCAGAATTCGATTTATCAGTGTTTAGCTCGGCGACCACCACCGTACAAGCACCACAATCACCAGAACCACACCCTTCTTTTGTTCCTATTAACGATTGCTGCTCTCGCAAATATTGCAAAACCATCAGATTCGGATCAACGTCGGTTAAACAAATTAATTGGTCATTTAGTAAAAACTTGATCTTGTTAGTCGCCATATTTGAATCACAGTAGACGGTCGGAATTTTCAATTTCCCTACTATACCAGAACTATTACTTGACACAAGTGTCAACTTTTATAAAGACAAATAAACCCATTTTGCCATTTCAATTCTTTTAGGTAACGGAGACAAGACTCTTAATCGCTAAAGTAATCAATGGGGGTCAGAAACGGTCTTGATCCGGAAGACTAAACCGCTATTTATCGGCAGGCACTATATAAGCTGTAAACTTAAGAAATAATTTTACTATATAGCACTAAGTGCTATACTGTTAATTGGCAAGCAGGGAAGTTTAATGAATATTTATAAAAACAAAGTGTTCGATAAATGGGCAACTAAAGAAGGTATTGATAATGAAATATTGCTTAAAGCGATAAAAGAAATAGAAAGCGGACTTTTTGATGCTAATTTAGGCGGTAATATCGTGAAAAAGCGAGTTGCAGTTGGTGGGCGAGGGAAGAGTGGCGGTGTTCGTACTTTACTGGCTTATCAGTTTGGCAATAAGGCTTTTTTTGTTTATGGTTTTGCTAAAAACGTACGAGCAAATATTAAGGAAGATGAGCTAAAAGCACTTAAACTTTATGCCAATACATTGCTGGGTTATAGCGATAAAGAGTTAACTAAAGCCGTTCAAGCAGGCGTATTATTTGAGATAAAAAACAATGGATAAATCAATTCTAGAAGTAGTTCACGAGAGTGCCAGTGATTTGCATAATGCTGGAGTAATGAAAGATATCACCATGCGTGAGTTCGATGCTTTATGCTTACCTAAAATCAGGCAACTAACCGCCAATCAGATTAAATTGCTACGAATCAAAAACAAAGCGAGTCAAGGTGTGTTCGCGGCTTATCTAAATACTAGCAAATCTACTGTACAAAAATGGGAGCAAGGACAAAAGCAACCTAACGGTCCATCCTTGAAACTACTTAATCTTGTTGAGCGAAAGGGGCTGGAAGTTTTGTCTTAATATCTGGCTAACAAGAAAAATTTTAATTTCCTTTTAGATTTTGATAGATAATAGCTTCGGTTATTTTGCTTTATACAGGCCCCGCATTTCTTGTAATGGTCTAATTAACTTGGAAGGTTTTCTAGCCTATAAATCAATGGGGTCAAAATTATATCCTCAAACCTTTGTTACACTAAGTAAAAATTAGGTATCAAACAAAATCAATTCACTCTTGTATCTGACCCCGTTGATTACAGTAAGCCACACGATGTTTAATCCGTGCTTATATTTCGTTGCAAACTTCCAGTACTTTTCTAACCAGTGAGTCGCTCATATAGTATCCATGTAGTTTAAGTTTATCTAACAATGGCGCTGCAGATGGAATGTATTTTACTTGTTTTGCTTTTATCAAGATAAATAGGCTACCAACAACTTTCATTCCCTCTCGTTGTGCTATTTTTCTTCCAATTTTTTCATCTAAAAGAACAACCGCGTTTAATTGTATCGCTAAAGTTATCGCTTCTGCTTCGCCTTGATCAAGTACCTCTTCTAAAAGACTACAATGATCTTTATCTATCACACTTGCTTGAGTGAGAAAATTGTCATTTATGGCTTGGTTGATCTTTGAGGATTGAGGTTTAGATAAATCATTCGAGCACTCTTTTATCACCGCATCTGGAACTAATACTTTATCATATAGCAAGTTTAAAACAGGCAGTAAATCCATTATAGCCAATGCGATTAAAGGACCGGTATCGGCAATAATCAGTTGTTTAGGCTTCGCCTTACTCAAATTGTTTTAATTCGTTTGCTAGTTGCTTTTCATCACCCAAAACGCTAATACCAGTAGCACCCAGCACTCTAATAAAATGATCGCTTTTCAACCCAGCAAATCGTGCCGCCTTTTTTAAAGAAAGCGACCCTTCTTCATAGAGTTTAACCGCTAAAGATTTATGTGCGCCTAACTCAATCAAAAGATCATCAAAGGGAATGTTTACGGTAAGGGGCTTACCATTTCGAGAAATCACACTAATCACACCGCTTTCAGCATTTTGTGCATACTCTCCGATATTTTCTCGTAAATCTCTAACGCCGAAATATTGCATTATCCGCTCCCCTATTATTTTGTGTAATCAAAGGATAACACAAAATATTCTCTCTTTGCTCAAGTTTTGCCTTTTTGATATAACGAATGGTTTACTGATGTCTCGGTTTAGCTAGCTTTGGTACAAAAAAGCTTTCGTGTTTCGACTGGTTTATCTGGGTGTAATTAAGTGACCCGTTTTAAGATATTTGAATTTTCGCTAGGAGCCTGTATGAGGTTCAATTTAAGGCTGAATCATTTCAAAAGTTAACGCCGCATTTTCTGTACTCCATACTACAGGAACAGTACATTCTAGCCCTTGCATATTATTATGTTCTAAGAATTCTAGAATATTTAACACTCTATCACCGCAAGCCGTTCTTATTTTTAATAACATCCCACCATTACCAGCTTGTTGAACCGGCATAATTAATACTAATGGCGGTTTGGAGAGTAACGCAACACTTTCTATATTTTTGAAATAGGTYTCATAAACATATTTATCAATATATAGATTTCCATTGGCTATTCGAATTACATGCTCACTACTTTCCATAAGCATCCATTTTTTCTTTTATTTTAGCGATCACACTATCGGCGGTTTTTGTAACTTCTGGCGATAAACCTAAACCCATGTCAACAGATGCAGCCTCAATTAAATAAACAGAAATATCCTCAGGAAATTTGTCCGCGTATATTTTTTTCCCTGCGTAAATGGCGTTATCCCAGCGAAAATCATGCAAGTTGTAACTTGGCTCGGGGACATTGGATAACTCGTCACCCGGCACGATAAAAAGACTGCCAGGCTCTGAATTACTTAGGTTGGCATCAATAATAATTAAAGCATCACTGCCTTTCGCTTGAAACATCACATCCATACCAGAAGTGCCGGCATCAAACAGTTTAATATTGCTGTAGTTTTTTTTACTTTGATATTCTTGAAGGGATTTGATAATGACAATGCCTACACCGTCATCTTTTCTATTGGGGTTACCGCAACCTATAATTGATAGCATACAAACCTTTGGGTCAACACATTAAAGAATTGATGAGTGTAATCATATTCGCCAAATTCGACAAGACCATTCGGGTTCAACGGGTAACATTAATTCAGGGATTTCACAGAATTTTTGATGTACTTTATAATACATGCAGGTTTCGCAAGCTTGTTCATCGTCACCTTTACCCCAAGGATCTAATGTAAAGCCTGCAATTTGTAATTTCGATTGATAATCATTATCTTCAAGTTCTTGAAGACGAGAAACGACTTCCAATATTTGTTGATGAGTGTAAGCGCGAGGTTCTAATTCAACTTTTAAGCCAGTTTCCAAAAGTGTCTTAATTTCTATTCTTAACGAATCATCCGCTGGGCTACTATCCATATTAAATTGTTCCTGTTTCTACTAAATCGTTAAATTTTCCAAAGACGACACCACCACTCTGGTTCTACTGGTAAGTCTAAGGCAGGCAAATCACACCATTTACGATTTGATAAATAGTAAATACATTCTTTGCATCGATCTTGATCTTCGCCATAAGGATGATCAATAAAGCCTGAAAGTATTAATTTTCTTTTTACATTTTCTTTGGGTACCTCTGCTACTTGATTGACGATTGCATCAAATAGAAAATGATTTTTTGGGAAGGGTTCAGTGATGGTCTCTAAGCCATCAGCCATCATAGCGCCAATCTCGTCACGTAATTTATCTTCTTCGCTCATCAATTCACTCCAAAAATGTTCGATTAATTAATATTGCACAACTAAAGGAGATTAACCTTTCTCAAATTCTCCACAGACGACACCACCATTCCGCTTCTACAGGAACAGCTAATTCAGGTAAGTCACACCATTTACGATGAACTAAGTAATACATGCACTCTAAACATCGTTGTTCTTCTTCGCCATAGGGTTTATCGACAAAGCCTGAAACCACTAGTTTTTGTTCTAAGTCGTTATCGTCTATATCGCGAAGTTCTCGAAGAACTAGTTCAAATTGATGATTATCTTCTGGAAACGGTTCTGTTAGGGTTTTTAGTCCCTCTGCCATCATATTACCAATTCTAATCCTTAAATCATCATCGTCTTTTTTGCTCACGAACTCTCCTTAAAGATTATGTCGTCTTTCTGTTTTTATTTTTATTTATATTTATAGTCAATAAAACGCAAAAATTTACCGACGTTAAATAACACCGGTAAATCTCCTTTCTTACGAACTAAGCCGTTTTAAAACGTGCTAACTCTTCTCCTGTTTTAGCATCGTGAGCATGAACTGTACATACTAAACACGAGTCATAGGAGCGACAAACATGACCAACTTCTACAGGATCGCTTGGATCAGCAATTGGTGTACCAATTAATGCTTGCTCAATAGGCCCTCTTTCACCATCTTCTGTACGAGGTCCAATGTTCCATGTTGTTGGCGCAATAATTTGATAGTTTGCTATCTTACCATCTTTTACTTCTATCCAGTGACATAAAGCACCACGGATCGCTTCGGTAGCTCCCCACCCTTGACCGTCTTTTTCTTGAGGTTTAATGTAAAAAGGCTCATCAAGACGAAACTCTTGCAAACATCTTTCCATTTGACGATAGACGTATTTAAACTCATGCATTCTAGCAAAGTGGCGAAGTAAAACGTTTGCGCCACCCATTTTTTTATACATATCGTATACTAACGTATCTTTATGTTGCCAATCTTCCATATGGTCTCCGCCATATATCAATTCGCGTGCCAATGGCCCAGCTTCTAAATGACCATTTTCTGCATGGGCAACCGCAGTAGACCAAGTATATTTGCCTTCAAAATCTCGGTCGTTTTTGTCAATAGGATTGGTTGTTCTATCAAATGGATGAACCGTAGCTGGTTCGTCATACCATGCGTGGGTTATATCTTCACGGGTAAATGATTGATCCATTACTTTATGGGTATCAGTCGCGCCATCGTACACACCACTTGGCATAATTATTGAGCTATTGCGACTTTCAATTGTCGGATGGTTATATTTATCCTCATGTGGCAAATAGCCCCAAGAAACAAATTTATCAAGTCCTTTTCCGTATTTATCTAGGCCAATATCAATTCCCATTCGCCACATCATTCCTAGATCAGAATTTGCGTGCTTAGGGCTTTCATCTAACCATGCCATAAAATCATCATAGGTTTTAATTTCTTCATAACGCTCAATCGTACAACCCAACCAAATGTTTTCGATCCAATTCTTTTTGAAATGTTCAAGAATTGACCAAGAACGAGTGATATCGGTTAGTGTAGGCGAACACATCACGCCGCCAGGTACCATAAAACTTGAATGTGGCCATTGACCACCTAACATTGCATATATTTCTACCGGTCTGCCTGAAATAGTGATGCCGGCTTCGTAATTTGTTCCCGTAAATGGTGCCCAACGTTTAACCGCTTCTTCATAAAAAGGGCTGTTTTTGTAGTTTTTATTGACCATATCAATCATAAATAGGCCGTAATGATGTCTTGGCAAACTTTGCAAACTTTCTGCTAGTTGCCCAAGGTTTCTAGCGATAATCGCATTTCTTGGGACTTCGGTTCCCCATGCAGTATCAAGCGCCCAAGCGGCACAAGTTAAATGCGATGCACCACAAATTCCACAAGCTCTAGGCGTTACTACTAGACCTGCTTGTGGATCTTTATCTTTTAGGATTAACTCAAACCCTCTAAATAATTCCGCTGAAGTCCATGCGTCAACGACGACGCCATCTTGGATGTCAACTCGAACATCTAAATCGCCTTCCACTCGTCCTACCGGAGAAATATCCAGTGTCTGTACTTGTTCTGACATAATATTGCTCCTAATTAAATTACAAAAATATCTTCTTCGGCCCAGGCTGGCATTGCAGCTTTTGCAGCGCCAGTTAATTTGATGTAGCCTTTTTTATCTACGCCTGTTGGTAAATCTTTTGGCACTCCCATAACCGTTTGCGTTTTGAAAACAGTTCCTGGAGCAAGGTCAAAGAATGGAAACTCAGGTTCGGTACAACCTAAACAAGGCATTCCAGCACGAGTTTTTGAAGAAACTCTATTCCATAAAATTCGATTACAAGGCGAATGAGTCATTGGACCTCGACAGCCTAAGTCATAGAATAAACAGCCTTTACGTTGCCCAAACTCAGTAGCAGATACTTTATAAGCAAAATGCATATTTCGCGTACACCCGGTTTGAGTAAAGCTTGAGAAAAATGTTTTAGGTCGTTGAAATTCATCCAATGTTATAGAAGCTGCATTTCCGGTAGCAACCGCCACAAGAATTTGCGTAACCCAATCTGGATGAGCCGGACAACCCGGAATGTTGATAACCGGCAAACCTGACTTAGCAACAAAATCAGCACCTAAAAAGCCACCGTTTGCGCGCTTTAAAAACTGTAAGCCTTCCGATTGAGTTGGGTTAGGTGCTGTAGCAGGAATACCGCCCCACGTCGCACAATCGCCTAAAGCAACAACTATATCGGCGGCATCACATAATTCTCTGACCCACTCTTTCATTGGYCGCCCWGCAAAACGGTTCCACTCTCCGGTTCCATTTGGCGCGTTAATTACACTGCCTTCAAAAACAAAAATATCCAGTTTTGTATCACCAGATATACAGTTTTTCAGTATTTTTTTAACATCATCACCCATCTCCATTCCTAAAGATGGTTGCCATAGGATATTGATCCCAAAATCAGTGACAAGGTCGCACGCGCTAGGTTCTTCTGCGTTAAGGAAAGACATGGTATTTCCCGAACAAGCGCCACCTTGAAGCCATAATAAATTGGCCATTATTACCTCCATTAAGTTAATTAAACTTTGTGAAATTTACTACTCCTTTAAAATAAAGCAATTTATACGCCAACAATAATAAAACAATTATATACCTTTAAAACAAGGAGTTACAAAAATCACCAAGGAGTTTCATTGGCGAAAACAAGCTTTTGTAAACAATGTTTACTATTCAAACTGCATACTTTCTTTTCTTATTTTAAATTACTTAGCCCTGTCGGTTTTTACAGATAGGCATTCGCATTCGCTAACAGCTCCATACCATATTCCTTGACAACGACTGCACCAATGCCCAGTTTTGCAGGAATCACTAATTGCTTTAGATCTTGGTGAATCGCCAAGATCTTGAAAACTAGGTAAGGATTTTTTAGGTGATATTTTAGAGCAAGGAAAAGGGATGATTTTTTGGGTTTTAGAGGATTTTGACATGATCGTATCCTTTTAGTTTTTCATCGAAAAAAGCAACAAACACTAACAAACACTTAAGACAAGCTCCTAGTTTTCTAAAATGACCGACTCTATACCGTATCTTTTTATTTTATTTGATAAACCCATTCGAGATATACCAAGTTCCTTTGCTACTTTACTTTGATTCCAACGCAATTTCTGTAACGTTGCGGAAATTATTGACAGCTCTAGTTTTTCGACGGTTTCCTTAAGTGAATCTCCGTTTAATTTTGTTAAAGCTATGTTAGGCAGCGGTTTTAACGATTTTATATTTTCAGAAAGATGCTCTAGATTAACTAACTGGCCGTTTTCAGAAACTGCGACCAACCGCTTGATTTCGTTTTCTAACTCTCTAACATTGCCAGGCCAATCGTATAGCTCGAATTTTTCTAGTACTTCCTTAGATATCCCTAATATTCTTCGATTAATACTTTGAGCATATCTTTCGGACAGATACTCTGTTAAAACTCGAATATCATCTATCCGCGACCTTAAAGGTGGAATTTTTAGTTGGAATCCATTCAAACGATAAAATAAATCTTCTCTAAATTCGCCTTTTTTAATTAATTCTTCCAAATTTCTGTTTCCGGCAGCTATAACCCTCACATCACATTTAATAATCTTGTCGCTACCCAAGGGTTTTACTTCGCCATCTTGTAAAAACCGTAAAAGACTGACTTGGAATGTAGGCGATACATCTGCAATTTCATCTAAAAAAACGGTTCCACCGTTAGCCGCTGGTAAAAGCCCTAATCGATCACTCACAGCGCCAGTATATGCGCCTTTTACGTGACCAAATAATTCCGAGTGCAACAACTCATCGCTCATGCCTCCACAATTATGAACCATTAAAGGTTGAGCATTCCTTTCACTGGCATTGTGGACAGCTCTGGCCATTAACTCCTTACCAGTCCCTGTTTCACCCTGTATCAGGATCGGAAGTTCAGTTAATGCTGCTTTTCTAGCCATATCACAAAGCGTAATCATTGAAGGACTTGCATAGACTAACTGATTAAATTTATATCGAGTTTTTGAGGTGGTGGAAATGTTGGTATCATATTTTTTTAAAACATTTTCAGCCATTTTTAAATCACGACTAAGATGCCGATGGCGGTATCCAAGCTCTCTATTTTCGAGCGCACGACGCACATGTAATTCGATTTGTTCAACCGGCCAGTTTTGGGGAAGAAATTGGTAGATAGCAGCCTTATTAATCGCTTCATGCATTTCATTTTTAGATAAGTCCCCTGCCAATACTCTAACCGCTTGTGGGTTGTTTTGCCTGGCTTCAATTAAAAAGGATATAGCATTAAATTCTGGCATTTTATGATAGGCCAATATCAAGTCTATCGAAGCGCTTTCAGTTAATTTAGCATCATAATTATTTTCGTTACAAATGCGAATACTGTAGTGCATACCCAAATAGTCAGAAAGCATTTGACCTTCTTCATGGGGGAAGCCACAGAGCAATACTGTTGATAGGCCGTTATTCATTTGTTACCAAAATTATCATCTTAGAATTCGCATACAAATTGAGATTTACATTATTAGATTAACTATCATTTTTGGAAAAGTAACATTAAAAAGGCGTAATTGCCACAGTTATTGTAAACTAAGTTTGCAAAGTGAATTAATGCTTGACAATTTTTCAAGAGAGAGTAGTTTCCATTGATAATAAAAAATTGCTAAGGCATCGACTCATGGAAGCAAATTTACAGGAATACGAATTCAATCAAGCATTGCAAATGATTGAAGAAGAAAAGATCAGTGACGAAGAAAAAGTAGAAATGCTGATGGAGATAGCAAAGGGCATTCAGCAAAAACCAAAATCATCTAAAGAACTTTATAACGCAATCAAGTTATATGATAAAGCTTTAGAAATTTGTCCATCTACAGAAAAATTACTGATTGCCAGAGTGGAAGCAAAAAAAGGCACCGCCTATCAAGCCATTCCAGAAGATGGCTTAAATAACCTTAATCTTGCTCAAGCACAATATGAATCCTCAATACCGGTTTTAACTGAATTAGGCGTACCAGAGGAAGTGGCTGAAGCTGAAATGAACTTAGGTTTAGTTTTACAAACTTTATTTGGTATGGGCAAAGTTCCAATTACAGAGTGTATTACGGCTTACCAGCGTTCGCTAAAGGTTTTTGACAGCAAAAAATTTCCCTCTGAATATGCCATTTTGCATAATAATCTTGCGACAGCATTTTTGTCTATCCCAATGAATGATGAACGTTCCAAAATGCGAGAAGCAATGGCAGTACAATCCTTTGAAGCAGCCCTTAAAGTGGTCAATTTAATCGACCATCCAACCGAATACGCGATGCTACAAAATAACCTAGGTAATGCTTTGCAATACGCCTCTAGTAGTCATCCTGTCGAGAACAATCTTAGATCG
Organism: Kangiella sp.; assembly: GCA_002733465.1. Lineage (GTDB taxonomy): Bacteria > Pseudomonadota > Gammaproteobacteria > Enterobacterales > Kangiellaceae. The sequence continues at coordinate 158,893 of NVVT01000008.1, forward strand.
ATAGAGGCTTATGATGAAGCATTGAAAGTGCGAAATGAAAGAGATACACCACTTGAATTTGCCAATACTATTTGTAACAAAGCCAATAGCCTCAGAAATTTACCCGATGATTTTGACAAGCCTGAAATTGGCAATAGAGAAAACTTAATGATCGCACAAGAACTCTACCGCAAAGCCTCCTCTATTTTTAAACTCAATGGCGATTTAGCAAAAGTGAGTGTAGTGGAAGAAGTGTTACAAGAGGTGGCGCAGGATCTAGGAACGGGAAAATCGGGATCAAGAGAGGGGCAAGGCTTTGGTAATGCTCGAATTTCTTAATTGTTTCATTAATTAACGATTCACAGTTTAAAACTAACCACATAACCAATTATTTTAAATTTAAAAGACTAACGGAGTAAAAAACATGATTTATTTATATTATCTATTGGCCGCAATGGGCGGAGGGCTAATTGGTGGTGCGATCGGTGGCATCATTGTAGGCGGTAAAGATTTAGGTTACGACTTGGCTGCAATGATGGGCGCATTTTATGGTCTTTTACCTGCTATATCCGGTATTGCAATTGCTTTACTCGCTTTGAATTTCTTATAAAGGAGAATTAGAATGTTTGATATGTTACTCAGCTCCATTACCTTATTTATTCAAGGCAAATTATTTAAAGATCTCGGAACCTTAGCGATTAAATTGTTAATTGGTATTGTTGTGACTGTGGTTATTTGTATTGGCGCGGTTAAATTTGGTCTAGATATTTGGATCGCCATTATAATCGCTAGCGTTATTGGCGGTGCTATTCAACCCTATTTATTTAAAGATCTAAAATACCAGTAAAAATATGAATAGTGTAACCGAAGCAATTTCTCCTATAGAAAGCCAAACGCCTTCAGATTTAGAAGGTGCGAAAAACATTCAATTGGATCAGTTTTTAGGAGAAATAAATCGATTGGAAACAATAATGACCAATTGGGATGACAAATACACCTCAACGGTTGGTCAACTACGTAAAGCTGACAATGCACTTCACAAGGACGCAATTGCTAAAATAATCAATGCGGTTAAAACCATTCCAGAAGCAATGAATGCCCTCAAAGAAGTGGTTAGTGATGATATTGTTTATTCTGTTTTAAGGCATCTAGATATCGTAAAAGCGACTTTGCAGGAGCGTGTAGAAGATGCTTTAGAGTCCGTACGCCCTTATTTAGGGAGCCATGGAGGCAATGTTGAATTAGTTGRATTAACCCCTCCTAATAAAGTCACTATTCGATTATTGGGAGCCTGTGACGGTTGTCCAGCATCGGGTTTAACACTGCGCGAAGGCGTTGAAAAAGCGATTAAAGAGCATTGCCCAGAAATCACCGAAATAACTAAGGCTCGTGGTGGATCTTTGGCAAAACCAGTCGACGGAATTCCTGTACATTTCATCAGTCCGTTCGCTAATAGCGAAGATGAAGGTTGGATCTATGCCGCTGAATTTGATGAAGTGCCTGAAAAATTAATTAAAATCGTTACCGTATCCGGTAATGAAGTTATTTTGAGTCGCTTTGACGACAAAATCACCTGTTTCCAAAATGCCTGTGCCCATTTGGGGATGCCAATGGATATGGGAGAAATCCGTGATGGAATTTTAATTTGCCCGCACCATGCGTTCGAATATTCACTAGAATCCGGCGAATGTTTAACCGCTCCGCAAGTTCAATTGCAAACGCATGCGGTTAGAGTGGTTGGCAATAAGGTTGAGGTAAAACTTTCATGACGGTTAAAAAGGTAAGCTTACGTATTACCCCTGATCCTTCTTTGCATGTTGCAGAAGAAAGTCAGATCCCCCATATAAAAATAACCCAAAGTGAACCTTTTGCAGTAATTGGTGCTGCCAGAGTGCCGACAATAGCAACCACCAGCGTTCAACCCGATGAACAAACTTGTTTTGGACCACGTGGCGGGGCGCTAATGTCTGAGGATGGTCCTTTTTGGATTTGTGATACCGGCCATCACCGACTACTTGGCTGGAAAAAACAACCTGAAAATGACGATACGCCTGCGGACTGGATCATCGGGCAACCGACCATGAATCATGAAGGAAGAAACGCTAAAGGCAACGTCACAGCATTTTCCGTGAATGTTCCGACTGGAATTTGTTCCTATCAATGGCAAGATCAAAATGGTGAAAAACAAATCGGCATGATTGTCGCTGATGCATGGAATCATCGCGTTTTAGTTTGGAACAAACTGCCACAAAGCAATAACGTACCAGCTGATCTGGTATTGGGTCAGGCCGATTTTAATGGTGGTGAATCTAACCGAGGAACACAGACCGCTAATGCGGGCAATATGCATTGGCCCTATGGTGTCGCATGGGAAGATGGCTATTTAATGGTGGCAGACGCAGAAAACCGAAGGTTACTTATATGGAAAGGTATGCCCACCAGTAATGGTCAACCTGCAGATACAGTTTTGGGACAAAAGAATTTTGAGTGTCGCGATGAAAACGCTGGTGATGAGCCTAGTAAAATGAGTATGCGATGGCCTCACGGGATCGCTTTTTGGAAAGGTCATTTATGTGTCTCTGATGCCGGCAATAACCGGATCATGGTTTGGAAAGGCATCCCTGAAATCAATGGCTCAGATTGCGATTATATATTAGGGCAAAAAGATGAAGTGCTAGTCGATCATAATCAATCACTTTATTGGCCTCGTGCAAATACTTTGAATATGCCTTATGGTATTGCTAGTTTTAGAGACTGGTTAATCGTCGCGGATACCGCTAATTCGCGCCTTTTGAGTTGGCACATTGACGATCTTAAAACTAATGCACACGCAAGAGGATTATGTGCGCAAGATAATTTTCATGTGAAAGGCGATAACCGCTGGCTACCTGCCGCTGCTGATTCAGTTTGTTGGCCGTATGGTATTCAAATAGAAAAAGACATACTCACCATTGCCGATTCTGGCAATAACCGAGTGAGTCTTTGGAAGCTAATACCGTGAGTGTGGCTGTCGCAGAAAATGCAACAAAAAAACAAATCATCGAATTTGAATCCATTCGAGTGACGGGCATTGTACAAGGCGTTGGATTTAGACCCAATGTATGGCGAATAGCGAAAGAAGAAAATTTAACCGGTCAAGTTTTAAACGACGGACAAGGTGTTCTGATCCAAATTTGGGGATCTGAACTTTCAAGAAATCAGTTTATCTTCAAGCTCGAAAATGAGTCGCCACCTTTAGCTAGAATCGATCAAATCGTGCGCTCATCCAGATTAGAAGAAAATCAAAATGATTTAATAAAACCGACTGAATTTTTAATTACCGCCAGTGACGAAAATGAAATTCAAACTCACATCAGTCCAGACGCAGCGACCTGCAAAAAATGTATGGAAGATGTTCATGATCCATTTGGAAGACGCTTTCGTTACCCGTTAACCAACTGCACTCACTGCGGCCCTCGATTTACCATTATTGAAAAACTGCCCTACGATAGACCCTACACTAGCATGAAAAAATTTGAACAATGTGATGATTGTTTAAAAGAATATCAACAGCCTATTGATAGACGTTTTCACGCTCAACCTAATGCCTGTTATGTTTGTGGTCCCAAAGTAACGCTAGAACGAATTGACGCAAGTTCTGTTTGTTTGGAAAGTCTATCTCAACTAGATGACGTGGATGCGGCATGTACTTTATTACAAAATGGTGAAATTATTGTGGTCAAAGGTGTCGGCGGTTTCCATTTGGCATGTGATGCGACCAATACCGATACGGTTGAAAAGTTAAGAGATGCTAAACAACGCTTTGGAAAACCTTTTGCATTGATGGCAAGGGACACAAAAGTTATTTCACGTTACGCAAAACTCGACTCAGAGGAAGAATTATTACTCAAAAGTGCCGAAGCGCCGATTGTGCTATTAGCAAAAACATCTACTGCGCCTACTGGAACCGAACGTTCTTTTGGCGTTGCTAAAGGCGAGCGAAAGAAAGATCTGATCCCTTTGTCTGAGCTAGTCGCCCCAGGTCAAAACTCTGTGGGTTTCATGCTGCCCTACACACCTTTGCACCAGATAATGTTAAAGCGTATGAACCGCCCGATTGTTTTAACCTCTGCCAATCTTTCCGATGAACCTCAAGTGATTAGCAATCAGCAAGTGATTGATAAATTAGGTAGCATTGCAAAATATGTTCTCTGGCATGATCGCGATATTGTCAATCGTGTGGATGATTCAGTGGTTCGGTTTGTATTAGGTAAACCCAGAATTTTACGCCGTTCAAGAGGCTATGCACCCGCGCCTTTGCCTCTTCCTGAAGGACTCGAAAATGTTGATCAAGTGTTAGCAATGGGCTCGGAATTAAAAAATACTTTTTGTTTAATTAATAATGGAAGCGCTATTTTATCGCAACATATGGGCGATTTAGAAAATGCAGAGAGTTATCAAGACTATCAGAAAAATCTTAACTTATATTTGAATTTATACAATTTAACACCGCAATTAATCGCAGTTGATGCACACCCAGAATACTTATCGAGTAAATTAGGACGCCTTTGGGCACAGGAGAAAAAAGTACCACTGCTAGAAGTTCAACATCATCACGCTCACGTGGCGGCTTGTTTAGCGGAAAATCAATATCCGCTCAGTTCACCAGCGGTACTGGGTGTCGCTCTGGATGGACTCGGTTTTGGAAATGATGGGACAATATGGGGCGGAGAGTTTTTACATGCCGACTATGTTAATTGCAATCGCCTAGGCAGTTTTAAACCAGTTGCGATGATTGGCGGGTCTCAAGCAATGCGTGAGCCTTGGCGAAATACCTTTGCTCATATCATCGCGGAAATGGGATGGGCTGAGTTTCAAACCAATTTTAAAGAACTAGAACTTAACCAGTTTTTCGAATCAAAACCGATCGACACATTGTTTGCGATGCTCGATAAAAAATTGAATACACCGTTAGCTTCCTCTTGCGGTCGATTGTTTGACGCGGTTGCCGCCGCAATGGGGATCTGCCGCGATGGAGTTCAATATGAAGGTCAAGCAGCCATAGAATTAGAATCAGCGGTTGATCAAGATACCTTGTTAAATGAAGATGAATTGCTGGCCTACCCTTTTGCCATTCCTTATCTTTCTGCAAATTCTCTGCCTTATATTGAACCCTTAGCAATGTGGCAAGCAATTTTAGGCGATCTTATTTTAAAAACGCCCGTCGGTATTATGTCTGCTAGATTTCATAAAGGCTTAGCAAAAATTATTGTTACCATGGTTAAAAAGTTAACCACAGAACAAGAGCAAAGAGTCATCAATACGGTAGCGTTAACTGGCGGCGTTTTTCAAAATAAAATTTTGCTAGAGCAAGTTGTTTCACGTCTCGAAAAAGAAAATTATAATGTACTCATTCATCAGCAAGTACCAGCCAACGATGGCGGGCTCGCTTTAGGGCAAGCTGTTATTGCAGCAGCGTCCTCGCTTCGGAGAAGTTAAGATATGTGTTTAGGAATTCCAGGTCAAATCATAGAAATAGAAGACGCCAGTATTAAAAGAGCGATTGTAGATGTTGCGGGAATACGTCGACCAATTAATATCGCCTGTATAGTTAACGAAGAACATCCGGTTGAAAGTTGTGTGGGTGATTGGGTATTGGTTCATGTCGGTTTTGCAATGAGTCGTATTGATGCAGAAGAAGCTAGAAAAACTTTGGAATTGTTAACTGAGTTAGGCGAAGCGCAAGCGGAAATTGAAGCGATGCAAAATTCTGCTTAGAAACTAGTTGGTGAAAAATGTAACTAACCAAACTAACAATTAAAACTAATAACTAAACCTAATAACCATGCGAAAGAACAATCTAACGACAAGCACTGAGACGATTAATTAATGAAAAAAATGAGCAAACCACTTGAAGACTTATATCCATTTTTGCATGGCAAGCAGAAATCGAGTCAGAGTGATCTCGCGTCATTGTTAACCTCTATTCAACAAAAAGCGGCGGATAGCGTTAGAGTCAGTCAACAATTTTTTACCGATAACGCCAATGAAATTATTGCTGCTTCAAAGGCAATTGCAAATGTTTATATCAATGGCGGTCAAATATTAACCATGGGAAATGGTGGCTCAAGTTGTGATGCTTCACACTTTGCTGTTGAATTTCAACATCCGGTGACAACTGGACGACCTGCATTACCCGCTTTCAATATGGTGATGGATACTGCCATGTTAAGTGCAGTAGCCAATGATGTAGGCATTAAACATATTTATGTAAGGCAGTTAGATGCACACGCGGGAAAATTGGATGGATTAATTGGTTTTTCAACCAGCGGCAATTCCGAAAACTTAATCGCCGCGTTTGAAAAAGCAAAAAAAATGGACTTAGTAACGCTGGGTCTAACCGGTGGAAATGGCGGTGAAATGTTGACTAGCGGATTAGTGGATCATTGTTTAGTAGTTGATACAGATTCTATACATAGAGTTCAAGAGGTGCATGTTGCCACTTATCATATTCTATGGGATTTAGTTCATACGCTACTGGCTGATCATCGAGGTTTACTGACCACAAATTTAAAGGAAGTTGATGAATAATGAAATACGTTGATGAATTTAGAGATCCCGAAAAAGCCAAAATGATCACTAAGGAAATTGAGATCTTAACTAAGCAGTTAAATGTCACTGAAAAAAAACCACTGCAGTTAATGGAATTTTGTGGCGGACACACGCACACTATTTTTCGTTATGGTATTGAGCAAATGTTACCCAAAGAAATAGAATTGGTGCATGGGCCAGGCTGTCCTGTTTGTGTTTTACCGATGGGACGAGTCGATGATTGTGTAGAATTAGCGGAACGACCCAATGTAATATTTACAACTTTTGGTGACGCTATGCGCGTACCAGGATCTAAAAAAAGTTTACTACAGGCGAAGGCTGATGGCGCAGATATTAGAATGGTTTATTCGCCTTTGGATTCGCTCGCCTTAGCGAAAAAAAATCCTGATAAAGAAGTCATCTTTTTTGCATTGGGGTTTGAAACTACGATGCCATCAACGGCATTAACTGTTTTGCAAGCAGAAAAAGAAGGCGTGAAAAACTTTTCACTTTTTTGTAATCACATTACAACGGTACCGACCATCAAAGCGATATTAGATTCGCCGGATATGAAAATTGACGGCTTCCTAGCGCCCGGTCATGTTTGCATGGTAGTGGGTGAAAGACCATTCGATTTTGTTGCGGATCATTATAAAAAACCATTGGTGATTACTGGTTTTGAACCATTAGATATTTTGCAATCAATTTGGATGTTGCTACAACAATTAGTTGAACAAAGAACTGATGTAGAAAACCAATACGCTAGAATTGTACCAGAAGATGGTAATGAACCCGGTTTACAGTCAATCGCTGATGTTTTCGAATTAAGAGAATATTTTGAATGGCGAGGGTTAGGCTCCATTGACCATTCTGGGGTAAAAATGAAAGCAGCATACAAAGATTTCGATGCTGAAGTTAAATTTTCGGTGGCGAATATAAAAATCGCCGATCCTAAATCCTGCCAATGTGGTGAAGTTTTGAAAGGCGTTATCAGACCGTGGGAATGTAAAGTGTTTGGCACGGCTTGTTCGCCAGAAACTCCCATGGGCGCTTTAATGGTATCTACCGAGGGTGCATGTGCTGCTTATTATAACTTTGGCGATTTAGATGAGCTGATTGGGAAACGAGAACAAATTGAGGCGGTTAATGTATGAGTAGTCAAACCGCAAAAACGATAGATACAGCGACAACCGATCCTAAGACTGTACAAATTAAGAAAAAYAATAACATTCGACAACGCAGTGGAAAARTCAATGTCGATAAAATTACGTTAGCTCATGGCAGTGGCGGAAAAGCCATGCGAGATTTRATTGATGATGTTTTYGTTGGCACCTTTGAAAGTGAAGAATTATCTAAAYTGGAAGATCAGGCTCGKTTTGATTTAKCCGATCTTTCTAAATTTGGCGATCGTTTAGCAATGACTACAGATTCTTATGTGGTTGATCCGCTGTTTTTCCCCGGTGGTGATATTGGTAARTTAGCGGTYACWGGWACKGTSAATGACTTGGCGGTTGGYGGAGCKATTCCGCTGTACTTAACCTGTAGCATGATCATYGAAGAAGGCTTTTTAATTGCTGACCTGCGCAAAATTGTTAAATCAATGAAAATAACCGCAGATGAAGCAGGCGTTTCGATAGTGACTGGCGATACTAAAGTGGTTCACCGAGGCGCAGCGGATAAATTATTTATCAATACYGCTGGYGTTGGGGTGATCCCAAAATCAGTCAATATTAATTCTGATCGCGCGCAACCAGGCGATGTGATTATTATTAATGGATATGTCGGTGATCATGGTGCYGCGATAGTGGATGCGCGKGGCGAAATGTCTTTACAAAAYACCATTGAAACAGACTGTCAAACGCTCAATGAAATCATCCAATTGATGCTCTCTGTTTGTCCTGATATTCATTGTATGAGAGATGCCACTAGGGGCGGAATAGCCACGGTTTTGAACGAGTACGCTATTGCGAGTAACGTCTGTATGCATTTAGATGAAGGCGCAATTCCTATGAGAAATGAAGTGAGAGGAATGTGTGAAATTCTAGGGCTCGATCCACTTTATTTAGCCAATGAAGGAAAACTRATTGCGATAGTTCCTGCAGAATTTGCCGAGCAGGTTTTAGAAACCATGAAAACWCATAAAAGCGGAGTTGAAAGCGCRATTRTAGGCAAGGTAACRGAAWCTCCAAGCGGAGGCGTTATTCTCAATACAACATTTGGCGGAAAACGAATGGTCGACATGTTAGTTGGCGAACAATTACCGAGAATTTGCTAATGCATGAGTTAGGGATCACTCGTAATATTGTTAGTATTGTAAGCGAACACGCGAAAGGAAAAAAAGTAAAAAGAGTGTCCTTAGATATTGGGAAATTATCCGCTATATTGCCTGAGTCAATTCGATTTTGTTTCGATATTTGCAGTAAAGACACGGTTTTAGAAAATGCCGAGTTGAGAATCAACGAAATTCAAGGCATCGCAAAATGTAAAATATGCAGTAATGAATTTGAAATAGAACAATTATTTGGACGATGTGTTTGTGGCTCTAATGATATTGAATGTATCAATGGAGAAGAAATGAAAATTAAAGAGATGGAGATGATCTAATGTGCGTAACATGTGGTTGCTCAGACGGAGCAAAAGCGGTTTTAACAAATTTAGAAACAGGTAAAGTATCGGAAATGATGGATGATCACCAACACGRTCATCCCCATACACACGATCATGACCATTCTCATGATCACGATCATTCTCACGATCACAGTCATGATCATGGGCACTCTCACGATAACTCTCATAGTCACGACATTTCTCATAGTCACGACGTTGCTCATAGCCACTCTCACTCTTCAACTATCTCTCTTGAAGCTGATATTTTAGAAAAAAATAATCGATTAGCCGAAAGAAACCGTGGCTGGTTTGAAGGTAGAAATATCCTTGCACTTAACTTAGTCAGCTCGCCAGGATCTGGCAAAACAACGCTTCTTGAAAAAACAATTTCTGATTTAAAAAGCGAGTTACCGATCAACGTGATTGAAGGTGATCAAGAAACCATTAACGACGCTAAGAGAATTAGAGCGACCGGATGTAAAGTGGTGCAAATTAATACTGGTACAGGCTGTCATTTAGAAGCCGACATGTTAGCAAGAGGACTTAAAGAGCTTAACCCACCGATGGATTCAGTCGTTATGATCGAAAATGTTGGTAATTTAGTCTGCCCCGCATTATTTGATTTAGGTGAAAAATGTAAAGTGGCTATTTTGTCTGTCACCGAAGGCGAAGATAAGCCACTTAAATATCCACATATGTTTAGAGCGTCTGAAGTGATGATATTAAATAAAATTGATTTGCTTCCCTATTTAAATTTTAACGTTGAAGAATGTATCGAAGCAGCGAAAACGGTTAATCCAAAAATAAAAATATTCCAATTATCCGCCACCTCCGGCGAAGGAATGACAGAGTGGTATGACTGGTTGAAAGCACAAATAAGTTTGGAAAATAATATTGGAAAAACTGGCTAGTGTTAAGTCTATTGCTACTCGGTTTTTTATTTGGTATGAAACATGCTCTAGAAGCCGATCATGTCGCGGCGGTAGCAAGCTTAGTAACAAAAACAACTAGTATAAAAGAGGCTATAAAACTGGGCTCTTTTTGGGGGCTTGGGCATACCATAACGCTATTTATTATTGGATCGGTAATATTATTAACCGATTTATTTATTCCAAAAGTTGCAGCTGGATGGTTAGAGTTATTTGTAGGTGTTATGTTGGTTATTCTCGGCATTGATGTATTATACCGATTATACAAAGACAAAATTCATTTCCATTCTCACAAACATACAAAACAGCCACTACATTTTCATGCACATTCACACAAATCAGATAAAACCCCTGCAAACGAAAGGTTTACACACGAAGATAGTAAAGCCCATGATCACCAGCATTTTTCTATAGACCCGTTAAGTTATCGTGCATTATTTGTCGGTGTTTTACATGGCGTTGCCGGTTCCGCAGCACTTATATTACTGACACTTGAATCAATCAAATCGGTTTCACAAGGGTTAATTTTTATTTCATTGTTTGGGTTGGGATCAATTTTAGGCATGGCAATTCTTTCTTATATCATTTCAATACCATTAAGAAACTCGGCAAAAGGTTTGACTTGGATGAACAGTGGTTTACAAAGTTTGATCGGGATTTCGACTATCATTCTTGGAAGTTACGTTTTGTTTGATAATGCCAGATTTATTGCAATGCTATGACGTATCTATTTCTTTAGAACTAAAGGCAACCCAGCAACCACTAAAGTCACATTATCCGCAACACTTGCCACTTTCTGATTTAACCAACCCGCTTTATCTGAAAACTCCCGACTTAATTCACCCATTGGTACAATCCCACTTCCGACTTCATTGCTGACTATAAAGATGGTGTTGGTTGATTCTTTTAAGACGGATAAAAAGCTATTACATTCTGCATCCCAATCAGATTGATGTGGATCTACTTTTTTACATAGCCAATTGCTTAGCCATAAGGTTAAACAGTCAATTAGCAGTACGTCTTTTTCATCTTTGTTCTGATTTACAATTGAAGATAAGAAAAACGGCTCTTCGATTAATCGCCATTCTGGTGGCCTACTTTTTTTATGATAACTAATTCTAGTTTCCATTTCTTTATCATCAGCGGTCGCTGTTGCAACATAAATAACGTTGTCATTGTATTGCTTCGCTAAATTTTCGGCGTAAGAACTTTTTCCCGAACGAGCGCCACCTAGAATTAAATGAATCATATGACTATCATTCCTATATAAATACGATCAAAAGTATATAAATAACTAATTCAGAAATCTGCTGTGCCGCACCTAAAGTATCACCGGTAAATCCGCCAATTTGTTTTATGTAAATTCTTTTTAAAACAAAGAATAATCCAGTAAGAATTAGCAAAACTTTGACAGAGCCCATAAGCGTTAGATCGCTAAATAATAATAAGGGAGTTATTCCAATCACACTGTTAATTACAAGATCCGATGACCTTAATTTTTCTGCTAGTGGTTTAATTTTTGATTGTTCTTCATTAGTGACGTAGGGTAAAAAATAAATCATGCAAGTTGAAAGAGTACGGCTAAGAGGATGAGCGATGACTAAAGCTAAAATGATAGAAGGGGTCTCTAATAACAAATAGAATTTCAATGTTAAAACAAACCATAGAGCGACAGCGCCATAAGTTCCTAACCTAGAATCCTTCATTATCTTTAGTTTTTGTGTCGCTTCCCAACCTCCCCCAAATCCATCACAAGTATCTGCTAAACCATCCTCGTGAAAACTACCGGTTAATAAAATTCCAAATAACATTGATAAAAGAAGGGAGATGGGTTCTGATAAGAAGTAACTAACGATGAAATAGACTAACGCGCACAACCCGCCAATGAGAATACCTATTAGAGAGAAATATCGGCCAGCCTGATTTAGTTTTTCGGCGCTATAATCAACCTTGATCGATACTGGTATGCGAGTGAAAAAGGTTAATGCGATTAGCGCTAAATTCAACTCATATTTAATCTCAGTTTTATTCATAGATTAAACAGCAGTAACGCCTGCACTTTCAAAACTTGCCATATTATTGTAAAACGCGACTGCTGATCTAATTAATGGCATCGCTAGAGCGGCACCAGTTCCTTCACCTAAACGTAAATCGAGCGTTAATAATGGTTTAGCGTCCAGATAAGCTAACATTTTTTGATGCCCTCTCTCATTTGATTGATGGCAAAAAACCATATAATCACGCGATTCTGGGTACAATTTAACCGCTAACATTGCAGCGGCGGTTGCAATATAGCCATCAACAAGAATAATTTTATTTCTTTCTGCAACTGCTAGCATTGCCCCTACCATTTGGACAATTTCAAATCCGCCAACGGCTTCTAAAATGTTAATAGCGTCTAACTCTTTTCCCATTGCTTTTAATTTATCTTGATGGAACTCAACTGCCCGTTTTACTAATTCAGTTTTTTTAGAAAACGTCTTATCATCGATGCCAGTACCTCGCCCAATACATTGCTCAACACGCAACCCCATTAATAGACATTGTATGGCGGTTGCGGATGAGGTGTTGGCGATTCCCATTTCWCCAAAMCCRATAATATTRCTGCCAAGWKYTAAAGTTTCAGMGACCGCTTTTYTACCAAARTTTAAACCRTCATTTACTTGWTCAATTGWCATAGCGGTTTGMCCWACAAAATTRTTRGTRCCRTTWCCYAAWGATTGTTGAATCAAYCGTTYATCAKMAATRGRWAGTAAKATYCCRGCATCCACTATRKTYAGKRCWATMTCATTKGTTTCACAAAAACARTTRATCGCMGCGMCACCRCTTAAAAAATTTAAWACCATTTGTTGAGTKACTTCAGAWGGWGCAATACTGACGCCYTCTTTTGCWATYCCATGATCGCCMGCRAAAACRAAKAKRTTCGGTTGRATWATTTTTATTTTTTCGTCAACGTCTGTTGTAAGAATATTAGCTAACTGGATCGCTAAAAGCTCCAACGCACCAAGCGCACCTTGCGGTTTGGTTTTTTGATCGATTTTGTTTTTAATTTCTTCTACTCTTGACTGATCTAACTGTTCAATACTGAATGACGCTAAACTCATACCATTTCCCTTTCTAACTAAATATTTTCATCCTATTTCAACTCATTTCTTTTATTATTGCTGATTCTATTTTGTTTTTAAAATAATAAAGAAAAACAAGCTTCCAATGGCTGAGGTCACAATGCCGATAGGTAATACTTGCTCATTTAAAATTGCTCTAGCAAATACATCAACCCATACCATAAAGCTTCCGCCGACTAATACACACATCAACAAAACTTTATAAAGTTGGTTACCTACAATAAAACGACAAATATGCGGGATCATCAAACCAACAAAYCCWATYCCRCCYACTTGAGACACTAAAACGGCGGTTAAGATTGAACTTAATACTAACATCATTAGTCGTAATCGACTCACAGGAACCCCTAAMGTCAAAGCGCCTTCATCTCCGGCTTGAATTGCACTGATCCATTTTTGATATATTAAAAAAATAGCTAAACAGAATACCAGAGTAAACGCAGGTAGAGGAAGCTGAGACCAAGATGAATTACTGAAGCTTCCCATGATCCAAAATAATAAACTACTCGCAGTATCGGGATCAGAATAATAAACCACTAGGCTGGTAAAGGCACCGAGCATAAAAGATACTGCGACTCCGGACAGCAGTAATTTATCAACTTGCATCGACGCGTTACCTGCTAAAAAAAGCATTAAAACAACCGAGAAAACGCCGCCAGCTAACGCCCCAAATGTAATTGATATTGCAGTGCCAGCAATAACGGCTCCAGAAAATGATGAAATGACTAAAACAGCCCCTAAAGATGCACCCGATGAAATACCAAAGAGATAAGGATCAGCTAAGGGATTTCTGGTGACTGACTGTAAAATTGCGCCAACGATGGATAAACCTGCCCCCGTCAAAAATGCCATTAAAATTCTAGGGATCCGAATTTCCCAAACTATTTTTTGATAAACTAGTTTAACTCCGCAGTCAGAAATCGTGCCAGAAACAAGAGCAGAATCAAGCCCTCCGCAAACAAAAATCGAATCAAAAACGTCTTGAAAGGAAATAGCAACATTTCCTCGTCCTGTCGCATAAATAAAACTAAACAAAAGAAAAACAATACTTGCAATAAGAATAAGAGAAAATCGGTTAGATGGAGAGAAAAGACTATTCATATCAAAAAACATCACTAGCGTGGGGTTTTGTTTCAGGCTTAGAGTCATGTTTTGATGCTATCTTCGATAGATCGAATGTTATTTTTTGTTGTTGTCCAGAAGAATCTAATTCAATTTCAGCATGCACTTTAAATACATTTTTAAGGTTGTCTTGGGTTAAAACATCAGCACAAACACCTTGAGAAATGATTTTCCCTTCGTCCATCAAAATCAACTCATCACAAAAAATTGATGCTATATTCAAATCATGAATGCTTAAAATAATCGTAATATTAAGGTTTTTTATCAAATGTAAAATGTCAATTTGATGCTGAATATCTAGATGATTGGTCGGTTCATCTAAAATTAATATTTTAGTTTCCTGAACAATCGCTCTGGCTAACATCACTCGTTGTTTTTCACCGCCAGATAAAGTATTAAAAGAACAGTGCTGTTTGTCAGTTAATTCGACATCAGCAAGCGCTAAAATAACTCGCTGTTTGTCCTGAGTAGTTGGAAAAGATAAAAGCCTTAGATTTGGAATTAAACCTAAACTAACCAACTCAAAAACATCCATATCAAACTGAGTCGGTGGTTCTTGTAAAACAACCGCAATATTCTGAGCCAGTTCTTTCCTTGAATGATCATCAATATCTTTATGATTAAATGTCAGCGAACCTGAACTGATTTTGTTTTTTCCAAATAGACATCGCAGTAAAGAAGATTTGCCAGCGCCGTTTGGCCCAATGACTCCGGTAATTTTATTTCTTTTAATTTCAAAATTTAGGTTTTTTAGGATTGAAGACTTACCTACATTCCAACAAAGGTTAGATGCTATAAATACATCATCACTGTTTGTCTTAGAAAGTTTTGGTGATTGATTTAACAAAGCTGATCCTAGATTAAGTTCAATTTGGGATCACGAAAGGAAAGCAGAATAAAAACGAAAAATCAGTTTTAGGCTTTGCTTACGAGTCATCCCGCTCGTTACAAAATAAATTACTTTTAGGTAAATAAACAGGTTTTCTGGCTTTACAGTTGCGGGTACAGTTGTGAAAAGAATTCAAGTGAAGATTTCACATTACCCTGTTTACTTGTGCAGATAATAACATAAGGGGTTGGAAGGAGGATATATAAAAACAGAAATACCTTGTAGACTAATCAAGTTAACGACTAAATTACCCCATGCGAATGATGGACAATTGATAAGCTATTTTGTTGAGTAATTCCTTTTGAATGACAGGCTTATTGATATATTCATTCGCACCAACGTCAAAACCGATATCCCGATCTTCACTGCTCAACATAGAAGAAACAAATATTACAGGAAGTGTTTTAGTTTCTTCCTTCTCGCGTAAGTGATTACAGACTTCATACCCTGACATTTCTGGCATTTGGACATCCAGGAGAACCACATCTGGCTTTAATTTCGCCACGCTATCTAAGCAGGCTTGACCTGAATTAACTATTTGCACGTTATACTCCTCTTCCACCATTGCTTTCAATAAATTTGAATGGTTGGGTGAGTCATCAACGATAAGTATATTGCCTTTACTCATTATCTGAATTATTCCCTTATAATTAGGTTTTTCAACTGAAATAGCATGAGCAGTCCTGATATGACTGCACTTTAACTTTAGTTGATAAATAAGAAAAAATAATATTTTAATGCCTTTTATCCTCCTTAATTTGAAAAACCTACTAAATTACTCAAGTTTTGTTTAAATATTAACCAAATACCGTGATATTTAACTCAATTCCTGCGAGAATACGCGCCCTCAAGCGAGTGACCCTATTAATTGTGATTTTATAATGCCCAAAGCCGAAACAAACCTCTTTGCCTATCCAAAATATTGGGCAGAATGCTATGGACGAGCAAAATTTTTACCTATGTGTCGAGCGGAAATGGATGTGCTTGGCTGGGATAGTTGCGATATTATTATCATTTCTGGTGATGCTTACGTTGACCATCCTAGTTTTGGCATGGCGGTTATCGGTCGATTTTTAGAATCTCAGGGGTTTAGAGTGGGGATCATCGCTCAACCAGATTGGAATGATCCAGAAGCCTTCAAAGCACTCGGCGAACCGAATCTGTTTTTCGGGATTACCTCAGGCAATATGGATTCACTGATCAATCGCTATACCGCCGATAGAAAAATTCGAAATGATGATTCCTATACACCTCATGGTGTTGCAGGAAAAAGACCTGAAAGAGCGGTCATTGTTTATACCCAAAAATTAAAAGAAGTTTACCCTAATACGCCAATGTTAATCGGTGGGATCGAAGCTAGCCTGCGTCGAATTGCGCAATACGATTATTGGAGTGATGAAGTTAGGCGATCGGTCTTAATTGATTCTTCCGCTGATATGCTTTTTTACGGCAATGCGGAAAGAGCCATGGCCGAAGTGGCACATCAATTATCAAATGGTCGAAAAATAAATGAAATTACTGACGTTGCAGGAACCGCATTAGTAAGAGACGCAATTCCCGCTGGTTGGACAGAAGTTGATTCAACCCGTATCGATTGGCCAAGTGATAAAACCTTAATGCAGGATTTTCAAAAAAATCCTTATGAATTTAAAGACCCGAGTTCTGAATCTTGCAAAAGCAAACAAAAATCAGAAGCAACTCTTGATAAAACAAGCCTTGATAAAACAACACTGGAACCAACAGCTGTTAAAAACGCTCAGATAGCATTTAAAGACACTCAGATACCAATAAAAATTATCCCAATGCCTTTAATGGGCAAAGCTGGGTTAGATAATAAAACGACCGTTATTCGACTGCCATCTTTTGAAAAAATTAAAGGTGATTCAGCTCTTTACGCCCATGCTTCGCGCATTTTACATTTGGAATCTAATCCGCATAATGCTCGCGTATTGGTACAAAAACATGGCACCAAAGAAGTATGGGTTAACACGCCACCGATACCTTTAGAAACCGATGAAATCGATGGTGTTTTCGATTTAGAATATGAGCGTGTTCCTCATCCTAGTTATGGTAATGCTAGAATTCCGGCTTATGATATGATTCGTTTTTCAGTTAATATTATGCGCGGCTGTTTTGGCGGTTGTACTTTTTGTTCTATCACCGAACACGAAGGGCGAATCATTCAAAGTCGCTCACATGAGTCGGTGATAAAAGAAATTGAAGATATGCGCGATAAAGTCCCGGGGTTTACTGGTGTCGTCTCTGATTTAGGTGGCCCAACATCTAATATGTATCACCTCAATTGCAAAGACGATGAAATTCAAAAGAATTGTCGTAAGTTGTCTTGTGTGTACCCTGTTATTTGTAAAAACTTGATCACCGACCACAGCCAAACCACTCAGTTATATAGAAAAGCGAGAGCTGTAAAAGGCGTTAAACGAGTTGCCATTGCATCGGGGCTTCGTTATGACTTAGCGGTGGTTGATCCAGAATATGTTAAAGAGTTAGTCACACATCATGTAGGTGGATATTTAAAAATCGCTCCAGAACACAGCGAAAAAAATACGCTAGACAAAATGATGAAACCGGAAATGACCAGCTATAATAAATTTAAGGAAATGTTTGAGCGTTATTCAAAAGAAGCGGGTAAAAAACAATATTTGATCCCTTATTTTATCGCCGCGCATCCGGGCTGTGACGATAACGACATGCTCAATTTAGCCTTATGGTTAAAGGAAAATAAATTTAGACTGGATCAAGTGCAAAACTTTTATCCATCCCCTATGTCGCTAGCCACGGCAATGTATCATTCTGAAAAGAATCCACTTAAAAAAGTGACATATAAAAGTGAGTCGGTTTATACCGAAAAGAATTTGGATCGTAGACGCTTGCACAAAGGTTTTTTACGTTACCACGATGAGAAGAACTGGCCAATGTTGCGTGAAGCATTAAAGGAAATGGGGCGGGAGGACTTGATTGGTGATGGAAAAAATCAATTGATCCCAGCTGAAGTTAAAAAGGGCTATTCTAGAAAATCAAATAGAAATGGTATTAACAAAAAACCAACTAACCGAAAGTCCTCGCGCCAGAATGCTTAAAGGTTTTTGAACTAAATAAAATATCACATGCGTATTGACCGATATCGTTTTCGTTCACGATATGGTTAAGTTCAGCAACGATAGATTGCTGGTTTTTTCCGTGAAGCATCGTAAATAAATTATAAGGCCAATCTGGCAATTGCCTTGGCCGTTTGTAGCAGAGACTAATTTTTTCGTGAAGCCCTAATAACGTACCAATCTCATCAACTTCATCATCAGGAATATCCCAAACAACTAATGCATTGCAGTGGTAACCGACACTTTCTGGGTTGATAATCATTCCAAAACGACTAATAACATTAGAGTCTTTTAGTTCTTGAATAAAATCTAATAGTTGCTGCTCATCAACGTTTAAACTTTCGGCGAGTTCTTTATAGGGCTCTTCGCAGATAGGTAAGCCTTTTGAAAGTGCTTTTAGAATTCGTTTTTGTTGATTGATATTCATCATGATGAATGATCTTTTTTGTCAACGTCTTCACTACAACAACACGCAGGATCGAGTTTAATCACCATATCACTATGGTAAGACTCTAATATTGGCAAATTTAATAAGGGAAAGTCGACATGATTAGATAAATCGGTAATTAAAGCATGCACTTTTTCTTCAGATTTATCTTGAACCACAAACCACAAGTTATAATCATGTTCTCGTAAATGATTATGAGAAACTTCATCGTAAGAATTAATTAAATGGGCCACATCGTTAATTCGATCTTCAGGAATTTTAAAGGCTGCTAACGTACTGACACTTGATTTTTTTCTTCGCTTAACCGCCGCAAATCGGCGAATGACATTGAGCTCTTGAAATTCTTTCAAGCGAGATATAACCCAACTCTTGTCTTCATTTAATTCTTTAGCAATCACCGAAAAAGGATTAGAACAAAGGGGTACGCACTTTTGCACACGGTTAAGTAGTTTAATATCAGCATTACTTAAATTAATGTTGTTTTTAGAGTCCGACATCGCTATTGGTAATATTACTTTGTTAAAGGCTTGTTGGTAGATAAAGTATAGTCACAAATAAGCTCTTTATTCATAAATTCATCACCTTTTACTCAATCATTAATCACCAATCGGATCGACCTCTAACCGCCACCTAACACGGCTTGCGGACTTTAGGCTTTCAATAGCCGGAATTGAACCTTTTAATAATTGGTGTAAATATCGCCTTTGGTTCGTTTGAATATAAAGCTGGTAGCGAAATTTCCCAGCTTTCTTTGTATATACTGCTGGAACTGGGCCGAGTAATTCTAAATTTTCAATATCCGATAATCCCTCATCTTCTGAAACAACCTGTTTAAGAATATCCTTAACTTCCTGTAAAAAATTCTTCACCATGCCAATGTTTGGCGCTTCCGCTTGAATCAAGGCATTGTAAGAAATCGGTGGTAAACAAGCTTCCTTACGCTCATTGATTGCCGTCTTTGCGAAACTTTTATAACCACTATTTAGTAAAATAGAGAGCATCGGGTGATCCGCCAAGTGGGTTTGAATAATCACTTCGCCTTTATTTTCAGCTCTTCCGGCACGCCCGGAAACTTGGGTTATCAATTGCGCTGCATATTCCGGCGCTCTAAAATCGCTACTATAAAGAGCGCCGTCCATATCAACTAATCCAACTAAAGTAATATTAGGGAAGTGATGTCCTTTGGCCAGCATTTGAGTGCCAATTAAAATATCAATTTCACCCGATTTTATTGAAGTAACAAATCCATCCATTGCCGATTTCTTGCGAGTAGTATCTCGGTCAATTCTTTGCACTCTAGCACTTGGAAATAAAGTCTTTATGGTTTCTTCTAGTCGCTCAGTTCCCAAACCAATCGGGATCATTTCGTCACATTGACATTTTAGACATTGTTTTGGAGCTCGTCGACTTGATCCGCAGTGATGACATTGCAAATGCTGTTTGTCGCTATTTTCATTGCCATGAAAAGTGAAATGTCTTTCACATCGTTTACACTCACTACTCCACCCACATTGATGACAAAGTAAAACAGGCGCATAACCACGACGGTTTAAAAATAATAGAATCTGCCCTTTTTGTTTTAAATGATGCTGGATGGAATCAATCAAATGAAAAGACAGCCCTTGTTTTATCGGTTGTTTTTTCATGTCAATCACTCGACATTTCACCTCCACACTGGTAAGCGCTTTTTGGGTTAGATCGAGTTGAGTGATTTTTTTCTTTTCTACGTTAATTAGAGTTTCTATAGATGGTGTTGCACTAGCCAAAAGCACCGGTATTTTTTCAATACTCGCCCTTACCATAGCGGTATCACGCGCTGAATATCTTAATCCTTGTTGCTGTTTAAAGGATGTATCATGCTCTTCATCGATTATAATAATGCCTGGATTTTTCAAAGGAATAAACAACGCACTGCGGGTTCCGATAATGATTTTTGCTTGACCGGTTTGCGCTTTCAACCACACTTGCAAGCGTTGTTTATCTGTCATGCCTGAATGCATCATCGCAATTTCAACGTGATTATTTTCAGTAATAAATCGTCCGGTATTAAAGCGTCGTTCAAACCGTGAAACCGTTTGTGGGGTTAATCCAATTTCTGGAACAAGAACCAAAGCTTGTTTGCCTTGTAATAAAACAGCTTCAATGATTCTTAAATAGACCTCTGTTTTACCGCTGGCAGTCACGCCAAATAATAGCCAGGTTTTATAAATATCTAATTGTTTTGAAACTTGCGTTACCGCAAAATCTTGTTGGTCATTCAGTTTTAATATTGAATTGTTATTTTCCTTTATTTCAAATTGATTGTCTTTTGTGTCTGTTACTTCAAAAATTCTTTCAATCCACTTTTTTCCCGCCAAAGTTTTTAAGGTGGTTAAACTAAGATTAAATTGACTGATTTGACTATGTCTTAAGCCCGACACTAAACCCGCACTATTTTTGTTTTCAACTTCAAATAAACACGCCATTGCTAACTGTTGTTTTACCGCATTTTTAGCAATTTTCTTTGCTTGATATAACTCTAACCCCAAATTTGTCAATCGCCAAAAACTTTCCCTTGCTAGCTCTGCCTTTTCCCCTTTTAGTAAAGCATTCGGTAGGATAGTATTCCAAACATCACCGGGCGAAGCATGATAATAATTTTGCATCCACTGAGATAATTTAATTAGGTTGTTATTCACTAGTGGAGAGTCATCTAAAAGTCGATTAATCGGTTTGATTTTTTCAAGCGGTAAATTCGAACTAGCACCTATTTTATTAATCACACCAATTTTAATTCGGTTAGAAAACGAGACTTCTACCCGCATCCCCACTTTTGCCTCTACTGCATTATCAACCGAGATCTTGTAATCAAACAGCCTCCTGAGTGGGACGTTTATCGAGATCCCTAGTACAACAAATTCCTCTGAAGAGGGATTTTCTGTTGTTTCAAATAGATTGTGATTAAGAGGCGATTGAGTCAAGCTAATAGAGTTAGTCATATTAAGTGTTGATTTCAGTTTGAAGCATTGGCGTTGGCATTACAAGAAACCTAAACTAAATTTAACAATTTAAAGCCTTACTGGTCACACCATCCATTTAGAAAAGAAATAAGGCTTATAATTAATGGCAGTTTTGTTACTATGAACTAGAATTAACTAACTGATTTTAAACTAAAAAATAACCGCCAAGGCAAATTTCCTATGTCGAATACCAAAACTCAGTCTCCTTCTGGCAAACGCCCCCTTTATATTCGCTATGCGGGCCCAGTATTATTAGAAACACCGTTGCTTAATAAAGGCAGTGCATTTTCAGTAGAGGAAAGACAATCCTTTAATTTAGAAGGTTTATTACCTAATGTGGTTGAAACCATTGAGGGGCAAACCAAGCGAGCTTATAGTCAATATTCACTGTTCGAAAATGATTTAGACAAACATATCTATTTAAGAAATATTCAAGATACTAATGAAACACTTTATTACAGCCTAATAACCACTCATTTAGAAGAAATGATGCCAATTATATATACGCCAACCGTAGGGCTGGCCTGTCAGATGTTTTCTAAAATATACCGTCGTAAACGTGGTCTGTTTATTTCATATCCTGATCGTGAACGCATGGATTTTATACTGCAAAATGCCACAAAACAAAATGTTAAAGTGATTGTGGTAACCGATAGCGAACGAATTTTAGGGCTTGGCGATCAAGGAATTGGCGGAATGGGCATTCCTATAGGAAAATTGGCATTGTATTCCGCATGTGGTGGAATTAGTCCTGCACATTGTTTACCAGTGACTTTAGATGTCGGCACTAATAACCAAGAGCTACTAGACGATCCAATGTATATGGGATGGCGTCAAAAGCGTATTACTGGTGATGACTATTTTGAATTTGTTGATCGATTTATTCAAGTGGTTAAGGATCGCTGGCCAAATGCACTAGTGCAGTTTGAAGATTTCGCACAAGGTAATGCAACGCCATTATTAAAAAAATACCAAGATGAACTTTGCTGTTTTAACGATGATATTCAAGGGACAGCTTGTGTGACAGTTGGAACTTTATTAGCCTCTTGTTTAGCGCAAAAAACCGCCCTAAAAGATCATCGAGTGGTTTTTGTGGGTGCAGGCTCTGCAGGTTGCGGTATAGCCAATCAAATAGTCGCACATATGATGAAAGACGGCCTTAGTAAAGACGAAGCATTAGAGCGTGTTTATTTGACTAGTAGTAAAGGATTGCTGGTTGAAGGAATGGATAGCATAAGAGACTTCCAACAAGATTTTGTGAAACCGCTAAAAATGGTTGGCTCATGGAGTTCAAAAAACGATGGTCGCGTTAGCTTATTAGATGTTGTTAAAAATGCCAAACCAACCATTTTGGTTGGTGTATCAGGTCAACCTGGTTTAATGAGTGAAGAAATTATTAAGTCTATGTACGAAAACTGTCAAATACCGATTGTTATGCCTTTATCAAACCCAACATCCAGAGTTGAAGCGCACCCTAATGATATTATTAAGTGGACAGAGGGCAATGCGAGTGTCTCTACCGGAAGTCCATTTAAAGAGTTCGCATTTGCGGGAAAAACGCATAGTTTTGCGCAATGTAATAATGCTTATATATTTCCAGGAATTGGGTTAGGTGTCATTGCCTGCCGTTCAAAAAGAGTCACAGAAAAAATGTTTATGGCAGCCAGTGATGCTTTAGCGACCTGTTCACCTTTGGTAAAAGGCGATGGTAAAGATTTATTGCCCGCATTAAGCGATATCAAAGAAGTGAGTATAATTATTGCGATAGCAGTAGCCAGGCAGGCAATGTCTGAAGGTGTCGCAGAGCTTATTTCTGATGATAAGTTGACTAAGCGAATTGATGCGAGTTTTTGGAAGCCGGAGTATCGTGAATATCGAAGGTGTTCTTTTTAAACTAAAATAGTTTGATGTAGCAAGTTTGATGTAGCAAATTGACAAAGGCGCTTTAAGCGCCTTTGTTAATTCTATAAAATGAGTTATCTTTTTTAAAGAAAAATCCCTTTCAACATAAAGAAGAACATCATCGATAAAATAGCTCCAGCGGGAAGAGTAACCACCCAGCTGACTGCAATCGTTTTAAGAACGCCTAAGTTTATTGCGGCAATTCCTCTAGCCATACCGACCSCTAAAACCGCACCAACTAAAGTGTGTGTGGTTGAAACAGGAATTCCGGTACCTGAAGCGATAACGACCGTCGTTGCTGCCGCTAACTCTGCTGCAAAACCACGACTAGGCGTAAGCTCGGTAATTTTCTTGCCGATAGTTGCCATAACTCTTGCACCAAACAAAGCCAAACCAACAACAATTCCACCGCCTCCAAGCAGAAGAATCCAAACAGGTAATACTGATTTTGAACCAATCTCTCCACCACTTTCAACAATACTAACAACCGCAGCCAATGGTCCAATGGCATTAGCGACATCATTAGAGCCATGTGCGAATGCCATTCCACATGCCGTAACG
The DNA here is from genome assembly GCA_002733465.1 of Kangiella sp. GTDB lineage: Bacteria > Pseudomonadota > Gammaproteobacteria > Enterobacterales > Kangiellaceae. The sequence goes on from NVVT01000008.1 coordinate 183,140, forward strand.
ATCATTAATGCACCAAATACTTTTTCTACACTAGCGTAATGAAACTCTTTATCAGCACCTTCTTCTATTTTTTGTCTGGAAATAAAGAATTTACCAATCAATGCTACCAGTAAGCCAACGCCAACTGCAGTAATTAAAGCTTCTTGAAAAGATAGGTTAATACCAACATGTTTTAACCCTTTCATCACTGTCACTAAGGAAATCATAAACCCTGCTAAAAACATATAATAAGGGACATATTTTTTTGCATTTTGTAATGGTTTGTCAGTGTGTAAAATCAGCTTTTGTACGCTGGTAAATAACATGTATGCCATGGTTCCAGAAAGTAGTGGCGAAACAACCCAACTCGCAACAATCGAACCAACCTTACCCCATTGCACAACGTCCATACCAATTCCAACGGCTGCAAAACCAACGATCGCTCCTACAATTGAATGAGTCGTCGAGACAGGCCAACCGAAATAAGAGGCTACAATTAACCAGATACCCGCCGCCAATAAAGACGCCATCATTCCAAAAACAAGTAACTCGGGGGTGTCAACCATGGTACTGGCATCTATAATTCCTTTACGAATAGTCGAGGTAACTTCTCCTCCAGCTAAAAACGCACCTGCAAATTCAAAAATCATCGCAATAATAATGGCTTGTTTAACGGTTAAAGCTTTTGCGCCCACAGAGGTTCCCATGGCATTTGCAACATCATTTGCACCAATACCAAAAGCCATCAAAACCCCAAAAAGAGCGGCTAGGCCAATTAATACCGTTTGATACTCTGTAAAAAATATTTCATTCATAATTTTATCTCTACTTCCTTACTGATATCTCACTAAGTTGAGGTTAATCACGTTAGTTGAATTTTTGTCACTCAACAGCTAGATAAAGGAATTATTTTATATTAACTATTTAATTAAAATTTAATCCATCGTTTATTAAAATGGCTGATTCAAATTTAACGAGCAAGTAACAGCTCTAATCGTTGTCCAACTTCTTGAGACAAATCAGCAATATCACCAATCCAATCAATGACTTTATAAAAGAAAATAACATTGACCGCTGGCAACTCTTCCTCCAAATCAAAAATCTTGCGACGTATTTTAATTTGTAAAACATCTGCGTCACTTTCAATTTCGTCTAACACAGTAATCATTTCTTCAACAATAACAACTTCTCTACCTTTAAAACCGGACTCCAGTAAATCATCAAGTTGTCGAATGGCTTTATGCGCTTGTTTTGAGGCATCGATACTTCGGGCTAAATAGGCTTTTAAATTTTCTTCAATAACCGTAGGAAACTCCATTTTTCGCCCGGTGACTAAACCCGCGACATCTTTAGCTTTATTCGCTATTTTGTCTTGTGAAGAAAGAAGACTTAAAAGATCGATGCGAGAAACTGGCATAAATAAACCTGATGGTAAGTTCATTCTTAATGTTTTCTTCATTTCATCCGCTTCATTTTCTTTAAGACGGATCTCTTTTTGATAGTTAGCCATAGTTTCCCAATCTTTTTTGAACACTGCATCAAAAAAGTTTGGCAATAGCGCTACACAATCTTGGACTTTTCGCATGTGAGCGCGCATCGGCTTTAAAGGAGATGCAGCAAAAAGATCAATTATTGGATTCATATTATTTTCACCTATTAATGGAGGTAATTAACTTAATCAATTAGAAACAGTTAAAGCTAAAACAAGATACTAATATCTGTTCAACTCAGAGTCTAGTAGAAAAATATGACGGGTTTGTGACAAATTAAAGAAGTGGGGGCAATAAACTCTATTTATGGAGCTAAACGTTGAATCGTCCATGAGTTGTTCACTAAATCAGTATCGTTGGTAGCTGTATAACTAAAGCTATCATGCAGTCTGGAGCCACCTCCTTGCCAAAATTCGAACCGAGTAGGCTTGATCAAATAACCGCCCCAAAAATCAGGTACTGGGATTTCTCCTTGCTTAAACTTTTCTTTCATTTGTTCAAAAGCATGGTTTAAAAGCTTTCTGGAGGATATTGGCTGGCTTTGATCGGATGCCCAAGCAGCGAGTTGACTATTTTTGGGTCTTGTAGAGAAGTAGGCTATATTTTGAGCAACTGATAAACGAGTAGCAATGCCCTGAATTTTAACTTGTCTTTCAAGTGGAAGCCACGTGAAGTTAACACTTACTTTCTGGTTTTGCGTTATATCTTGGGCTTTACGACTTTGTAGATTGGTATAAAAGATTAAACCCTTTTCGCTTAAATCTTTCAATAATACAATGCGTTGGCTTGGTTGCCCACTTGCATCAACCGTGGCCAAATTCATTGCCGTTGCATCTATCAACGACAATTCACCCGCTTTGGTTAACCAATCACTTAATTGAGAGATGGGGTTTGGGTTAAGCTGATCTTTACTTAACCCTTGCTTCTTATATTCTCGACGAATGCTTTCTAGATTCATAAGTTTTCTAAATTCATAAGTTTTTAAATTCACAACTCTCTAAATTCAGCTCTTCTAAATAAATAATCATATTCGTACGGTTTACTTTTTGTTTAAGAGCTAACTACGATTGCGCTGCCGCTCCGCCAATTTTACTTTCTGGCTTTTCTTCTTTTTTGGTGCTCGCAGACTTAGGTGGCTCATCGCCCTTATCATCCCAACCTTTAGGATCTTGTGGCGGCTTGCCATCCATAATATCAGCAATTTGAGATGCATCAATCGTTTCGTATTTCATTAACGCAGCAGCCATGGCTTGCAACTTATCTTTGTTTGCATGTAATAATTTTTCTGCTCGCGCGTAATTGACATCGATGATTCGTCTAACTTCATCATCAATTATTTTAGCGGTATCATCCGATACATGTTTAGTTTGAGTAACAGAACGACCTAAAAAGACTTCGCCTTCTTCTTCGGCATACATCAAAGGTCCTAATTTTTCGGAAAAACCCCATTGTGTTACCATGTTTCGAGCTACTTCCGTTGCGCGTTTAATATCGTTAGAAGCGCCTGTTGTTACCTGTTCAGGACCATTAAGCATTTCCTCGGCAATCCGACCCCCATAAAGCATTGATAACATGCTTTCTAGATATTCTTTAGAATAACTAAACCGATCTTTTTCAGGTAAGTTAATAGTGACACCTAAAGCTCTACCTCTAGGAATAATTGATACTTTATAAACAGGATCGGAACTAGGGACTAATGTGCCAACAATTGCATGACCCGCTTCGTGCCACGCAGTATTCAATTTTTCTTCTTCATCCATGACCATTGAGCGTCTTTCAGCCCCCATCAATATCTTATCTTTTGCTTTTTCGAAATACTCTTGRTTRACRGTTCTTGCATTTGCTTTTGCAGCAAATAACGCAGCTTCATTAACTAAGTTAGCTAAATCCGCACCAGACATTCCCGGCGTACCTCTGGCAATATCAAGTGGCTTCACATCTTCATCTAACGGAACCTTACGCATATGAACTTTCAGAATCTGCTCTCGACCTTTTATATCAGGCAATCCAACGGTAACTTGTCTGTCGAAACGACCCGGTCTTAACAATGCAGGATCTAAAACATCTGGACGATTAGTTGCAGCAATCACGATTACACCGTCATCCCCATCAAACCCATCCATTTCAACTAATAATTGGTTAAGCGTTTGTTCTCTTTCATCGTGTCCACCGCCCATACCTGCACCACGATGACGTCCAACCGCGTCAATTTCATCAATAAAGATAATACAAGGTGATTGTTTTTTTGCTTCTGCAAACATATCTCTTACGCGCGAAGCACCAACACCTACAAACATTTCGACAAAGTCAGAACCTGAAATAGTAAAAAATGGCACTTTTGCTTCGCCAGAAATTGCTTTGGCTAATAATGTCTTACCTGTTCCTGGTGGGCCAACCAACAGAATACCGCGTGGGATTTTACCGCCTAACTTCTGGAATCTGGCGGGTTCTCGCAAAAAATCGACCAATTCGGCCACTTCTTCTTTAGCTTCTTCACAACCTGCCACATCTGCAAAAGTCGTTTTAATTTGATCTTCACTTAATAAACGCGCTTTGCTCTTGCCAAAGCTCATTGCTCCACCTTTTCCGCCACCTTGCATTTGACGCATAAAGAAAATCCATACGCCAACTAATAATAAGATCGGACCAAAAGTGAAGAAAATGGTTGAGATTAGACTATCGCCTTCGGCTTCTCTACCGGTATAAGAAATTTGGTTATCGAGCGCTTTTTGCGCAAGTAACTCATGCGAACCAGCAGGAATTCGAGCGGTAACTATCTCACCAGAAATTGTGGTAACTTCTGCAGTCCAATCAGCGACAACAACGCTTCTAACTCGCCGTTCGCCGATATCAGCCATTAATTGAGAAAATTCAATTTCATTAGATTCTTGTTTTGCGGTTTCAAATTTATTAAAAACAGAAACCAATACCAAGCCAATCACTAGCCATAATAATAGTTGTTTAATTGTATCGTTCAAAAGAATACCCTTTAAATTTATTTAGATCGAGAATCGGTTTCGAATCCGTCTATCTAGTCTTTGTTTAACTAAATCTTTATTTATCTAATCTTTAACAATTGATTGTACCGAAATACAGTCACTACTAACCAATCATTTTTTGTTTCTTAATGTATCTATCACCAAAGGCCTCACTATAAACAATAGCTTAGCCTATAAATCCTAAACCGTACACATAGACTTCCCGAGATCTTGCTCTGGATGCCTTTGGTTTTCTAATCTTCACCACTTTAAAGTGAGATCTGACTTGTTTAGTAAACTCATCAAAACCAGCCCCTTGAAAGACTTTAACAAGAAACTCGCCATCTTTACGTAGGGTTTGTACCGCTAAATCGAGCGCTAGTTCAACTAAATACATAGACGCCGGTTGGTCGACAGAATCAACACCACTTATATTGGGAGCCATATCCGATAAAACAAGGTCTGCAATATTATTTTCTAATTGCCCTAATATCTCATCTAACACCGAATCCTCTCGAAAATCTCCTTGAATAAAGGTAACACCATCTAAGTAATCCATGGGCAATATATCAGTTGCCAATATCACGCCATTTTTACCCACTTTTTTCGCAACATATTCTGACCAGCCTCCGGGAGCGGCTCCTAGATCAATGACATTCATACCTTGTTTAATCAGTTTGTCTTTTTCATCTAATTCTTGCAGTTTATACACTGCACGCGAGCGAACGCCCTCTTCTTGAGCACGTTTAACATACTCATCATCAAAATGCTCTTTTAACCAACCTTTACTACTTTTAGTTTTTGCCATAATCGTTATTCTTGATTTCTCGGATTTCTAGTGTTAAATCACTTATCTAATGAAGATTATTATCTCAAATTTAGCCTAACAATGGTAAGATCCACWCAATATTAATGAAAATCGATTAAATTAAATAATGAACAAATTATCAAACTCCCAAATTCGTCATCTCAAAGGCTTAGCACACGCCTTAAACCCTGTTGTAATGATAGGTGATAAAGGTTTAACGCCGACTGTGACTGATGAACTCAAAATAGCATTAAACTCACACGAGCTTATCAAAGTAAATATCAGAGCCGATGACCGAGAGCAAAAAGAAGATATCATTAAGAAAATTCTTAACAAAACGCAATCACATAAGATTCAAACGATTGGTGGAAAACTAGTTATTTATAAAGAAAGTAAAGAGAAGAAGATAGCGCTTCCAAAATAAAATAGCTAAAAGGCCTAAAAGATAGACCATGAACCGACAGATATACAGTTTAGGCCTCTATTGTCTATTTCCCATTATTCTGCTTTATTTCTTATACCGAGGAATAAAAGATCCTCGTTATTTAAAGCATTTTGCCGAACGCTTGGGATTTTCCAAAAAAATCGAGAATTCGCCTTTCTTCAAAGCAGAACCTAAAAACGCCAAAGGAAAAACGCTTTTAATCCATTGTGCATCCGTTGGTGAAACCAAAGCCTCTATCCCATTAATTTCTCATTTATTTAAAAATGAGAAATTCTCACAGATTATCATAACCAATACCACGCCAACGGGTCGAGAAGAAACAGAAAAATTAATCTCCATTTTGAGACAATTAAATAGTTCGCACGTCAAAATCACTAATTACTATTTACCCATTGATTGGTCAGTTTGTTGCCAACTGTTTTTAAACCGTCTAAATTTAGATGTTGCTGTATTAATGGAAACAGAATTATGGCCAAACTTTATACATCAATGTAAACGAAAAAACATTCCCGTTATTTTAGCTAATGCAAGAATGTCAGAAAAGTCCGCAACAAAATATAAACGCCACCCAAAACTGACAAAAGGAATATTTTCCGAGTTATCACTAATTGCTTGTCAATACCAGTCTGATAAAACTCAATTTTTATCCCTTGATATTAATGAGAGAAAAGTAACTTGCGTCGGTAGTATTAAGTTTGATATTAAAATAGACAAACATTTAAAGAATAAACAAAATCAACTAAAGAAACTATGGCGTAACCATCGTCCTTGTTGGATAGCATGCAGTATTCATCCCGGTGAATTTTCTGCCGTTTTGAACTGCCATAAAGAGTTACTCACTGAATATCCAAATTTACTATTAATAGCAGTGCCTAGACATCCCGAGCAATTCGAAGCACTAAAAATTAAAACAAAAGACATGCAATTTAATTACATTAGTCGTAGCGAAGGACAAGCGCCAAATGAAATGACTCAACTTGTCATCGGTGACACTATGGGTGAACTTACCTTACTTTGCGGTGTTGCTGACATTGCATTTGTTGGTGGTAGTTTAATTGCAAGAGGAGGACATAATCCTCTTGAACCTGCGGCTTGTGGCATACCTGTTTTAATGGGGAAAAGCGATTACAATTTTTCTGACGTTAGTATAATAATGCAAGACAATGAGTGTTTGTGTATCGTTAATAATAAAAAAGAACTCGCATCAAAGATCAGTTCCTTACTCAGCCAGCAAGATAAACTGGCCCAGCATCATGAAAAAACTCAGGTTCTTTTTGAAAAAAATGGTCAAGCGGTTATTCGGCTAACAAAAATGATTGAAAATTTGATATGACCGTTTGTTATGAAAGCTTGTTATGACAGACATGCAATAATTAAATTTGGAATAAAGAGCCAAGTTATTCGTCAATATTTATAGATGAAACCGTCAGACATTTACATTCGATAAAACAAATAGGGAAAACAATATGATTATAACTAACGTAGAAAATGTTCCAGGTAAAGAGATCGCCGTTCATTATGGATTAGTTTCGGGTAGTACTGTTAGAGCAAAACACATTGGTCGAGATTTTATGGCTAGTCTAAAAAACATCGTTGGCGGTGAATTAAAAGGTTATACCGAATTATTATCGGACTCGCGCGAAGAATCTATGGAACGTATGAAAACCCAAGCTCGCTCCTTAGGCGCTAACGCAATTATTAACATTCGCTTTTCCACTTCTTCAATTGCACAGGGCGCGTCTGAATTATATGCCTATGGTACAGCTGTTAAATTAATTGATTCTACTTCTTAAAGCGATAGTTTCATGCAGAGGTCTCTCTTAATATCCAGTGAATAGGAGTCTATTATGGATGGTTTAACCGTTACATTTGTTAATTTGGGCATACCTTTAGGGTTAGTCCTTATAGGTTTGATTGTTGGTTCAATTTTAGAAAAAAAACATTTCAAATCAATTAGAGAACGTGAAAAATTAACACTCAAATTACCAATCATTAACATTGATAGTTATGATAAAACCAAAACACTCAAAAAAGCCTACTTAGTGACTGGTTCGGTTGTAATATCGGTTGATTATTTTAAACGGTTTTTAGCTGGGTTAAGAAATATCTTTGGTGGTCGCGTTGTAACCTATGAAAGTTTAGTTGATCGGGCAAGACGAGAGGCTATATTAAGAATGAAAGAAAAATGTCCCGCGGCTAACTTAATCATCAACCTTAGAATAGAAACATCAACGATTTCTAAACAAGGTCGTTCAGGACAAAAATCAGTGGGTTGTGTCGAAGCCATCGCGTACGGAACAGCGATACAATATGCGATTTAAGATTAAGGAACTTGGAGACTCTGCTGACGTAAGTTCAGGAGAAAAAGATGCTACGAAAGAACTAGTTAAGTTACTATTTCTTGCGACACTATCGATGGCACTCATTTATTTTTCGGTTAGTTTTGCCAGTGAATATTTTATTCGCAATATTACGATTGAACAAGAAAATAAATGGTTTAAGAAATTCGATCTAAGCCTCATCGAAATGGAAACCAATGATTTGAATTCCGAACAGATTGAGCAGGTTGATAAAATTCTTTCTATATTAATCGAACACCCATCTGTTCCAAAACTAAATTACAAAATATTTGTCATTCAAGATGAGGATATCAATGCGTTTGCATTTCCTGGTGGCAATATTGGCGTCACTAGCGGTTTACTCTCTGCGCTAGATGTATCTGATGAGGTAGAGGAGAACATTGCGTTAGCCTTTGTGATCGGTCATGAGTTAGGACATTTTAAATATCGCCACCATTTAAAAGGATTATCAAGAACCATTAGTGTTGGTTTAGCTTTTGCTCTATTGACTGGAAATAGTGGGGATCTATCGATCATCAATAATGTTTTAACTTTGTTTGAGCTAAATCATTCGCAAAAACAAGAAACAGAATCTGATTTATTCTCGGCTAAGTTGGTATTCGATACATACGCTTCAACCAAAAATATTGAAAAGCTATTTATTGTTTTAAAAGAAAAAAATAACGAAAGCGAAAGTTTTTCGTTTTTGAGTACTCATCCTTCTTCAGAATTGAGAATCAACAAATTACTAAATTACTCTTCAACACTTACCAATCAAAATAACTAGCTTAACGAAACTGAAACTTAATATTGATACTCTAATATTGGAGTCTCAATAAGTTTTACTTTTTAGCTACATTAAACTGTTATCCAATGCGACATTGTTCACAGACTAAGCCTCCGATAGAGACTAGTCTAGTAGAGATAACAATTAAATCAGACATTACAACGCTTTATCACCTACAATTTATTTTTCTTTGAGTATTAAAATTATGAAAATATCGTTCAACAAGTTAAACCTAGCGCTAATGATTACAGGTCTATCATTAACGGTTATTGGTGGCATGGCTTTAGCACATAGTGGAGCACACCCTGAACGCTTCGTCAGTAATACAGGTATAGACAAAGGTAGCTGTAATAAAAAAATGACTCCCTGTAGAACAATAGGTTACGCGGTTCAACAGTCAGGGAAAGGAGACAAAGTATTAGTCGCAAATGGTGAATATATCGCCAAAGAAGAAGATATATTCTACTTCTTATCCGATATGGTTATTGTCAAAGGCGGTTATAACGAACAAACCAAATTTAAAACACAAAGTTTAAATGGCAATAGAACAACGGTTACAGGCATTCCTGCAAAATATCGAGAGAACTTAAAAAGCAAAGGATTTCACTTAGTTCGAGACAAGAAAGGCAAAAAAGTTAATTTAAGTGCAGAAACCATTGCGATGTTAGCGACCTATGAAAAAATAACATCGAAAAAAGAAGGGCCAATTAATTGTGTTGGAGGTGTCGCTGACTCGTACGCATGTAATAACATAGACCTTTTGTCTCATATGCCACTTGGAGAATTCTCTGCAAATCCAACTAGTGCAAATGACATTTGGGGCTTTACTGATTTAGATGATAATAGAGAGTATGCGTTAATAGGATTAAATAATGGTACCAGCATCGTTGATGTAACTAATCCAGAGTCTCCAGTAGAAGTTGGCTCAATTGGCGGTCTTAGTTCAATTTGGCGAGATATTAAAGCCTATCAATGTAAAGATGAAGAAACTGGGCAACATAAAGCTTGGGCCTACGTTACCACTGAAGCCAATCAAGGTTTACAGGTGATTGATTTAAGCGATTTACCTAACAGCATTTCTTTGGTTAATACCGTCAGCGAATTCAACGGTGCTCATAATGTCTATATGTCCAACATTGATTACACCACTAATTCAGCATTAGACAGTATGGAGGCCTTTATTTATGTTGCAGGTGCACGTAAAAACTCTGGGGCATATCGCGTTTTTTCACTTGCCGATCCTGCGAATCCGGAACTTATAACATCTCCGCCAGTAGGAACAGGTTACATTCATGACGCGACTACATTAGTGATCACGGATGATCGTACTGGACAGTGTGCCAACAGTCATAACCCGTGCGAATTGTTGATCGATTATAACGAAAGTAGCGTGGATATTTGGGATATGACTGATAAACAAAACCCATTTAAAATCAGCAGTACTACATACACCAATTCCTCTTATACACATTCAGGTTGGTGGTCAGCGGATAAGCAATATCTGTTTATCCACGATGAAGGCGATGAGAGCGATTTTGGTATCAATACAACCGTCAACATTATGGATATTTCAGATCTCGCAAACCCTGTAGTTTTACCACCATGGAGAGGACCAGAAGGTTCGATTGATCACAATGGATTTACAAAAGGTAATCGTTATTATATGAGCGCTTATCGATCGGGGTTAATGGTTTTAGATGTAACTGATCCGGCAGCCATCTCTTTGGCGGGTAATTTTGATACATTTCCTGTTCCTGCTGCAAATACCGCGGAATTTAACGGAGCTTGGGGGGCTTACCCTTATTTACCCAGTGGTAATATTTTAATCAGTGATTTTGAAATTGGTTTATTTGTACTAAAAGATAATACCAACCCAACCGGCTATGTAGCTGCCAGCAATGCCGCATCTTGCCCTTCAACAGGTGGAGTCAATTCTGCTCCAACGGCTTCTTTCACTGATGATTGTAATGATTTAGCGTGTAGTTTTAATGGCTCAGCGAGTACCGATAGCGATGGTTCAATAACATCTTACGCTTGGGATTTTGGTGACACTAAGTCGTCAACTGAAACCTCACCTTCTAATACTTATGCTGCGGATGGGACTTATGATGTTGCTTTAACCGTGACCGATAATGATGGTGCAACCAATACTTCAATCAGTAGTGTGACTGTTTCCATGTCTAGTGGAGGCGTAAATTCAGCCCCTACCGCATCATTTACCAATAATTGCACAGAATTAGTATGTAGTTTTAACGGCTCAGCAAGTTCCGATAGCGATGGAAATATAGCATCTTATGCGTGGGACTTTGGCGACGGCAGCTCTTCAACTGAAACTTCACCGGCAAATACTTATGCTGCAGATGGAACCTATAGTGTGTCGTTAACCGTTACGGATAATGAAGGTGCAACAAACGTTTTAAGTGCTAATGTGACTGTTGCAAAATCTACAGCGGGTTCTGGTGACACTGACGATGGTTCTTCAAGCGGGAGTGGTAGTATCGCATTTTTAATGTTAGCTTTTTTATCTGTGATTCGATTAAGAAAAATAGACAAATAGCGAAATATTTCAATCTACAATTTTATCGACTACTTTTGAAACTTTTAAGTAGTCGATAAACATTGTTCAAACATCCAACTGATTGCTTTTCGCTATTTTTTTATATTGTCCATTCATTATTTTAAAAACAAGTTTAGGAAAAAGTCGTTTCAACCAAAGTAATTTCATTTCTAGTCCTATACCTACAGGTATTTCTGGTTTATCTTTTTCTAGTCCTTTTATAATCACTTTGGCGCATTCTGCCACATCCATTCCACCTTCAATTGACGCGTCAACTTTGCCAAAACTGGAACCATCTCCTTTAACGGCATTTTTAGAAATATTAGTTCTTATATAGCCGGGAGTAATCGTACTTACCTTTATATTGTATTGAAATACTTCGGTTCGCAAAGCATCAAAAAATCCCATAACCGCATGCTTTGCTGCACAATAACCGGTTCTAAATGGAACACCCAACTTCCCTGCCACTGAAGAGGTTATAGCAATATGTCCACTATTTTGCTTAATCATAATTGGCAATACGGCTTTAGTTAAAGCGATTGGTGCAAGCACATCAATATCAAATAATTTTCGGTAAGTTGACATTTCCGTTTCTAAAACGCCTGAGCGTTGGGAAATTCCAGCGTTATTAATTAGATAGTCAATTTTCCCTTTAAAGTTTTTTGCTTGCTCAACTAGTTGAGGGATCGCATCTTCTTTTACTGCATCATAAGGCAAAACTAGAATTGAGTTTTCAGTTTGTAAATTGCTTTCACATAATACTTTTACCGCGTTAAGTTGCTCCTGGTTACGAGAAGATAAAATTAAATGTGCACCCCGATTAGAAAAATCTATCGCTAACGCCTTACCAATACCAGAAGATGCGCCAGTTATCCAAATGACTTTATTTTTAAACATTTCTCAAACCCCTGTTTAAATTTCGATCCGATGTTTAGAACTTTTTAGTTCAATTTTTTCAAATTAACTCAAAGAAAATAATTTTAGCTTAACCTAATCGTTATATTGACGCGTAGACAACAACCATGTCAAGATTATACAGTCCAATCAATAACATTATTTTATAAATAAAGGAAAGTAGAGCATGAATAAAAAAGAAAATATTTCCAAAGGCATACTGGTTTGGTGTTGGCTATTAGTCCTGCTTCCACTCGGATTTTCAATTTTAGGCTACATTGATCCATTAGAACGATTTAGTCTCGAAGTTTCGCAAGACAATTACATCTACTTAGGTGGATCAATTGGTTTATATCTAGCAAGAAATATCGCTTCAGTCATTGTGACTTATTATGCTATCTATTGTCGTTCTGCTGATATGATTATCATGGCGTGCCTATTGAGAATAGCGACAGACTTGTTTGATGTGATAAACCGTTCTTTAGCAGGGWATATGGATATGGAACACGCAATATTCGCCCCAATATGGATAATCGGATCGGGTATAGTTATTTATAAATTGAGTACATCACAAAAACATCATACATAACCATCGGAAAAGGCGTCCGTAGCGATTATTAACGCACTTTTACTTTCGGCAAAAAAACCTCTCCCTTCAAATATACAGGAAAGTAAGAACTCTTTCGGATATGGTTTTTTAGATATGAAAAGTGCAATAAAATACCTTTCTAATCCTAATTAAATAACTGCTTAATAAATTTCATATATCACCCTCTACTCTGGTAAGAGTTAAATCTATTTTAAGTCGTTATCAGCTACTTCAAATAGACTGGATTTAACTCAAATCTCGTCTACACTAGACTTAAGTTGTAAAGGAAAACCATTGATTGAAAATAGGGCATACGACTCAGACAGTCCGTTAGGAGAACAAATGTCACAGAAAACCATGTTAATTGTCGATGATAGTCGTCTTTCCAGAATGCTGGTTAGAAATTTTGTTATCGAATGCAGGCCTGATTGGAACCTAATTGAAGCCGAGAGTGGCGACGAAGCGCTTGCTATAATTGAAGGCAAAGATATTGATTGGATGACGATTGACTACAACATGCCCGGAATGGATGGWATRMMTTNATCTRTYRRMKYRMSCSTTMRSNACCCWGWYRMRAWSAYWGMGYWMYTRRMYGMARWYWWWCRAYCKMSTWTWRAARRKMAMGSCAAWRAWGKMSSKWWYGATTTTATTCAAAAGCCTATAACCCAAGAAAAAATCCAAAACTACTTAAATGAAAGTCAATCATAGACTTAGGGCGCGCAGTTATGAATGATATATCAGATTTTCAGAAAGATGCCATAGCAGAAATGCTAAATATTGGCATGGGTGCAGCCGCAGCATCCTTGAGCGAAATGGTCAATCAAGAAGTATTATTATCGGTACCTTATGTCGAATTTATGAACCAAGGCACCGCATTTGAACAAATAAAAAATACTGTTGGAGAAAATTTTAAGGCGGTAAAAGAAGAGTTTGATGGCGCTTTTGGTGGAGACGCTTTTTTATTCTTTTCAGATTCTCATAGTAAAGAGTTAGTGAAAATATTAATCGACAAAGACAGTCTGCCAGAAGACTTATACGAAGAAATGGAAAAAGAAGTTCTCACTGAAATTGGAAATATTGTATTAAATGCTTGTTTAGGCAGTTTAGCGGATATATTTGGAAAAGAATTAGAACTAAAAATACCAGAATTTATGCAAGGTGATTTTGAAACAGTAGTATCTAGCGACAAAATTCCAGTTAATGCTAATGATGTTGTTCTTTTACTTAATATGCAGTTTTCTCTAAAAGAAAAAGATGTCTCAGGCTTTATAAGTCTATTAATGGCTGTAGATTCTGCCAAAGCATTAACCAATGAAATAACTGAAGCGTTTGGTGTTGGTTAAAATTTAGCTTGCCTAAGTTTTTTGTTTAGATCATCTTGTTCAGAATTACTTTGTTTAGAATCTAGCTGATTTAAACCAGATTGGTTTGACTCAACTTAAACTAACTTTATATTGTCTAAATCAGTCAGGTAAATATGCAATTTTCCAATACCCCTCTAGCATATCAATCATATCTGAAAAGTTAGAACCTACATCATCTTTTACAAAATAACCGGCAACAAATTGTTCATAACTTGCCACAATATCTGAATCTGCTTTTGAAGTAGTTAATATAAAAACAACACTAGATTTTAATTTATCATCATTACGTATTTTTGTTAAAAATTCTAAGCCATTCATTCGCGGCATTTGTAAATCTAAGAGGATAATGTTTGGATGGGATACGTCTCCATTATTAAGCATTTCTAAAGCTTCTACACCATCTCTTGCTCTAATGATATTATTTCCAATTTTTCGTTTTTTGAAGCTTCTCATGATGCCTTGGGCATCTACATCGTCATCTTCCACTAATAAAATAGTCACTTCTTTGTGTGGCTTTTTAGCGTTCATTTGGTTTCCTTTTTAATCGTTATTATTATAATTTGAGATTTTATCTGCATCATACACCCCATTGAACAATAAATGTAGTGCCTCTTATACCGTCCGATTCAATTTTAAGCGATCCTTCATACTTTTCTGCCATCTTCTTAACCATAGCAAGTCCCATACCACTTCCTTCAGTCTCATCTCTTGACTGTAATGTTTGAAACATTTCTAACGCTTTATCCTGCAAGTCTACTGGAATACCGGGTCCATCATCAATGATTGTAAATTGGTGTAATTCTCTTTCTTCACCTTTAACTAAATCATATTTAATTTCAATATTACCTTCGCTTTTATCATGATGCTTAATGGCATTAGAAATCAAGTTGCGTAAAACCATTTCAAAAGGAATTCTTTGTAAAGTAAATTCGACATCTTGCCCTACGCAAGTAAACCCATCTCGATTACCTTGCAGTTCAAACAACTCTTGCGTGATATCTTTCAAATTAAGCAATTCTTTTGCATGTTCATCTCTACCAATGCGAGAATATTCCAATAAGTCATTTAAAAGGTTAAGCATTCTTTTGCTACGACTTTTTAACAACGTCAAATGTTCTTTAGACTCTTCAGGCAAGAGATCTCTACAATCTTCATCAATCCACGTAACCAACTGACTAATTCCATTTAATGGCGACTTTAAATCATGGGATGCCACATAAGCAAACTGATCTAAATCAGCGTTAGCTTCTTGTAATTGGTTTACTTGAAAAGATAAAATATCGCGGGTTTCTAACAATTCTAAAGCATTCATTTTACTTTGTGTTATATCTGTTCGAATGCTGATGTAAGATTCAGGCTTTCCGTTATCATTCATAAACGGAACAATGGTTGTTTGCACCCAATAATTTTTACCTGATTTGCTTTTGTTACAAATTTCACCATTCCATGTTTTACCAGCCACTAGCATTGCATACATCTCTTTGAAAAAAACTATTCCGTGATAGCCCGAATTTAAAACGCGATGGTTTTTGCCAATCAATTCTTCTTCTGAAAACTCGCTAATATCGCAAAACTTTTCATTCACGTAAGTGATAGTGCCTTTTACATCCGTCATAGAAACAATAGAGTGTTCATCTAATGCAAATTTTTGTCTCAGCAGTTCATTATCTTTTTCTTTTTGGTAAATTAACATGTTATGAAAACTGCGTGAGAAGACACCCACTTCATCCTGTGCATCGGTTGGTAAATTTTCAACTTCACCAGTATATTCGTAACGTAATAATTCTTGAATAATATCCTGCATGGGTTGAGTGATCTTTCTACTTGAAATTACTGCAAAAGCCAAGGCAAATACCGCTAAACCAATGCCAATCATCCAACTTCTTTTACTCAACGCATTCAAACTGGCCTGCAATTCTACGGTGTCTAAAAATATAAAAACTCTAAGTAGACTGGTTGACTCACCTTTTCTCATGAGCATTGTTCGGTAGTGTCCATTAAATGGCTTTGTTTTAGTTTGATCGTTATCTGCGTCAAAAGAATTAACTAAATCAAATGTGGAAATGTTATTCGCTACTGCGTCACTTAAACCAGGGATTAGGTCTTGCAATAACTCTCCAGTTTTAATAAAAGAGAGTTCATGACCATTAGCATGGTACTCTGACAAAACATGACCACCACTTGAAGCTATTAGAATTTTTCTGTGAAAAAGAGAATCTAATTCTAGATGACTAATAAATAGAGATAAGTTTATTTGTAATTCCAGCAAACCAAATGGAACTTGATTCTTTTGATCGTAAATAGGTCTAACAATCTTCAAGGTTGAATATTGCTGACTTTCTGTATTAAAGCTAATATGCCCAGGAAGGTCACTTAAATGCGCAAGTAAATTTTCATCGATGACTTCCCCAAGCTTTGATGGAGGCGTTACAAAAACTTGCCCGCTTTGACGATAAGCACTTACTAACTCAGTATTATTCCCGACCAATTGTACAAACCTTATTTTGTCATAAACGCGTTCGTTATTGATTAAAGATTGAAAAATAGTATTAAGTCTTGCACGCCAAATTTTATCGGCTTTTGTATCCTTTATTTTTAGCGCTTTAATGATGTTTTGAACCGGTGGTGTATTACTTAAAAAACCAACTTCACTTTCAGCTCTTTCGTAAATCGCTTTAATCAAATTTTCAACAACTATTGCCTCTTTATTTAACTGACTTAACTTYTCTTGTYTAAATAATTTYTCRGTATCATTTTGATAAATTTCRGTAATAAATAAAGTGATCAAWAGCGCTARAGCAAAAGTGAATGCTGGTATTAYSAATGTTTGCGGATATTTTGCRCTACCTACTTTTAATAATTTAAGTTTAGAGTTACTCCATTGAGTATTGGTGTTTTTATGGCTGGTTTGGCTGGTTTGGCTGGTTTGGCTGGTTTGGCTGGAAAAATCTAACAAACTAGTCAATATACCGCCAAGTAAACAAATATAAGCAACCACCTTTAACGCGTGAGCAATATTAAAATGATTATCAAATAGTGCGGTAGATCCAAACGCCATATGTACTTGAGTAATAATTTCAGGTATTAGACTAAGCAGTAGTGCGTAGCCAACTATAGTCGGTGTCTTTTTATACCAAGTCCAAGCTAAAGCACCAGAAAAGAAAAACAATGCGAGTGGTAGCACATCATAGGGACGAGTAATTAATGCGTTTTTAAAAGTTGTTTGCGGTAAGCTTTCACTTGTGGCGGCTAAAATGACGGATATAATCGCTAGACCTATAAAAATACTACTGACAATAAATAGAACCCTAAATCCATATTGGTCTTGCCACTTAAATCTTGCTTTACTTCCGTCTAAAAAATATTTATTTCTAATATAAATACTAACGCTAACACCCACAATCATCAAGGTTGCATTAAATATGCGGGAGAAAGCCCAAGTGAATGGAATGAAATCTGTATTAGG
Source organism: Kangiella sp. (assembly GCA_002733465.1). Lineage (GTDB taxonomy): Bacteria > Pseudomonadota > Gammaproteobacteria > Enterobacterales > Kangiellaceae. The sequence continues at coordinate 200,836 of NVVT01000008.1, forward strand.
AACATTGGCAGAAATAATTCTTGTGGCCGCTAGCGTATGAAAAGCATCGGTAAACCCAGCGCATAATAATGCCATTCCAATCACGGGCACAGATACATCTCGGTATAAATAATAGTGAAGAAATGAAGCAAAACCAGCGATCAAAGCGATACTAACCGCAGTCCACTCTAATAAAGCATGATGCATTCCACCTTTAATTGCGTGAAATTTATCATCTGGCGTAACATCCGCTAAAGTGTTTTTAGTGTCTTGAAAATTAATTGAAATAGAGCTGAAATCTACTCCTAATAAATTAAGGACAAATGGAAAGATGCTGACTAATACTACGAGAAAAAGTAAGCGCTGTTGATTTAGTTTGTCTTGCATTGGTATTCCTATTTTATATCCCCTCTCCCTTCCCTCATGGGACCTACTTTTGGTGACGTGAGAGGGAGCTTACTTTTTAATCCTTGATGTTTATTGTTTTTCTTTTAGTTAAAGCTCTTCGCATATCATCTATATGAGATACAGAAAGCGGTTTGGATAAAAAGAAACCTTGCAAACATTGTATATTCAGTTTTTGGCACATTTCAACTTGTTCTAAAGTTTCAACACCTTCTGCGACGATATTCAATTCTAAGGAGTTTGCCATCGCCACGAGACCTCGGACTAATTTATAATTTTTTTCTTTATCGGTACCCGTTGGCATTAAAGACTTGTCTATTTTTACCGTATCGATGGGAAATTGATGCAAATGAGAAATAGAAGAGTAACCTGTACCAAAATCATCTAATGCAATTTTACAACCTAACGCACTGATACTCTCTATGACCTGAACGGTTTGCTCTGATACATCTAACAACGCCGTTTCTGTCAATTCAAATTCTATATTTTCAGCGGATACATTATATTTGTCTAAACATTCTTTAATAAAGCAACTGAGATTAATATCTGATAACTGAACAGGCGACAAGTTGATTGCCATTTTACGTGATTTAGAATGGTCACTTTCTACTTTTGCATTATTCCACAAACTTAATTGGTGAATCGCTTGGTCGATGATCCACTGACCTAACTCATTAATTAAGCGCGTTTCCTCCGCAATCGGAATAAACTCATCGGGTCTCATTGGATTGTCATCTGCAACCCACCGAATCAACGCTTCATAACCAATTTCATTAAGGTTATCACCGTTAAAGACTGGCTGATAATGTAATTCAAATGATTTCGCTTTAATTGCTTTTCGCAGTCTGGTTTCCGCTTCTATTCTCGATAAAAACTGCTTTTGCATATCATCTTCAAAAAAGGCGATTTGATTTCTACCCAGTGCTTTGGCTTTATACATGGCAATATCGGCAAACTTAAATATCTCAGTCCTATTTTTGGCATTATCAGGACAAAAAGCAATGCCAATACTCGCACCAATCGAAACCATCACACCTTTTATTAAAAAAGGTTTTTCTAATACTTTAAGAATTCTTCCACCGACTTTATCGGCAATATGCACTGACTCTAATTGAGGTAAAATTATCGCAAATTCATCACCACCTAACCTTGCAAAAACTACACTCCCTCTCAAACACCCTTTGATGCGATTAACCACTCTTTGTAAAAGTTCATCGCCGACATCATGCCCATAGTTATCATTTACATCTTTAAAATGATCTAAATCTAACAAGATGAGTGCCACTCGATCTTTGTTACGCTTTAAGTCATTCAGTGATTGTTCTAATTGAATATCAAACATATGGCGGTTTGCAAGCTTAGTTAAACCATCTTGCTCAGCCAATACTTGGATTTTTTGGTGGCTTTTAACTAACCTTTCTTCTAACTTAAATCGAGTTTTAGCCGAAGCTATTGCTCTACGTAACCTAAAACCGGTGATATCCGTTTTAGTTAAAAAGTCTTGTGCACCAGCCTCTAAACATTGCACAGCGAGAGCATCATCTTCAGATGTGCTAATGATAATAATAGGTGTACCTAGTTTAGATTCGGATTCATTGCTAACTTTTAGGGCGTTAATCATGTCCATCCCAGTCTTTCTAGGCATATTAAAGTCACACAATACAACATCAAATTTGTTTTGTTTAAGCTGTTCCAGACCTAAATCAACATTTTCAGCTTCAACAACAATAATATCCGCACTTCCACGCTTCAAGGTACGTTGAATATGCTTTCTGTCGACTAAATCGTCATCTACTAACAATACATTCATATCTACAGCTATAAAAGAATTCCGCCCATTACATGAGTGTAGTCCAGTTTTTAAAAAGTTGAGTATTTTAGTAGGGTTTATTTAGTCAAAATCAACAATGAAACTCTTGAATGGATCACGTATAATCCGCCTCCAAAATTGATCTTGACGGATCGTGACTGTTGTTAACTTTTTCTTAACTTTGAATTGATAATTTATGACTGATTTTGCCATTGGCCAGCGCTGGCTTAGTGAAAATGAAACGGAATTAGGGCTTGGTATCATTGAACGTGTTGATCACCGTTTAATTGGTGTTTACTTTCCTGCAACTGAAGAGCAAAGAAATTACGCCARATCAAGTGCMCCGYTWGCKCGWGTMCGCTATCAAAAAGGTCAAGYYATTGAAACCTCMCATGGAGARMAATTTAYCATWCAAAGTGTTGAGAACTTAAATGACACTTTGATTTACATGGTTTGCGATCCCGAAAATACAGATAAATTACTACCACTCCCAGAAACACAACTTAGTCATAAACTAGAGCTAGCTCAAGCCAGCGATCGCTTATTTTCAGGTCAAGTTGATTCATTAAAATGGTTTCAATTACGTTATTCCGCCATGCAGGCTAAAAGTAAGCTCGAACGTTCGCCGGTATTAGGTTTACAAGGACCAAGAGTCGATCTAATACCCCACCAACTATATATCGCATCCGAAGTAGGTGCTCGCTTTGCGCCTCGTGTTTTATTATCCGATGAAGTGGGATTAGGTAAAACCATTGAAGCTGGAATGATTTTGCATCAACAATTGCTAAGTCATCGTGCTCAGCGAGCTTTGATTATTGTTCCACAAAGTTTAATTCATCAATGGTTTGTGGAAATGTATCGGCGATTCAATTTGCATTTTCATATTTTTGACGAATCTCGAATAGATGCATTGAAATCGTCTTTAGTGGATGAGTTTGCTGAGGAAGAAAATACCGAGTCTGAATTATTAGAAACCGAAATAGTTGAAGAAAACATCTATCTAAGTGAACAATTAGTGTTGTGCTCAACTGAAACAATGGCTAATTGTGATATTGATGAAATGGCTCAAGGTGAATGGGATTTGTTAATTATTGATGAAGCCCATCATTTACAATGGTCTAAAGAAAAAGCCAGCATAGAATATATTAATGCAGAAATAATTGCCCAACAAACACCTGGATTATTATTGTTATCGGCAACACCAGAACAACTGGGGATCGAAAGTCACTTTGCGCGATTAAGGCTACTCGATCCGAATCGGTTTTATGACTTAGAAGCGTTTAAAAAAGAACAAGAAGATTACGAAGATACCGCAGAACAAATAGAAGAACTGACTGCTTTTGAAACAGAAGAATCGAAAGCGGATACAGAAAAACAAATAAAAAATTTACTCGACCAAAATGGTACAGGACGCGTTGTTTTTAGAAATACTCGAAATAATGTTAGCGGTTTTCCTAAACGAGAAATTACTTCCTACGCTTTAGAATCAAATGAAAGCTACAATGAATTGCTAAAAAATAATAGCCTAAAAGATTTGCATGATTTCGATGAATTAGCTCAAGCGATTCATCCTGAAACACGATTTGAAGATGATCAATGGTGTCCACATGATCCGAGAGTTGCTTGGCTAAAAACATATTTGAAAGAACATCGTAATGATAAAGTCGTGATTATTTGTGCCAGTAAAGAAACAGCCATTAACCTAGACCTTTACTGTCGCTTTAAACTAGGCATCAACTGTTGCACCTTCCATGAAGATATGGATTTAATCAGCAGAGACAGAGCAGCGGCTCACTTTGCTGATTTTGAAGATGGTGCGCGGGCGATTATTTGTAGCGAAATTGGTAGTGAAGGACGTAATTTTCAATTTAGTCATCAATTGGTGCTTCTAGATTTACCGCTCAATCCTGATCTGTTAGAACAAAGAATCGGTAGACTCGATCGCATTGGTCAAAAGAATACTATTCAAATCCATGTACCTTTCATTAAGAACTCAGCTCAAGAGATTCTTTTTAAATGGTATCAACAAGGCATGAATGCATTTAGAAGAACCAACCCTGCAGGTACTCAAATATTTTCACAAACAGGTGAAGAGCTAAAGCAAAAATTAAAATTATTTTCTATTGCAAATCTAGACATAGAAACCAATGAATTTGCAGATCTGTATAGTCCTTTAATTGAAAAAACTCAAACCATTCATCAAGAGTTATGTAGTCATTTAGAAAAAGGAAAAGATAAACTTTTAGCGATGACGTCATTCAATCAAGTAAAAGCCGATGTACTGATTAAAAACCTTGAAGAAATGGATGAAATATCACCGCAAGAATTTATGCAAAAAACTTGGCATCGATTTGGTGTGGACTTTGAAGACCATTCTGAAAAAGCGATTGTAGTTCGTCCAGGTGATCATCAATTTGTTGCGAATTTTCCTAGTTTACCCGAAGATGGATTAACCGTAACTTTTGATAGAGCAACAGCCTTGAGCCGTGATGATATGCACTTTTTAACTTGGGAACATCCCATGGTAAGCGGTGCAATTGACCTGATTTTAAATGAAAACAAAGGTAATGCCAGCGTTTGTATTTTGAAGAACAAAGGGATTAAAGCTGGTACCATTTTAATCGAAAGCTTATTTAAACTAGAAAGTATTGCGCCAAAATATCTACAAGCACAACGCTTTTTACCTTTCACTTGTATTCGATTATTAATGAACGACAAGGGTGCTAATTTAGCTAACAATGTGAGTCATGATCAATTGAGCAGTCAGTGCAAAAAACTAGATAAAGTCAATGCACGCTTGGTCTTGAAAAGTGAAGAAAAAATAGTCAAAGCAATTTTGGATAAAGCTAAACAGCTAGCTCAAAATTTGGGAAATGATATCAAACAAAAATCTCTAGATTCCATGAAAATCCAACAGACTAACGAAGTGGATAGACTCAATAATTTAAAACAAATTAATCCTAACGTTCGCCCTGAAGAAATCACTTATCTAAACCGTCAAACTGAACTGTTAGAGAAATATCTAGCTGAGACAGAAGTGAAATTAGAATCGGTTAGAGTGATAGTGGCGGTTTAGTTTTATTGTTTACAATTGAAATGGGATGGAATGATCTAAAGCAATATTCGTGGTGCTAATTTTCGCTTTATAAACTAAGACTTTAACGCCTTTTTTAATCGCTTGTTCCACTAAACTGGCATATTCGGGATCAATTTTCTCAGCAATTTCAACAACATCAATCCCAGTATGTTGCACCATAAAAAATAGAATTGCATTATCGCCTTTATCAATACAGTCCATTAACTCTCGAACGTGCTTTTGTCCTCTTGCTGTGACCGCATCAGGAAATTGACCTAACCCCAGTCCATTTTCGCTACTGCGTTCATCCATCAAAGTCACACTTTTCACTTCAATATAAGTCTTAGTACCATCAGTATGTTCAACAAGAAAATCTATACGGCTATTTTCCTGACCATATTTAACTTCAGGCTGAATTGTTTTAATATTAGATATTTCTTTGATTTTGTTTTGCTGTAAGGCTTCAAGAACTAACTTATTAGCCGAAGCAGAATTAATACCTATCAAGTCTCCGTATTCGTTCTCGGTTAAAACCCACGTATAAGGATATTTACGCTTTGCATTATCACTTTTTTGAAGCCAAACATTCCAATCCGGTTGCCAGCAGTTTTTCATAGAGCCTGTGTTGGGACAATGGACTGTAAATTCACCCAATTCAGGATGCACAACATCGGCTAAAAAACGCTTATATCGTTTAATGAGTGTTGCTTTGATTAGTGGTGGTGAAAAGAGCATCTAACTCTTCGATGTTTTTGTATTCAATGTTATTCCATATAGTAATGCATAAAAAACTGGTACTACACCAAGTGTCAGAACAGTTGAAAATAACAATCCTCCCATAATCGCAAGCGCCATGGGTTCCCACATTTCTCCTCCTCCTAAATATAAAGGGATTAAACCCATGATGGTTGTCGCGGTTGTTAATACAATAGGACGTAGTCTTTTTTGGCAAGCTTGTATTATCGCGTCAACAGGCGTTTGACTTTGATCCTCTAATTCAATCTTTATTCTTTCTAACAAAACAATCGCATTATTAATAACAATCCCCGCTAAGGAAATAATTCCTAACAAAGTCATAAAGCCGAAGAAAGATTGACCAACCAACAGACCAACGACAACACCAATAATTCCAAGCGGTATGGTTGATAAAACAATAATTGATTTTCGAATAGAATTAAATTGTGCAACCAATAATAGAATAATAATAAACACAGCAATCGGTAACTTATCTATAATTGACTGATTCGCTTTTTGTGAAGATTCCGCTTCACCACCGAATTCATAAAAATAGCCAATAGGCCAATTTTTCTGTTCATCTTTTAACCAGGGATCTAATGCTTCAAACATTTCATTCGCGCTAACTTTTGTCGTTAGTTGTGAACCGATAGTGATTGTTTTCATTCTATCTCGACGAATAACCAACGCGGGCTCCCAAACAACTTTAATATCAGCGACTTGTTTCAACGGAACCGAGCTACCGCTGGCTTGTGAATAAACAGAAAGCGATTCCAACTTTGAAATATCCTTTCTGTCTTTTTCAACCGTACGCATAATAATGGGTATTACCGTGTCACCCTCACGATACTGAGTTAGTTCTAGTCCAGTTAAACCAGTTCTTAAAGATATAGCAATATCTTTACTAGAGACTCCAGCCCTTCTAGCGCGAGTTTGGTTAATCTCTATCAATAGTTTTTTAATTGGCATACCCCAATTATCACTGATAGACTTTAGTCCTTGCATGGTATTCATTTTTTCTACAATGCTATCTTTAATTTCTAGAAGTTCATCCGTGTTATTACCACTTAAACGAATTTCGATTGGATTCGGAATCGGTTTACCATTTTCTATCTTTTTAAATTTGACTAGTAAATCCGGAAAATAATCAAACGTATAGCGATCCATGTCGTTCATTATAGTTTCGATTATTTCTGTGCTGGTTACATTGATAACCATTAAAGCGTAATTTGCGCTTTTCGGTTTTGGATTATGGGTTAACAGAAATCTAGGGCCACCGCTTCCGATATAAGTCACCCAATTGGTCACTCCCTGTTGACGCTTGTGCCCTACTTTAAGATGAGTTTGCATGTGTGCTTCTATTTTGTCGACCATCGCTTCAGTCGCATCTATAGTTGCTCCAATCGGCAACTCTAATTCTACTTTAAAATAAGCTCTGTCAGATGGCGGAAAAAATAATTTTGGAACCAACTGCAAGCCAGCAATTGAAAGCATAAAAACAAGAATCGTAGCGATAAGCGTTTGCCATTTTTTTTCAATAAGCCAAGTTAATAGGAACCGATAGTTTTTAAAGAAACTTGTTTCAAAGTCTTGTTTGGGTTGTTTGGCTTGCAGGAAGTAAACACATAACAACGGGATCATAGTCATTGATAAAAGCCAAGAACACAACAAAGTAATCGTTACCACTTTAAACAGTGATGCCGTATATTCGCCTGTCGCAGACTCAGCCAAAAATATGGGCAAGAATGCGGCTGCCGTTGTCAATGAAGATACTAATAATGGTATTTTTAATTCATTAGCGGAATCGATAGCAGCATTAATGGTTTTCTTACCTTGAGTCATTTGAACCATAATACTTTCCGACATGACAATACCGTTATCAACCAACATGCCAAGGGAAATAATCAGTGCGGCTAAAGATATTTGATCGATGCCTATATTAAACCAAGACATTATCAAAATACCGAATACCATACTTAAAGGAATCAAAACCGCGACAATCAAACCTGTTCGTAATCCTAAACTGAATAGCATGACTAATGTGACTATGACTATCGCTTGAACTAAATTGGAAGCAAAATCATTAACTTTCTCTACAACTTCTTGGGGCATAAACGAAAGATATGAAAAATCGACACCTATCGGATAAATGCCAGTTAAACGGCGAATGATTTTTTTTACTTGCTTACCCAGAATTATATTATTACCACCATCTCTCATCGAAAGTGCAATGACTAATCCTTCAGTTCCCGATACATTTAATTTTGACTCAAAGGGGTCAATATAGCCTCTAGACACCTTTGCAATCTCATCAAGATAAAGCACGCGGTCGCTACCGGGGATCTGCACTATAGTTTTCGCTATTTCTTCAATAGATTCAAAATTTCCGGTTGGTTCTAACGAAATACGTTCATTTGATAAATTGATACTGCCACCTGGTATCACAATATTTCTATCGGCTAATTGCGCGCTTAATTGAGACGGTGAAAGTTTTAGCTCTGACAGTCGCGCATTATTGTATTCAATAAAAACTCGCTCTTCCTGTGCGCCAAAAACATCAACTTTTCCGACTTCGGACAACTTTAAGAATTCATCTTTAACGGTATCAGTAATCTCCTTTAATTCCCTAAAACTAAAACCTTCTGCGGTTAATCCCAATACTATTCCATAGACATCGCCGAACTCATCATTTACTACAGGCGTTTGCGCCTCAGAAGGAAGTTCGCTTTGTGCTGATTGCACTTTTCGACGAAGTTTATCCCAAATCGGTCGCATATTTTTATAGCTTTCTTTGATATTGACACTAATGATTGAGATACCGGTTCTAGATTCACTTTTTACAAAATCTAATTCAGGTAGTTCTTTGATCGCTTTTTCTAATTTGTCGCTAACTAGATATTCAACGCGCGAAGGACTCGCACCGGGAAAGTGAGTAATRACYTGTGCAGTACGAAKGATAAATCCAGGATCATAGTCTTTAGGCATTTGTTGATAMGCAYKAATGCCTGCAACAACRATAAAAAATAAAATWACAAAMGATGTACGGTTATTKGATATKGCTAATCTRGTTATGTTCATTGATTTAGYTTATTCATTGAATGAGTCTCTARAGTTTAAGRYTAGTGMYKRGKRKSRAMTTNAACGATCATTCCATYTGAWATYTTACTAACRCCGGCTGTYACTAAATACTCCCCGYTTGATACGCCTGARAAAACTTCRATWCCCTCTGATGTAATTTCYCCAATCGTTACYGACAACTTCTTAATTTTYCCTTTRCCWTYAYCAWTAGCCTCMACYACATARACAAAATTTCCMTKTGAGTCTTTTAAMACACTATTGCTAGGWARATARAAYCGYTTCTTTTTATCTKCACTWGTCATTCTYTGMTTACCRCGYAAAATRGCAGTCATWCCMGGCAGAATYGTATGATCTTTTGGYGAARTCATACTAAAYGTTACTTCATARGTTTTSGTAATTTCATCMGCTTGCAAAGAAACTTCTTTAAACTCTGCNGGGAANTTTTTGATTKGGGATGTCATCAAATATTGCAAATATTGTTCGACTAGCATCATTTCTCGGAATTTGAATAATGACACTTTCAGGTACATTTATCTTAAGATGAATTTCTTCAATATTGTGTAGCGCAAAAATCGGTTGTTTAGCTGTTATTTCTTGAAAACTTTCTGTATATTTCTTTGCAATTACGCCGTCAAATGAAGCGTAGAGTTTAGTATATTTCAAATTGTTTTTAGCACCTTCTAATCGAGTACTCGAACTTGAATACTGCGCTTCTAGTTGATCCATGTCAGCTTTAGAAATAACATTCTTTTTGATTAACGTTGCTCCTCTATCATAATCAGCCCTGGCTTTATCAAATGCAGATTGTGCTTCAGCTAAAGATAATTTTATATCCGTATCATCAAGTTTTGCTAAAATTTGATTTGTTTCAACTTCATCGCCTTGTTTAACATAAACGTGAACTAATTCGCCGGACACTTTAAAGGATAAATCTGCTTTTTGGGATGCATCAACCACTGCGGCATATTGCATAACCTTTCCGCTATTAGGATGTTGAATAATAATGGTTCTTACTGGACGTAATATTTCAGATACTGCTGATTTTTCTTCTTGGCAAGCACTTAAAAATAGAATGCTTAAGATGAAACTATTTCTAATGAATATACTCATAATTTTTCCTTATTCAATAGCTCTATTAGATTGAGCAGGGTTACCAATATATAGCTGATTACTTTTAAGCAACCCCGTTACAATACTGCCAGCTCCAATAACGACGTCATCTTCTATAATCGCTCCAGGAAGTATTATAACACCCGCACCAATCCAAACATTGTTTCCAATTTCTATACTTTGAACATAAGCTTTCTTATTTAGTCTAGCATTCGCTTGGATTTCATGATTGACAGTAATCAATTGTACATTAGGACCAACTAAAACATCATCACCAATGATTACATCAGCGCCATCAAGAATAGTGCAATTAATATTGATGTAAACACGTTCCCCAAAAGAAATATTAGCACCATAATCACAATGGAAACCATATTCAATTCGAACATCATTACCGCATGTATTAAATAACGTCTTTAATTTTTTAAAATGACCTTTGCTGGGAGAGCGGGTATAAGCTCGACATCTATCGTGGACTAGATCTCGTCGAGCGCGATTTTCCGGAGAATTACTATCAAACAGTCTTCCTTTCATACGGACTTATCTTTCATTTTAATTCTGCTAGTTATAGTGATATCGGCATATTCATATACGCGATAACCGTCATAGCAATTAGACAAACAACGCCAATCATAAATAAACCAAACCTAGCGGGAACAAAATTAGAACTTACGTGAACAAAAGCATGTATTAATCTAGTGATAGAATAGACCCACGCCAAAACATAAACGGCCATAGACACAGAATCTGTTAGATAAAACATGGTGCACAAAACATAAAAAAGAATCGGCGTTTGAAATTGATTACCGATGTTATTTGATACTTTAACAACAGCTTCAGGCCAGGCACTATTATCTAATGCTGTTTTTTCTCTATCTACTCCACCCGCTTTAATAGCGGCAGTTTTTCTCATCCCTAAAAGTATAAAGATGAAAAGAGTTAGTGAAACTTGAATTAACATAGGTAGTAGGATGGTAGAGTTTTGCATTACTGTTTCCTTATTGTTGTTATGAGTGGTAATTGTATAATTAACTAATAATCATAACAGATATGTTTAGAAAGACAGACCTAAAAGTTAAAAGCAAAATATTGAATAAAAGCAGGACAAAAAAAAGCCCCATCCGATAGGATGGGGCTTTCTAGAATAAGAGCCTGGCAATGACCTACTTTCGCATGGGGAAACCCCAAACTATCATCGGCGCTGAACGTTTTCACTTCTGAGTTCGAGATGGGATCAGGTGGTTCCCGTTCGCTAATGTCACCAGGCAAAACTGGGTGACTAGCTGTCTGTTAAGACAGG
>NVVT01000009.1 GCA_002733465.1 Kangiella sp.
AAACTTCTCCATTTATATTAAGAATATTTGAATGTTAATTTTTAAGGATTAACAAAAATGGAATTTTATTGCAATAACCGCTTTCTCGGTCTGGCACTATTTATTAGAAGATCAAGAAGATATCAAGATCGGTTTTAAAAATTCGTAGAAAGTATAATCTGGATTATTTGCACGTGATTGTGTAGCTAGATCCCTGCCTGTAACTAAAGTATTGAGAGAGGAAAAAATCAAATAATAAGACCTTGACTATAAAAAATACTAAAATATAACATTTTGCTTAGAAAGTTCTAGTTCACCGAGAATTGCTGTTCAGGGTTTCACTTAGTTGAGTTTCTCAAATTTCAGACCAGTTAACTCATGTTCACTTAAGATATCAATAAATCCTTGTGTAACAATTGGAAAAGGTTTTTGCTTGATCCTAAAAATTGGATAGCCAGTATAGTCCAAATCTTTAAAAACATGTTTCTTAATACCATATTTAGCACCCTTCAATTCTTCGATAGAGCCTTTATATATATCATAAATTGTTTTTTCTTCATCTAAACAATCTAAGGTCTTTAAAGTACTAAAAAAATAGTAAGGAGTATCCTTGAAGAACATTCTTGTCCATTCCCCACATTCACTCAAATATTTTTCTAATATTTCAAAAGTTTTATGAGTACTCAATAAACCATCATCATACAAATAAACAAAGTCACGAAGTTTTAACTCTTTTTCACTTCCTTCAAGCAATTCTAAACTAATTTTATCGGCATAAGATTCAACATGATTCCCATTACATAGTTCATTCCGTAGAATCCTTGAACCTTCGTCATTGGATGTTGTAAAAGCACAACTCTCAACACAATAATTAAATTTAAACAAATTCATATATAAATCACCAAAATATAGTTCCAGAACGAAGATCTGATTTAACACCAGCTAGTGCAGCTCTTACACCAACCCTACCTCCAGCAGCAGCACCAGCTTGTAGCCTTCTATTAACAGCTATGAGAACTGGTAAGCGATGAGCGAAATGATGTGGTGTTGCTGGATCTCCAGGAATACGTGCTGCATGATTTTTTGGTAGCCAAACTAAATTTTCAGCTCCATTAATATCAATATTGTGAGCTGATAATAAATCTCTCATTGCATCTGTGGGTGCAGCCCTTTTATTTTTAAACCCAAATAATATGGCGATATGGTGCGCTTCATAACCATCGGCAGGTTTTGCTTCACCCACAGCAGCCAAGGTTTTTGCAAGAGTCTCTGATGTTGGCCTACGAATTTCCTCTTTTAAAGATTCATCAGCCCAGCCTTGAATTTCCTCTTGATGAGCTTTTTCAGCGTAGGCATCTTGATCCATAGTTTGAGTTGCATCAGCAACGGCACTTGGGGTTAGCCCCATAATAACAGCACCAACTCCAGTTCCTCCAAGTAATGCACCGACAACCTTTTTACCAGCTTCTTTACCTAACAATGCTCCACCAGCGATAACGGCAGTAGCTACATCCCCACCAGCACCACTCCCCACACTGGCTACACCAGGCTTGTTTTTTGCAACCTGTGATTGACTACCAATATTAACGTTTTTAGGCTTAGAAACAGTCCCCTGTACTACATTTCCATTTGTTAATTGAACCCGTACATTACCAGTATCTTTGTTAACTGTTATTTTTTTGATATCTTTGGTTTTGACTTTGTTAATGTTAGTATTGCCACCGCTCCAATTCTGACTAAATCCCTGCTTTCTCCGCATATAACCACTCGGATCAGTTCCGCTTAATGGGTTGTTCAAAATGTAACTATACGGATTCATACTCTGGCTATTGCCAGAGTCTTGTATGAAAGGATCAACACTCAAGAATCGCCCTAAGTTATAATCATACACCCGTCCATTCATATGGATCAACTCAGCATCATCCAAATGCTCATGGTCGGTAAACCCACGATTAGTATGTTCCTCATAACCGTTTAGATTTCGAATGATTTCCAATGTCGTTGGAATTTCAATACTATCTGAATCAACCCGTTTAAAGGTTCCCTCTCTCGGTTTACCAAAGGGATCAAAGCTTTTATTGTCAACAACATTGCCATTTTCATCAGTGATTGTCACCGTGGAATTGAGCCTGTCTCTATGCACAAACCCAATCTTAAAACCATCATCAGTTCCGCCAATGGTTTCCGTTAGAATGGCATCACCTAAGTAACTGCGCTTTTTAGTCACACCATTTTGGGTGATTTCCTCATAGGCTTTATCAATGTAAAGGGTGGTTTCATCTTCATTGGCAATGCCATTAGTTTTCACTTGCTTGTAACGCATTTGGCTAGCGCCATAACTAAAGGTGCTGGTAATGCTGTTTTTAGTGATGGTTAAGGGTTTGTTGAAGGCGTTGTAAGTTAACGTTCTTTCGGTTGTACTATCTACAGTTGAAAGCAACATATTGCCGTTGTTATCGTAAGTGTACTCAGCAGTTCCGCCAGTATTTTTATTCATGCTTAATATGGCGTTTGGTCCTGCATTACGAGTGGTTTTATTGCTATCACCATAAACAAATCCGCTACCGTAATCGTCTTTATCTAAGATATTACCGACTGCATCATAGGTGTAATTGATACTACTATTGATGGTATCACCCACTACCGTAAACTTATCAATGGTTTGGCTTGAGTTGGTTAACCGGTGTAAGTCATCGTAAATGTAATCTTCTACTGAGGTAATGACATTGAGTTCACTATCAAGATTTTCGACGGTTTGTTTATCTAGATTTCCAAAGTCATCATACTCATAATTGATCCGATGACGCTGATTACCACCCGCGACTGTATCCGTCCAAATCGATTCCATTTGTCCCGTTTCATGTGTGTATTGCAACACTTCATTTAATATGCCATTGGCTTTTTTCGCCTGAGTCAATTGCGCTCTCGCGTTCATCTGTTCAATTTCTTGATAGATATATCCGCTGGCGGCATTTTGACTATGAGTAGCATAACCATAATCGTTATAAAGCGTTTCAAGGATTAAACCGCTGACGGTTTGACCGCCTTTGACTCGGCCGTAATAACTATCGTATTGCGTGGTTTGGGTGAAGGTTGCACCATCAATGGTGGTCGTGCTAGATATCGGTCGACAATAACTGTCATAACCAAAGTCTTTTTGGAAGGCGTTACTATCCGTTAAAGTCTCTTTATCTAGTGCGCCTTTACAAACACCATCAAACGTAAAACTGGCTTCTACTTGGTTGTTAAGACTGCGGGAGGTTAAACGCCCTAAGTCATCGTAGGCATAACGATAGGTATCACCATTGGCATCGGTTTCAGACTCAACTTCTCCAAAGTCGCTGTAGGTGAAATCTTTTTGTCCCATGTTAGGGTCAATCACGTATTTCTTTTGACCGAGGGCATTATATTCTGCTGTGATGGCATTACCGAGGGCATCTTGCAGGACTATTGGGTTACCCATAGCATCGTAGGCGTATTCTGTGACACCGCCAATGGCATCGATGGTTCTCATGAGTTGACCGATACCATTATAGGTTCGAGTCATATTTTTCAAAGTCTTGGTGGTTCCGACTGCTTGAATAGTCGTTTGATGGTCACTGTAACTATACGTTACCGTAAAAGATTGAGGACTTCCGCCAATACTTGGCTCATCGATTTTCTTTTGTAATAAACGACCTTGCTCATCAAAGGATTGATAATGAACGCCACTATTTTCATCCACTAAAAAGGAGGGAACTGATTCAAAGCGTTTTCTACCTAAGTGGTCATATTCAACACGAGTAAAGATAGGACTGCCATCAAACCCTTGGGTTTTAACAAACAAAACTCGATTGAATTGATCTTTATAAAGCGTGGTTTCGGGTGCACCGGCTGTGTAGGTGGTGAGTTTGTAGGCGACTAAGCTTGCCATATCACTCACATCGGTTATATCCGTTGGTGTAATTGAGGTAATTTCATCACAACCGCCACTGCAATCAGCAAAACGACTGTAAGCTGGTTGACCGGTTCCGACCGGCGGGGTGACTTGCTCAATACGACCAAAGGCATCATAGGCGGTTTCAATTAATAGATCATTCGCATCTAATATACTTTTCACCTGACCATGCTCTGGAAAGGTTTTGCTGGTGACCGAGTGACCTAAATCATTAATGATTTCATAAACAAAATACCCATCTTCACTTAATGATTCCCCATCGTTTGAATAGGTGGTTGTGATACTGCGCATTTCACTGCCGTCTACTTTTTGAGTGGTAACGAATGTTGGTAAACCGTAGTTGTTATACTCGGTATTAATTTGTGTGGCGTAACCTTCACCTTGCATAGGCGTGACTGTGACCTCAATGGGTTTACGGTTTGTATTGTCGTAGGTGTAAATGGTTTGTATTTCTTTAATGGGATCAAGGTTACTGTCCCATAGAGCTGAGCCAACAGTGGTTTCTACCTTGACGGTTGAATCTGTGAGTTTATTGATCCACCAGTTGGATTCGTCTATATCATAAACATTAGTGGTTTTGGTTAAGACTTGGCTTAAACCTGTGTCCACCAATTGCTCTGAATATTCAACGTTGCCGTAATTGTCTAAATTTGAAACATCAACCGTTACGGTTTTTTGAGATAAAATATTGCCCGTCGTTAAGTCATAACTGGTTTCAATGGTTTCAGACGGAACGATCCAATAGACTGGGTTGGTATCATTATCATTGTCATCATTTGCGGTGATTTTATCAATGTAGTTAGTGACAGTGGTTTCACTTAATTTCCCTTCCTCACACAGCTCATCACTGGTGGTTAAGCAAGTTCTCGCGGCTTCAATTTTTCCAGCCAAAGGAAACATTTGATGAAAGTCCGTGACCGAACGAATACCGCTTGGACTATCCACTATAATGGTACGAAACCCTTGAAAACCTCGTCCTTTATAATTGTAAACCGCGTCTTTGTAGCGATATTGCGTTTGRTTAAACCCGCCAATACCATCCGARGTTTCATATGCTGCMACCACATACATGCTTGAGGTGAAATTAAAGGMRTCAACGGTRTTTGAAAAACCMGTCACYTCRTAYAGCGGACCATWGKTMGCATCATCTAAATCTCGRCTRGATAAAGGTCGATAAGTCCACCGCKWTTCARTATCCATGGCTGTATCKACKACYGATTTCAATGTRTCKATTAGCTCRTAACGYTTATCRCCATCYTCWWWACAAGARTTATTRATTTCRCAGCCAATAACATTSWCRGCTTCATTATCGACGGTACCMAGATTACGGTTCACRTAAACSCCRTARTTATTRCCMACMRCYGTGCCAGAGCCACTGCCCAAAGWCACTTCAYTKKCTCKWGTWCGATAGGTRAANAAGNAAATCCGTWAGTCCATTRCCAAATGCRCTAATAGGYGAGCTTTGTGTGGCAGAGCCAATTAATCCAGAGCTCTCTCGACGAGCGGTATAACTRCCATCTTCGTTTTCATCAAAATAAATCGCATCCCAYTCGTAAATACTRTCGTCATAYAARCTGGTTTGGATRGGKGTTTCATAYTTTTGTARCCCTATSGMCATAGTACGRATTGTTCCATAAAGCTCATCMCCGCAAAAACTRACRACRGGRTTRGAAWWKCCRTYSWSTGARGTRGTWATTAAATTRGCRCAGGCTTCWACWATTCGATTTCCGGGTACTAAAAGCTCAGGTTTACCATCACTATTTATATCAAGGACTCTAAAACTCGCATGGTATTTAGGATAGTTTTGATCAAAGGGTTCACCTAAAACGTCTATAATCGCTATTCTGACCGCGAAACTCGCACCTGCTCCCAGTGCAGCCCAAGGAGTGAAGGTTCCATCACCTTGATTAAAACTAATACTTGTACTGTTACCTGATTTCCAAGATAGCCAATCGGTCAATCCATCACCATTAACGTCCATGAAGAAGTTGAAAAAGTTTTCATAATCAAGGCCTGTTCGAGCGTGGGTGGATAAATCGATAGTATCAAAATAGATATTGTTGGACGCATCTAACTTAGTCAAAAAGGCTGTTTGAGGGATAGCCTGAGGCACGGATCCATTACCAAAACCAGGGCTAAAACTACCCTCAATGAAATCAGGCAGACCATTGCCATCCAAATCACCAACAAATTGCGCATCGGTACTGGTACCACTTGCACTATAAATAACTTGGCCGTTACTTGAATAAGGTGCACTGACATTTTGAGTATGAGTATAAAGCGTTAATGTTGGGGAACTAGGATTATCGTGCATCACAAGATCGGGCCAACCATCGCCATTAAAGTCGGCTGCTAATTTGATGAAGCTGTCGTTGTTTGCCGATACTAGGGTATCTTGCCAATTATTAGGGCTTAACGCTATTTTTAGAATATTATTTTCTATTTTCCAACTGTCGGTTTTACCATCACGGTCAAAATCGACGTCAGCACAAACAAGCGAGTGGGTTAAACCATTATATCTACAGGTCGTTTGATCGTCATCATGTGTATCCGTTAATATGCCTTCCGCATCCATCGACCAAGTTTTCCAATCCGATGAGCCATCGCCATCTCGATCGCCATGGGGCATTACATTTTCTATTTTATTTTCACTTTGTAATTGGGTATTTAAGTTCCCTGTCGTAGCGCTGATATAACCTAATTTTTCCACCTCATATTCAATCGCTTTGTTGTGCCAATTAAACTCGGTGATTGGTAAACAATTGGCGATGCTATTTTTGTAAGCGCATTCTTCAACATCTGCTAATAGGCTTTTTCCTGACGCGAGACTATAACTATAATTGAGTGTATAACGGCGAATTAAAGTCGCGCCATAGTATGTTTCGATGGTTTTAAGACGTTCTGTTTGTCGAGTTAGCCCACCTGATAAATAGGAGGAACTGCGATCATCTCTAGCCTCATATTCAAAACTGACTTTACGATCACCTGCAGTGGAATTGTAACCGGTATAAAGCACTTCTTCTAACAACACTTCACCATCAGCATTTTGTTCATAAATATATTCAATGGTATTGCCGGATTGATCTTGTTCTTTTTCTAGTTGCCAAGTGAGAGTGGCAGGCGCGCCAGAGGGAATGACTCTTGAGTTACTGGTTGTACCAAAATACTGGGTTAAACCACCTTTGGAAATTACTTCAAAACGGGATGAAGTATCATTGAGATTACCAATCTGATTAATTTTTTGAAAACTGTCAATCTCTGTACGGTATTCAGCAGTTGTTGTGCTTCCCGACACACTGATGAGCCGTTGCCCATTTAAACAAACGCGATCAGTCGTATTATGATAAGTCACACCGCCAATTCGATCATCTTGTGCTTCGGTACGTGCACAACGACTTATCGCGGAGCCAATACCTAAAGACCAGCCCATTCCCACAACACCATTACCGCCTCGGGAAGAATAGCTGAGTGAAACACTGGGCTGCATGCCAGCGCGTCCCGGTGGCAGAGCAATTGGGATGGAATAACTCGCGCTTCCACCAGAAACGCCGCCTTGTCCTTCAAGCGATCCAATCAACCCGTTTTCTGGGATCACTTTCGAATTATTCGTCGTTCCATCCGCGATGCTCACAACATCACTGTTCGCCCAATCCGGAATGGAACCCTCAACCGTCACCGTCACGCTATCACTGGCTGTTAGATTGCCGTCATCCGTCACGGTTACACTAAAGCTCAGCGCTGTATCTACGGTGAAATTTGGTGCGGTAAATGATAAAGTAGCCGTATCTGCCCCAGAGAAACTCACTGTTGACCCAGCCGTTTGCTCCCAAGCATATGCAGTGATACTGCCATCGAGATCCGTCGCCGTAGCGGTCAAGCTCACCACCGCATCTTTACTCACCGTTTGGCTTAAACCCGCATCCACGGTCGGCGGCGCATTGACCGAAACTAGAAAACTGCTACTCTGTGAAGCAGAGTTACCATCCGTGACTGTGAGGGTAATCGTTGCACTGCCATTTTTATTGCTCGCTGGAGTGACCTGCACCAAACGATTAGCGCCACTGCCCGATAAAGTAATATTACTGGATGGCACTAAAGCCGTGTTATCACTGCTACTGGTCACTGTTAGACTATTCAAAGCGGTCTCAACATCGCCCACCGTGAAACTTAAACTCCCAGTCGCTTCGTTTTGATTGATTGCTTGATTTCCAACACTCGTCAGAGTGGGTAAATCATTCACCGCAGTCACCGTGACCACAAAAGTTTCAACAGAAGTAAACGATCCATCGGAAACGGTTAAGGTTATGGTGGCACTGCCATTTTGATTGGCAGCGGGTGTCACAATCACACTTCGACTCGCGCCACTGCCTGATAAAACAATATTTCCTGCAGGCACTAAAATTGTATTACTACTGCTACTAGTGACGGTTAAACTACTGGCAGCTGTTTCTTCATCATCCACCGTAAAACTGAGACTGCTTGTGGAATTGTCTTCATCAATGGTTTGATTATTAATGGTGGTAATGGTCGGTGAATCATTCACCGATGTGACCGTTACCACAAAACTTTCTTCAGAAGTTAACGTACCATCGGAAACAGTTAAGGTAATGGTCGCACTGCCACTTTCGTTATCAAAAGGCGTTACAATTACACTTCGACTAGACCCACTGCCTGACAAAACAATATTACCTGAAGGGACTAATATCGTATTACTACTAGTGCTTGTCACGATTAAACTGCTAGCAGCCGTTTCTTCGTCATCTACCGTAAAACTGAGACTACTGGTGAAATTGTCTTCATCAATCGTTTGATTATTAATGGCGGTGATGGTCGGTGCATCATCAACAGACGTCACAGTCACCACAAAAGTCTCATTGGTCGTTAACGTACCATCGGAAACGGTTAAAGTAATAGTGGCACTGCCGCTTTCATTGTCGGCTGGCGTCACAATTACACTTCGACTAGCGCCACTACCTGACAAAACGATATTGCTCGACGGAACCAATATTGTATTACTGCTGGAACTAGTGACGGTTAAACTACTAGCGGCTGATTCAATGTCATCTACCGTAAAACTAAGACTGTTGGTCGCGGTATCTTCATTGACGGTTTGATTGTTAATCGCTGTAATTGTCGGTGCGTCATTTATTGCGCTTACTGTGACCACAAAACTCGTCGATGCAGTTAACACGCCATCAGAAACGGTTACGGTTATCGTGGCGCTTCCGCTCTCATTCGCAACCGGTGTAACAACCACACTTCGATCGGCTCCACTACCAGATAAAACAACATTTTCTGAAGGCACTAATATCGTATTACTACTGCTGCTAGTGACGGTTAAACTATTGGCCGCTGTTTCTGTATCACTTACCGTAAAACTAAGACTGCTAGTCGCAGTATCCTCATTAACAGTTTGGTTATTAATGGCGGTAATTGTCGGCGCATCATTGACCGCCGTCACCGTGACTACAAAACTTTCAACAGCCGTTAGCTCACCATCTGACACCGTTAAGGTAATCGTGGCACTTCCACTTTCATTGGTCACGGGTGTCACAATGACACTTCGACTAGCGTCATTGCCGGATATAACAATATTCGCAGTAGGCACTAAAGTCGTATTACTGCTACTACTCGTGACGATCAAAGAGCCCGCAGTTGTTTCTTCATCATCCACTGTAAAACTTAAGCTACTTGTCGGGTTCGATTCGGTAACCGTTTGATCGTTGATGGCCGTAATGGTCGGTGTATCATTCACCGAGGTGACTGTAACCACAAAACTCTCTTCGGTGGTTAGTTCACCATCAGAAACGGCTAAAGTGATCGTGGCACTGCCATTTTCATTCGCAGTAGGTGTCACAATCACACTTCGACTAGCACCACTGCCTGACAAAACGATATTTACTAAAGGGACTAATACCGTATCACTGCTACTACTGGTGATAGTCAAACTGCTAGCGGCTGTTTCTGTATCAGCAATCGTAAAACTGAGGCTACTGGTCGCATTATCTTCATTAACAGTCTGGTTATTAATTGCAGTAATCGTCGGTGCATCGTTCACTGACGTGACAGTGACCACAAAACTCTCAACGACGGTTAACTCGCCATCGGAAACGGTTAAAGAAATGGTGGCACTACCACTTTCATCGGCGGCCGGCGTTACAATCACACTTCGATTAGCGTCACTGCCAGATAAAACGATATTACCAGAAGGCACTAATACTGTATTACTACTGCTGCTAGTGATAATTAAACTACTMGCKGCYGWTTCTGYATCATCTACYGTAAAGTTTAAGCTATTAGTTGCRCTYGATTCAGTGACCGTTTGATCGTTGATAGATGTAATGGTTGGCGCTTGATTAACTGCTGATTCAAAAACGATATCAAAGACAAATGCAATGCCGTTGACTACAGTGCTAGCGCTCTCTCTACAGATAATATAGCGAGTTGTATCTTCATCGTTAACTAACGTAATGTCTGATGTATGAGAGGTGCCATTAGTCGATGTTAATTGGGTCGTCCAGCCTACCGGATTATTATCATCCACATTATTCAATCGACATGTTGCGACAACATCCGTTGCTATTTCGATTGTGACAGTGGTGGTACCGAGTGGGTGAGGGCCAGCGCCTGAAAGATAGGTTCTAACCGGACCAACATCGTTGATGGCAGCACTCACGACTAGAACGAAACTTTGGGACGCAACTAACCCATCAAGATCGGTAACCTGAACCGTGATGTCATGATTGCCGATTTCATTTGCATTAGGCGTCCACTCAATTAACCCAGTAACACCATCAATGCTCATATTGATTGGAGAGACAAACAAACTATAAGTTAAGATATCACCTAAGTCATCGTCCACCGCATCCACATTATAAGAATAAAGTAGCTCGGCCGTCGTATTTAGAATGGGATCACTGGTAAAACTCGGCGCGCCATTGACATTGGTTACAATAATAGTCAACGGCTGAGTGGCAGTAAGTCCACCTAAATCAGTCACAATGACCGTGACAGTTTGCTCGCCAACTTGAGAGTTTGTCGGCGTCCAATCAATCAGGCCTGAAACACTATTGATGGTCATTCCTATAGGGGGGAGCGGTTAAGCTATAGGTTAAACTATCACTACTATTTGCATCGGTTGCATCAACATCATAACTATATAACGCATTTTCTACTGCAGCTAATATCGCCGTACTTATCATTACTGGTGCCACATTCACTTCACTAACAAACACGGTAAAACCATGTTGAATACTGGCTCCGTCAACATCCGTTATTATCACATTAACCGCTTGGTCGCCTATTTGATCATTAGTTGGCATCCAATTGATTAAACCAGTCACTCCATCAATCGTCATACCAATTGGTTTGGTCTCTAACGAATAGGTTAGTACATCATTTAGATCGGGATCCGTGGCATCAACATCATAAGTATAAAGTGAATTTTCGTTGGCATTTAATACAGGTATTGATGTAACAACTGGTAGGTCATTAACGTTGGCTACATTTAAAGTATAAGAGTCTGAAACTGTTAAACCACCGGCATCGGTAACTAAAATATCAATGAAATTATCGCCGACATCATCATTAGTAGGTGTCCAGTCGATTAACCCGGTACCTTCATCGATAGTCATAGCGCTTGGTTGATTGATTAAACTATAAATTAGCGTGAGAGGATCTTCGGCATCGCTCGCATCGACATCATAATTGTATAGTGTGCCTTCAGTCGCATCGGTAATAGCGTTTGATGTAATCGTTGGCGCCGTATTATTATTTGCGGCGAATGTAATATTAAAAACAAAACTTGATTGATTAACCTCACCTGTTGAAAGGTTTCTACAATAGATATAACGAGTGGTATCGGTATCATTGACCAGTGTAATTTGGCTAGTATGATTTAGATTGTTTGAGGTGTTTAATAACGTCGACCATTGTGCAGGATTACCATCATCAACATTATTTAAACGACAATTAGCACTTGCATCAGTGGAGATTTCTAATTCAACTAAGGTAGCTCCTAGTGGGTGTGGTCCAGCCCCTGAAACGATACTAATTAGTGGTGCTGCGGCTTGAAGCGATGTAAAAAAAAGCGTTGAACAGACTAGAATAATCGAACGAATGCTAACAGATGGCATGATAGAGAAATCCTTTTTATACTAACTTTTATGATGAAATGCTTATTATTATTTGTTATTAAAACAGCTGTTAGTATATGCAAAAAAAAAAATGATTGTCTAGCTGTTTTCGTTAAAAAGGTCATAAATGATAATGTTAAGGAGGTTTTGGTGACTTGGTTATGGATCAATCAGTGCTATTTTATCTACAAACAACTCACGTTTCGGGTTTAAAATAAACGCTATCGGAAAACATGGCGCTGACTACCTGTTTTCACAATCCAAGTTGAATTATGAACACGAAAATTCAGTAACAAATAAAAACCTTTGTGCCTAATTATTTACAATCATCAAATAATTA
Organism: Kangiella sp.; assembly: GCA_002733465.1. Lineage (GTDB taxonomy): Bacteria > Pseudomonadota > Gammaproteobacteria > Enterobacterales > Kangiellaceae. The sequence continues at coordinate 12,392 of NVVT01000009.1, forward strand.
CCGAGAGTAGACTAAGCATATGAATCCAACACAGAAGTTTAAATTCCTTAGCGTACATTTTCATAGCTTTGACTTCAAACCCCGTTAATTGACCACTTTTTACGAACAGCAATTAATTTAACGTATAAATACGTATCCAATTGGCTTCACTTACAAAAACTAACTCGCCATTTGGCCCGATAGTCACGCCTTCATATTGAGGAGCACCACTAACATTCAAAGTTGAGATAATGGCTCCTGTGTCTGGATCCACTTGCATAGCTCTTCTGCTTTCTTGGCTTAATATTATTAAGTGCCCGGTTCTTTCATCATACATTACACCTGCTAAGTCAGTCGCTAAGCCGGCTAAAGCGACGTCTGCATCCCAAGGTTCATTAACGGTTAAATTAGACTGATAATCTAATAAAACACCTGGATCAGGATCGGGCATATCAAAATAAACCACTCTCATATTATTTCCACCGGTACCTTCTTTAACGGCATAAACTCTAGCTAACTGCGATCCCGATGCTTTTCTAACGGCAATACCCTCTGTACCTTTGTTACCGCCATTTGCCATAATTTTATATCTTTGCGAAGTCGGAATTCGTCCACTAACACTCGTTGTATTTTCATCAATTTCTAACTTTGATGCTTGACCATCTTCTGAAATAATAAAAACCTTATTACCTTCTGCGTATGAAAGCCCTTCTGTATCATTATGTATTCCAGTAACACTAATTTGGCCTAAATAAGCAAAGTTAACATCATAGCGATAAATTCTAGAGGCATTATTTTGAACAACTAAATACTGTTGAATCCCTTCATGCCATGTAATTCCAGATGCGTCTTTTGGAATTTCACCTAACCGGAAGGCGTCGCCTGAAGGTGAGTAATTCTCAATCAAAACATCTGGCACAACATCTTCAACAAATACCGCCGTTAAGCTTTTCACACCATCCATATCAAAAGAACACGAACCATTACCGGTACAAGCATTTTCCCAGTGATCTAATTTGAAACCTGAATCGGGTATTGCTGTCATAGAAATGTTGGTATTTTCTTCAAATGTTTGAGAGCAATCACCACCACAATCAATTCCCGTAGGATCGGAGGTTACACTTCCAGAACCAGTGACAACGACTGTTAAGTCAAAATTTTGGAGCGCTATAAATTCGGCGGTCACTGATTTATTGCTATCGACAGTGATATCACATGCACCATTTCCGCTACAACTTCCAGTCCACTGACTAAAGGTAAAACCATCATCCGCAGTAGCTGTTAATGAAACCGAAGTTCCATCTTCATAACTCTCATCACAATCACTTCCGCAATTAATTCCTGACGGAGATGAGGTTACGCTACCCCCTCCAGCAATAACCACACTTAAATTAAACTGCTCTAAATTTTCCTCTATAAATGTAGCAGTTACTGTCTTCGCAGAATCCATAGTTACGCTACAAGAGCCTGCACCAGAGCATGCGCCACTCCAAGAACTCAAAACAAAACCTGCGGACGCATTGGCAGTTAGATCAACTTGAAGGTTTTCGTCATATCCTTCGGTGCAATCGTTACCACAATTAATGCCTACAGGATTTGAAGTAACACTACCATCTCCTGACAAAGTAACCGTTAAAAGATGAGTTACCACCGTTTCTTCGATATAAGTCGCAGTTACAGATTTATTAGCGTTCATATTAACAGAACAAGTATCTTGACCGGAGCAACTACCACTCCAACTACTAAAGACCCAACCGCTGTTGGCGCTAGCGGTTAAATTTATTTGTGTATTTTCTGCATAAGACTCAGAACAGTCGGCACCACAATTAATTCCTGAAGGCGAAGACGTTACATTGCCCGAACCATTAATAACAACGCTAAGGTTATAATTTTGCGTTGATGATTCTTCATTAAATACCGCAGCAACACTTCTATCAGCTGTCATATTCACCGTACAGTTATTGCTGCCAGAACAGGCGCCTGTCCATCGGTCAAAAACATAACCAGAACTTGCAATAGCAGTTAAAGAAATCGAGGTATTTTGATCAAAATCTGCAATACAGCTACTACCGCAATCAATTCCGCTCGGATTGGATGAAATTGTTCCATTACCTGTTTTACTCAATGAAAGTGTAAATGTTTCAAGATCTTGATCTTCTTCAACAAATACCGCAGCTACTGTTCTATCAGTATTCATATCGACACTACAGCTATTAGTACCGGTACAAGCGCCATTCCATTGTAAAAAACGGTAGCCCGTAACAGGTACAGCCGTGAGAACAACATTGGCGCTTTCATCAATCAGCGTATCGCAGTTAACTTGGCAATTAACTAGATCATTGGAGTCTAAAACATTACCGCTTCCACTAATTTCTAAAAACAATGTTTTCTGAATAACGGGTAATTCCTCTTCATCCTCTTCATCTTCTGCGTTACATGCTAATAAAGTCGCGGCTAGTATGCTTACAACGGCACTTTGCTTGGCGAAAGCCACTAAAGCTCTGAAAATATTATTACTTCCAAAACTAGCGACAAGGTTGAAAACATTTTTATTTAATTGAATTATTGCCATAACTGCAAAACACCATCGGCTTATTTCCCTAAGATAACTCTATTATCGGACATTTTTCGCATTGCTTTATGGAAATGATTCTCATAATGCCAGCTATATTTTGGCGCTGTGAACGACCTCACATAAAATCATCGCTTTTTTCACTCTTTTTAGGAATAATTGATATTTTACAATTAAGCACTAAAATTCACATAAAGAAACCCCACACCACTTATTACGATTTATTCTTTGCTATGGTATTCTCTCGACTTGGCAAAGGACTACAAAACACTTTAAATAGGAATAAGAATTATCAAATATCTAGACAAGTTTAGACAAAGAATTACACGGCTAAAAGCTCATAAAAACATAAACTTAGTAAGTTTGGTATTATTGATTTTGTCAAGTTGTAGCACACAACCTAACCAAACTACTGTCATAGAACCGTCCAAGCCCGCTAATTCAAATGCTGAAAAATTCAAAGATAGAGCCATTGAAACCGTTACCAAAGAAACTGTTCCAAAAAGTTCACAGCAGAAGCTACTTTTGGATATGTACCCTGGATTTACTAATTCATTTAAAATCAGTCAATACGTAAACAAATCAAATGCCTTTGCATTAAAGGAAATCGGAACCAATGCTTCAGGTATCACATGGGATCCGTACCGAAAAGAATATTTTGTTATCCAAAATAACACCGGCGTTCTATACCGATACGACAGCGAATTTAACTTCTTAGGTCGGGTGAAAAAAGTGGGTAATATGAATAATGATACTGAAGGCGTCAGCTTTATTGATGGTCGCTCTTTGTTAGTCATAACGGAAGCCAATTATTCTCATAGGGTTAAAATGGATGACGATACCATTGATGATGGCTACTACCATGGTGAAAGCAATATTCAACTTTCAGGAAGACCAAAGAAAAAGAATAAAGGGTTTGAAGCAGTAGCCTACAGATTAAGCGATACAAACAGAATAGCTAGAGTTTATGCCGGACAAGAGGGTTCTGGCCGTTATCCTGAAGCAAAAATGCGAGTTGTTTACTATAATGCYAATACCTCKAGCGGMACYTACWCTTTATCTAATGGCATCGTKAAAATTGAAGAGCCWTTTGATGCTGAAAAAGCWTTTTCCGGTGTCATAACYGATCTAGCAGGAATGGTATTCGAYCCKTCGGGCAARACCCTTATWATTGTCAGYCAAGAARCGAGTAAAGTGATTCAAGTGAACCCTGAAACAGGYGAAGTAWTATCTCARCTTAAAYTRTCRGGTGCKCCAGCCTACGAAGGCGTCACATTTGGTCCAAACGGTGAGTTGGTGTTTATTAGTGAACGTAATTGGGTTCAAATTTATAAACGCTAATTCCGCTACCATTGACAATGGCCTGAAAATCGAATGATCTTAACCATATAATAAATAAAATAGAATTAACAAGGAAATTACTCCATGAAAAATGAAAGTATTGTTTTCTTCTCCTCAGATGATTGGGGATGGAAAACTAGCAAATACCAACTTTCAACAAGGTTTGCTAAAGACAATAAGGTGTTATTTGTTTCTTCAATTGGATTTAGAGAACCAACAGCTTCTTCAGATGACCTAAAAAGGATCTGGAAGAAACTAGCTGGATTTTTTAAAGGCATCAAAAAAGTCGATGATAATCTCTATGTTCTAACACCGCTTGTGGTTCCATTTAGCTGGTTTCCTTTTCGTCATGCTATCAATAAACTGATATTAAAATTGCAAGTTGGTTGGGCTAAATGGAAATTGGGAATGAAACTGCCTTACATGTTCGTATTCTCAGAAAACTGGCATGATTACGTCATCAATATGAAACGTAAAAAATTGATTTATTATACCGTTGATGAACAAGCTAGTTTTAGTGGTTTAGATGGTCAACGCTTTATAGAAATGGATAAAAAACTTAACAAAGCTGCCGACATAATATTTTGCTCCGCAAGAACACTTTATGATAAAAACGTAAAGACAAATGAGAACACCCATTATATGCCACACGGAGTGAGCTACTCATTGTTCTCAAGCACGTTAAATGAGTCGACTCAAATAGCGTCAGATATCAAAGATATTCCTCATCCAATATTTTTATTCTTTGGCCATATTTCCCATGATTGGGTGGATAAAGACCTAGTGAAATATCTCGCAAAAGAAAAGTCTGGATGGTCTTGGGTATATGTTGGCCGTTACTCAATGGATGAAAATGAATTCAAGCAATATTCCAATATCCATTTACTCGGTGAAAAAGAATTTGATGAATTACCCGGATATTGTAAAGGTGCCGATTTTGGAACGATTCCTTTTGTTTATTCTAAGTTAACCAATAATTGTAATCCGTTAAAACTGCCTGAATATTTTTCTGCTGGTTTACCGGTTATCTCAACGAATATTCCTGAAGTTGAAAAAGCTTATGGTGATGAGTGTTACATAGGTAAAGATAATCAAGGTTTCCTAGAAGCTTGTGAAAAAGCACTTAAAGAAAATGATGTTGAAAAAAATATTGCTCGTTCAAAAGATATGGCATCTAATAGCTGGGAAGAACGTATTAAAAGCATCTATAAAATCATACAAAAAGACTAGGACAAGTTTCTAGATAAAGAAAAAGAAAGGAAGTTATTCATGTGCGGTATTGCTGGAATATATAATTACAAAACTAATCAGCCGGTTAGCTCACAATCGATCGAATTGATGTGCGATGTGATCACTTATAGAGGACCGGATGGTTTTGGCTATCATTATGATGGTTCTTTAGGTTTAGGTCATCGTAGATTAACAATCATCGATACACATGAACGTTCTAATCAACCGATGATTAGTGAAGATTCAAGAACAAGTATTTGTTTTAACGGTGAAATATATAATTATATTGAGTTGAAAGAAACGCTCAAAGATGCAGGCGTCAATTTTAAAACCACGTCAGATACAGAAGTGTTATTAGAACTGTATAGAAATAATGACATTAGCTTTTTAAATCAGTTAAATGGCATGTTTGCTTTTTGTATTTTTGACAAAGAAAACAATGATTTTTTATTAGCCCGCGACCATACCGGCATCAAACCACTTTTCTATACTTTTACAGACGATGGAATTGCATTTGGTTCAGAAATAAAATCTCTTTTACAAGTTAACGGCGTCAAAAAAGAAGTTAACAAAACTTTAATTGATAGCTATATGAGTGTTGGGTATACCCCGACTAATAACACTCTATTCAAAAACATCTTTAAGCTAGAACCTGGCCATTATATGACAATAAAAAATGGCGAAGTTGAAATAAAGCAATATTGGAATATCCAATATGACAAATCAAATGACAAAGGTGAAGCTTACTACATAAAAGAAACTCAAAACCTATTTGAAGATGCTATAAAAAAACAATTACGCAGCGATGTGCCATTAGGCGTGTTTTTGAGCGGAGGAATAGACTCTTCTGCAGTCGTAGCAATGATGCACAAACAGGGTGTGAAAGACATTAAAACCTTTTCTGTGGCTTGGGATTACGGCGATAAATTTAACGAAACAAAGTATGCCCGCAAGGTCGCAAAACAGTTTAATACCGACCATACCGAATATTTTATGACCGCAGAAGATTTTAAAAAGTTTCTCCCAGAATACATTCGCCATATGGATGAGCCGGTGACTGAAGCAGCTGCAATTTCTCTTTATTATTTGGCTAAAAAGACCAAGGAAAAAGTAACCGTTGTTTTGTCTGGCGAAGGTGCAGATGAAGTATATGGTGGCTACCCTATTTATAAATATATGCACGTCGTAGAACAATATAAGAAAATACCCGGTTTTATTCGTAAACCATTTCTAAACCCAATTTTAAGAATGTTAGGGACAAAATGGGCTAAGTATGCTGATTTAAGTGAAATCCCTATCGAACAAAGTTATTCTGGCGTTTCATTTTATGAAAATTCACAAAAAAACAAACTCTACAGCAAGAAGTTTTCAGAATATGTTAAAAACAATAATAACCAAGCTAAATTAAAACAGTTTTATGATTATACAAAAAATGATGATCTGCAAACAAAAATGCAATACTTAGATCTAAAAACATGGTTGGTGGATGATTTATTGATTAAGGCCGATCGAATGAGTATGGCTGCATCATTAGAGTTACGAGTGCCATTTTTAGATCACCGCTTTATCGAATTCTCTGCAACTATGCCGAGCAAATATCGATTTAAAGGCTATGAAAATAAATATATTCTAAAGAAAGCAATGGAACCTTATTTAACCGAAGAAATTCTTTATCGGAAAAAACTAGGATTTCCTACTCCTCTTTCTATCATGTTTAAAGGTGAACTTTTTGATTTTGTTAAAAACATTATTGATAGTGATATTTCTCACGATAGAGGTTATTTCGATCAGAATGAAATTCAAAAGGTTTTAGCGGAGCATAAAAATGGTGATGAGGATCATCATCGTATTCTTTGGCAATTATTAGTGTTGGAACTTTGGCATCGAGAGTATATAGACTAAAAAACCTGAAAGCTAAAGGCAGCTAATTAAAAAGGAATATCCAACTGCTTAAAACTTTGTGCTTCCTTTTTATCTGGCAAACGCACACCAATACCTAATAAGCGAATAGACTGAGGATATTGTTTTCTCAGGCGTTTGAATAAAGCCAACAGAAGTTTCACGTCCAGTCCAATTGAAATTGACTCTGCAGTATGAAGCGAAAAATTTGATAGTTTTACTTTAACGTAAACTTTACTTATTTTATCAACATCCTCAACGGATGCTAAACGCCTTGATAAACTAGAAACCAACTTTAATAACTCGCTTTCACATTCTAACCATTCAGAAATATCTTGATTAAAAGTCGTTTCCACACTGACGGATTTTCTTAATGAATTAGAACTCACCTGTCGCTCATCAATACCGCGACACAAGTCATACAAACATTTACCCATCTTGCCAAATCGTTTAACTAAAATCTCTAAAGGCACGCCCCGCAACTCTTTGCAGTTAAAAATATCCATCGACTCCAATTTTGAAGCCAGCACTTTTCCCACTCCATGCAATTTTCTAATCGAGAGTTGATTAATAAAAATAATTTCATCTTCTGGGATAACGACCTTAATGCCATTTGGTTTATTCCAGTCACTTGCGATTTTCGCCAAAAATTTCGATTGAGCAACACCAGCCGATGCTGTTAAGCCGGTTGTATYATAAATATCTTTACAAATCGCTTGTGCAATCCAAGTAGCACTMCCTTGGCARTGTGATGAATCYGTKGTRTCTAAATARGCTTCATCGAGAGACAAGGGTTCAATTAACTCAGTATATTTCGAAAATATTTTTCTGATTTTTATTGACTCGTTTTTGTATTTAATCATTTCAGGTTTAACAATGATTAGATGAGGACAAAGTTTCATTGCGTAACCGGATGGCATGGCGGAATGAACACCAAATTTTCTAGCTTCATAGTTTGCAGTCGCTAGCACCCCTCGATTTTCAGGACGACCGCCTACCGCGACCGGAAGACCTTTTAAGTGAGGATCATCTCGTTCTTCGATTGCTGCATAATAACAATCCATGTCAACGTGGATAATCTTTCTCACGGTAGATTTCAAGCTAGTTCAGTGGAATAGAAATTAAAAAAAGCGCTCCGCCTAATACACTGGTTTCTATTTGAATGCTTCCTTGATAATTCTTTATGATGTCCATGACAATAGATAATCCAAGCCCTTGACCTTCGGTTTGTTCATCCAACCGTTTGCCTCGGTCAAGTATTGCCTTACGTTGATTAAGTTCAACCCCAGGGCCGTCATCCTCAACATAAATATACAAATTATTGTCTTTTGGTTTTGCCGAAAGTACAACCATCGAATCTGCCCATTTACACGCGTTATCCGTTAAGTTTCCGATAAGTTCTAATAAATCTCCTGAATCTCCCGGAAAAATTGTATTAGTTTCTATTCTATGACTAATATCTAGCTTTTTATCACGATGAACTTTTTTAAGCGCGTCAATTATTTTTTCCGCTTCAACTTCGAGAGGACAATTTTTCACAAGGGTTTGTCCGCTTGATATAACACTTCGATTCAATTGATATTTAACTATGTCATTAATTCTATCAACTTGAATTTGTATAAGCTCATTTCTTTTAACCTGCTCTCTGCTTTCGTTTACTATTTCACTTTGCATTTTATCCAACTCGCCCTTAATAATCGCTAGTGGCGTCTTTAAACTATGAGCGAGGTTTCCTAAAGTGTCTCGATATCTCACTTTTTGCCTCGCTTCACTATGTAACAATTTATTGATACTTGAAGTCAAAGGAGTTAGCTCTTCAGGAAACTCCCCTTCGACTAACTTTTTCTTACCTTGACTGATTAATTCTATCTGACTTTGTGCATTCCTTAACGGCCGTAAAGAAAAATTTACCGCATAAGAAAAAACGATCAGCAAAGCAAATGCAGAAAGTACTAACCAAAATAAAATTTGTGATTCAAATGCATTAACACCTGAGATAAGAATTGTTTGTTTCTCGCCAATAATAAAATAGTAATTTTTTTCGGATATTTCGCTATGTTCCCAGATAATTGATTCACCTATCCAAAACATCGCTCGTCCTTCAAAATCAGATTCAGACAATTGATTGAGCATTAGCTTGTTATTGATGCTCGGAAGATTTTCAAATAACCCACTAGAGGGCGATTGCCAAACTAACGTTCCATCATCATTTAGAATATATGCGAMRWSTMYKRWWMWKWAMWWWWCMWSTYYKTYATKYYYYWWAAMMTMARKMWYMMRSRMWYWWASTTCATCATCTTGAACAATTGCCACTAACGCATAAAACTGCGCTAACATACTTTCGTGAAGCCGGCTCTTACTCGCCGTAGTATAGGCTGATTGAGTGGCAAAATAGATAACGCTGAAAGCAATAAATAAAACAATAGAACTAACAGCAGTTAAGCGCTGTTTTAATGACCATTGTTCAATTGAGAGACTTTTCATAAACTAGTTATTCAAGCTAATTAGCAATATAGTCAGGATTAAGACGATAACCCTTGCCTCTTTGTGTTTGGATGAGTTTAACGGTTTGCTCCGGATCGATTTTTTTACGCAAACGACCTATAAAAACTTCAAGCACATTACTATCTCGATCAAAATCTTGATCATAAATATGTTCAGTTAATTCCGTTTTAGACACGACCTTTTTTGGGTTCATAAAAAGATATTCAATCACTTTATATTCATACGCAGTAAGTTCAATATTTTTTCCCTCTTTATTAACCAGCTGCGCCATTGTGTCTAGTTCAATATCAGCAAATTTAATCTTCGGTGTCGCAAAACCCGCAGTGCGTCTAAGTAGAGCATTACACCTTGCCAATAACTCTTCAAATTGAAACGGTTTAGCCATGTAATCATCCGCACCTGTCGATAGCCCTTCAACTTTATCTTGCCAAGAGTCTCTCGCGGTCAAAACGATAATAGGGATTTGTATGCCATCAGCGCGCAAAGTTTCAATTAATTTCAAACCAGAAATACCTGGCAATCCAATATCGACGATAGCGATATCGATTGGATATTCCTGCGCTATATACAACCCGTCAACACCATCTGATGCTGACTCTGTAGCAAACCCTTGTGACTTGAATGATGAGACAAGCGACTCTCTAATATTCTTTTCATCTTCAACAATTAAAACTTTCATTTAATTACCCTCCCTAAACTATTAGCCTTTATTATTAAGTTCTATTTAAATTGACCAAAATTCAACCAACTGCAGTCACTTACAGGCCGGAATAGTAATCGTCTTTACGCGTTTTTCATCAATCAGAACTCTCACCTTATAGACAGAACGTTTACCCTTTTTCACTAAATTGGCGGCTACAATCTTTCCTTTGACACGCCTTTTGGCATTGTTAATTGCCTGGCTTTTTGATATCACTTTACATTGATATTTCTGCGATTCATTCGCTTGGTATGACCAAGCAAAGTTTGAAATCGGTAATGCTATCAAGCAGACAAACAAAGACAAAATCTTTATGTTCTTTGGGATTAGCTTTGACTTTGTAAAAATCATAAATAATTACTCTTTAAATATCTTGAATTCAAGTTTTTTTCAAATCGCTAGTATTTGATTTAATAACTTGAGGCGAGCTTAACCACTGTAATATGAATTATGGCTGAATTAGAGAAAAATAAATATATATAGCCACAATTAAACTTATTCTAACAATATTCTTTTTGTAATAAGACAGTGTTTAAGCAGAAATTTGGGACATACAAATTGAGCAAGATAACGAAGACCATACGCGACCAATTGGAATAACCATTTGAGGTCGCAGATCCCTTCAACGTCCCTATTGACATACGCTACACCTAATAATGTCAGCGTGTCTTACCAACATAGATTAGTTCAGTATTCTTTATGAGCGCTGTAGACAACTACAGGCAATAGAGGCTGTTGGGAATACTGCCGATACCTATTCACACCTAATCACCCAAAATACTTAAGGCTTTGCTCAGTGACGCGATTAATTTGAGGGCTTTTTTTGATTGTTTTTCAAAAAACATGACAAGTTTGTTACGTCCGCTGCACAATTTGTTATCTTGTTCATCCTGTGATAATGTGTAATCAACACAAACAAATACACATTGGTGTTTTTATGAGGACTAACATAGTAATAGATGATGATTTAATGGCAAGCGCATTTAAGTCCACGGGACTTAAAACAAAAAAAGATGTTGTAGAACAAGGACTTATTCTTTTGATAAAACGTAATCAGCAACAAGGAATACGAAATCTTAGAGGAAAGGTAAAGTGGGATGGTAACCTTGATGAAATGCGTGGTCGCAATTGATTTTAGTAGATACGAGCGTTTGGATTGATTATTTCAATAATGTTGATTCGCTTCATAGCAGCGCATTGGATTTAGCGCTAATAGATAGCACTGCGATTATAGGCGATATTATTTTTTTAGAAATCCTTCAAGGCTTTAAAAGTGATAAGGATTATCAAAATACAAAATCACAATTATCCAAGCTAGATCAATATGAATTATTTGGTAATCACATGGTTGAGCGTTGTGCAAATAATTATAGAAACCTCCGAAAGAAAGGAATTACCATTCGAGGCACAACAGATGTAATGATTGCAACTTTTTGCATTGAGAATAAAATCCCTCTTCTTTTTCAAGACAAAGACTTCACTCCATTTGTGAAACACTTAGGATTAATAGCTGCGCCTGTGAAAACATAACCCTTGTCATAGTTTCGGAAGAGCTATTATATTCCTTACAGAACCATCCGTTTTTATCCATATTGATTAGTAATAAAGACTCTAAATTTCAGCTAAATATAGGTTATTCTTCGAAAACAGTAAATTCAAGAAGCCCAAAACCATCGTCTCCCGGTAATCCATATACTGGTTCGCATGAATCACTTACTAATAGACTGGAGCTGCCTGCAACTGCATGGAGACAACTTTCATTCTTAAATTTCGCTAAAAACACCTGTCCCAATACATCGTTTAAACCATTAGAGAAATTACCACTAACTTCTCCTTTCTCTTTAATGTTCACAGATTTTAATCTTCCAATAGAATAGCCATCTTGAGTTGACTCCTGAATTGAAAAAGGTTGATCAATTTGAGTCATTAATTCACTATTCAAATTTAACTGCATTGACTGATAGCTAGAACCATTACCAAAATCCACATCAAAAATTATGTTTTCTGGTAATGTAGATGACAAGTTACCAACTTCATTAAAAATAATTTTTGTAGCGGAGTGATTATTTGCACCAACAATTCCATTTTCAACATTCAAATAAAGAATATTTAACGCGCTATCCATACTTGTAATATAAACAAACCAATCTAAATTACTATTTTCATCTTTTACAAAATAGAGGTTAATGAAATGTGGTTCTCCTAAAGAATCAAATACTGTCATTGATGAAGAGTAGTTGTAAGTACTATGGTTGAAAGGGTCAAATGAGTAAATATCAAGAGACGACGCAGTAATTGGTAGATTAGAACCAAATGAAAGTTTCGAACTTTGAAGAGGGTTTCCAGCAGTTACAGGAAGCTGAAGTGGGATAGCATTGGATAACGCCCTATCAAGAAGAGTTAGATTACCGTTCATTGCAGGAGGTAGTAATAAAAACCGTTCCCAAAACTGGTTTATCACAAAACTATTATTATCCGTTCGAAATTCGGAGCTTCTATAAACATAGCGTTTGTCAGATTCAAGACCCGGTGAGACTAAAAAATACTCGTTTCCTGTTAACTTAATAGAATAAGGAAAATCAGGATAATTCGGATTATGAAGCTTTAATGAATCACTGTATATCTCGCCAAATAGACTTGTTTTAGGTTCTCCTAAAAGTGGTGACTGTAAGTAACGAGGCTCTACATCTGATGAATTAAAGAGTGATGTGGTGTCCTCTTGTTGCAATAAATCTTGTGGGTTGGCAAAAACTGCTAGTGCAATTTTTCCTAATTTTACAGAATTATTATTTTCGTAAATAACTGTAACCAATCCATTGCCATCAATGATTAAATCATAAATATTATGCCTATCAGGAACAATAAGACTAATGATGCTAGATAAAGACGTCGCGGTGATATCGCCACTTGTAGTCACAGGGAAAACTTTAAGAGATTCGTTGTATCGATTAACAATTGATCCGTCTTCTGTTAATCTAAAATGTCCAAATCGCGTATATAGCTTGTTATCTGGCTGTTGCTTTGGCGAAGTTATATAAAATCCTTTGCCAGATATTCCAAACCAAAACGAATTCAATTCGAACTCTCCTACACGCTCAAAAGTTCCTATAGAAAAATCTAACTTAATCGGTAAGTCTATATTAGTGTTAAGCAAACTGGCTGTTGAATATTCAATAATCCCGCCATTGATTGTTCTTGAGTAATCTAATGAACCAAGTGAATCAAACGACAAACTTTCAGTGAGGGTACTATCATCAACATTATTGGTACTTTTTGGAATTAGTCCTTTACCATTTAATTTTGTTCTAATTACCCAAGTTCTACTCAAGTTATCAATCAATATTAAATAGATATCCAGATCATGTAAGTTGTTTTCTGCATCAAAAACTTGAAGTGATATTTTCTTATGGTAAGTCGATTCTGGTGGTTCAGAATTAATATAGCTATCAAATCCGTCGGATGAACTAGGATTCAATTCTTCTTTTAAATCAAGAGACAGTTTTATAGAAATATCAATTGGTGATATTTTAGATTCGTTCAATTCATGATTTTGACTTTCCTTTTGATTACTATTGCAACCAACAAAAATCATCATTAATAAAGCAAAGAGTCTTGTAACTGATTGATTCACCGTTATTATCCCTAATTAACATTTATTATTCCTTCCCTAAAAATAGAAGGATTAATAACAATTGTCAAGGTTGAAATTTTTAGGATTTATCGAAAAACAAAAGAATGGGTGGCAGTCCTACCAGCCACATCCCGGCACATGAGTCGATTGTTACCGTTGCTCCCTTCCGGGCCTGGCGGAGTTCACAATTTATCATTGCGGGAGGACCAATAGGACCACCATTGTGATTACTGACTAGGAGCTTGTCCGAGAAATAGGAAACCTACAGCGGAAAAGCTCCTAAGAGAATGGCGGTGAGTGAGAGATTCGAACTCTCGGACGGGATAAACCGTCGCTAACTTTCCAAGCTAGTGCCATAGGCCACTCGACCAACTCACCTAACAATTTCTAAGTCAATAATTGTTCAAAGTGAGGATGTATGCTTATTAAGTCATAAATACACTTCAACTTTGAGGCGCGTAGATTATACAATAATGGACAAAATGGCAATGCTTAATCTCAAGCATTGTAGAAAATACAAAAAATACTTTGAGATGGTAAAATTCAACTATACTTAAGAGGTAAATTTAAAGTAAGCTAATGTTATCAACTGGTTTTGCTTTTGCTACTAACCTGCTGTTATAAAACCGTTTATAAAGCTGATTATATAAGAATTAATTTAATAGCCTTGATAACATAATAAGAAAGGTCAGAAAAATAGACAATGGATATTAAACTCCTCTTACGCCTGATGGCTGAAAAAAATGCATCGGATCTCTTTTTTAGTACCGGTGCACCTCCCCATATGAAAATTGAAGGCGTCTCCACCCCTATGGGTCAAGGAGCATTGCCAAATGGTGCTATTAAATCAATCGCTTATGATTTAATGACAAAAAAACAAATCGATGAGTTTGAAGAAGAGTGGGAGCAAAATTTTGCCATATCAGTTGATGATATAGGCCGGTTTAGAGTGAATGTTTTTATGCAGCGAGGTGAAGTTGGTATGGTAATGCGCCATATTAAATCCGACATCCCTAATTTAGAATCTTTAAAACTTCCCGCAACTGTCGCCAAGCTTGTAATGGAACGATCAGGGCTTGTTTTGATTTGTGGACCAACCGGTTCTGGTAAATCTACTACGCTTGCGGCTATGATCGATTATAGAAATCGTCGTGATACTAGCCATATATTAACCATAGAAGATCCGATAGAGTTCTTACATGAACATAAGCTATCCATTATCGACCAACGAGAAATAGGTGTTGATACTAAAAATTATCATAATGCGCTTAAAAATGCGATGAGAGAAGCACCGGATGTCATCTTAATTGGCGAAATTAGAGATGAAGAAGCAATGAAATATGCGTTAAGTTACGCGCAAACAGGTCATTTATGCTTAGCAACTATTCACGGTAATAATTCAAAGCAAGTATTAGAACGTATTCAAARTATGATCCCTAAAGAACAACGTTCGTCGCTAATGAAAGAGATTTCAAGTGTGTTAAAAGGGATTGTTTCCCAGCGTTTGGTGATGAGTCAAGATGGTAAGCGGGTAGCTGCATTGGAAATACTGATGAAAGCGCCAGACATTCAGGAAATCATTCAAAAAGATCATTTAGAAGAATTAAAGAAAGCAATTGAAAAGCATCACATGGATGGCATGATGTCTTTTGATCAGTCTTTATTTAAACTTTATAAAGATGGCGTGATCACTCGTGATGATGCTCTGAAATTTTCTGAGTCAAAAACCGATCTCAATTTACAGATGAGACTATCGGACAGTGGTGATGTTTCGTTAGGCAGTCCCAACGCCCCGAGAAAAAGTAATTTTTCGACTCAGTTATAAGCCGAAGTCTTTACACAAAACTATGACACATTGAGATCACAAGCTCCTAGGATGAACTTCCCTTAAACGCGATCATTCTAGACAATGGTCGCATCGCTTTTTCTATTAAACCTTTCTCTACAAATATTTCGTTATAGCCTCTTCCTAAATCGTCTGCTCCGGTATTGTCACGTCTTAAATTATCACGTTCAAAAACACTATTCATGTTGGTTAGTTGGTTCATTTTCATCCATGGACATTGAGCACAACTCTTGCAAGTAGCTCCCTCCCCGGCCGTCGGCGCTATGATTAGCTCTTTATCTGGCGCTGCTTGCTGCATTTTATAGAAAATACCTTTGTCGGTAGCGACTATCATTTGCTGATGAGGAAGATCTTTTGCAGCTTTAATCAACTGCGAAGTTGAGCCGACATGATCGGCTAATCTAATTATATTTTCAGGCGATTCAGGATGCACTAAAACCGCAGCATCTGGAAATAGTGCTTTGGTCGTTACTAGCGCTTGGTGCTTAAATTCATCATGGACGACACAATAGCCATCCCATAAAAGCATATCCGCCCCCGTCTCTTTTTGAATATATCGACCTAAATGTTTATCCGGAGCCCAAAGGATCTTTTCCCCTTTTGCCATTAAATGTTTAATCACATCAACCGCAATGCTACTGGTAATCACCCAATCAGCTTGGGCTTTCACCGCTGCAGAGGTATTCGCATAAACAACAACAGTTCTATCGGGGTGTTTTGCAATAAACTCACCAAATTCTTTTGCCGGACATCCTATATCTAAGGAGCACGTTGCTTCTAACGTAGGCATAATCACTTTTTTATGAGGGCTTAACATTTTAGACGTTTCACCCATAAATTTGACCCCCGCAATTACCAGTGTATTGCTTGAATGATTGGCTCCAAACTTTGCCATTTCTAAGGAGTCACCCACAAATCCGCCAGTTGCTTCGGCTAAGGATTGAATTTCTGGATCAGTATAATAATGTGCGATTAGAACGGCATTATTTTCTTTTAGCTTATTAGTACAAGATTCAATAAGCGCCATTTTTTCTTCTTCACCCAATATTTTAGGGGGAACGGGAAACGGAAATTCATTGGCAGATGATTTGAAAGGTTTGGTGACTGACTGAACTTTTTGCATAACCGTATTTGAGGCCAAGCTAATGTTTGATTTAGGTATTATACCATTGCTATTGATAATTCTAGAACCTGAATTCGTATAATTAAGACATAAAAAAGCCCGAATAAATCGGGCTTTTTAATATGGCGTCCCCTAGGGGGTTCGAACCCCTGTTACCGCCGTGAAAGGGCGGTGTCCTAGGCCTCTAGACGAAGGGGACTTAAGACTTTCCTTGAGAAGTTGTTTACCGATATAACAGCTATCGAAAAAGTAAAGTGTAGCACCTCAAGAGCGCGCTATTCTATAGTTGCATTGTTCACTTGTCAAAACTAATTTGATTTTATTTCAATCTTGCTCAATCAGGGGTCGGAGTCAGATATAACTAGCTCAAAATTAAAGTAAATCACTCATATTATGATAATAATTTTTTACCAAAACCAGTGTTTCACTGACTCCGACCCCGAAAAATTATGATGAAAAGATATTAAACTAAATTATCTAGCTGTCCATCAACCAATTTAAATTGTTTATGCATACTTTTAGCTAAAACCAAATCATGAGAAACAATTAAAAAGCTAGTTTCCTCATCACGATTAAGTTCAAACATTAGGTCTTTTACGTGGCTCGCAGTTTCAGTATCTAAATTTCCGGTAGGCTCATCCGCTAAAATACAAGCAGGTCTCGTAACCATCGCTCTAGCAATTGCGATACGTTGACGTTCTCCGCCACTTAATTCTGCAGGCGTATGAGTCATCCTGTCTTTTAAGCCAACTTTTGTGATTATTTCAGTCGCCCTTTCTCTTGCTTTTTTTACTGACATACCGCCAATAATTAAAGGTATACAGACATTTTCTAATGCACTGAATTCAATTAGTAAATGGTGAAATTGGTAAACAAAACCTAATTTGCGGTTTCTTAATTCACCTTGTTTTTTTATAGATACTTTGTGGATATCAACCCCATCTATTAGGACATAACTTTTATCCGATGCTTTTTCTCCAGAGGTGTTTTTTTCTAAATAGTTGTCATCGGGCGTATCTAAACCGCCTAAGATATGTAGTAAAGAGCTTTTACCTGATCCCGAAGTACCTAAAATAGCAATCATATCTCCCTTTTCAACATCGATATCTACGCCTCTTAAAACCGAGACTTCGCGTTCACCATCTACAAAGGTTTTATGAATATTACGGGCCGATAAAATAATATTACTGGAGTCTGGTACTTGATTTTGTTTCATGTCAGTTGTCATATTATTACTCATACCTTAATGCTTCTGCAGGTTTGGTTTTAGAGGCTTTCCATGCGGGATAGATGGTCGCCATTGTGGACATTAATAAAGCTGAAAATGCGATTAGATAAACATCGTCCCAAACCAACAATGAAGGTAAAAAGCCAATAAAATAAACATCGCCGGGTAAAACCTGGACACCAAAAATACCTTCGATAAAAGTGACCACATCAGGTAAATTAGCAGCAAGCGTTACGCCGCCAATCACACCAATAACCGTGCCTATAACACCATTTAAACTACCTTGAATAATGAATATTCTCATTATGGTGCCAGGCGATGCACCTAATGTTCTTAAAATAGCAATATCCGATTGCTTATCTGTCACCACCATCACTAAAGTACTGACGATATTAAAAGCTGCTACGGCTATGATGAACGCCAAAAGTATAAACATCATGCGCTTTTCCATTTTTATCGCTTTAAAAAGAGTGCCATGGGTTTGGTTCCAATCAGATACATAAAACTCATCGCCTACCATGTCCCTTAACTCCCACGCGGTAAATGCAGCGTCAAGCAAATCTATTGTCGTCACTCTTAAATTAGTGACTTTATTGCCTTTTCTGGTCATCTTTGCTGCATCACTCATATGGATCAAAGCAAGACCGGAGTCGACTTCAGATTTGACCTCAAATATTCCAATCACTGTAAAACGCTTATATCTGGGAGAAATGCCAGCAGGAGAAACTGTTGCACCATCGGCTAATAAAATAGTCACTTTATCACCAACACTAACTCCCAAACCGCTAGCTAACCCAATACCCAAAATAATGCCAAATTTCTTAGGCTTTAAATCATCTAAACTTCCCAGAATCATGTAGTCATCAATGATAGAAACTTCAGCTTCCTTTTTAGGCAAGATCCCCTGTAAAAGGCCATACTTGGTATAACCTCTGTTTCTAAACATCGATTGAGCYGCAATAAAAGGYGCKGCKGAYACKACYTGAGGATGTTGCATTACTTTYTTCTCTAGRGACTGCCARTCYTCAAARCCATCCCCCCTGTCRCCWATRACWATATGSGGAACCATGCCTAAAATACGTTCTTTTAACTCGCTTTCRAAGCCATTCATYACTGACATTACGGTAATTAAAACGATAATCCCAAGCGCTATACCCAACATGCTGACAAGCGAAATAAAAGAGATAAAATGATTATCCTTTTTTGCACGTGTATAACGAAGACCAATCATTAATGAAATTGATTTATGCATAGTTAACTCTTATTAATTAAGGTGTTTTTATAATTAAAAGCATACAAATTGCCTTTTAACGATGGATTATATAGACAATCTTCCGTCAATACTTACTTTTGACTAATATTATCCTTAACTTGTTCCATAAACTCCAAATCTTGTGCTATAACCATTGGTAAGACAATAAAACTAGGGCATTTTGGTGGCGATAGCGAAAGCAAAAAAAGCGGATGAAAGACGACAATACTTTCGAATCAAAAACTGGTTGTTTTTGAGTTTTGAAAGAGTCGACAAATCAGATGAGAAAGAATTAATTGAAGATCTAGATACTCAATCGTCACCGCGTATTCAGTTATTAAATGAACTTCATCATTTAGAAGAAGACAATACTAAATTTATGAGTTCTCTTAGTTCGGAACTTACTCATGTTTCGAAACACATGAGCAAAATGAATAAAAAAATTGGTTTGCTAACCCAATATATTATTCAATCACTTGATATTGAGTATAACGAACTACAAGAAGTTGATTTAAGTGCTGGTGGCATTAGATTCCACTCGAAAACTAGCTTGAGAAAAAGACAGCAGGTAAAAATGGAGATCGTCATTATTCCTGAGTACTATGGAGTCGTGACCTATGCGAAAGTAGTCGACTGCAAAAAATCAAAAGATAAAGATGGCTACGAGATTGCTTTTAAATTTATTAAAATTAGTCAGTCAGATCAAGATGCTATTGTTCGACATATTTTTAAGGTTCAATCAAAACAATTGAGAACCAGCAAAGGATTACAAACAAAAGACGAATTAAATTAGTAGATGAATTCGGAGTGCGTTAAAGAATAAAGTCGTCCGCAATAATGAGAATAAGCTAGCAAAATCAACGAATAGATAATAATCTTCTTTAAAACAGTAGTTTAGCCGTGTATATTGATGTTAAGTAACATCTCAGTAGCATGAACAAATCAACTTGAAAGGTATTTTTCGCCATGATGTTTTTTAAACGAACTTTTTATAATCTGACTTTAAACAAGATAAGCCGTCAAACAAAGCTGACATCAAAAGTGATTTTGGCGATAAAAGTGTTTTTATTAACGTGCGCCATGGCTTCAAGTAACCTCTACGCAGACGTTTTACCCATGCCTATTGTTAATAATGTAAACCAATCTGCCGACACGCCAAAACTAGGTCTTGATATGCAAAAAGTCGAAGATCAATATGGTGAACCGACTCAACGAATAGATGCCGTTGGCGAACCACCTATTACACGTTGGATTTACCCAACTTTCACTGTTTTCTTTGAGCATGATAAAGTTCTTCACTCGGTAATCCACAGAAGCTAAGCTTGGCAAATCGTGTTTATTGCTTAATTCATTCAATTAGCTAAACGCGATTATTTAACACCCCACACGATTTAAAATAGTTGCCAATATTACTTTTAAATGTTGGCATTATTCAATTCCCTCGCTAAAATAGCCACCTTCTAATAAATGCGCCTTTCGAGCGATATCTGCTACAAAAACAAAACTAATGCCAAACCTAGATCAAAATAAATTATCTCAAATTCATAAAAATCATTTAACCAAAATTGTAGGTGATAAATACGTTTTAGATGATCAAGAAAGCCTAGAGAAATATGGACAAGATTGGAGCCGACTATTTATCGCTTCAGCATCCGTAGTAATTCGCCCTGCCAATACTTTCGAGGTTTCGGAGATTGTTAAATATGCGAATGAACACCAGCTACCGGTCGTTCCGTCGGGCGGTCGAACCGGGCTTAGCGGTGGAGCTGTTGCAACTAATGATGAAATAGTTCTTTCTTTAGAGCGGTTAAATCAAATATCGAACTTTAATGAAATCGATCAAAGTGTTAGTTGTGGTGCAGGCGTTATTACTGAACAATTACAAAAATTTGCTGAAGAAAATGGATTATATTATCCCGTTGATTTCGCATCGGCTGGATCAAGTCAAATTGGTGGCAATATTGCAACAAATGCTGGCGGTATTAAAGTACTAAGATATGGTTTAACCCGAGACTGGGTTTTAGGTCTAACCGTGGTAACCGCTTCAGGCAAAATACTGAAACTCAATAATGGTTTGGTAAAAAATGCGACCGGTTATGATTTAAGACATTTAATGATTGGTAGCGAAGGTACGCTTGGGATMRTCACCGAAGCTGAAATGCWACTCACWAAGCCTCCTATTGAACCAACCGTTATYTTATTAGGGCTAAASRGYTTAAAYGAYATTTCAAGTTTATTAGTWCATTTTCRGTCAAARCTWGATTTATTRGCTTTCGAATTTTTTTCCCAGCAAGCYTTRGAYAAAGTTTTARSTCATCGSGATTTAAAAAARCCATTTGCRGAYAATCACAATTTTTATGTCTTGATTGAATTTGAAGCATCTTCAGAACAATTAATGGATCAAGCTTTAGAAGCTTTTGAGGAAGCTGCAGAAAATGAATGGTTAACCGATGGCATCATCAGCCAAAGCCAGCAACAAGCAAATGAACTTTGGCAGTATCGTGAGGGTATTTCAGAGTCAATATCGCATTACCCTCCGTATAAAAACGACATAGCGGTTAAACCCTCTCAAGTTGGTGAGTTTTTAACTCAAGTTGATCAATTTGTCACAAACAATTACCCTGATTTCGAAAATATATGGTTTGGCCATATCGGTGATGGCAACTTGCATTTAAATATATTAAAACCGGCAGATTTAGATCTTGAAACATTTAAGCAACAATGTACGGATGCAAACCCAGAGATATTTAAAATCCTGCAACTATTCAATGGTAGTATTTCAGCCGAACATGGTGTTGGTTTACTTAAAAAGCCTTATTTAAATTTTTCTAGAAGTGACGAGGAAATAACGATTATGAAATCGATTAAATCACTGTTCGATCCAAATAATATCTTAAATCCTGGTAAACTCTTCTAATGATTGCGTTATTCGCTAGTATATTCGCTTTAGGCATAGGTCCTTTGATTTATCAAACCTTTGGGCCAATGCGTAGAACTGACAGTATTGTTAGTGGTTTTATATTAGTTGTCATTACTGCAACTTTACTAACAGAGGTTTTGCCACAAACTTTTACTATTATTAGCTATCTCGCAATCGCGTTAGCATTGTTAGGTTTTGTCGGACCTACTTTAATTGAAAAAATGTTCGCGCGCACGGCTAATAGAACTCATATATTAACGATATTGCTTGGCATTCTTGGATTGGTTATTCATGCAAGCTTTGATGGCGCAGCTCTTTATAGTACACACGATGTAATTGATGGTGAAAGACTTCATTCAACCGAACAATTAACGTTAGCTATTATTTTACATCGACTTCCAGTTGGTTTAACTATTTGGTGGTTACTCAGACCTTTGATCGGAGAAAAATACTCCTTGCTAACTCTTTTAGCAATGGCGTTAGCCACTAGCGGTGGATACGTACTTAGTATGCAGCTATCAGACATTCATACAAGTAGCGCAATGGCCATGTTACAAGCTTTTATTAGTGGCTCGTTAATGCATGTTATTTTACATAAACATCATGAGGATGGTTGCATGCACACCAGCCATTCGCATCTCCATCATCAGAAACAGCATTCTAAACTCGCACACACTAACCAGCCAAAAAGCAATATGCTTACGAGTTTGGCCGACCGCTGGGAAGTCATGGGTATGATTGCAGGTATTACGCTAATGGCTTATCTTCATTTTAGCCACTAATTAAATTTCTCTACAAATTTGATAAATAGTGAACCGTAAAATTCTTTGGCATAATTAATGCTATATTAGAACAAAGATAAAGCAACATTTATCAGCTAACCTCTAATAATCAGCTCCAAAGAATCAACGAGAATTGCTATCATGACCCGTGCCCAAGAAAGAACAAAAATGACATTTAGAAAAATGACATTTCTATTTATCTCTTTCATTCTCAGTTTACTATTTATTTTGCAGTTAGCACTTATCCAGAACTACTCCAAAGATGTTTCTAGTAAAATTGGTGAAGCGGCATTTCAAGTCAGTCGTTCAACGATTGAAAAACTTCTGTTTGGGCAACCGAAAAGTCAATTTAAAGCCTTTGCATTTTCAACTCGAATATCAAGAGTAGAAAGAGAAATGATGGTTCAATCCATTAGCAATATTTCTAACGATATTAATATCAGTTTGAACGACGGACAAAAAGATAAATTTATTGCAATAAATACCGGAGGTACAAAATTACTTGTCGACATTCCAAGAACAGGCATCACCGATTCTTTAGATAGAATGTTAGAAAAACTTTTAATTAGTTCGCTAACATTTATATTGTTTGGCGCATTAGTTGCAAATTATTTTGCAAAAAAATTAGCGCAACCGCTTAAAGAATTAGAAGATGCTTCTCACAAAATTGGCAAAGGTGAGTTTGGTTTCCAGATCAAAAACGATCATCGATTTCAGAGTGTTGAAATAAAAAATGCCGTTAATGCTTTCAACAAAATGTCCGAACAAATTTTAAGGCTTCAGAAAGAAAATGAAACTTTACAAAAACAAGCGCAACATTCGGAACTAACTGAAATAACTAGGGGCTTAGCACACACCATCAGAAACCCTTTAAACACATTGAACTTAGCAATTGATGAATTGTCATCAACTAGCGACGAAAGTTTAAAGACAAAACTTAATAATGTTTCAAAAAAACAAATTCAGCGAATTGATAAATGGGTACGTTCGATGATAGACATCATGGCGAGCGATAAAAGTATAACCGAATTAGTCGACTTAAGCCAACTTTTGAAATCGTGTGTTGATGATAGAGACTTATTAGAAGCGCAATCAATAAAAATCGAATTAATCATCGACGGTAATTGTAAATATATTGTGAAAGCCAATGAAATTGAATTAAAAAGCTTGATTAACGGTCTTATAAGTAATGCAATTGAGGCAAGCAAGTCCATTGAGAATACAGCAAATAATGAACATTATTTAGTCAAAATTGTATTAAGTAAAGTTTCGCAAGATGATGGAAATAATAAAAACTTTCAAATATCTATTTTGGATAGAGGCGCAGGATTTTCTAAAGAAATAATGTCAAAACTATTTTCACCACATAACACCAATAAAACCTACGGCGCAGGAATGGGACTTTATCTTGCTCATAGAGTTATCACTTTAAAATACAACGGCAATATTAATATAACCAGCAATCCTGAATCAACTAATGAGAGTGCGCCAGGAACAAACGTCGTATTAACCTTACAGGATRGAGTTTAAGCCATGACAACGAAGATAGTATTAGTTGAAGATGAAACCGATCAACGAGAGATAATAGACTCTATTTTGACTGCGTCTGGTTACAAGGTAAGCTCATTTGGCAATGCAGAAGATGCTATTGATATTTTAAAAAAAGAAACCTTTGATTTGGTGATATCAGATTGGCAACTGCCAGGGATCAACGGAGAAGAGTTATTGCAATACGTTAATAGTAATACACCTAAAACTGGTTTTATTTTAATTACAGCACATGGAGAAGCATCACATGCGATTTCCGTCATCCGTTCTGGAGCTGACGATTATTTATCTAAACCCTTTGATAAACAGACATTGCTATTTACCATTAAAAAATTAATTTATACAAAATCTCTAGAAAATGAAAATGGTAAACTAAAGGAGCAAGTCAATCAGCGGACTGAACTAGTGGATATGATTGGTCGATCTACCGCAATGAATCGATTATTTACCAGAATAGAAAAAGCAGCACCAACCAGTGCAACACTACTTATTTCTGGAGAAAGTGGAACAGGAAAAGAGCTGGGCGCTAGAGCCGTACATAAATTATCTAATCGTGCCGATGAAATATTTTTAGCCGTTAATTGTGCAGCAATACCAGAAAGCATAGCAGAGGCCGAATTGTTTGGAGCGGAAAAAGGCTCATATACGGGCGCAAACAAAACCAGAATCGGAAAGTTTGAAGCGTCCAATAACGGTACACTTTTCTTAGATGAAGTAGGCGAATTGCCACTTCTTTTACAAAGTAAATTATTACGTTTTTTGCAGGAAGGCACAATCACTAGAGTAGGTTCCAATCTGGAAATTAAACTCGACGTTCGGGTTATTGCCGCCACTAATCGTAATTTACTTGAAGAAGTCGAAAAAGGTTCTTTTAGAGAAGATCTTTATTATCGTCTTAATGTTATTCCAGTAGTCATCCCACCGCTACGTCAGCGACAAGAAGACATACCAATACTTATCAATCACTTTATTAATTACTTTAGCAACAAACATAATATAAACGACAAGAAACTATCTAGCGCAGCGTTTAAGCAATTGCTCGCCTATAGTTGGCCCGGAAATGTGAGGCAATTGAGAAACTCGATAGAGAGGCTCATATTATTGTCACTTGATGATAATATTAATTGCGAAGATATTGACGAGCTTGAACTCACAAATAAAAGTGGACAAAATAATTATTTGTTACCCGAACAAGGTTTAGATTGGGAGTCTCACGAGAAAGAGTGTCTTTTACAAGCATTGAGTCATTGCAATAATAATAGAACTCAAGCATCAAAATTATTAGGCTTAGGTTACAAAGCATTTTTATACCGTTTAGATAAATATAAAATATAGCGAATCATTTATTTGAATCAATATGAAATACAAAAAACAACTAGACCACATTAATCTCCTGTTTTAGAGACACAGATCCTCATATGGGGAGTATTTACCAATCAAAATTAAGTGAAAATAAATTGTTTTATGCAAAATCTAGCGAAGTCCGCGTAATTGCTGAGATACAGAGCAAGATAAATTTTTGGCACGACTATTGATATAGTTAAATTGAATTCAAAAACTTTACGATACATTTAATTCAATTATTTAAAAGGAACAACTAATGAAAAATATTAACTCAACATTAATCGCCACGCTAATGGGTGTTATCGGATTTGCATCAATTTCAATCAGTGCTAATGATTCCGATGAACGCAACGTACTAGTTGAAATCCACAAAGCCAGTGACGAAAATACTACTGTCGATATTAACGTTAATGGAAATGTAGAAGTATTTTCCTTGCCGACTTTAGAAGTAGGTGAAACGCAAGATATCGTTACTGAATCAGGAAATACGATTTCAGTTACTAAATCTGAATCGGGGATCTCATTAATAGTAGATGGTGAGGAAATTAATCTTCCCGCAGTTGGTGCGGAAATGTCTGCGCATTTTATGAAAGGT
This sequence comes from Kangiella sp., assembly GCA_002733465.1. Taxonomy (GTDB): domain Bacteria; phylum Pseudomonadota; class Gammaproteobacteria; order Enterobacterales; family Kangiellaceae. Next base: position 38,887 of record NVVT01000009.1, read on the forward strand.
GTAATGCCTTTACATAAAGACACTAGTAATAGTATCCAAGTTATTGGTGATTTAACTGAAGAACAAATTGCGATAATTAAAGATGGATTTGCAGCAGCTAATGTTGATAAAGAAATATCCTTTACAAAAGGACACGAAATGATGTTTTTTTCTCATGGTGGAAATGACAAGAATTTTGACATCCAATTTGATACTTCAGAGGTAAGCTCTTGGAAATCTAAAGATGGTAACCACGTTAAAATCATCAAACTTGATGACGGTGATGGTGTAATGGAAATAAAAACTAAAATGCTAATTATTCACGAAGATGAAAAATCTAATTAAGATAATTAGATTTCAATAATTAAACTTTATAAACGCGCTAATTGGCGCGTTTTTTTATTGAGTAATTATGCCTCAATAACTACTTGAGCAACTGCATACATTTTTTCATCACTAATACTCAAAAAAATAGAACTTGATTTAATACTACTAAATTTTTCCTTCGTTGCTTTGTGCAAAATAATGAAAGGCTTTCCAAACTCATCATTTGAAATTTCTATATTCGGTAAAGTGATACCTTTAGCAATACCCGTTCCAAAAGCCTTAGCAAATGCTTCTTTAGCMGCGAATCGCTTCGCTAGAAATCTAGCTTTATGTTTTAAACCTTGATAAATAGCTAGCTCATTTTTATGGAATACTTTTTTTGCAAAAACATCGCCATGCTTNTCGATCATBTTCTCCATTCGATCAATTTGAACAATATCAATACCAATCCCAAACAAGCTCATCTACGAGCCTCAATCAGAATGTTTTTCATATCGCTGACCGCTTTTTCCAATCCCGTAAAAACAGCACGTGAAATAATAGAATGACCGATATTCAATTCGTAAATGTCAGAAATAGCGGCGATTCGTGCTGTATTGTGATAATGAAGTCCATGTCCAGCATTGACCGTTAGACCAATAGATTTACCATAAGAAACGCCCAGTACAATCTCTTCAAACTCTTTATCGACCAGCAATGGAGTTTCTGCATCTGCATATTTACCAGTATGCAATTCAACAAATGGAGCACCAACATCTTTAGATGCTTTGATTTGTTCTTCTTCTGCATCTATAAATAATGAAACTTTAATCCCTTGCTCGCCTAGTTCATCGCAAGCTTTTTTTACCTTGTCATAATTACCAGCGACATCTAAACCACCTTCTGTAGTGACCTCTTCTCBTTTCTCTGGCACCAAACAAACGTATTCTGGGTTTATTTTTTTAGCTATAAGAATCATTTCATCAGTAACTGCCATCTCCAAGTTGAGACGACTATTAATGACTTCTTTTACTAACTCCACATCACGATCTTGAATGTGCCGTCTGTCTTCTCTAAGGTGAATAGTTATTCCRTCGGCACCHGCCTGTTCAGCDAGCAADGCTGCATGAAAAACTTGCGGGTAGTCAGTGCCTCGAGCTTGTCTTAACGTTGCAACATGGTCGATATTTACACCYAAATATATTGGTGAATTATTTTTATTTATCTCTTCGTTAATATTTGACATGGAYCATTTACTCGCTTACTAAATTTTAGGCTCTTCNAAAAAATTATYGCAACCACATTTTTCGACTCTCAAGCGGTCGATTCCCAATRAGTGGTCGGATTAATTGTTGTGTAATTCTTTGACACTCTTTTAGATCAATATTTGAAAAAGACAGGTTCGCTATTGCGACTAAAGTTTCGCCAGAAAAAACACTTTGCGGTTTAAAATTATTCGTTTCTTTAATTTTCTTAAAACCACATTCAATAATATATTCATAATATTGTTGTTTTTCTATCACGTTATCTTCAATATCATAGTTCCAGTCAGGACTCAAACCAAGGAACGTAAGCACTGAAATTTCAAACTTTCTTAGCATAATTGGCATTTCTGATTTTTCACAGGAGTCAAATCGTTGAATTAATTCAGAATAAACATTAAAAAGTTCCGAATATTCCTGCCATTCCTTTAGTGAACGTAAAATCAACTCATTCAAATAATAACAACAGGCTAATGCATTTCCTTTAGGTTGAGATTTATATTCCAGCAATTCTGAATCACAAAGTATTTTCATCTCGCCTTTGCCAGTAAAACAAATTTGCAACAGATTAAATGGTTGAAGAATAGCTCGCTTTGCTTGAGCATTCTTTCGTTTAACCCCCTGAGCGATAACGGATATTGAACCAAACTCCTGAGTAAAGCAGTGCAATATTAAACTCGTTTCCTTAAACGGTCTTGAATGCAAAATAAAGGCTTTAGTTGTCTCTTTCTGTCCGATCTCCATTCGCATGATAATTACCTAAGATCGTTTTTGTTTTATTGCCGATGCTCATCGAAACCTAATGAACGTAAAGCTCGCTCATCATCGGCCCAATTATCTTTTACTTTAACCCATAACTCCAAAAATATTTTTCGTCCAAAAACTTCACTCATATCAATCCTTGCATCGGTTCCCACTTTTTTAAGCCGACTTCCCCCCTTACCGATAACAATTGATTTTTGTCCATTTCGTTCAACTAAGATCAATCCATTAATATGAAGAGTACCTTTATCATCTAATTTAAATTGTTCAATTTCAACGGTGATCGAATAGGGTAATTCATCACCTAACTGTCTAATCAATTTTTCACGAATAATTTCAGCGGCTAAAAAACGCTCACTTCGATCGGTATAATAATCTTCTGGATAAACAAAATCGCCCTCAGGCATATAAGTGACAAGTAACTCTCTCAACGATTTCACTTGATCACCTTGAAGCGCAGCGCCAGGAATTAAATGCTGAAAATTATGCTTAGCCGATAATATTTGTAAAAAAGGTAATAATTTCTCTTTGCTTTTTATTTGATCAATTTTATTAACGAATAAGATAATTGGCTTATCCGTTTTCTTAATATGTTGTAAAACTAATTCGTCGTCTTCAGTCCAACGTTCCGGTTCTACAATAAACACGACAACATCAACATCGCTAATCGTACTTGAAGCGGCTCGATTCATAAATCGATTGATGGCCCGGGGCTCCTCTTTATGAATACCTGGCGTATCAATATAGATCATTTGCACATCACTTTCGTCGCAATCAACTTTTGTAGAGAGCGTATCGATCCCCATAATGCGATGACGAGTCGTTTGAGGTTTTCTAGAAGTGATACTTAATTTTTGACCTAACAGATGATTTAATAAAGTTGATTTACCTACGTTAGGACGTCCAACAAATGCGATATATCCGCAACGTTTATTCGAACTGTTATTCGAACTGTTATTCGACATGGTTATTTTTTCTCCGATTGTTCTTTAATTAAAACTAATATTTTATCTAATACTTTACTAGCAGCATCTTGCTCAGCTTTTTTACGACTAGCACCTTGACCGGTAATCCCAATTGATTGATATTCGACTTGGCATTCCACCCAGTACAACTTTGCATGGTCTTTACCCGTGGAACTAGTTACCTGATATTCGGGAGGGTTATGCCCTCTTGATTGCAACCATTCCTGTAATGAAGTTTTAGGATCTTTAGATGCCATATTTATTGACATGGAATCTAACTTTTCGCTATAAAGGTTAAGAATGTAAATTTCTGTTTGTTGATAATGGCTATCAAGCATTACCGCGCCGATAATAGCTTCAAAGGCATCAGCCAATATTGACGCACGCCTAAAACCACCACTTTTCAACTCGCCACTACCCAACGTTAAATAGTCGCCTAAATTGAGATCCTGCGCCAGCTCAGCTAAAGCTTTGCCTTTTACCAAAAAAGCTCGTAAACGACTTAACTGACCTTCATCGGCTTTCGGAAACTTATGGTATAAAGTATTAGCGATAACACTACCTAAAATAGCGTCACCTAAAAACTCCAACCTCTCATTGTGTATATGATGTGCGCTACGATGTGTCAGCGCTTGTTTTAACAAGTCTTGACTAATAAACTGATAGCCCAACGTTTTTTGTAGGACAGATAGATTTGGTTTTACGGACATTGATTTACTAACATTGCTTTATTGATTAGATTCTAGAAAAATAAATTTCTTTCAATTAAATTTTAAGGGTTCTTTTCTATCGAGTCTCTCGAATTTCTTCATCAAAATCAGCAACAGCAGAAAGCGTCCCCATAATACCCACTTTCTGTGAATAGACTATTTTAATAAATTTTTCGCCGGTTCGATCTCTAGATGGCTTAAAGGCAGACTTATCAATATTTCTAACGTTATTAATAGTTAAACGACTGCCAACAGTGCTCATTATCTGCCGATTACTCATATTTTCAAATTCACGACTATCAACTAACTCTTGCGCTATCGACTTGATAATCCGATGGTCAAAATAAATAGGGATCACTTTAAACGCTAACATAGCTAAAAAACCAACCATAATAAACAAAGATAACCATCCCCACATGGTTGCCCCTTTTTGATTATTTAATTGTTTTTTCATATTAACCCCATTTCACAGTTGAGAAAGTTAAATTTGTTACTACTCAATTAGATTCTAGCATAAATTCAAATGTCATTGTGCGATGCTTAGCTGATTTAGTAGCTCTTATTTAATCGCCCCAACTCTATCTATATCAACCCCAGTAGGGATCCATCCAATCGGGAAGCCAAGGATATCTTGATTAACAAATCCAAACTCAAAGTGCATCCAAATACTAACCGCATGTCCTACTAAGTTTTCCTCAGGTACAAAATGAGTAGTTTCCCAGAATCGACTGTCTGTACTGTTATCTCGGTTATCACCCATTACAAAATACTTATTTGCTGGTACTTTAAAGACGGCATCATCAAAAGTGCCTTCTTTAGTGTAATGAGGTCTTCTTGGGTTATTAAGGATGCCGTGAACCGAATTACCAAGCGTTTCTACGTATTCTATATTTAAAAGGGTTTTGCCTGTTGAGGGGTTTAAATCAATGTAACCGGGTCCGGGAACTCGTTTTTTACTGACATGAATTCTATTAGGGCAATCACTTCTTGCAATTTCAGATGCACAAAAAGGTTTAATGTAGAGTTCTTTTTGGGACGTGTAAATAACCGTGTCGCCCGGTAATCCAACCACTCTTTTTATGTAGTCTTCGCCTGTATCTGGCGCTTTAAATACCGCTACATCGCCCCGCTCTGGCAAACCTATTTCAATAATTTTTTCCGAAGTGATTGGCAATCTTAGACCATAATCGAATTTGTTAACAAGTATAAAATCACCTTCGGTCAATGTTGGCTTCATAGACGCAGAAGGAATTTGGAAGGGTTCCCATAGGAAAGAACGTAAAATTACAATAAAGAAAAGAATCGGGAAAAAAGATTTAGCGTAATCAACATGGATAGGATCCAATGAAACTGCGTTTATCGCTTCTTGACTAGGATTTTGAAGTTGTTCGTAAAGCTTTGCTAAAGCTTGTTTACGTGTTTTACCAGCGGTTAAAGAATCGAACAACCAAACAATACCCGATACAAACATTAAAACGACTAATATAATTCCGTATGCACTACTCATATAAAATCCTTAAATTTTCTTTATCAAACTTTAATTTTTAATCGCTAATTTCTAATCGTTTATCTTTAATACGGCTAAAAATGCCTCTTGAGGAATATCAACACGTCCGACGCTCTTCATTCGTTTTTTACCTTTCTTTTGTTTGTCTAGCAATTTACGTTTACGACTCACATCTCCGCCGTAACATTTAGCGATAACATTTTTTCTTAGCGCTTTAACTGTCGAGCGAGAAATTACGTGACCACCAATGGCCGCTTGAATTGCTATGTCAAACATTTGCCGAGGTATTAACTCTTTCATTTTATCTACTAATGCTCGTCCACGATATTGAGCTTGCTCTCGATGAACAATAATAGCGAGCGAATCAACTATTTCTCCATTGATTAACACATCTAACCTGACCAAATCGGCGGCCTGAAAGTGCTTAAAACCATAATCTAAAGAGGCGTAACCTCTACTAACAGACTTCAACCGGTCAAAAAAGTCTAAAACGACTTCATTCATGGGGATTTCATAGACTAACGAAACTTGAGCTCCCATGTATTCCATTTTAGTTTGAACACCTCGCCTCTCAACACATAATGTGATCACACTACCTAAATGAGCTTGAGGTACCAAAATATTAACTTCAGCAATCGGCTCTCTCAGTTCATCAACGGCGCTCATATCTGGCAATTTAGATGGATTATCCACATATTTAATTTCACCATTACTGGTTAAAATTTGATAAATAACCGTTGGCGCTGTGGTGATTAACTCTAAATCATATTCTCGCTCAAGTCTCTCTTGAATGATTTCCATATGTAACAAGCCGAGAAAACCACATCTAAATCCAAAACCTAATGCCTGTGAGCTTTCAGGTTCAAAGAATAACGACGCATCATTTAAGCTTAATTTGTTAAGCGCATCTCTAAACGACTCATAATCATCCGATGAAATGGGGAACATACCAGCGTAGACTTGGGGTTTGACTTTTTCGAAGCCAGAAAGTTCTTCAGTTGCTCCATCTTTCATGTGTGTAAGGGTGTCACCAACCGGCGCGCCGTGAATATCTTTGATGCCCGCAATCACGTAGCCAACTTCCCCGGCCCTAAGCTCAGGTAAATCCGTACGTTTCGGTGTATATATGCCAACAAAATCAACTTGATGTTGCTTGCCAATCGACATCGCTTGCATTTTATCGCCTTTCTTTAGAGTGCCTTCCACTACTCTAACTAAGGAAACAACGCCTAAATAATTATCAAACCATGAATCTATAATTAGAGCCTGCAGTGGTGCATTCGGATCGCCTTTTGGTGCGGGAATTTTATCCACTAAATCTTCTAACAACTCTTCTATTCCAACACCTGTTTTTGCACTACACTGCACCGCATCCATCGCTTCTAAGCCGATAATATCTTCAATTTCTTGTGCAACTCGATCAGGATCTGCTTGGGGTAAATCAATTTTATTAAGTACCGGGATAACTTCTAAATCTTGTTCAATTGCGGTATAACAAGTGGCTAGTGTTTGCGCTTCTACCCCTTGGCCGGCATCAACCACTAATAATGCGCCTTCACAGGCTGCCAATGAACGAGAAACCTCATAGGAAAAATCCACGTGTCCTGGCGTATCAATAAAGTTAAGTTGGTATTCATGCCCATCTTTAGCTTTATATTTTAAAGTAACACTTTGCGCTTTAATCGTAATGCCTCGTTCTTTCTCAATATCCATAGTATCAAGGACTTGGGAAGACATTTCTCTGTCACTTAGACCACCACAAAACTGAATCAATCGATCGGAAAGCGTTGATTTGCCGTGATCTATATGAGCAATTATTGAGAAATTTCGAATGTAATCGGTATATGACATGTGTTTACAGCACTCAAAAACTAAAATTGAGATCTCACGATCCCGAAAGGCGCGAATTGTACCTTATTTCGAAGGGTCTTTGTTTAAAATATCTTTGTTTAAAACCTTGGGGTTTAAAGGGGTGAAGGACGCATAAGAGATTATTGCCTAATAAATAGAAGCCTCCCCTTCTGGACGGGTTCTGAACCGTTGATGCAACCACATATAATCCACTGGATTTTTAATCAAATAATCCTCTAAAAACTGGTTAATCATGGTGGCATCTTTCACTTCTGGATTAGATTCAGACTCGCTCGGAAAAGGTGAAAATGGGGTGTGAAATTCGAGTTCATAATGGTCAGCTTTATCTAATCTTTTTTGAGTGAACGGCACAACTGTAGCGCAGGTCATTTTAGCTAACTTAGTGGTTGCCGTGATTGTGGCGGTTTGAATACCAAAGAAAGGAACAAAAACCCGCGTTTTACCGCCATAGTTTTGATCGGTTGCGTACCAAACGATTTTATTCTTTCTAAGCGCTTTAATTGTGCCTCTTAAATTGTCACGGTCTAGCAATTGTTCTAAATGAACTAAACGCCCCTCTTCCATCGCCTTATCAAATAAAGGATTTTTATTCGGTTTGTACATCGCAGATAAATCATAATGATGACCTAATAAACAGCCTCCAATCTCTAAACTAGTCATATGAAATCCTAACAAAAGCACGCCTTTACCGGCTTTTAACGCATTATCAAGATTATCTTTTCCAATTAATTTGGTATTGGCTCTTTGCTCGCTTAGATCAGAAAACCAACAACTGGCGGTTTCTACTAACCCTTGCCCAGTTGCCATCATATTGGCACGTACTCGTTGCTCGGTTTCGGTAGGTGTCAATTTTGGGAAACACAGTTCAATATTCTTTGTGGCTATTCTTCGTCTTTTACTCGCGAGCTTAAACATTAAGCGACCTAAAAAATTGCCCAATTTTTGTCGCCGTTCACTAGAAAGTGATGCTATCCGCTTTAACACCCACAAATTGAAGTGTGTAAACCAATATTTAGGGCTTGAGAAGTTATTATTTGCGGGCGCTTTGGTGGATTTGTTTTTTGACATTTGGAGATTCTTAATCAATTATTCGAGTTAGTAGACTGATTTTAATCGATTAGCTTTTGAATTTCATGTTTATAATTGCTGATAATATTATTTAAACAATAAGGTTCGGCTTTCGCCTGACATTTCTGTATTAACTCATTTCTATTATGAGTGAATTCATCATGCCTCAATAAATCCATAAGTTTTTCCGCTAAAACATCAGCCTCTTGTTCAATTAATGAGTGTTTAGAATCTTTACTATTAAATTGAGGAATTTCATAAAGTAAATTTGACTCAATATATTCAGGATAAGCCACACGATTTGGGGCAATGGGAATACATCCATTTAGAATCGCTTCCAACATACTCAAGCCCTGAAAATCATGAAGCGCGCTTGAAATTACAATATCAACTTTTTTCATTATCTCATCGTATAACTCTCTTGATTGATAACCGAAAACTTGAAGCTCCTTTTCAAATTCTTTAGTAGCATTTTTAAAACAATCCGGTTTATTACGAAATGACTGACCTAAAATATAAAGCTCAAAATTGATCCCTTTCTGTTTAATCAATCGCATCGCTTGAATAAAGACTTCCGGTTGTTTATCAAACTCCCAGCGATGATTCCAAAGTATTTTAATAGGATCATTTTTGCTTTTCTTATTTCGACTATAAACTTCAACATCAATTGGCACAGGCAAAACATTTGATTTGTTTTCCATTTTAGATAAATCACCTTTAGATATCCCATCCGGTAATTTCTTAACCAAACTAGTTGCGCCCTGAAAAAAAGACTTCAAGTTGAAAYGTGAGTTGAAAAGAATTCTATCCGCTGAATAAGCAGAAAATAACGAGGTTATTTGCGCATTAATTAAATTTTGTTTTTCATTTTCGCTAGCATTGGAAAATGGATAAGAAAATTGATTTTCATGAAAATAAAGGACTGTTGGTAACTTTGCTAAATTGGGTATTAATCCACGTAGATTATTTAGATCGACCATTGACGTAACGATTAAAAGATCATAGTTTTTCTCTAATAACGCTTTATGTTCGCTAAAGAAATTAAAAGCATTACCGCGAATACGCCATGAGAAATAGCGTGCGGGAAGAAAAATTTGAGTCCACTCAAATTCAGGTAAACTATTGACTAAACTCTCTCGCCAATATTGATGACTAGGTGCATCATAACCAGATAGCAGAAGGATATTAGGCTTTTTCATTGCGATTTGCGTTTAATAAAAATAAAAAAGGCGGTAAACCGCCTTTTATCTGTTAGTTGAATCAAATGACTACTTAGATTCTTTACCCGCTAAAAATAACCACGTTTCTAATACAGAATCAGGGTTCAATGAAACACTATCAATTCCCTCTTTCATCAACCACATGGCTAAATCAGGATGGTCTGATGGACCTTGACCACATATTCCCACATATTTATTGGCTTTTCTACAAGCTTGAATAGCCATACTTAATAACTTCTTGATCGCAGGATCTCGCTCGTCAAATAAATGAGCAATAATTGCAGAATCTCGATCCAGTCCTAAAGTAAGCTGAGTTAAATCATTAGAGCCAATGGAGAACCCATCAAAATATTCTAAAAACTCATCGGCCATTAATGCATTTGATGGAAGTTCGCACATCATAATAACGCGCAATCCATTTTCTCCACGTTTTAAATCGTTAGCCTCTAACAATTCAATCACTTGTCTTGCTTCATCGAGAGTTCTTACAAATGGGATCATAATTTCAACATTGGTGAGTCCCATTTTATTTCTAACATATTTAATTGCTTGGCATTCCATTTCAAAACAAGCTCTAAACTCATCAGAAATATAACGAGATGCACCTCGAAAACCAATCATAGGGTTTTCTTCTTCTGGCTCGTATAAATGACCACCAATTAAATTGGCATATTCATTAGATTTAAAATCTGACATTCTAACGATCACTTTTTCAGGAGCAAAAGCACAACCAAGGGTTGAAATACCTTCCACTAATTTATCCACATAAAAAGAAACCGGATCAGCATAACCTGCCATTTGATCTTTAATCGTTGCTTTTAAATCTTCATCTTCTAACTTATCAAAATCTAATAATGCTCTTGGATGAACACCAATCATACGATTAATAATAAATTCTAAACGTGCTAACCCAATTCCAAAATGAGGCAAGGAAGCAAAATCAAACGCGCGATCAGGATTGCCCACGTTCATCATAATTTTGAACGGTAGATCGGGCATATTATCTATTTGACTATGATTAACTTTAAAATCTAAAAGCCCTTCGTAGATATTTCCTGTATCACCTTCAGCACAAGAAACCGTTATTTCTTGATTCGGTTTAATCAACTCGGTTGCGTTGCCACAACCAACTACCGCAGGAATTCCAAGTTCTCTTGCGATAATCGCAGCGTGACAAGTACGTCCACCTCGATTAGTAACAATTGCCGATGCCCGTTTCATAATCGGTTCCCAATCGGGATCGGTCATATCGGTGACTAAAACATCACCGGGCTGTACTTTGTTCATTTCTGATATGTCATTAATTAGTCGAGCTTCGCCTTTACCAATTCTTTGCCCTATGGAACGACCTGTCGCAATAATATTTGAGGTGTTCTCTAAAACAAATCGTTCAATCACTTTTCCATCATCTCGGCTTTTTACCGTTTCTGGTCGAGCTTGAACAATATAAAGCTTTCCATCAGCGCCATCTTTTGCCCACTCAATATCCATTGGTCGTTGATAATGTTTTTCGATGATCATTGCTTGTTTTGCTAGCTCTTCAACTTCATCATTGGTAATACAATAGACTTGACGTTCCTCCATGCTCACTTCTACGGTATCGACTGATTTATCATGGGCGGAATCTGAGTCTGCTCCATCTGTATAAATCATTTTAATCGCTTTACCGCCAATATTTTTACGTACGATAGCAGGGTTACCGGCATCTAAAGTTGGTTTGTGAACATAAAATTCATCAGGATTAACCGCGCCTTGAACAACTGTTTCACCTAAACCATAGGCGCCAGTGATAAAAACAACATCTGAGAAACCTGATTCAGTATCAATAGTGAACATTACTCCAGAGGATGCAATATCACTTCGGATCATTTTTTGAATACCCGCTGATAGCGCGACATCGCTGTGTGCAAAACCTTGATGAACTCGATAAGAAATCGCGCGATCATTAAAAAGCGACGCAAATACTTCTTTAAGTGAAAGTTTAATATTGTCCCAACCGCGAACGTTTAAAAACGTTTCTTGCTGACCAGCAAATGAAGCATCGGGCAAATCTTCAGCCGTTGCAGAAGAACGTACGGCTACGGCAAATTCATCATTAGCGTCACCTTTTAGCTTTATGTAAGACTCATAAATATCATCTTCTAAATCTTTTTGAAAAGGTGTTTCCATTACCCATTGGCGGATCTTTTTTCCAACAACAGCTAAAGTATCTACATCATCGACATCAAGAACATTTAACTCGGCTTGAATTTTGGCATGCAAACCACTTTGTGACATAAATGTACGAAAAGCATCTGCAGTAGTTGCAAATCCATTTGGAACGCTGACTCCCATATTACTTAAATTACTTATCATCTCACCTAGAGATGCATTTTTTCCACCAACCACTTCGACGTCATCCATTCCTAGGCCGTCATACCAAAGTACATTCTTTTGCACAGTCTTGCTCCAATTGTTTTCTCGACATTTGTCGATAAAATCTGCTAATACTGACTACAATCAGTATTTAAAACAGAAATAAAGGTTAGTCAGATCATAGCCTGATTTTCTAGTTTTTACTATGTTAGAATTCCACTTTATAGACAAAAYAGTWGTWAWTGRCAGGTTTATTTATGAGCRATAAAAATGTACGTAAAGTGTTTTTTGTTTCAGACAGAACGGGCATTACTGCGGAAATGTTTGGCCAATCGTTATTATCTCAATTTGAAGATGTAGAATTTGATGAAACGACGCTTCCATTTATAGATTCAGAAGAGAAAGCGCAGGAAGTTTGTAGAATATTAGCCAAAGCAGAACGTGATTCAGGCGTAAAACCGATTGTTTTTGATACCATTGTGACTCCAGAGATCCGCAAAGTTGTACAATCTAGTGGAGCGATGGTTTTAGATTTTTTCCACACTTTTATTGGTCCGCTTGAAACTGAGCTTGCACAATCGTCCAGCTTTAGAGTAGGCAAGACACATTCTCTAGCCAATGAAGATGAATATGACTCACGAATTGAAGCGGTCAATTTTGCATTAAATAATGATGATGGCATTACTATGAAACATTATGATAAGGCTGACGTGATTCTAGTTGGCGTCTCTCGTTGCGGTAAAACACCTACGTCTCTTTATATGGCAATGCAATTCGGCATCAAAACCGCTAATTATCCTTTTACTGAAGATGATATGGAAAATTTAACCTTACCAGACGAGTTAAAGAAACATAAAAATAAAGTGTTTGGTTTAACCATTAACCCGCATCGATTACATGATATAAGAACGGAAAGAAAAGCGAACTCTCGATATGCATCGCTTAAACAGTGCCAATTTGAAGTGAGAGAGGTCGAGGCAATGTATAGACGCTTAAAAATAGAAAACCTCAATACAACCTCTCGTTCTATAGAGGAATTAGCAACAAAAATATTGGCATCAACAGGCATTAAAAGGAAAGTATTTTAATCCGAAAATATTAGCTAAACAGTTAATATTTTAACAAGGTTTCAAGAGTTCGTTATTTCGCAGAGATGTTAATGTTATATGTGATCAAGGCAAACGGGGCACAATCATTAGCATTACTTCCTAAACTAATGGTTCCAGAACCATTTAAAACTAGCTCTTCTCGTCTTAAATAACTCTCTTGGCCATCATCGGTCAAAACAAAAGTGCCGTTAGTACTTTGATCCGATAGTACAAACTTCCCTCTTTTTATTGATATTTTCGCATGCATACGCGATGCGAGATCCGCATTAACAACTAAATCGCATCCTGCACTTCGACCTAGCTGAATATTTGAGCTGTTCAATGTCATACTCTTGCTGACATCACCGCACATTAAGCTTAATTCTTCGTTAAGTTGTGAATTTAGAGAGTCAATCGAAATCATTCGAGTAACACCAGTCTCCTCCCACACTAACTCACAAACTCTTAACTCTTCGGCTTTACCTTTAACCGGAATTTTATCAAACTCTCTAGATTTACTCGCTAATGGCTCTGCTAATTCTTTTGAAGCTGCTTGAGTAAGAATGATTTGCCGACCTTTTGCAATTCCAGCCATTCTAGCCGCAACATTAACCGTATCACCAAACAAATCACCATCATCTCTAAAAATAACGGCTCCACAATGAAAACCAATTCTAACCGCAACAAAAGTACCTTGAACTAAACCTAATTCTAATTTTTCTTGAATTTGAATGGCTGCCTTTGCTGCATCATTAGCAGTATCAAATCGGCACATTACCTCATCACCGATAGTTTTGATAACCACACCAGAAAAGGCTTCTGTAGAGGATTGCATCATAGATATAACTTGAGAAATAACCGCGTTTGCTTTTTCGTCACCAAGTTCATCATATAACTTGGTACTTCCAGCCACATCCGCAAACATAACGGCACAATACCCAGTAGTCTGAGTTTCGCTTAATGGTGTACTAGAATCATTTAATTCCATTGGTATTTTTAGACCTACATATTTCAATAATCGTTATTCTATAAACTAACGGTGAAAAAATAGTTTCAAATTTAACTCAATTCATCCGGCTTATAATCCGAAAAATATTAATAAGAGCATAGGGTATTTGACCGCTTGAATCAAATAAGACGAGTATAAATGAGGAATTATAGGCAAAAAAAAGCCACCATAAAAATTTATGATGGCGTAAGTCGGTCGGAAACGCGTTGATAAAGCGTTAATATCGCGAAAAGGGGGTAATCAAACACAATATTAAAAATCAACAACCAACCATTTACTAACAACCGAACTAACTAACACAAAGAAAAGGAGATTATCTTCATATGCTATGACGCTCTAGCAATCAATTAGTTCAATTAAGTTCAAAATTAATTGAAATAAACCCAATTCAGATTAAATATTCCCATAGTTCTAAGTGTTAGTGCTCTTAAAAAGCATCATTACAGATTGAAAATTCGCCTTAACTTGATTCAATAGCGATTGCTTTAACGGGGAATGCTGACAACAAAGACGCTAAACCTTTGTTAAGTTGCCCTTGATTTTCCTCGTAAAGCGCCTTCTTTTTGCTCGCAGTAATTCGAAAAATCGGCTTTTGACTTTGGTTATCAATAATATTAACCATCAACATGATCATTTCTTTATCCGGGTTTTGGATGTTTTTAAGATTACTCCGCTGTCCAGAAACAGGTTCTAATCTAAGACCTTCTTCTACTTTAATACCCAAAACATACTGCACTTCTAAATCCGCATGACCTTCAACTAAACGCAGGCCTTTATCATTTAAAGCCATCATAATCGCAGTATTAATCTTTTGTTTGGTACGCTCGGAGCGCGTGCGGACTGTTAAAGGTTGTATTTTATAGGTATTGTAATGTTCAAAGGGAGCACTTTTATCAATAACCAGCTCTCCTTGCGTGCGCATTGCTTCAGGATCTTCTTTTCCACCTTTCTCCAGTCTAAATTTAAGCGCTAAATTATTTTTTGAATCTGCTTTTCTTAATGCTTCGTCTAAGCTAATCTTTTTAGCTTTCACTAAATCATAAAGACTATGATCAAAGGTCTGACTTATTTTACCTCTGGTGCGCTCCATCGCTTCCTTGATTTCATCAATTTTTCCAAACTCAATCAACTCTTTAATAAAAGGTGTCACATGCATCATTTCAACAGCCGCAACTCGTTTTTTCTCTAGTCCAATGCAAAGTCTTTGTGCGACGATTGCTCTCAGATTTAATGCGACGTCTTGCAATATTTGGGTTTTAGCTTCTTCTGGAAAAAAATTAAATATACGTTCCAACGCTAAATTCGCGTTATTAGCGTGAAGAGTCGCGAGACACAAGTGGCCGGTTTCTGCATAGGTCAAGGCTTGCTTCATTGTATTTCTATCTCTTATCTCCCCTATTAAAATAACATCAGGAGCTTCTCGCATCGCATTTTTCAAGGCAATTTCAAAAGAATCCGTATCAACTCCAACTTCTCGCTGGTTCACTAAACTCTTTTTATTTTGATGGGTGAATTCAATTGGATCTTCAATGGTTAAAATATGGCCGGTTTGTGTGGAGTTTCGGTAATCAATCATTGACGCTAAAGTAGTTGATTTACCGGTGCCAGTTGAACCAACTAAAAGAATAAGTCCTCTTTCTAAACTAATAAGTTCTTTTAACCCTTCAGGGAGACCTAACTCTTCTATGCTTGGAATTATCTTTTTAATATAACGAATAACCATTGCTGGCTCACCGCTCTGACGGAATATATTGATTCTAAACCGCCCTAACGCTTCAATTTTTAACGACTTATTAAGTTCTTTTTCCAATTCAAACTTAGCAATCTCGTCTTCATCCAAAATAGAATATATCAGTTCATGATTTTCTTCTTCGTTTAAACGTTTATCGCGTAGAGGCTTCATTTCACCCTCTACCTTAACCAACGGCTCTGAATCAACGCTAATAAAAAGATCAGATGCTTGTTGTACGACCATTGCCGCTAATAATTCAATAAGATCCACAGTCTGCTTACACCCTTTATTTTATGACCCTTTACTATTCAACCATCTAAATTAACTGAATAAACATTATTATGAAAGGTTTATCATTTATTACTGCATTTATTCTCGTTACCAATTAATTGTTATTCCTTTTTATTATCAATATGATTTTTTATAGATTGTTTTTAATTATTAAAGTGTTAATATTTACATTAAATAATACTTGATTTATTCTTCCTACCATTATTTTAAATATGTTTCGATGGAGTGACATATGATTGACCATCAAACGATTACTGAGACTTTGTCCGATTTGCTACCGGGGGATGTTGAGCTGTTAGTTAATCGAGGGCAAATTGAATATATTGCTCGCTTTAACTGGCCAATTGATAACGATCCCACTAGACCTTTTAAGCGTTCGAAAACCGTCCTATTAAAAATTCATGAAAATGCAATGCGTGATTTTTCGGCTATTGGTAATAAAAATGAAGCGAAGACTTTAATCGATTTAGAAACTTATCTAAAAAACCGCCTGCATTTATTTCAACCGAACCACAATAGCCCAAGAGGTCAACCAGAACCCGTCGAAAAATGGGAAATTGGCTCTTTACATTTTCTTGATGCCCAAAAGCCTGTAGAAGGCGTTAAAAGAAGAATGTTCTAGAAGCCCCGCTGAGAAAAGGTACTTAGCTCTTATACACGGCTACAAACTGATTGATAGACAGCAAGTAAAGTCCAGCCGTAGTAGGATAATTTTCCATTTCTTTAAAAAAGCTAACATATTCTTCTAGTTGCTTTTTATATACCTGTAGTTCTCTAACTATAAACTCTTCAACTGTTTCACTTTTTAAGGGCACGCTACTTTTGTAATCAATGATCCAACGACGTCCTTCAGTAATAAAACAACGATCAATCACTCGAGAATGAAAGAGCCCTTTACCCAAATTTTTATGTAGGGCTAATTCGTTATCTGCAGAATCATAAGGTGCCAAAATAAACTGACCTATTTCGCTTTTAATAACTGCATCAAGTAACTCTTTTATTGAATTTGCTTTGATAAAGATCTGCTCCGCATTTATACCTAAGTTTAACGCATTCAATTGACTCTTAGTTGTATCAACCCAACTGGTTGGTAATCGATACTCGTCACTCAATTTTAGAGAGTTACCTTTAATATTTTGACTAGTTCTTTTAATATCCTCAGCAATCCATTCAAGCTGTCTATGAATGAGAGTGCCTACAGAAGATGCGATATTTTTTTCGTGCAAGTTTTCATTCCAATATTCCAATGAATCGTGTTGCTCATGCGCAGAACTACGAGGCATCTCTTCTACTTCACTTATATCACACCGCTTAGTCAATCTATCAGGAAAAATTACATCAAGTTGCTGTTGTTTGGTTTCTAAATGAGTCAATTGACTTAATTCATATTCACTTAGTTTGGTCGGCTTATCTATTGGCAATAGCGATTGATTATCATCTGATTTTGAATTACCGCAAATTCCACTGACCGTCTTAATAATGTTTAACTTTTGCTTAACACGATTAGAATCAGCGGATTCATCTGGCTCAATATTGTCCCAAATCATATCCAAAAAACTATTTGCTATCGGACGTTTATAACTATTTTTACCACTTTCACCCGCCTTAATCTTTTTGGCATCCTCTTTTATATTACCAAATAAATGTAATTCCTGTTTGGCACGTGTTGTCGCTACATATAATAATCTCTGATTTTCATATTTTTCTTTTTGCTTATCTAAGTAACCAATATATTCATATACCGAATCATTACTCTCTCCGGTTGGTTTTGAAATCGCTAACAAAGTTTGTGAACCACCAACATCACTAATCACTTCAGCCCATTTCATTAAAGGCGTATCAGGAACAAAACTTTTAGCATCAAGTCTAGGTAAAATTACGCGATCAAATTCCAAACCTTTTGATTTATGAATAGTCATTATTTGTATTTGGTTATCTGCACTTGAGTTAGGCGATGCATATAACTTATCTAAACTTTCTTGCAAACCCGCTCTATCTATAATTTCTCCTGCATTTTCAAATTCAGCTATTCGTTTCACGCAGGTTTTAATATCTTCAACTTCCGATAACATATCAATTTGGAGTAATCCACCGACCGCCTCAAAGCATCCATACAGCCATTTTTGAAATGGTTTTTTCCCTTTTTGCTCTATGGCACTCATTAAAATAGGCATTAATTTCAAACATCTAGCTTTACCACTTTCACTTAAACCCTTGCTTAAACCGTAATTTAAACAGTCGTTTAAACTATGGTGCGTCATTAATTTATTGATCGTTTCTGGAATGCTCAATAAAAAATTATTCTTATCGTAATCTTCATTATCTTTTTCTCCAGAATCCAAACCATCATTCAAGATAGTATGGTTTTTTAAACCCATTGCTCTCATCACTTTAGTCATGTCATCCAATTCTAAAGAGAACCAAGGCGACCGCAAACAAGCTAGCCAAGATATTTGATCATAGTTATCCGTCAAAGCTAGCGCCAAGCTAACAACGTCCTGAACTGCCATTTTTGAAGACAATGGTTCAATATCAATAGCTTGATAAGGAATGTTGTTTTTATTTAAAAGAAATATTATTTCTTTTAAATGGTTTCGGCTTCTAGCAAGAATGGCTAATGTTTTTAAGGAACTATCACTTTTATTTTTTTCATTCTCTAATAAATGCTGTTGGATAACGCTCAAAATTTCATTCGCTTGATCTTGGTTATCTTCTGCATCGACAGTTAAATAGCTCTTAACAAAACTCGTTGGTGACGCTTTTCGAAAGGCTGTTGAAGTTGCATAACTAACCGCAGATAATGTTAAATCATTAACCGCAGGCATGATCGATTGAAATTGCCTATTCACCCAGTCAATAATATTTTCATTGGATCGAAAATTAACCTTCAACTGTTTATAAACTGGATGAACTTGCCCAATACCAAATTCAGCAATATGCATAAACAAACTCACATTCGCATCTCTAAATCGGTAAATTGATTGCATAGGATCGCCAACTAAAAATAACGTTTTATTACTTGAATAATCCCATCCAGAAGTTAACAATTTCAACAAATCAATTTGTGGTGACGAAGTATCCTGAAACTCGTCGACTAGAATGTGTTCAATTCGGTAATCCATCGCAAGAGCAATATCGGTTGGATTATCTTCAGTCCCTAATGCGTTCAATGAAGCAATACTGAGTTCACTAAAATCTAAAACATTATGTTCCTTAAAAACCAATTTTAAATGCGCGACAGCGAGTGGAAGAATTGCCAGTAGCGACTCCAACACTTCACTATCGAAACCATGATTAACATCGGGCAAATACCGCACTTCATTTACAATAAATTCTAAATTAGTACACTTTGAGCAATCCTTGAGAATGTTTTTCATCATCTCTTTATTGATTTTGAATTCATTCTCTTGATCGTCATTTATCGCATCAGCAGGTTGCGGGAAACCGTTTGTTTTAGTGGCTGATTTGTAGAAACTGGGTTTAGTTTTACTAGCCGTCAGTAATAACTCTGCTATCGCTTTCCACAGAGTTAAATCATTAGCGTTTGGCTTTAAAATTGATTCAACAATATCTAAACCCTGGAGATGTTTAATGTTCTTTTTTTCTTGGAGCTGACTAGATGCTTGATTTAATAACGGTGGCAATTCCGAAATGATATTTAAGGGCATCGCTGAGTAAATATCTAATAACTTTTCTTCTACAATTCTCTCTAACGAATTCTTAATCGTTTTAGTCGAAAACACATCTTCTATATCGGAGTGCGATATTCTTGGAAGCCACTGCAAACGTTTGGCTAACAATTGTGAAACTAAATCAACCAGCTGTTTTAAATTATTATCTTTGTGTTTAAGTAATATTTTAATATGAGAGGAAACATCACCTAGCTCATCGTCGTCAATATGCTCTAACATTGCTTGAGATGCTTGTTTAAAATAAATGTCAGCATTTTCCGCAATTGAAGGTAACATACCTGTTTGAGACAATAGCGGTAAAGCGCCGGTTAAATTTGCTGATAGAGAATCAATGGTGAGGAGTTTTAAACGATTGGGATTGGCAATCAAATTCCACTGTTTTTCTTTATCTCGCTCTAGGACTTTTTTTGCCAAACTCCAGCGAGCTAATTCATGAGGTGTTTGAGGTGCCTCACTTACGTTTTCAGCAAAGATTAATGCAGAAATAACCCGTTCTTTCATTTCGGAGGCTGCTTTTCTTGTAAATGTAATCGCTAAAATATTCTCTGGCCGACTAACCACAGATAACAACGCCAAAATTCGTTGGGTTAATAATTCTGTTTTTCCCGAACCTGCCGGCGCCTGCACAATATATGATTCGGATACATCTAACAATTCATCTCTAACATCTTGATCGATAACATTTGAATGGTTTTTCTTTGATAAAGCCTTTTTAAATTCGCTCATATCTTCGACTCCTGAATTAAATCAAGAGATTCGTTTTTATGCCTGTCGATTGATTCTGGTTGACGCTCATCGATTCGACAAATTGAACGGTATTCACAATAGGTGCAACTTTGATTTGTATCTTTAGGCGATACCGGCGTAAAACCTTCTGAAATACCAAAAGCAATTCGGTCTAATGTTTTTTGCCATTGAAGCTTCAACTCTTCTCGGTCAAATTGTTTTTCATTATTAACTGGTTTTTCGGCTAACTGGAAATACTTTAATTCAACGTCATTATTAGAATTTAGACCACGCTCAAACTTTACTATATCACTTTCTCCCCCGTCTCCTTTACCCGCACTTTGTTCTATTCGATTTGAAGAGACATCAAAATCTAACCCTACCTGTGCAACTTCGCCCTTTTTAATTCTAGCGTAATCAATAGCAGAGAGATCGTCATCCTTAAATGCTAACATGTACGCTGGCATCTGAGCTTCGGTAGGTCTTACGCTAAACCAATCATTGACTTGTACTTTTCCTGTTTTGTAATCAACAATTTCAAGCATCCCATTTTTCGTTAAATCAACCCGATCAAGTCTAAAAGTAAAATTAATTCCTTGTAAGTTAAGAGTAACTTCTTTTTCCAAAGACTTAACTGAAAAATCATCTCTATCTTTTTCAATTAACATCCAGTCATAAATGAGCAAACTCAACTTTTCTTTTTCAAGTAAAATAATTGACTCATTAGCACTCAATAGCAAAATGTTTTTTATCTCATTTAACTTGCTTTGTAATTTATCCTCTATAAATTTTGTCAACTCAGCATAATCAAGCTCTAACAAATTTTGTTTGTTTTTAAGTTGCTCCCAAATTAATTGCATTGTGTCATGCAACCAAACACCTCTTTGTCTCGCATCAATACCTGACTCAAGTGTTTCAAAACCTGTCACCTTTAAATAATGCGCTAAAAACCCACTAAAAGGACAAGATGCATATCGACTTAAAAAACTGGTTCCACCATGTAACCGTTGTTTTTCTACAGTAATATTTGAATTTGAAATCCATTCGTACTTTGCAATAGACATTGCGTGACTTGAGGTTTTCAGTTGTTTTGACAAATCATTATCAAGGAATTCAGAGCCTGAATTTAGGTTTGAAAAGAAAATCGAAACCGTTTGCTTAGCATCACTATTTTCGTCACTCGATGTTACCAACAACTCATCCGAAGAATTAATCAAGATATCCGAAAGGCTTTTTGTATATTCATACTCTCTTTCAGCACTGCCACCTGGCATTTTCAATTCCCTTTGAAGCGCGGATGATAAAAATGGATTTGGCTTGTTATTTACTGGCCAATTAACCGAGTTAAACCCAACTAATATTAAATGATCAAATTGAAGACCCGTCGCTTCTAAAACGCCAAGCACATGAACTCGACTTCTATCGCTCGGTAACTGAAAAGACTTTGTCGTTGCAAGTTGATTGAGGTATTGCAACGCCGTCCTTTCATTCACTTTGTCAAATAATTTATTAATCTCATTTGTTTCATTAATAAGTTCTACAAATATATTGCAAATCTTGTTCTCTGTAATACTTATAGAACTCTCATTCGTTCTAGTTCCCCAATCCCACAATCTCATCGTTTCTTTCCAGTTTTTTTGATAATGTTCAACTGAATGATAGTCAGACGGCTTATTGCCCAGGGACTCCATACGTTCTCTTAATTTAGAAAGATATAAAGATTTATCTTCAGTTTCCTTATGTTCAGGCCGGATATATTTAGACTGTTCATATTCAGGTTCTTGACATTCTTGCTTTTCATATTCAAACTTTTCAATTTCAGAAAGTATATATTTCACCTTATATTCTTTTCTTCCTTTTAAACAAAGTTTATGCAAAAAATATTTTGTCGCTGAATTTTGTTTACTCCAGGGGAAATAGTGGGTATTTTTTATAAAATGCAATTCTTCAAGGGTAATTCTACCTTTCCGTAAATTGAGCAACAAGCTACCGGCTTTCACAATCGACTGTTCAGCAATAGAAAACCCCGCAGACACATTATACAAAGGCTTTTCTAATTTCACCCAAGGCTTACTTTCTTCTGGCTGAAACACTTGACTAAATGCGGCGTAAACGCCGGTTAAATTATCGCTCAATTGATTGACAACTACCGCTACATTTTTTTCTCTCTCAGTTTCTACTATTTGTTTTGCTGTCCGAGCTGCATAATTGATTTCGTCATCAAAACTGTTGAACTCGATAATGTTTGATTTTACAACACTCTTTTTATAGTTATAATGTTCTATCTCAACACCTAACTCTCGCAATCTATTAAAAAACTTTTTTTCTAAAGGTGTGAACTGATTAAATCCGACTAATAGGATTTTTTTAGGTCGATTAGCATTTGACATGCCGCTGTCTAAAACGTTTTTGTAAAGAAAATTTAAACTGTTATAAACGTATTTTAACTGTTCAAAAGAGCAAATAACATTTTTAGACTCTGCAACTTTTTTATATTGCTCAATCCATTTTATCAAACAACTGACTTCTAACTTCGTTTGGCTGTTAAAAATTTCATTCTCTAAAGTCTCATCTTGAATATCTGTTAGAGATAAATCCCAAGCAATCAAATTTTGAAAGGCTTCAACCACTTTATTAGCCACACCCGATTCATTGGTTAGGTTCCAATCAGATTCTTTTGCAACTAAATCTTCTATCCATGATTTCAAAACCTGTTTAGATATCAACTTAGGGAGAATTTCAAGAAATGATAACTCTATCCAAAGTTCATTTTGCCACTGAGTAAAAGATGATATTTTGTGAGCCGTAATAATTTTTCCGACTTTCGTTTCCGCTATTTGTCCATTATATAACGCCTGTTGAGTACGAGCATTGGGTGTTAGGATCAAACTGCCATCGCTAATTAGCGATTTTATTTTCGAAAAATCAAGAGAGATAGTCATTATGAACCATTCCGAAGAGGACTTTTCTTTTTATCTAAAAGTTCAGAAATCAATCCTTGGCTAGCATCCTCGATTAGATTAATGACATCATCAAACCCATTGCTACCGCCATAATAGGGATCTGGCACTTCCGTAATATTGGATTGGTTTGAAAAATCTAAAAACAAATGAATATTATCAACGGAACATTGATGTTTTATAGCCATATCTTTTAAGGACTCTAAATTAGAAACATCCATTGCGATAATATAGTCAAAATGATTCAAATCTTGAGGTAATATTTTTCTGGAACGAATAGCAGACAAATCATAGCCTCTTTTATCTGCTGTGGACACTGAACGCAGATCAGCGCCTTCGCCTTGGTGATATCCGTACGTACCACAAGAATCTATTTCTAAATCAAGCTCTGCATATTCAGAACTTAACTTGCGGAAGACTCCTTCCGCCGTCGGCGAACGGCAGATATTTCCTAAGCACACAAATAGTATTTTTTTATGGATGGCCATTTAACAAATCTCCTTAGCAACTTGAACCATCGAACTAGTCAATTGTGTCAATTCATTAGGCTCTATTATATAAGGAGGCATAATATAAAGAAGTTTACCGAATGGCCTTAACCAAACGCCTAGTTCAATAAATTTTGTTTGCACTCGTTCCATATCTACAGGCTCTCTTAATTCTATAACTCCAATTGCCCCTTTGACTCTTACATCAACAACATTCTCAAATGCCTTACATTCTTTTAATTCTTCAATTAATTGTTTTTCGATATCGGCTATTTTAGTTTTCCAATCTGATTCTAAAAGTAAATTTAAACTAGCTATAGCAACCGAACAAGCGAGAGGGTTTGCCATAAAAGTTGGACCATGCATTAAATTACCTCCTTGATAAGCACTAATCGTGTCAGCGATTTTACGAGAGGTTAATGTTGCGGCTAGAGACATATATCCACCGGTTAATGCTTTACCCAAACAAAGTATATCTGGGACAACTTTTGCTTCTTCATAGGCAAAAAAACTACCGGTTCTTGCAAGGCCCGTAGCAATTTCATCAAAAATTAAAAGTACATTAAATTCATCGCAAAGCTTTCTTATTTGTCTAAGGTACTCGGCACAGTAAAAACGCATACCTCCAGCCCCTTGTACCAGAGGTTCAATGATAACCGCCGCTATTTCATTATGGTTATCCTCCAAAATAGACTTAAATTCATGAATGTACTCGGGTTTCCAATCAGCGTCACTCAAACAAGTAGGGGCAGAAACAAATAGATGTTGTGGTAACACACCCGCAAACATAGAATGCATGCCATTTTCAGGATCGCAAACAGACATCGCGCCGAACGTATCGCCATGATAACCATTTTTAAAGGTCAGAAATTTACTCTTTTGGCTATCTCTTTTTAAATACTCATTTTGTGAATGCCCATCTTTCGCATTCCCCTTCTTTAAACACCCTTCTTTTGACCCCCCCTCTTTCGAATACCCTTCTTTCGAATACCAATACTGAATAGCCATTTTTAGTGCCACTTCAACCGATACTGAACCGGAATCCGCAAGAAATACGCATTGTAGATTTGGAGCCGTTATTTCAATCAATTTCTCGCACAATTCAATCGCTGGTTGATGGGTTAAACCACCAAACATTACATGAGACATTTTTTCTAATTGCAATTTTACTGCCTCGTTTAATACTGGATGGTTATAGCCGTGGATAGCTGACCACCAGGAGGCCATTCCATCGATCACTCGCTCACCGCTAGACAAATTTAGATAAACACCATCAGCAGACTCTACTCCCAATACAGGTGTGGGATTTTGCAAATTGGTATAAGGATGCCAAATATGTCGTGAGTCAAACGCTAATTGTGATGATGAAATGGGCATAAATAGGTGAATTAACAATAAAGTTTAATAATATTAAATAGCATAACAGTTTCAAATGAATAAATAACAGGTTTCAAGTAAACTAGAGCTTCGAATAAGAACCAAATGGATAATACGTTATGACCGCCCGAATAAAATACCTAGCCACCACAGTCTTACTAGCTTCTTTATTTTTTACCACTAACAGTTTTGCAGGTTGCAAAATTATCACCAACATTAAAGGCAATACGCCAATATCTGCTCATAAAGAGTTAGTTTCATTTGAGTGGCTTGTTTTTGATGAAGGTAAGGTAATTCAAACCGGTAGCGGAGCAAACAAGTCGAAATTTTCGCAATGCAAAAATATTGACGGCAATGGAGCTTTTCTATTACCCGGTTTAATCGATGCTCATGGACATGTTTCTGGTCTAGGAAATGAAATGCTAAGAGTGAAACTTCGTGGGATCAGCTCTGAACCATTAGCCGTTGAACAAGTTAAGCTGTTTGCCTCGAAAAATCAAAAATCAAAATGGATATTGGGCCGTGGATGGAATCAAGTCTTATGGTTAAATAAAGAATTTCCAAATAAAAAATCATTAGACTCTACAGGCATTCAACGACCGATTGTTTTACGGCGAATCGATGGTCATGCAGCTTGGGTTAATAGCCGGGCATTAGAAATTGCAGGCATTAATGATAAAACACTTGATCCACCTGGCGGTAAAATTGAAAGAGATCACAAAGGTGAAGCTACCGGTTTATTAATCGATAATGCGATTGATTTGGTTGAGAATAAAATTCCACCCATATCATTTTTAGAACAAGATTACGCTTTCGATAAAGCTTTTGAACATTTGTTATCTTTAGGGATCACAAGCGTGCATGACGCGGGTGTGACTCAGCTCGATCTTGATATTTATAATGCTAGGGTAAAGGAAAATCGATTGCCGTTACGCATTTATGGCATGTTAAATGGTGCTGGAAAAAATTTAAATACCTGGCTAGGAAATGGTATTATTAAAGATGATTTAGATCGTCTCTTGATTCGTAGTGTCAAACTATACTCAGATGGAGCGTTAGGAAGTCGCGGTGCAGCTTTGTTAAAACCTTACACTGATGATGTTGATAACAAGGGCTTGCTCTTAACTAAACCAAAACAAATGGATCTGTTGGTCGAAAAAATCTTATCTAAAGGCTTTCAAGTGAATATACATGCGATTGGTGATAGAGGAAACCGATTAGTTCTAGATGCCTTTGATAAAGCTTATAAAAAAGTCGGGGGACGGAATTTAAGAAACCGTATAGAACACTCTCDAATTATTGCATTGAGCGATATTCCTCGTTTTATAACCCTTGATATGATTGCATCCATTCAACCGGTRTTCGCTACAAGTGATAAAAATATGGCGGGCGATCGACTAGGAGATGAACGATTAAAAGGCGCTTACGCTTGGAATAAATTTTTAAAACAAGGGACTTTAATTGCTTCAGGTTCTGATTTTCCCGTTGAGCTAGCCAACCCTTTTCATGGACTTCACGCAGCGATTACTCGACAGGATCGCAATAATCAACCAGAAGGAGGATGGCTTCCCGGCGAGAAAATAACACCCGCTCAAGCTCTTATAAGTTTTACTTTAAATGGTGCCTACGCGGCACACCAAGAAAAAATATTAGGTTCACTAGAAAAAGGCAAATGGGCTGATTTTATCTTGGTAAATAAAGATGTGATAAATGGTGATGCAAAAGAAATTTGGAAGACTAAAGTTTTACAAACATGGATTGCCGGTGAGTTGGTTTACAAGCGCTGAACTAGAAGCTATAAAAATAATTATATAGTTTCTTGATAAAGAGTCATAATCTAAGACTCTTTATCATCTTCCATTACGTCGCCTGATTCGGCAAAAGCATCGCCCCAATCAGGCTCGCCTTCCTCTTCATCGGTAGAGTCTAACTCAAGCATATCGAGTGCGCCATCAATATCGTCAACTTCGTCAACGCCACTGAAGTCCAAATCATCAGCGCTATCATCGCCTAAGATATCATCTAGTTGCTCTGAAATACTCGCATCTTCAGGTAAAGGTTCATCGTCCGTTTCATCATCTTCACTCACACTTTTAACTTCGTCAAGAGGAGTAGATTGCTCATCGTTATCGCTCTTTTCTTCTGTTTGCTCGCTTACTTCAGCAATTGATTCTGGTTCAACTTTTACTTCCATTTCCGTTTCTGTTTCACTTTTTGTTTCTGGCGACTTAGTTTCGGGTTCAACACTCTCGGGCGCGTCACTAGATTCTTTATTCGAGAAAGATTCCATTGCGGTAATAATTTGGTCAACGGACATATCGCCTTCTGGAACATTTTCACCAAACATTGAACTAAACTCTTTGAATATATTATTTAAAGTCGTGAGTGTAATGTGAACTTCTTGCTTCAAACTCTTTATGTCTTTCTTTAGTTGTTTAATTTTATCTTCTTTTGGTGCTTCTGCTACTTCCTCTGTAGATTCTTCAACCTTTGCTTCTACTTCAGCGATTTCAAGCTGATGATACTGTTTGCAAACACGATTAAGATCTTGATTAAGCAGAGAAATGGCCTCTAGATTTTTGTCTAAAATTCCACTTATAATATTTCTGAGTAAAAATTTTCTCTCATTAAGTATCTTTTTTGATGCTTTTTTGATTTGTTTTTTATCAAGGTGTAATTTATCTTTCAAAAATAGTTTAACCGCGTCTCTATCTCTCTTTTCACTAGATTTCACATCTAAGATCAATTGCCTTGCAGCCTTCTTCATTTTCTTCCTACCACTCATTAACGCTAGAGCGAGAACGATAGATAAAATAAAGAAAGGCGCAGCRGCTTCTATCATTAATAAYAATGAGGGATCAAKAGTATTCATTATCRGTCTATCCTTTTATTATTTTTTATCTTCGGCGTCTTCATCTTCATCTTCATCTTCATCATCGTCATCGTCATCGTCATCGTCATCGTCATCGTCATCGTCATCGTCATCGTCATCGTCATCGTCAAAAGACAACTCATCAGCCATCTCATTCGCCTTTTTTGAATTACGTTTTTTCATTATGCGCCATCCAAAGAAACCTAAAACCATCAAAAGGAGATTGACTCCCAGTCCGATATATAACCAATCACCCCAACCACTTTCTTCAGGCTCATCTGTTCCAGTTTCATCCTTAGCCTCTTCATCATTAATCGGTTCATCTTTAGTTTGTTCCGGCTCGGCTTTCTCTTTAACTTCTTTCTCTATATTCTTTTTAGGCTCATCGGTTTCCTCTATCTTTGATTCTTCCATTACTTCTTTTTGAGGTGTTTCAATAACATCAATAATTGCCGACGCGATATTAAATTCAACAGCCTGCGGACTTACATCGAAATCTCGCCCTAATACCGATTTTCCGGTTATTTTAAAACTCACCTTATAGTCACCACCGGACAAGGAAGCAGAGATTTCTAAAGGTTGGCTAGCATCATCGATTACTTTATAAAGTTTTTCGCCATCTGGCATCGTAATTGTTACATTGATTTTCAAACTATTTACATCAACAATATCATCACGTATTTTCATGATTATTTTATGTGGTTGAATATTGTCAGATGACTTTTCTACTTCTGAAACTAATGGTGAGCCGTATATATTAATCGCATGACTTCTTTCTCGCTCAAAAGTTGGACTAGAAACCTGCAAATTTAAACGAAGTTCACCAACAAAATCATCCGTATAAAAACTTTGTTTAAAGGTATTGTTTAGACCATCAAAAAACATGGCCATTTTTTGCTCTTGGCCATCTTTACTTTGAATTAATTTTGCATCCACTAATTTTAGAAAATCGATATTTTTGATTGCCATACCTTCTTCCATCAGTTTCATTTCATAATTAATTGCTTCACCCGCTAATAAATTATTGGGTAATCCCGCAATACTTAAACCTAACTTACTCACAACCATCACTCGATTATCTGGATCGACATTGGCGTCTATTTTCCAATCACCCGGTTCAGGTGATGGTAACGTCACAAGATCATAAGTCGTAGTTGAAAACCATCTGAGTCCTTTTTCTTTAGATGATTTATTATATTTGATTCCAGAAGGCGATATAAGATTCGCCGATTCCGATGCATCTTTCCTAAAGATTAAAACGGTCATCTCATCAATACTTTTATCAACCGAAAACAAATTATCCTTGATTGGTAAATTGTCTCTTTCCGCTGCTTGTTCAAAAATTTTCAAGAAAACCCTTTGCAGATCTTCTGCATTGTCAACAGATTGATACCAACCATCGGTTTGACTTGATAACTCTTTTAATAATTCATGATCCGCATTTTTTGACAATGCGATCGTATGAATGGCAACACCAGATTTTATTAACTTGGGTAATATTTCGGTTAAAATACGAGTTCGCTCTCTTGCATTAACCTTAGGATCTTTCGAAATATCGACCATGCCATCGGTGAGCAATAACATACTTCTTTTTTCACTATTATCGACTCGACTCCATCCATAGGAAGCCTTTTCTAAAACACTGCCAATATTGGTATACAGTCCCGCAGAATTAATTTTAGTCGCAGTTTTAGTGGCTTTATCTTGCCAATTTGCGTCCACTGGAGCTAACTTAACCATCATGTTAACGTAGCGACCAAAAGCCCAAACACCCGCTTCCGATCCTTTAGGTAATAAGTTTGTGACTAACTGTAACGCAGGAATTCGTAAGTTTTTAGGATCATTTTTCTTCATGCTACCCGAAATATCAATGAGTAGCCGGACATCCGCTTTCTTGACATTACTGGCGCCAAAAACGCTCTGCGTAATTGAACTGATAATAACCACAAAGGATAAAATTAGAACTGTAATCTTACTTGTATAAGAAGACTGTTTATTCGTATTAGATTGGTAGAAAATTGGTCGGAATCTCATTTTCGCAATAACTCGCAGTTACTCAATAACTAGATTCATTAAGCATAGTTCAGTTTATCAATTATTGCATAGTTTTCAGATAGATAGACAAACTAGTTCCCAGTAACCAGTTTTTAATTGATAGCTTATTTAGCACCAATTTTAACTAACAGATGGGAAAAGTAGTCGTCCTCGACTAAATAGTCTTCTAAATCATCCATTTCAACATCTTCCTCGCTTATAACCTTATTTAAAATTGTCATATTCGCTTGCTTAGTTGAGGCTCTATCCCCGACAACTAGCGGATGCCACTCAGGTAAAGGTTTTCCATTGGCTACTAAACGATAAGCGCAGGTTTCTGGTATCCAATTAAGTGTTTTAGCATTTTCTGGGGTTATCTTTATACAATCAGGCACATATTGATGTCTATTTTCATAGACTGAGCAATGGCAGGTTTGATGATCAAGATACTGACAAACGACATTGGTTAAAAAGACCTCTTCGGTTTCATCATCTTGGAGTTTATGGGCGCAACATTGCCCACAGCCGTCACAGAGAGATTCCCATTGTTTTTGGTCTAATTGATCAAAAGGAATCGTTTCCCAAAATCGGTCTTGTTTATTTATCTTTGTCATTAATCAAACTTCTTAATAGCTTACGACTTGTGAGGAAGCAAATTTGGTATCATTGAGACAAACCTCAATTTTATCACCTAATTTTAACTCGCTTACACCTTCGGGGGTTCCGGTTAAAACAACGTCACCAGGGTATAATGTGAAGTGCTTTGAAATATAACTAATTAAAAATGGTATATCAAAAAGGACATCTTTAGTATTGCCCTTTTGACGAATTTTATCGTTAATTAATAATCTAAAATCGATACTCTTTAATGCTTTTTTAGTGTCTACCGCGCAAGTGTTTGAACCCTTGGATAAAAACAACTCGAAATCAATAAATTCAGATAGTGGACAAGCGCCATCAAAACTCTTCGCTTTCTCCCAAGGCTGTCCTTTCGACTTCAATTTGGTTTGCAGATCCCTAAGGGTTAAATCAAGCCCAATGCCGATAGCTGAAATGGCGTTAACAGATTGAGTTTCATTAACATTGGTTAATTGCTCACCAATTAAAACTGCAACTTCCAACTCATGGTGGCATTCACCCACATCAGAAGGGATCGTAATTTCATTCTTTAAGTCAACTAAACAGTTAGTCGATTTAATAAAAAGCAAAGGTGACTTTGGGACAGGGTTATTCAATTCTTTCGCATGAGCAATATAATTACGACCAACACAAACGATTTTAGTAGTAGGCGAACTGAAGTTTTTCCTAACATCATTGGCATACTGAACTGTTACATAAAACACGTTAGTCTTTATCTATTTCAGTTAACGATGGAGCCGGAATCTGAGGATATCCAATTCGATCAGCTAAATAACCCACCCCTGTTGCAAAATAGTGAGAACGATTCCAACGCATAATAATATCAAAATTCTTGTAAACCAAATAAATCCGMCCTTTHGCTCCCCCAGGHGCAATTAAATAAGCWTBDATATCTGADTTAGGAAGHGCATTACCVTYGGTACGTACAATTCCTTGYTTDGCCCATTSGKTAAGGGGCTBTTTATATTTCTTTCCGATTTTATATTCTTTAAACGGATTATTTAATTTAACTTGGCGACCCCAGTTCTTCGTTTTATCCCAACCATACTTAGCTAAATAATTTCCCATAGACGCGAAGATATCAGTTTTATCGCCCCAAATATCTTTTTTTCCATCATTGTTAGCATCCACAGCATATTGTAAAAAACTGGTGGGCATAAACTGGCAATTCCCCATAGCGCCAGCCCATGATCCTTTCATATCTTCTAGCTGAATGTGACCTTCACTTAAAATTTTAACCGATGCCATTAACTCTTTTCTAAAAAAATTAGCTCTTCGTCCTTCAAAGGCTAATGTTGCTAATGAACTAGGTACTGAGTAGTTTCCAGTGAAAGTACCAAAGTTAGTTTCTTTACCCCATAGCGAAACAATATATCGAGCTTGTACACCCGTTCTTGCTTCGGCTTTCATCAATTCATCATAGTTGAGTTTAAATTCTTTCCTTGCGCGTCTTACTTTTGACGGCGGAATAACTTTGGTTAAATATTCTTCATGGGTCATTCGCCCTTCCGGCTGACGCCTATCTAATTCAATCACTCTTGGAATGAAAGTAAGATGATTAATAATTTTATTAACCAATTCTTCATCAGCACCTTGTTTTAACATGTCCCCCTCTAAGTCTAATTTCCAAAGATTAAATCTTTGAGTATCCGTTAAAGGTGTTTTATCTCCTGCCAACGAAGATGTCTTAGCTTCTTGTGCAAATATAGAATGCGAGAATAGACCAACAATAGATAGTGTCAACATTATAAATAAATAATTGGATAGTTTAACTTTTGCTTTCATTTTCACTTTGAATCCTTGTGCGATGATTATTTGCTATTACGGGTACATTACAATTTAAAAATAACGCTCTATTTATTCCAAAATTTTATTTTTTGCGCGACCGTGATTAATATCCGCTTTATTATCATGGATTGATGGAGGCATCTGCAAAAAGTAACCTTGTTCTGTTAAGGCCTTTTTTACTTCACTTAGTTCAACCCTCGCTAGTTTTTTTCTTTTTATTAAGTTCAACTGAAGAGCAAATTCTGGCATACCAAACATCTTCATCAACTCTTCTGGTACTTTTGAAAAATCATCTTTTATTTTGATATAAAGATACATTTGATCTTTCACTTTACTTCTATAAACGCTAGCTAACAAATTTATCGTCTCCGATTTAAACTAATTTACAATTCAGATTTCATAATTCAACTTATTTAATTCAACTTATTTAATTCAACTTATTTAATTCAACTTGCTCAAATTCAATTTTCTGAAACCAACTCTTCTAACATGGCTTTTCGCCATCCTTTCCATTGAGAAGGAATATTCTGATTAGTCACCATAGCTTGTGCTAATTTTCTAATCACTCTTTTACTCAGTAAAAAGGTAGGATTTAGCCCATTCTCTTTGGCTGTTTCTTTGACTATCTTTTCTAAACGATTTGATGTTTCCTTTAACCCCTTTATATCTCTAGGATTTAATACTATATCTTGTGGTAAGGAACCGTTTGCTCGCCACGCATTAATAACCTCAAGCCAAGGTTCTGAATAAAGCCGAATGGATCGAGGATGTAAACTTTTTATTTGTCTAATCTGACTCTTACTTTCCGGCGACAAGATAGTTAACTCGACTAACTCATGGTCTTTAATAATATGATTTTTTGTTCTATCTGATTGCCGAGCCGTCGTTTCTCGCCAATCAAAAAGAGATTGAAATAATCCGACTTGTTTTTCATTTAATCGCCAAACATCTTTAGCCTCTCTGTAATCAGAAAAACTATCAATGGATTCAATTGCATTAACGCAAAGCTCGTTACACTCCTGATTAAAGAGTTTAAGAAAATTCTTTTCGGCAAGTTCGTTTGACTGTTGTAAAAATATTTCAATCAAATAAAGAACGTCTTTAGACGCATATTCTTTTTGTTGTTCCGTCAGTGGTCTTTTGATCCAATCAGACGTTGTTTCTTTTTTATCGACTGGTATCGAATAAAATAATTCGACTAATCTTGCATAGCCAATTGACAACTCACCGGTCAAAAAACTAAAAGCGACTTGAGTATCAAATAGTCCTTTTAATTGGCATTTCCAGCTAGTGTAAAGAACTTCTAAATCTTCCTTACAGGAATGAAAAATCTTGATGATATTGGGGTTTTCGAAAACATCTTTTAACGCCAAAGGACATTCTGTTGATAAAGGATCAATTAGAAATATTTTTTCTCCATCAAATATCTGCACTAATGCTATTCGTGCGAAAAAGGTAGTACGGCGTTCAAATTCTGTATCAATCGCTATATGTTTTTTATCGCCCCAAGTTTCAGAAATCTCAGTCAAACGTTCAAACGAATCGACCCATTCAACATCAATAGAATCCAAATTTATTTCAGCAATCATTTATAAAGCATCCAATTTTCTATAATTCAAACGATTTGTTTTTATAAATCACGCAACTCACGTCGCAATATTTTACCTACATTTGATTTTGGTAACTCGTCAATAAAAGTTACAATCTTTGGAACTTTATAACCGGTTAAGTTTTCTTTACAATGAGCAATAAGTTCTTCTTTGGTTAAAGACTCATCTTTTTTAGCAACAAATATTTTAACAATTTCACCGCTTGATTCGCTAGGAACGCCAATGGCTCCTACTTCTAATACTTTTTCATGGGAGGATACAACTTCTTCTATTTCATTTGGATAAACATTAAAGCCAGAGACTAAAATCATATCTTTTTTACGATCAACTAATTTGAAGTATCCTTTTTCGTTCATAAATGCAACATCCCCAGTAGTAAACCAACCTCCTGGTTTTAATACTTCCTGAGTATCTTCCGGTCGATCCAAATAACCTCGCATCACTTGCGGACCTCTCACCCATAGCTCGCCAGATTCGCCTTGAGCCACTTCCTTTCCATCATCATCTCTAATCGATACTTCGGTTGAACTTAAAGGCAAGCCAATGCATCCATTGTAAGCTTCTAAATTGGTTGGGTTCATACAAACGCCGGGAGATGTTTCGGTTAAACCATACGCCTCTAGGAGAGTTACTCCGGTGACCTCCTCCCATTTTCTTGCAACAGATTCCTGTACAGCCATTCCTCCACCTAAGCTAAAATTAAATTTAGAAAAATCTAATTCAGAAAAACCAGGCGTGTTCAGTAAACCATTAAATAAAGTATTCACACCGGTAATTGCGGTAAATGGATGCTTTGACATTTCTTTAACAAAAGCAGGCATATCTCGAGGGTTAGTAATGAGAACATTCTTTCCCCCAAGCTTAATAAACATCATGCAATTAGCGGTTAAAGAAAAAATATGATACAACGGTAGCGCTGTGATAATAATTTCTTTACCTTCTTTAACACTGCCTTTCAACCATGCATATGACTGCTCGACATTCGCCACTATATTTTTGTGAGTTAATACTGCACCTTTTGCGACACCCGTAGTTCCACCGGTATATTGTAAGAAAGCAATATCGGTGTGATGTAAATCAACAGGTTCCAAAGTTAACTCAGCACCACGTTTCATTACTTCTTTATATTTAATCGCCTTAGGAAGTGAAAAATTCGGAACCATTTTTTTAATATATTTAACCGCAAAATTAACCATCCTTGATTTCAAAGGTGATAGTGCATCGCCTAGCTCAGTAACAATGACATGCTTTAATGATGTTTCTTCTAATACGGCTTCTAAAGTATCGGCAAAATTTGCAATAATAACAATCGCATCTGCTCCAGCATCGATTAATTGATGTTTTAACTCTCGTTTAGTATAGAGAGGATTGACGTTAATGATGGTAAGCCCCGCTTTCATCGCACCAAAGATTGCAACCGGGTATTGTAAAAGGTTTGGCATCATAATCGCTAATCGATCGCCATGCTTTAAACCTAATTCCTTTTGTAAGTAGGCGCCAAAATCTTCTGCTTTATTTGAAAGTTCTTGATAGGAATAACACATTCCCATATTTTCCATTGCAGGATTATTGGTGTATTTTTTAACACTTTCATCAAACATTTCAATAATAGATTGATAAGTATCGGGGTTAATTTCTTCGGGAACGCCTTCAGAATATGAATTGAGCCAAACTTTATCTTTAGCCATGATTTTTGTTGTTGAATTATCTAACGTCATTTCTTCTTGTGTCGGTTTTTGCTTTGAAGCTTCCATTTAAACGTCCTCTTTATTCTTGCATGTTTATTTTTATTTATTTGTCTATTTTCTGTCTATTTATTTTTGTCTAAGAAATCACTAAATATTTCAGCTATTTCTTTAGGGTGCTCTAAGTGCAAATGATGCCCACCATCCATCAATTTTACTTCAAGATTCTTTACTAAGGGTTTTCTAGCTTGAATATGTTTAGCCTCCTCCAACTGAAGCAAACCTTGTTTACCTTCAATCAATAACGTAGGCGCTGTAATTTCGGGCAATAAACATCTAAGCTGTTTCTCTGTCATTCTCATTGCAGAGGAGCTACGCAGGCGAGAATCAGCACGCCAAGTATATCCATAGGTTTGTTTATTGCTTGGATGTTGAATGGATGTTAGTGCTCTTTCAACTAATGGTTTAATTAATTCCGGGGAAATTCTTGAAACTTCGGCTCTTGCTTCTAGTGCTAGATTGAATGATTCGTAAAAAGGCTTTCTTTTGTCTTTTAATGCTCTTCTTTGGATAATAGCGTTTTTTAGAGTTTCTGGAAATTTCTCTTCTTTAGTAGTAACCGGTCCTAATGCTTCAATCAGTAATAGAGTCTTTACTCTTTTAGGTTGAACTGAAGCATAAATAGAAACTAAAGCTCCCCCCATTGAATGACCAAGTAAATTAACTGGTTCTTCACCAAAATGCTGAATTAAGTCATCAATTAAATAGACGCCATCAATAAAGTGATAGGCTTTATCTTGTTTAATATGAGCAGAGTGTCCATGACCCGGAGAATCTACAGCAATAAAGCGAGTATTAGGCATGTGTTTAGCTAGAGATTCGAATGTGGCTAAATTATCAAGCCAACCATGTAAAGCAAAAACAAGAGTTTTGCCATCAGGGTTCCATTCAGCTATACGGCAATCGTTGCCTGCGAGGGTGAGGTTATATTCAATCATAACCTCAATTATATTCCATCTAATTGGTAACTAACACCTAATTAGCTTGATTATGTTAGCTTGATCAAATTGATTTAATTGAATATCTTGGGTTTAATCATGTGGAGAGGAATTTACTTTTTTAATCGCTTTTAAAACTTGTCTTTTAGCATATTTGGCGAGGTCTTTAACCTCTTCTTGCAGATGTGCACCGGGGTTTTGTTTTTCTAAAAAATTACAAACATATTTAGCAGGCATATTATTGAGTGCGATAGCTGCAATATCTTGAACTGAAACTTCGGAAGTGGGTACATCGACCTCATTTCCTTCAATCAAAAGATGTATTTGCTCAAAAACGACTTCTTCCGCTAAGTTATCTAAATCGTCATGGTAATACATTTCTTTATACATATTATTGCTCCCCGCAGTGTTTAATCTGAATTTAAAGCTAAAGTTCTAAGTTAAGTTTGGTCTTAATACACAACCAACCTAAATAGTTTAGTTCATAATCTGCTAATTCGCCGAATTTTACTGTAAAATTAACTAATTGAAAGCTCTATTAATCACTCTAACTAAATGAACTCTAATTACCAAGTTATCATCATTGGCGCAGGCGCTGCAGGTCTTTTCTGCGCAATAAATGCAGCAAAGCGAGGTCGCAAGGTTTTAGTAGTCGATCATGCCAATAAACTAGGCAAAAAAATATTAATGTCTGGCGGAGGTCGCTGTAATTTCACCAACTATTCGATAGAGCCTGATAACTACATTAGTGGAAATGACCATTTTTGTAAATCTGCTTTGTCACGGTTTAATCAATGGAAATTTATCGAGTTAGTTGAAAAATATCAGATAAAGTACTTTGATAAAGGCCAAGGTGAGCTGTTTTGTGAAAAATCATCTAAAGAAATTAGGGATATGTTGGTTGAGGAATGTCAAAAATACCATGTCAGAATACAGTTAAAAACGAGTATCCTTTCWATTTTAAAAAATGAGTYAGCSGARARCMATGCTGATSRTTTTATAGTWAAAATGYTGAGTAATACGACTAAGGGGTTGAAAAGCRWTSATTCTGARGAAASTSAYTATCAWTGTTATTCATTAGTGATTGCAACGGGTGGATTGTCAATTCCAAGTTTGGGCGCAACAGGTTTTGGTTATCAAGTTGCCGAGCAGTTTAATCACAAAATCAAACCGACAAGAGCAGGCCTCTCTCCTCTTATATTTGATAAAAAGTGGTTATCAAAAACAGAAAGCCTTCCCGGAAATTCGACAGATATAAAAGTCACCTGCAATAATCAAGAATTTAAAGACGCCATTTTATTCACCCACAAAGGCTTAAGTGGTCCGTCAATATTACAGATTTCAAATTATTGGAACAAGGGCGACCCAATCACTATTAACTGGTTACCTGATTTAGATGTTTTATCTTGGTTTAACGAAGCTAGAAAAACTCGACCAGATATAATGCTTAAAACATTACTGTCTTCCGAGCTTAGCCAATCTCTTGCTGAGTTTCTTTGTTCAGAGTTTTTATCCCGGCAAGCTAATAAAAACTTACATAATGCGAAACTTAAACAGTTTGACCATGCCGATATTGAAAATCTAAATGGTTGTTTGTCGGAATGGAAAACCTACCCAAAAGACTATGAAGGCTACAAAGTAGCTGAAGTGACCGTTGGCGGTGTTGATACAGCGGGGATCTCCTCAAAAACTATGGAGTCAACAAATCAGCAAGGGCTTTATTTTATTGGAGAGGTTCTCGATGTAACAGGTCAATTGGGTGGATATAATTTTCAATGGGCTTGGGCATCTGGTGCGGCAGCCGCGGAATTTGTTTAGTTCTGTTTTTTCGAAATTATTATGTTGAAATAACGTCTTAAGCACATGTGGGTTGTTCCACATCTCGTGCCTTTAATCGTTATGCTCTTTTTAGCTCTTCACGAATTACTTTTCGTAACGTTTCTTCATTTAGTGAGGATGAGTTAGTATAGTTTTTAAGAGCTTGATTGATAAGTGTTTGGTAACCTAACCCTTCTGTTTTTGCCTTTGAACGAAAGTTACTAAGTACATCGTTATCTAACATAATTGTTATCCGCGTTTTTCCTGAATCTTCGGATAGGAGCTTTGCTAAGTGCGGAATATCACTTGCCCGTTTAGCTTTTGAAAAATCATATTCATTCTGCATAATATCTTGCCTCTTTACGTGTCGCCTTTCTCGCTGAAATTAAGCGAATAATTCTTTCATCCTTTATAGTATAAATAACCGTAAGAAGGTTTGCTTTGCTACTTAAACCAACCAGAACCCACCGATATTCATCGGTTGAATCAACATCCTCTTGCGCTAGACCGGCAGAATCGTAGAGAACAGTTGTAGCCTCTTCAAACGAAATACCGTGTTTACTTAAGTTTGATTCAGCTTTTCGAGAATCATATTCAATTTCCATAACCTAGATTATACATATTGAATATGCATATGGTCAAGTTCGATGATTAGAAAAAATCTTATAGCCAACAAAACATCCCGTTAAAATCAAACATATTCCTATCACTGTACTTTTTAAAATTAAAAAACCAATGCCAAAATTAAGTGAGAAAAAAGCAATTAAACCCAAAAAGGATAACTTTAATCCATTTGATAAAAAATTATGTGGTTCAATATCCGTTTGTTTATATATGTCTTTCCAGCCATAATATCCCGGTTTGACTAACTTCACAAAATCAATCAACACTTCGCGTTTAACTGGCTTGGTAAGTAAAGTCACTGTCACCCAGACAACTGTAGAAATTGAAACAGTCACCAATAATTTTTGTGAATAAAGCCAATCAGGGTAATAATAATGAATATAACTAGCGGTAATTCCAGATGCGATCATGCCAGAGAATTCCGTCCAAGCATTCACCCTCCACCAAAACCATCTTATAACCCAAGTTAAGCCCGCGCCACTGGCAAAGGTTAATAAGAATTTCCATGCGCCTGCAACCGACTCCAAGTTTTTGGAAATAACCACAGCCATCAATAGTAATATTCCCATTGAGATTCTAGATATCAAAATATAGTGTTTTGCGGTTTGATCTTTGACTAAAAATCGCTTGTAGATATCATTAACAACGTAGGACGCACCTAAGTTTAAATGGGTATCGATGGTAGACATAAAAGCGCCAACCAAACCGACAACCACTAAACCTAAAAGCCCATGAGGCAAGACTTCTACCATCATTCTGGGGTAAATCATTTCTGTATCGCTAATGCCTTGAAAAACAATCACACCACACAGTGCGGTAATAATCCAAGGCCATATTTGAAAAACGTAGGTTAATACGGTAAATAACGCACTGCCTTTAAATGCCTCATTTTCATTTTTTGCGGAAAGTAGTCTTTGGATGTGTTTACCACCACCATCAGAGTATTTATGTGCCCACCACTGCATCATTATATAAACTAAAAAGACGGATAGCGGTAATAGTGAATTGTCTTCAAAGCTGGGCAAAAAATTAGTGAAACTAGGCCCCGCATTAGAACTTCCTTCTAATTTTAGAATAAGTGAGTCGATACCTCCAACATACTGAACAGAGAAATAAGCTAACAATATTGATCCAACTAAGGCGACAAAATATTGTAAAAAATCAGTAATCACCACGCCGTAAAAGCCAGATGCAACGGAATAAATGAAAACTAAGATAACTGTTGGCCACAAGATGTAATCGATATCGATAGTGGTAATTCCCGCCATTACTTTCGATAGCGACAAAAACACCCAACCCATAATAAACACATTAAAAATCACGCCAAAATAGATACCTTTAAATAAACGTAAAGCTTTGGCGCTTTGACCTGAATATCGTTCTTCTATGATTTGAGCATCGGTAATAACGCCTGAACGGCGCCAGAGTTTAGAAAAGAAAAAGGTCACCATAATTGCCGAGATAGCGCTCGACCACATAAACCATACACCGCCGATCCCTTCTGAGGCTACAAACTTTGTGACTGCAATTGGCGTATCAATTGAGAAATTGGTGGCGGCCATAGAAACGCCTAAAAGCCACCAAGGCATTGAACGTCCACCAATAAAAAAATCTTCAACAGAATTAGAGGCTTTTTTAGTAAAATAAATCCCTAGAAAAAAGATAATAACTAGGTAAATCAGTATGATTGAATAATCTAGATTATTGAGATAACTCATGGGATTATGTTAGTCCAATGAAGCAGGTGTCGGAGTCGTTTTTTTTCGACTCGGATACCGGAAAGTTTACGTGAAAATTTGGCACGTATCGGAGTCAGAAAAGACTGACTCTGATACTTGAAAAACGAAAACTAGACTGCGATGTCGTCAACACAATTTAAGTTCATCATTTTTGATAACAAAGAACCAATAGAATCTCGCATATTTCGACGGTCGACGATCATATCAATCGCACCGCTTTGAAGTAAAAACTCGCTTCGCTGAAAGCCTTCAGGTAAAGTCTCTCGAACCGTTTGTTCTATAACTCTTGGTCCAGCAAAACCGATTAATGCGTTTGGTTCACCAATATTAACATCGCCCAACATCGCTAAACTTGCTGAAACTCCACCCATAGTAGGATCGGTTAATACCGATATATAAGGCAATCCTTTTTGAGATAACTTGGCTAATGCCGCACTTGTTTTTGCCATTTGAAATAAAGAAGTTAAGGCTTCTTGCATTCGAGCCCCTCCACTAGTCGAAAAACAAACAAGGGGTTTATTATCGGCGATACACTGATTAACCGCTCTTACAAACTTCTCACCTACCACCGATGCCATTGAACCAGCCATAAAATTGAATTCAAATGCACAAGCGACTATTGGCATGCCTTTAAGTTTTCCATCTAAAACAATTAAAGCATCTTTTTCACCAGTCGCTTTTTGTGCCGCGACGATTCTATCTTTATAGCGTTTAGAATCTTTAAATTTAAGGATGTCTCTTGGTTCCAGACTTGGTGCAATTTCAGTTTGATTCTCTCCGTCAAGGAACCTTTCAAGCCTTTTTCTTGCGCTAATGCGCATATGAAAAGAACATTTGTGGCAAACTTCTAAACTGCGCTCTAATTCAGCTTTATAGATAGCTGCGTCGCATTTTTTACATTTTGCCCATACACCTTCAGGCACAGAGTTTTTGCGCTCTGAAACATTGATATTTCTTTTAGGAATTATTCTTTCAAACCAACTCATACTAAGCCTCTAGCCAGATTTCTTTACATAATGCGCAGTATTTTAGCATTATTTATTAGAAGGTAAATGATTAATAACCTAGTCTTATCAATTTATCAACTGGTCATAGCTGTTAAAAGGAGCACGACCTCAAATTAAGAATTTGCTAGCCAATCTATATCTCGGATAAACCATGCAATTGATTTGTTGACAGCCAATCAATCAAGAGCTTACCTACTTTCTCCCATTGTCGAACATGTACCGCATGATCACTATTTTTAACGATAGATATTTTCGCATGTGGAACCAATATATTAAATAACTCTGCACTCTCAAGTTTTACCAATTCATCTTTATCTGCAAATATTGCATACATTGGTATTTCAACTTTTCCCAATTTCTTATAAATATGATCTTGGCCAGTCATTGGAAACTCGACTAAGATGTCTTTCATTGACTCAAAATAACCTTCAAAATCAGCTTGATGATAAATATCACCATCGATTTTACCGTCACCACACGTTTTGCAAGGTCGTTCTTTTTTCTCTAGCATGCTCGCCCTACCAACAATTCTAAAAATCCACTGGCCAATAACTGGAACGCCTAACAGATCGACTAATCCTTTATTTTCGCTTTCTACCATTCTTAATCCAGCAGGAACGAATAGCGCTAATTTCTTTATTCTTTTAGGGTGGTTAGCAGTAAAGTTTGACGCAATTAATCCGCCCATAGATTGGCCAACCATAATCACCGGTGAGTATATTTTCAGACTATCAAGTAACTCAAGTACTTCACGTTCAAAAAAAACAGAATTATAAGGCCCTTCTGGTCTATCAGAAAACCCATGACCAAAATGGTCAAAAACAAGCACTCTATATCCGTCATCCGATAACATAGTTGCCGTTTGATTAAACATAAAACCTGGTACCGCATAGCCATGAGACATAACAACAATTTCACCATTAGCTTTTTTTGAATTTGGCTCAAACCATTGGTAGTGAATATCTCCATCCGTTAGCTTTACATATTTTCCTGGTGCAGTTGACTTTATAGTTGAATCAAAAGGTATGTCATCCCAACCTATATAAACATAAACGAAAGATGAAATAGCAATAATTACTGCAATCACTAGACTAAATATTTTCATTGATTTAACTAACATATTTATTGACACTCTTAAAACTGGCTTTAAAACAAAAAAAACGACCTAGAGCTTATTAGCTGTAGGTCGTTTTAACATACTTGTCTAAGTACTAAAAAGCTACAACAACGATCATTGTCATCGTAGCTATTTCTTAAACGTTTGCCTTAAAATTCATACGATACTGACGCACCGTAAGTTTTTGGCTGGTTAGGATAAGCACTGAGGCTTCCTGCTTGGATGGGCGTTGGAAATGCTGACATGAAGTATTGATCATCATTTAAGTTACGTATCCATAATTGTACGTTTACACCATTCAAGAGAGTGATACCCGCACTAGCGTTAACCGTACCTACTTCGCGATATATATCATTTGACGCGTTACCTACAAGAACTTTGCTCTCCTGGAGGTAGTCTGCACGAACGTAAGCATATGATCCGCTTGCTAACTCGAAATCATATTTGACACCCGCAACCAAACTTCTTGGATGAATACCAGTAGGCGCTGTACCGGTAAAGTCCGCAGGGCCGTTAGGACCACTTGCTCCTACAAAAGAGTCATAAATTGGGTCAAGGAAACTACCCGCTAATGTCAAAGTTATGTTTTCTGTAGGTCTATAGACAGAATCGAATTCAATCCCTTTTGTACTTTGTGTACCTGCATTGGCCAAAACAAAACCAGTTCCAACGAATGTGGATGATTGAAAACCATCTATACTTTGGTCGAACATAGTAAGATTAAAAGCACCATTTTCAAAACGTGTTTTTATTCCTAGTTCATAAACAGAAGACTCTTCAGGGCCAGCAAATCGTGTCCCGACTTCTTGGTCTCCTCGAGCTAACCCAGCAGCATTCAATGCT
Source organism: Kangiella sp. (assembly GCA_002733465.1). Taxonomy (GTDB): domain Bacteria; phylum Pseudomonadota; class Gammaproteobacteria; order Enterobacterales; family Kangiellaceae. The sequence goes on from NVVT01000009.1 coordinate 83,030, forward strand.
GTTAAGTCTGAAGGAAGAGGTCTTGTGTCGCGACTCAAATTCCATGATGTCGCTTTAAAGCCTGTGGAAGCAGTAGCAAATAAATTAACATTTTCATTTAATTCATAGGCTAATCGAAGACTCCAAGTTATATCATCATCAGAACTTTTACCGTCTTCTACGGCATTAGGAAAAGCCAACATTGGTTGTATAAATTGTAAACCTCTCAATCCAGCAACTAATGCATCTTGACCAAGAAAAGTAATTGGAACTCCAAAAACAGTTAAATCACGATCGAGATCAATAGCTGATAACGCATCTGTATTAATTTGCGATACAGTTATCTCTTTCTGATCATCAGTATAACTTAGTCCTAAAGTCGCTGTTAGTTGATCTGATAACTCGTAATCAAAAGTTGCAAATATTGAAAATGCGTCATTTGATTGAGTGTATTCTGTAATTGCACCATCACCACTTCGCAAAATTGAACCTGCGTCGAGACTAGTATAAAAACTTTCAGTTGCACCTAGCGCAGCTGGACCACCGAATAAAGTATCAAATATCCCTCGGGCTTGTGTTCCAAAAAATATAGAATCATCTGTATCAATATCTTCCTGGAAAATAAATGCACCTACCATCCAATCAAACTTATTATCTTCACCAGTTGAGGTTAACCTGAATTCTTGAGTAAATGTGTCAATGTCGACTCTAGTTCTTTCTTCTAGCAAATCTGCTGCAGAGAAATCAACATCACCTCTTGAGGATGACTCGTTAGTTCTTGACGCCGTAATAGAGGTAAATATGAAACTACCATAATCAACATTTGCTTCTATAGAAAAACCGCTGTCTTCAACTTTATTAACTGGATTAAAATTAAGAGCCGATTCATAAGAAAACGGAGTTGAAGGATCAAGCGCAATACCTCCGGCAAAAGCTGCCATCACTGGTGCAACTGGACCGTCAGCGAAGTTAGCTATAGTACAACAGACTTCATCAATCTCACTCATATCAGCAATTAAACGAACAGATACATCATCAGAAGGTTCCCACAATAATTGTCCTCGGAAACCTGAACGGTCCCTGTCGTTTAATTCACCGAGTCCATTAGCAAGAGAAGTTGTGTAACCATCTCGTGTACTAGACAAAGCAGAAAGACTAAAAGCTACATTGTCAGTAAGACTATTAGTAACATAAGCTTTAACAACTCGTTGGTTATAATTACCAACACCAATTTCAACTTTTCCTTCTAAATCAAATGAAGGCGCTTTAGTACGAATATTGATTACACCTGCTGAAGCATTTTTACCAAACAAGGTACTTTGAGGTCCACTTAAGACTTCGATTTGATCAAGTCTTGGTAAATCACCAATTTGAGCTGCCGCACGTGAACGATATACACCATCGATAAAGATACCTACTGAAGGCTCGATACCTGTGTTATTAGTTCCGTTTGCAAATCCACGAAGTGCAAAACCAGTATTTGTTGAACGCTGTAATGGTGTAACTCTTAGAGTTGGAACAAGCGCTTGAAGGTCATAAATATCTTGAATTTTAGTTTGCTCGATAGACTCTTCGCTAATTACTGTTATTGCAATAGGCGTTTCTTGTAAACTAGTTGGTCTTTTAGATGCAGTGATGATGATGACGTTTGAGTCTTCTTCATCGTCAGCTTCTTCAGCATGAATAGCACCACCATAAAGCGCCATACTAACTGCGAGTGGTATAAGTAGTCTTTTGGATTTAATCATTCTTCAATCTCCTACGATTTAAAGTTAGTTTTGTTTTTTCGTGCGTATATTGTTGATTTAATTAATTTTTTTAATAAACTCTGGTCTTCTTAGATCTAGTATTTATATTATTAGTCAAAATCAAAGTAGACATTCTAGCTCTTCTAATTCTATCCCAAATTTAATTAGAACGAGAATAAGCTAGACTAACAGAACGCACAGAGTTATATTCGTCGTTTAGAGACAACTTTTACCCACTTACAGCCAACCCGATACTATAACGCTGATATGAAATTCGACAAAAAAATTAAATGTGCCTTTTTAATACCTGAAGATGCTTGGTTGAGCACTATAATGACTCCAGCCGAAATATATAGTGCATTAGATTTCTTTTGGAGACCCGCTTATAACGCCGAGTATTCAAGTTTCGAAATATCATATTTCAACTTACCTAATCAAAAAGCCAGTAATTTCAGCGGTTTACGATTAGAAACAAGTGAAATAGACGATCGTCAATATGACATCATAAAAATTCCTGCATTATGGCGGCCTGATACAACTAAAATTTTGCAAAGTAAATCGACTTTAGATTGGCTAGTTAAACAGCATGCCGGTGGTGCAATTTTAATCGGACTTATTACCGGGCAATTTTATTTAGCGGCTGCGGGTTTGCTAGATAATAACGAAGCAACAATTCATCGCGCATTTAAAAAAAGTTTTGAGCACCATTTTCCACACATTAATTTACGAAGTCAACTCACCATCACCGAATCAAACTCCGTCATTTGCACTTCTGGAACGCGGTCAAGTATCGAAGTGATGATGATGATCATAGAGAGGTTTTGTGGGAAGGAGGCAGTACAGCTATGCGCAAAGTATTATGAATTTCAAGAATCTGATTGGTTTGAAGGCCAAAGAATGGAGTCAAACCAATCGGACTTATTGGTCGATGCCGCAATTGAAAAAATACGTTTTCAATATAATAAAGAATTGTCGCTCAACTATTTAGCAGAAATATTAAATGTAAGTCCTAGGAATTTATCTCGTCGGTTCCAAAAATCAACAGGGACAACAACCATGAAATACTTACAAAAACAACGATTGCAAATAGCAAAACAACTCTTGTCAAATTCTTCTTTGTCCATTGAGCAAATCGCACAGCAGGTTGGATTTAGTTCAGCCAGTGTATTTGGACGTGGTTTTCGATCAGATTATGGCAAAAGCCCGTTACAATATAGAAAATATATATTGAGTCAGTCTTGAGCGTATTATTTGTAGTAACGTTTAAGTAAGTAAAAACGATAAAGTAGCTTAATTGGAAACTCTTAATTTATACAACAAGCGATATCCTAAAACGAGTATCAACCAAATCAAATACCAAAACGGTTCATTGAGATCCGACTTGCTCTGCCATATAAAATGAGCGATGGCCAAACCGCCGATAAAATAAACAGATTGATGTAGTTTCTTCCATTTCACCCCCATTTTTCTTTGAATGGCTTTAGTGGATGTGACACTTAAAGAAATCATTAATATAGTCGCTATCATTCCTAACGTAATATAAGGTCTTTCGATTGTTTCTTGCAATAATTGAGCAATATCTAACTCTAAATAGAAAACGAAAAATGTGCTGATATGCAGTAATAGATAAAAAGCGGAATAAAGCCCAAACGACCGTCTGAATCGAATAATAATAGGTAGTTTAAAAATTCGATTGATAGGCGTTAAACTTAATGTCATCAGTAGAAAAATTAGCGACCAAAGTCCCATTAAGTGCAATACTTTTTCTTGAGGATCAGCGCCTAATAAACGACTTTGAGTAACAATCGCAAACGCCACGTACCCCAATGGGATAAATGAGAATAAATGAGTTAATACTTTTAATAGCTTATAACTTAATTCAGACGGTTTCATATTTCTTTAGCAACTCTATTCATAGAACTTTATCGACACTCTCTTTCTAAAAATTTCTAACCAAATCCATGCCTTTGTACATTTGAGCCACTTGATCGCCATATCCATTAAACATTTGAGTATCTATTTTCTTTACGCCAAAGAAAGACTCGTCAGTAATACGCCTTTCTCGAGCCTGACTCCAACGAGGGTGATCCACTTTAGGATTTACATTTGCGTAAAAACCGTATTCCTTTGGACCGCTTCTATTCCAGGTATTTATAGGTTGGGAGTCTAGAAATCGAATAGAAACAATCGATTTGATGCTCTTAAACCCATATTTCCAAGGAATAATTAAGCGTAATGGCGCACCATTTTGACCGGGTAAACGTTTTCCGTAAACACCTGTCGCTATAAAAGTAAGAGGATTCATCGCTTCATCCATTCTTAAACCTTCTTTATAAGGCCACGGTAACGAGCTAAATCCAAGTGAACCGCCAGATTGTCCGGGGAAAGTTGAACGTGACTCTAGTGTTATAAATTCTATATATTTAGCTTTACTGTTTGGCTGAACTTTTTTGATGAGTTCACTTAGCTGGAATCCTTGCCATGGAATGACCATCGACCACGCCTCAACACATCTCAAACGATAAATACGTTCTTGATCCTGGGTAAAACCAAGAATATCTTCCAAGGTATAATCGCCAGGCTTTTCTATTTCGCCGGATATTTTCACTTTCCAGTCATTGCCAGGATTAAAATCTTTAGCCATTTTTGCAGGTTTACTTTTGCTGGTAGAAAACTCATAAAAATTATTATGGTGAGTAACAACATACTCACTACTTAATGGCTCCGCAGTAGTAAACCCTGTATTGGCAGAATATGCAGATGCATTATTAGAGAAAGCGGAAGCTCCTAAAGCCAGAGCAGCGCTAGAAAGAGAAAAATTATTGATAAACTGTCGTCTATTCCAAAAGATACTCTCAGATGTAACTTGGTTTTCTTTCATTGAGTTGGACATGATATTTCCAATTTAAGTCATAAATAGAGTACAAAGAATACTCTTTAAAGAAGTTAACTATATTTTACCAGTTAGTTTTAATATAAAACTCACAAAACTATAACAATTATAAGATCTCTTAGACAAAAGCACGCCTCTTTTTTCCTTTATAAAAATTTTTGCTTATTGTTCAAAATTCAGGCATTATACCCGCGATTTTAACTAGCAAAGCAAGGTTTTATAAAACTTACATATGGCAAAAGAAGAATGTATAGAAATGGAAGGTACGGTACAAGAGACACTTCCAAACACTATGTTTAGAGTAGAACTCGAAAATGGTCACGTTGTTACAGCTCATATCTCCGGAAAAATGAGAAAACACTACATTAGAATTCTAACAGGTGACAAAGTAACGGTTGAAATGACACCTTATGACTTATCTAAAGGTCGAATCACCTTTAGAGCTAGGTAGATCTATTTTGGCCTATCATTCCTAGTTAAATTAGTAATTGCTAAAACAAAAAAGCAGATCATTTGATCTGCTTTTTTGTTTTAACGTCATATAAAGAAACAATCAAATCTAAACTTCTTTTACTACCAATGATTTTTCAGTAGAAATATCAAACGTTAATTCCGTTTTATTCTTATCAAATCCAACCACTACCTGACCGCCATTTGCTAGTTGACCAAATAGTAATTCTTCGGCTAATTGCTGTTTGATTTTTTCTCTGATCACGCGCGCCATTGGTCTAGCGCCCATTTGCTCATCAAAACCAATTTCAGCTAACCAATTTCGTGCATCTTGTTTTACTTCCAAAGAGACACCTTTTTCATCTAATTGACTTTGAAGCTCAACGATGAATTTATCCACAACAGAACAAATCACTTCTTTGTTTAATGGCTCAAACCAMAGAGTYGCATCTAATCTATTYCTAAATTCWGGTGARAATGTCTTYTTAATAGCATCCATATAATCAGTCTTTTTCGACTGCTTTTGAAATCCAATATTTGATTTCTGTAGATCCGACGCTCCAGCGTTTGTGGTTAATATTAAAATAACGTTTCTAAAATCCGCTTTTCTACCATTATTATCMGTCAAASAGCCATGATCCATCACTTGAAGCAATAAATTRTATACATCGTTATGCGCTTTTTCGATCTCATCYAAAAGYACCACRCAATAAGGTGTTTTRGTAACRGCTTCKGTMARYAATCCWCCTTGATCAAARCCMACATAGCCAGGAGGTGCKCCRATCAGACGGGAAACCGTATGCGATTCCATATATTCCGACATATCAAAGCGAATAAATTCTACACCCAGATTTTTAGCTAATTGTTTGCTCACTTCTGTTTTACCAACCCCAGTTGGACCCGCTAATAAAAAGGCTCCAACAGGCTTATCATCAATACCAAGACCTGCACGTGATAATTTAATCGAATTTGCTAGGGTTTCTATCGCTTTATCTTGCCCAAAAACCACTARTTTCAAATTCCGYTCTAAATTCTTTAATGTSSWTTTATCAGAYGATGAAACMGACTGWGCTGGAATTTTTGCCATTTTGGCGATGATTAGTTCAATATCTTGAACATTAATATCCTTACGGCGATTTTCTTCCGATTGAAGTTGCCGATTAGCACCCGCCTCATCAATAACATCAATCGCTTTATCAGGTAACTGTCTATCATTCACGTAACGATCCGATAGATTTGCAGCAGCTCGTAGTGATGCATCACTGTATTCCACGCTATGATGTTCTTCATAGCGTGATCGTAAACCTTTTAAAATATCGATAGTGTCTAAAACACTCGGCTCTTCAATATCAACTTTTTGAAAGCGTCTAGCCAAAGCTCTGTCTTTTTCAAAAATACCTCGATACTCTTGAAAAGTGGTAGATCCCATACATTTTAATTCACCGTTGGCCAACATCGGTTTAATTAAATTAGACGCATCCATCACACCGCCAGATGCTGAACCAGCACCAATAATGGTATGAATTTCATCTATAAATAATACTGAATCATCAATTTCCTTCAATTCCGCCAATACCGCTTTTAATCGTTTCTCAAAATCACCTCTATATTTGGTGCCGGCTAATAAAGAGCCTAAATCAAGCGAAAATATTTGTGCATTTGAAATAACATCTGGAACATCTTTATCGACGATTCTTTTCGCCAAGCCTTCTGCTATTGCAGTCTTACCAACACCAGCTTCGCCCACCAAAAGTGGATTGTTTTTTCTTCGTCTTGATAAAATTTGAACGGTTCGCTCGACTTCTTCATCTCGACCAATTAAAGGGTCTATTTTTCCGATTGAAGCTCTTTCATTCAAATTAGCAGTATAGGACTCTAAAGCCGTTTTTTGTTTAGGCGCTGGTTCAGCTTGCCCTTCTTCTATTGTGGCAGGCTCTTCTCCGTCTTCTGAACCAGGAATTTTGGATATACCGTGAGAAATATAATTAACGATATCGAGTCGTGAAACATCCTGTTGCTGTAAAAAATAAACCGCCTGACTTTCTTGCTCGCTAAATATGGCAACCAAGATGTTAGCTCCATTAACCTCTTTTTTACCTGAAGATTGAACATGAAAAACAGCACGCTGTAGAACTCTTTGGAAACCTAACGTCGGTTGAGTTTCTACATCGCCCGCTTCCGCAGGAATAATTTGGCTAGTTTCGTCAATAAAGTCTCGCAATTGTAATTGCAGTTTAGGAATATCTAATCCACAAGAGCGCAATACGCTTATACCTAACGCATTATCTAATAGAGCCAATAGAAGGTGCTCTACCGTCATATACTCGTGACGACGCTCTCTGGCGTCAGTAAATGCTAGGTTTAATGTCAATTCTAAATCTTTACTTAACATAAATTAAACTCTCTATAACTGTTTTCAATTGACTGAGTCAAAAGTTTTAGTCCAACAAATAGGCTCACAATGATTATTTAGTGACTATTCAACTACTTAATCGTTACTCAATAACTTGCATGCAAGATTTGAGTGGATGATCAGAATCTTTTGCATAATCATTCACGGCAGCGACTTTAGTCTCAGCGATATCTGATGTAAAAATGCCCGCAACTCCCGCGCCATCATAATGTACTTGAAGCATTATTTTTGTTGCTTGTTCGCCAGTCTTATAAAAAAACTTTCTTAACACTCCAACAACAAAATCCATCGGTGTGTAGTCATCATTCAATAACAATACCTTATACATCGGCGGTTCTTCGGTTTCTGGTTTGCGCTCTGCAACAAGAGTACCACTTTCGTTATCTTTTTCTATTTCATCGTTCATTATTAATTCTAGTCAACCTATACACAATTTGTAGGATTTTTTAGTTATTTAAACAGACTCAAAAACGTCTATCTACTTGTATTCTATTCATAAAACCATTCACAAGCACCTAGTCATTGTAACAAAACAACTCAATTTAAGGTCTTTATTCCGAATAAAGTATAACAATTCTAACTTAGTTTATTGGGTGAAAAATTCCTTTTTTCAACTTTTATTTGAATGTAATTATTTTCAAATCGCTACAGCTTAAATTTCTTGCTTAAAATTATTACATTTGCAGACATAATCTACTTGACTTCAAATTTGAAATATGAGATTTATAGTCTTGTCAAGCGATCAAATTCACATAAATTGCTGACTAACTCACAGTTTAAACAAATATTTACTAGAAATTTCAATAAACAATAAAATTACTGTGAATTAAAATAATACTAACGCTAAGGGAAATAGAAGGAGTTGTATATGGCGACCGGTACAGTTAAGTGGTTTAACAATGCTAAAGGTTATGGTTTTATTCGTCCTGATGACGGTGGTGATGATATTTTCGCACACTACTCAACCATAGAAATGGATGGCTACAAAAGTTTAAAAGCAGGGCAAGAAGTCACTTTTGATACTTTTGAGGGGCCTAAGGGTTTGCATGCTCAAGATATAACATCAATGCAGGCATCTGGCGCTGGCGACGAAGTTATAAGCGAAGAATAATCTACACCACTTAAAATTAGAGCTTATTAAATTCAGTTTTATTTTAAAACAGATAATTAAAAATAGGTTTTGTATTATTCGACTTCATAACCCTAACTCTTGTTGAGTTAGGGTATCTTGAATTCTAAGAATTGTCTCACAGCCAATTCATGAGATATCGCTTATAGCCAGAGATCTCCAATAGCTTGCCCCCCTGAAAGCAAGGCCTAAAATCGGCTATAAATCATCAACAACAGCCAAGATCGCATCTAAGCACGAAACACCTAGGTTCTGACATCGTTCAGGTGACCACCCTTCCAATTCATTTGGCGTTTCAATTGTGTCTTTAAATGGCATTTCTAGGGTTAAAGACAAGCAGTCAAATGCTTCTGAGATGTAATTGGTGCAGATTGTCATATCAGCCGAGTTAGGGGCATCAATGGGATATCCAATCTTAGTTTGAAAATCAGGATTCACTAATTTCAGCCTATCCGTGAAATCAGTCTGCCATTTTGCTTTTTTATCAGACCACGCTTTAGTCCCTTCGGCTCCAGCAATAAAATTATAGGGTAAGTCTTCGTCACCATGAACATCTAGACACATATCAATGTTGATGTCTTCCATCATTTTTCTAGCTAAAAAGACTTCAGGACTCTTTTCCATTGTAGGTGTTAACCATTCTCGATTTAAGTTAGATCCAACAGCATTGGTTCTTAGATGACCTCTTTTACTTCCATCAGGGTTTAGATTTGGGACGACGTAAAAAATCGCCTTTTTAAGAAGTGCTTGTGACACCGCGTCGCTATCATCTAACAAACGTGAAATGAATCCTTCTGCCCACCAAGAAGCTTGAGTCTCACCGGGATGTTGTCGCCCTTGAATCCAAATCTTCTTTTTTGACAAAGAGTCATCAGTTGAGGTAATAATCAATTGATCTATATCTTGCCCATCAATGCTTTGCCCTAATACATTCAATTCAACCAAGGGGTGCTCTAATGTACTAGCAATAAAATCCGCATGTTGTTCCATTGTGTAGGGTGCAAAGTAAGCGTAATAAACTGAATTAAATTCAGAACAATGATTGATAGTTAAAACACCATTCTCATAACTAGTCGGAACACGAAACCAAAATTTACGATCATAAGAAGCGACCGCGTTATATCCATTCCAACCATCTGCGTAGGCAGAATTTCCAGCGTTGATAATTTTATAGCTACAATTTTTCTCTAATACGCCAGTTGCCCTAAAGTAGAACCATTGATAAAAATCACTCTGGTTATCTATTTTAATTTCTAACTGTATATCGTCAAATTGCTCACTTTTCAAACAATGAATATTTCCACCGTCAAACTCACTATTAATATTGATAGCTTGCTTTTGCATGTAATTATTTCTCCAAAATCTATGTTTGCAGGGTCGGAGTCGCTGTTAATAATAAATGAGAAGTCGAAATTGAAATATTGCTTAACAATAAGATATAAGCTCAATTTGAGAGCGACTCCGACCCTTTCAGTATAAAACGACCGTAGTAAAATATTTATTCACCGACTATTTTACACCAAGTTTCACCGTCTGTATCACCCCATTCAAAACTATAAATATTCATGACCAGATCGGCATATATATCCACAGACTTAATGATCCCCTCTTTCCAAGCTCTGTCTTGATTAGGTTGATGCCAAGTCAACTGAGAAATTAAACTGCTCGGCTCTAATTCAAGGGCTATTGGGTAGTCATTTTGAGCAAAACTTAATTTACAAAGCTTCTCTAAATCATCCATCTGATAAACATGATATCCACCCGCTTTTAAATCTATCTCGGTTTTGGGGATCACACCCGTTATTTTGGCATCTTCCCAGTCATTTGAACTGATTAATTTGAATATTGCAGACATAAATTTGTTCTTCGTGTTTAATTTGAGGAAAATGGTATCAAGATATCAGTTGCCTAACAAATACTATCTACCATAGAATGCGCCAATGAATAAAATCAAACGCCAAACAATCTTTGAAAGACTCAGAAATGAGAACCCAAATCCGACGACGGAATTGGAATACACATCACCTTTTGAATTGTTAATCGCGGTGATATTATCTGCACAGGCCACGGATGTAGGTGTCAATAAAGCGACTAAGATACTCTATCCAATAGCCAATACACCAGAGTTGATCTACGCACTAGGTGTAAAGGGGCTAAGCGAATATATCAAAACCATTGGTCTTTATAATACCAAAGCAAAAAATGTGATTAAAACCTGTAAAATGCTGGTCGACTTACATCAGTCAGAAGTACCAGATGATCGCCAAGCTCTTGAATCTTTGCCTGGAGTAGGACGTAAAACGGCTAATGTCGTTTTGAATACGGCCTTTGGACACCCCACTATGGCGGTTGATACGCATATTTTTAGAGTTTCAAATCGAACCGCGATTGCAAAAGGCAAAAATGTTGTGGAAGTAGAAAAAAGACTAGTAAAATTTATCCCCGAAGAATTTATGATGGATGCCCATCACTGGTTAATACTGCATGGACGTTATACCTGCATTGCCCGTAAACCTAGGTGCGGATCTTGCATTATTGAAGATCTCTGCGAATTTAAACAAAAAACTGAAGAATAGAAGTCAAAAAACATGAATAAAAGCCTAATTACCAACCTTTTAGCCATATCTTTGATGATACTTGGTCATTTTATAAATAATACTATCGTTTCTACGATTGGATTGTTTGCCTTTTCTGGTGCTATAACCAACTGGCTGGCAATCCACATGCTATTTGAAAAAGTTCCCGGTCTTTATGGATCTGGTGTAATTCCCATGCGATTTAATGAGTTTAAATCTGCCATTAGAAACATGATGATGAATGAGTTTTTTACACAGGAAAATATTTCAAAATTTATGCAAGGCTCTGGAAGTGGACAATTAGAAAAACACCTTGCCCCCGTCATAGAAAAAGTAGATCTCGACCCAGCCTTTGATAAATTAGTTACTGTGATTATGGATTCTTCATTTGGAGGAATGCTCGGAATGTTTGGTGGCGAAGAAGCATTACACCCGCTAAGAGAGCCTTTTATTGAAAATATGAAAGTGTCACTGGTTGAAATGACTCAATCGGAAAAGTTTAAAGCGTTACTTGCAGAAGAGCTTGGAAATAGCGAATCCTCAGATGAAATTCAAACAAAGATAACTGAAATCATCGATCAAAGACTGAATGAATTAACCCCCGTCATGGTGAAAGAAATTGTACAAAAAATGATCAAAGAACATCTCGGATGGTTGGTCATTTGGGGTGGTGTTTTTGGTGGGGTGATTGGTGGGATTTCAACCTTATTTTAGGCTGTCCTCCGTCTTAGTTATCTAAACGAGTAAAGTTACGCTGGATGTGAAAGTAGAACGTGAATTCACTTGTTTAATTTTTCTTATACTGTATTGGCACGTACAGTAATTGCTTTTCAGACATAGATAATGCTGACCTTACAATCGCGATATCTTTGTCAGTCACCTCAGGAGCAAACGCATTAATTTGAAAGTGAGTCTGAGCTGATGTTGCCACACCTACACCATCACGGCATTCATTACTCGTCTCTCCTCGATTACGGCTAATCGATTGAGTACAATTTTCCAATACTTTAGGTTCACTATTGACATCTGTGGTTTCGATTTTTTGAAAAATCAATCTACCGCCATAATACGCTTTCCCAGCAAAGAGAGAGAGTGGCATAATCTTATCACTCAATATGTCGAATGTTTGTTGTCCATCTTCGTTTGAACATATAACATTACCAAAAGAATAATCACCTTGCGGTAGATCTATTCCAGCATAAGCACTTGAAGTAAATTTCAGATATTGTGGTGTATCTAACTTGTTCGAAATGAGACCGATGTCTAAATTGTCACAACCCAAATTACTCGAAACTTGCAATATATATGTTACTTGAGCAAGACGGTTAATCTGAGTGTTTGTTGTATTTGGTTCTTTTCCTGAGGCTTTGTCATGTACACTATTTGCCTCAGTCGCGTCAGCCGAGACAAAATCGCTAGCCTTAGTAGTAAGAAATGGCATTAAGAATAAAGTTAGTAATATGAGTAATTTGTTCACTTGAATCACCTCTGTTTGTATTATAAATATTAATGGTATTAATGCCAAGGGACTAAATTCGAGGCAAGTTATTATACCTTTTTAAGGTCAATGTCACTTTTTCGAAATTGCAATGTCAAACCCGTCAACAAATTTCGAATCAGCTGATTACCACAAGGCCTAAAGTTTCGATGCTCAGGCTTCCTCGAAAACGCACTCAGCTCACCCTTAGACACTCTAAAGTCAGCACTTTGGAGAATTTCTATTAAATCTTCCGCTTTTAGATTAAAGGCAATTTTTAATTTGGTAAGTAATTGGTTGTTGTTTAAATTTTCCTTTTTGCTCAATTTAACTCGCTCTTGTTGGGATAGTTCTTCAGCCCCTTCCCTCTTTCCACGTTTTTGTATAATTAAACCATCTAAGAAAATAATCAAAATGTAATCAGGCAACGGTACAAAGCCATCTTGCTCGTCTTTCAATAGATAGCCTTTCAATTCCAAAGCCGACAGTGAATAATCGACCAATGCCAATATATCCAGCATGCCCTTTATATTCAAAGTCAGTGCGTAGGCAACCCGCCGAAGAACATAGTTGTTCATATTCATCGTGGTATTTTGATTTTGTGTTCTTTTATCTTTTTGCTTATCCGAATTCACTATTTTATTAGCCTTTAAATCATGCATTAATGATTAATGTTTTCATTAGTTTCAAAATTGATTTCTTCCGGCGATTTTATCGTAACCGATTGATTCTCTTCCGAAAATTCAATTAACAACTCACCAACTTTAATCTTTTTAACAACGTCATTAGTCCACTTCTCAACATTAGGTAGTTCTTCAATATCGGCCGTCTTACTGATCACCCATTCTTTAGCAACAGAGAACAGTACATCTTCGGACAATGAATCATAAGGAATTAACATGTTTTAGTAGAACCGATGTTTTAGGTACGTGAGTGTGCAATCAGAGATAAACGAATGATAACATGAGAAATGGTGCGCCCGGAGAGATTCGAACTCCCGACCAATCGGTTCGAAGCCGATTACTCTATCCAGCTGAGCTACGGGCGCGTAGTGTATTTCTTGCGACAAGAAATACAGCAGGCGCTAATCTACCGTAATGCCTAGTTAGACTCAAGTTATTTAATCCATTTAACCAGCAATTTATCTTATTTACCCTAATATTCTGTGACGTGTTGACTTCTTTTGCTTTATAATTCTACTTTTATCAAAATTAGAACTCTGTCGACGCTAGCTATGCAATTGATTCTCATCACAGGAGCCTCTGCTTCCGGTAAAACACAGGTCGCAAAAGGATTGTTAGCTCATTTACACTTTATTTTTGGTGAAGACTCAGCCTGTTTGATCAGTCAGGATCATTATTACCACGACTTACCTCAGGTGCCAAATGAGTCAAAACCGGCGACTAATTTTGATCATCCTGAAGCCATAGATTTCGAATTACTTAAAGAGCATATCGATAACTTATTTTCTGGCCAGTCAATTCATATGCCTCTTTATGACTTTGCGACTCATAGCCGTTTGAAGCAAGATGAAAGCGTTAATCCCAGCCCCATCACTATCATCGAGGGAATTCATGCTCTATACGATCACAAACTATTCGAAAATGCGACTCTTAAGGCTTTTGTAGAAACGCCACAGGATGTTTGCTTAGACAGACGTTTAAAAAGAGATATGGCGCAAAGAGCAAGAGCTAAGGATGATATATTGCATCAGTATTATAGCAATGTGCTTCCTATGTTTGAACGCTTTATTCATCCTACTATCAGTCTGGCGGATATTATTATCGATGGTCAAATCCCAACCGATATATCGGTTCAACGTCTGTTATCTCAAATTGACCTTAAAGGTCTAGGGCATAGGTTAATTAATGATTTTTGAAGTACTTAGAGGAATTGTAGGTATTGCAGTCATATTGGCAATCGCTTATGTCTTTTCTAGTCATAAARRTAAGATCAATTACAGAACCATACTCTTAGCTTTATTATTACAGATATCTTTTGGTGCGTTGGTTCTATTTGTGCCTGCAGGTAAAGATTTATTGCTCAGCATATCTAATGGCGTTGCTGGAGTCATTAGCTTTAGCGATGAAGGGATCAATTTTCTATTTGGTGATATCGGTAGAAAAAACCTCGGTTTTCTTTTTGCTTTTCATGTTTTACCCATTGTTGTATTTTTCTCGTCATTAATCGCCGTATTCTATTATTTAGGGATCATGTCCCGGGTTATAAATATCATAGGCGGAGGATTACAAAAATTATTAGCTACTTCTAAAACCGAATCGCTATCAGCCGCTGCCAATATATTTGTAGGTATTACCGAAGCGCCATTAGTCATTAAACCTTATTTACCGACACTGACTACCTCTCAACTATTTGCTGTAATGGTCGGCGGTATGGCGACGGTTGCTGGCTCGGTTTTAGCCGGTTATGCGAGTTTAGGCGTTGAGCTAAAGTATCTAATTGCCGCCAGTTTTATGGCAGCTCCAGCCGGACTATTAATGGCTAAATTAATTATTCCTGAAACCGAATCTAAAGAAAAAATTGAAAGTCTTGTGGCAACAGCCAATGAAAACATTACCGACACCCCGGAAAATATTATTGATGCTGCCGCAACGGGTGCCATTCAAGGTTTAAAACTGGCGTTAAATATTGGCGCGGTTTTACTCGCCTTTGTTAGTTTAGTCGCAATGCTAAATGCGCTTGTCGCGTGGATAGGAAGTTTATTTGGTGCAGATGCCCTATCCCTACAAGAAATACTAGGAACCCTTTTTCACCCCCTAGCTTACATCATGGGTGTACCTTGGAGCGAAGCTAATCTTGCAGGAAGTTTAATCGGCGAAAAAATTGTTATTAACGA
Organism: Kangiella sp.; assembly: GCA_002733465.1. Lineage (GTDB taxonomy): Bacteria > Pseudomonadota > Gammaproteobacteria > Enterobacterales > Kangiellaceae. Next base: position 98,552 of record NVVT01000009.1, read on the forward strand.
GTTTGTCGCATTTATTGATTTCATGGCACACGCAAAAGAGCTGTCACCTAAAACACAAATTATCGTTATTTTTTCACTCTGTGGCTTTGCTAATTTTGGTTCAATCGCCGTGGTCATTGGTGGTATGGGAGCGCTTGCACCAACAAGAAGAAAAGAGCTTTCACGATTAGGACTTAAAGCCGTTCTAGCTGGTGCGTTAGCTAATTTGTTGAGTGCCTGTATTGCTGGTATATTTTTCACATTAGGTCAATGAAAATGATTGACACAAAACCAGCCATTGCTAATGGAATAGCTAATACCAATTTCAAGGCTAATGCCATGACCAGTACCAAGACAAATCTAGTCAAGCTATCCAAAATACTGCATAGAAATGTTGGACAAGCCATCGCAGACTTTAATATGATTGAAGATGGCGACAAAATAATGGTTTGTTTATCTGGCGGCAAGGACAGTTATACGCTCTTAGATATACTTATCAGTTTGCGTAAAAAAGCGCCTATTAATTTTGAAATAATTGCGGTTAACCTTGACCAAAAACAGCCAGGATTTCCAGAAGAAATTCTTCCACAATATTTAAAATCAATTGATGTTGATTTTGAAATAATAGAAGAAGATACTTATTCAATTGTTAAAGATAAAATTCCAGAAGGAAAAACAACTTGCTCACTTTGCTCTCGACTACGACGTGGCATCATTTATAACTGGGCAGAAAAAAATAACATTACAAAAATTGCACTAGGTCATCACCGTGATGATATGGTTGAAACGTTATTTTTAAATATGTTTTTTGGTGGCAAATTAAAATCAATGCCTGCAAAACTAAAGAGCGACGATGGAAGGAATACAATCATTCGTCCGTTAGCTTACGCCAAAGAAAGCGACATTGAAAAATATTCTCAATTGAAAAAATTCCCAATCATTCCATGTAACCTTTGTGGCTCACAGGAAAACCTACAAAGAAAACAAGTGAAAGTAATGTTACAACAATGGGAGGCTCAATATCCGAATAGAATTCAAACTATTTTTCGTTCAATGTCAAACGTTGCGCCATCTCATCTATTAGATACTGATTTGTTTTCTTTTGAAAATCTGGGTTCAAATAATAATTCTGAAAACATGAACCAAGAGAGCGAAACGCTTTTTGATGCCCCAGCTGTAGTACAAAATAGATCTGCAAATCAAGCTCAAGAGCAAATAAAAGTTACAAAAATTTAATCTTTATAAGACGAATCGATTGCATCAATTTTTCGAACCATCGCATTAAACTCTAATTCGCCTTGCTCTACACCGGACATCTGAATTTTTAATAACGCTTCAGATTTTTGTGCAATTTCTAATGCGATAGGAATACTTTGTTTTCCGGTAGAGTCTGAAGCAACTTGTATTTCGCATGATCGTTGTAGCAACCACATATTAACAAACATTTCTTTAACGCTTCTTCCGCCACTCAATAAACCATGATTACGAAGAATTAAATGATTTTTATTTCCTAGATTACTGACTAAGCGAGATTTTTCTTCATCGTTAACGGTCAGTCCTTCAAAATCGTGATATGCCACTTGATTATGCAACAGCACCGAATAAAAATTATCATATCGTAGTCCATCTTTCTGACAAGCAACGGCCATTCCCGCATGGGTATGTAGATGGGCGATACAGTGCATATCTGACCGAGCTTGGTGAATGGCACTGTGAATAACCATTCCTGCAGGGTTTGCTTTGTAGGGTGTTTCATCAAGAACGTTGCCATTGATATCAACTTTAACTAGGTTAGATGCTTTCACTTCACTGTAATGAAGACCATAGGGATTGATTAAGAATTGTTCTTCAACTTCAGGCAACTTTAAGGTGATGTGATTATAAATAAGCTCATCCCAACCTAAATAATCAAATATACGATAACAGGCGGCTAGTTGAATACGGGCTTCTTTTTCCGACGGTGACATAAATGTTTTCCTTTGTGGCTTTTTATACATTAACGAATACTTGTCTAAAGTGAATTAATTTTTCTAAAATATCCAAATAAAATAGCACCTAAAGTCGTCATACTCAAGGGDAGAAGTAACGCCCATTGCCCCAAGCCACTTTCAATTGATTCCAAATATTGATAAAGCGAAATTCCTATAATTGGCATTAACAAACCACGAACACCGGTTAACGTCACATGAATTGCCATATAATCTAGCGGATTACCTTTACCTACAAAATCATTATGTCCAAGGTTCCAACCGATGACTCCGCCAGCAATCGCAACACCGTAAAGAATGGATGCAATATAATATAATGAAGGCATCAAAGTAATCTGTGCGATCAGGAAAACGGTTAAAGCAGATACAAAAGCCCAGCTATGAATACTCCTAAAATAAAATATATGATTGCCATCGAGTAACTTTGCCCACTTATTAACCGCTAGTGGAATTAAAGCTAAAGGTATAGCTGTAGTTATTAAGATTTGTTCTAACTTTACTAATTGAGTGTGTTCATTAATGTAAACAATCATTGGTGCCATAAACATTAAATTACCGCTACCTAAAATAAACATAGAAAGCATATATTGGCCAAAAGGTTTGTTACTTTTTAGTAATAAAAACACTGATATAAATGAACCTTTACGTTGATTCAAYTTCTCTTTTTTAATGGCATTATCTTGATGCCTTACMGCTARTTTTCGATATTGATATGCGCCAAAAACTGAGGAYAMGGAAAGARCAATAAAAATAACATGTACYAAKTCAAATCGTTGGTCGAGTAACCAACCGACAGWAATCGCKGTAACAGACATAACTAACGAAGCGAGTGTTGCCAAYTTMGCKGTGACTTTRCCACGAATATAACGRGGATAATTGACCCGCCAAATGATTGAACGAATAGTYAAAACTCCCGACCAACAGATCCGAGCGAAGACTAATAGAATAACAAAAAAGAATAAGCCAGCATTGCTAAATGGTACCAAACCCATTAGTAAAGCACACAAGCAAAATACTAAAGAAAGGTTAGAAACTAAAACAGCTTTGCTTCGACCATGACTCAAACCAACCCAATAAAAACTGAGTAGATTAGAAAAATACGGCGCGCCGGTCACTAAAGCAACAGCAAAATTTAACCATACTTCGCTTACTTGCCCTGCAAATCCATTCTTGACTATAACGCCGAGTACGCCACCTTCTAGCAAAGCGCTGACAATTGATAAACTAGCCCAGGTTGACCATTCTGTTTTTATTCTGGTCTTTAAAGAAATCCGAGACATTTATTGGTAGGTTTTATATCGCARCCAATGATCACATAAAACCAGCGCGGTCATKGCATCGACAATNGGGAMYNGCTCTAGGTAAAACGCAAGGRTCRTGTCGACCTTTACCATGATAYTCRATYTCWTCKCCRTCMAYKGTTAAAGTTTTTTGTTTTTGCATAATAGTCGCRACAGGTTTAAAGGCTACTTTAAAATCYAAATCCATTCCATTTGAAATKCCACCTTGAATGCCACCGGAAAAATTAGTGTGGGTTTGTACTTTCCCTGTATTTTTATAAGATGCATCTTTATAAAAAATATCATTATGATCACTTCCCAGCATTTTTGTTCCTTCAAATCCCGAACCAATCTCGAATCCTTTACTCGCATTAATTGATAACATTGCCTTCGCCAAATCCGCTTCAAGTTTATCAAAAAGAGGCTCACCCAAACCAACTGGCATGTTTCTCACAATACATTTAACGACTCCGCCAATGGTGTCGCCAGCTTTTCTAATTTCCAAAATTTTGCTATGCATTAACTCTGCGGTCTTTTGATCAGGGCATCTTACCGCATTACTTTCAATCGCTTTATGAGTCACCTTTTGAAGATCAATGACTGAAGTAATATCTCCAACGCTATGTACCCAAGATAATATTTCGATACCTTGTTGAGCCAATATTTTATATGCTACAGCTCCCGCGGCAACATTCGCTGCGGTCATTCGAGCTGAACTGCGCCCTCCACCATTGGGATCTCGTATACCGTATTTATTCTGATAGGTAAAATCGGCATGACTAGGTCGATACAATTTTGCAAACTCATTATAATCTTTTGACTTTTTATTCTCATTCTTGATCATTAAACTAATCGCAGTGCCCGTGGTTTTACCATCAAAAACACCCGACAGAATTTCAACTTGATCCGACTCTTTACGTTGGGTAACAATATCGCTTTGACCAGGTTTTCGCCTATCTAAAAAAGGTTGAATATCACTTTCAGATAATTCTAAATTGGCAGGACATCCTTCGATCACACAACCGATAGCAACACCATGGGATTCGCCCCAATTAGTCACTTTAAATAACTTACCTAAACTATCACCGCTCATAAAATACCACCACCATCACCCGCTTTCGCAATCAAATGATTACTCTCTTTAGCAAACTTATCCGCAAACTCTCCAAACCATTCTTTCGTCTCATTAAATGACTGAATGAAAGATTGTTTATCATCATTTTCAACAAAAGAGAGAGTTTCAGAAATACGCTCTATAAAGCGTTTGATCATCTTTATATTATTCTTATCAGAAAATATTATATCACTATAAAGAATCGGATCTTGAGCAAATAACCGGCCAACCATAATTAATTCTAAACGATAGATGGGTGAACTTAATTCTAATATTTTATTAAGGTCAATATCCTCATGTCTTAAGTGATTACCGTAAGCGACAGTTGATAAATGCCTTAATACCTGAATAATGGACATTAAGTCATCGTGTGTTTTTGCCTCTACATCAACTAGATTAATACCTTTTTTTGATAACAAATCTAACAACCATTGATAATTTTCTTTTAAGCGACCATGGCACACAGCAACAGTTTGCTTGGCAAATGTTTCAATATCCGGGCCAAACATTGGGTGAAGCCCGACAACTGCACCTTGATGTTGAGACAACATCTCTTGTACAGGCTGATTCTTAATACTGGTCACATCCGCTAAGATGCAATTTGGATTGTGAATGTTTAAAACCTTTGCCACCTTTTCAATAACGGATAACGTCACATTTATTGGTACAGAGATTAAGACTAAATCAGCTTTTTTTAATTTGGCAAGACACTCTTCACTATTCAAATGATCTTGTTTTTCAATGACACTTATTTTATCACCGTTTTTTTCAAATAAATCACCGAATAACTTACCTAACTGTCCTCTACCGCCAACGATTACAATTTCCTTAGATTCAGACTTTGAAGATATCGCGCGTTGAGCATTTTGACTTTTATAGGAATCGCGAATGATCCGTCGAATCACATCTTCTATCAAATCCGGCGACAGACCAAGTTCTTTGGCATAGCTTCGCTTATTCTTAATCAACTCAGCTTCTCTTTCTGGATGATATAACGCTAAACCTAGATCTGACTTTATTTCGCCAATCTCTTTAGTTACTTTGAGTCTTTGAGCAATCAACTTAACCAGCGACTTATCAATTCTATCAATTTCATCTCTTAGATGATCAAAACCTTGACCAGTCTCATTTGATTTAGTTTCATTCAATTTAATATTGTCAGAACTTTTCTCAGTCATCAGACGTATCTCCTTCAGCCTTAGACTGCAAACCAACTTGAGCTAACAAATCCCAATAACTTGGAAATGATTTATTTACAACATTGGCATCTTTAATGACGATACCGTCCGTTTTGGTACCAAGTAATGCCATACTCATCGCCATTCTATGATCGTCATAGGTTTCGATCTCGGTAGCTATGGGTCGACCGCCTTCAATCAACAAATAATCATCGCCTGCCTCAACCTTTATTCCCGCTTTTTGTAACTCGGTTGCGGTATCCTTAATTCTATCTGATTCTTTAAATGCTAAGTGAGCAATGTTTTTAATCAAGGTTTTACCTTTTGCATGACTAGCCACAACCGCTAAGGTCTGTACGACATCAGGCATTTCACCCATGTCGATTTCAATACCACTTAGCTCGCCATCAGAAATAATGGTTAAACTAGAATCATCTTTTTCAAATCGAACGCCCATTTTCTCCAGCACTTTATAGAACTGCGCTTCTCCTTGTAACGATTGATGATCAAACGCTTCAATCTTAACCTTTTGACCCGAAATAGCAGCAAAACCCATAAAATAAGATGAGGAAACAGGATCACAAGGTACGGTATATTCGATCCCTTGGTATTTTTGTCCAGGTACAATTTTTAATTGGTTTCCAGTACGTACAACCTCAACGCCCATCTTATTCATTAGATTAATGGTCATATCAACGTAAGCATTGGAAACCTGTTTACCCACTAATTCTATTGTTAAGCCATTATCTAAAAGGGGCGCAATAATTAGTAACGCACTTAAATATTGACTACTTCGGCTAGCATCTAATTTACATTGGTTAGTTTTAAATGGCCCTTTAACTATGGCAGGTAAACGATCATTCTTGCTATCTACTTCAACGCCTAGCTCTTTCAAAGAATCAAATAGCTCTTTCATAGGACGCGTTGACATTTTTTCTGAACAATTTATTTCAACCGGCACATGCTCTAAAGCTGAAATTGCGGTAACAAATCGTGAAAAAGTACCACTATGATGTGTATTAAAGCTGATATTCTTATCGGAGATATCCCCATCGACTTTTTCATTTTTTACCCTTGGAGAAATTTTCATTTCAGAGCTTTCAAACTCCAATTGATAACCTAAAGCATTTAATCCTTCAGTGGCAGCGTTGATATCATCATTATCAACAACATTTGATAACAATGATTCTGTCGAAGCTAGCGCACATAACGGCAATAAACGGTTCGCTATATACTTGCTACCTGGTAGGCGCACTGATATTGAACTTGCTAACGAAGAAGAATCATTCTCGGCGATTGAATTTATGGGTAAACGGGAACTTATAGAAATAATGGTGCGTTTCATTGGTTAAATATCAATAATTTTTGATTTATGTAAGAAATAATTAGACCCTGATCTCAACTAAAAGTAAAATAACTTTTTATAAATTAACTATTATCCTAAGCCCTTGAATTATATCCCTTTAAAATACGTTACAAACCTATATGGGATACCCTCTGTTTCAGCACTATTGTCTAATCAAGAAGTGTCCGATCACGATGCTAAAAATTACGCAATGTTACTTGATAGCGGGCTGCTTGATAGTGGACATGACGAAACAAAGAAGAAAAATCTAAAATCATCACAAAAATTCAATAACGCCAATTACGATATATTTTGTTGCTCCCCCTGTTTAACGCTTACAAAACAAGATGCCAGTAACTGTACTAGTGATGGTAAGCTTGAAATAGACAAATTAAGCGCATCATTGTCTCAAATTAAGATTAATTTGGAAGAGCAAGACCCTCTTAAACAGATGCGTGATATTTTGGAGCAAATAAAGCAAAATTCCTTCGAAGTTATCAAAAGTGATTCAAATAAAATTCAAGACGCTGATTTGCCATTTAATGGCGGATGGTTAGGTTACTTTAGCTATGATTTTGGTAAATCATTAGAACTCGCGGACAAACGTAAACTAATCAATAATAATATTCCGTTTTGTAGTTTTGGATTATATCGTTGGGCATTAATTAGTGATCATAGAAAGAAAACAACTAGGCTATACAATTTTGGTCTTTGCGAAAACGAATGGCACAAAATAAAGTCGTTTTTTGACGCAGATAAAATCGGCAATACTGAATCAGCAAAGGGGTTTGAATTGAACTCACGCTTTGAGTCAAATATTAACTTTGCGACATATCAAAAAGCATTTAATAAAATCCAAGAAAACATTATCGCAGGCAACTGTTACCAAATTAATTATTCCCACCAATTTTCGGCACCGTTTAAAGGTTGTAGCTTTGATGCATATAAACGACTAACCGAAGTAAATAAAAGCCCTTTTTCTGCCTACTTAAACTTTGGTGAATTTCAAATACTCAGTCTATCGCCAGAAAGATTTATTCAAGTTAGAAATAAAAAAGTGTTAACTCAACCTATAAAAGGAACCTCTCCGCGTAGCTCAGATAAAAATACAGATCTGGAGAACGCTAGTAATTTACTTTCAAGCGAAAAAGATCGTTCAGAAAATTTAATGATTGTTGATCTACTCAGAAATGATTTAAGTAAAACAGCAGATACGGATAGTGTTAAAGTACCAGAGCTATTTGGTTTATATACATTTGAATCTGTGCATCATCTTATTTCGACTGTGACCAGTCAATTAGCACCAGAGTATGACATGTTTGATATTTTACAAACCTGCTTACCTGGAGGTTCAATTACAGGCGCGCCTAAAATTGCAGCAATGAAAATAATTGACGAATTAGAAGATTTTAGTCGAGGCATTTATTGTGGTGTAATCGGCTATATGGATTTTAAAGGCAATATGGATACTAATATTAGCATTAGAACTTTACTCGCTAAAGATAATGAACTGACCTGTTGCGCAGGCGGAGGCATTGTCTTTGATTCAACCGTAAAATCTGAATACCAAGAAACATACCATAAAGTGTCTAAAATCATTCCGACTTTGGAAGATACTTTTCTTAATTATTCTCCAGACAAAAATAGTATAAAAGAACATGGATAATTCATTTATTAAAAGTCGATTACTCTCCCTCGAATCTTGTGAAAATCTTGACTGGGAAAAATTTAATCAAAGTGCTAAAGATGCATTAGACAAAACATCTGAGTTAACAGACTACCTCAAGCTATTTGATAATATTCAATTAAAACAAATAAAACCCGCCAGCGTATTAATCACTTTGGTCAAGCAATCAGATAATCAGTGGCATGTTATCTTAACAAAGCGAGCAAAGCATCTAAAAAACCATGCTGGGGAAATCTGCTTTCCGGGCGGAAAATTTGAGGATACAGACGAAAACTTACAACAAACGGCATTAAGAGAAACTCAGGAAGAAATCGGATTGGAACATATTGATTTAAAAATCATTGGCAAACTTCCAGAACAAATAACGATTAGCCAATATTACGTTACGCCCTATGTCGCTGTATTAGATAGACAAAATGGACTAAACATCCGAAATTTATCAATCGACAAAAATGAAGTTGAAGAGGTTTTCACCGTTCCTTTAAATTATTTAATTGATTCAAAAAATCAGAAGCTGGTAAAAAGGAAAATTAAAGACATATCATTTTCCTATCATTCAATTGAATATAACGATTATATCATTTGGGGCGCTACAGCTAGGATGTTGGTTAATTTAGGCAAGTTATTAAATTAAAAAACAATTAGCTTGTTTGTTAGTATATTGTGAAAGGTATTATTTTCAGAAAAACCCATCCGACTCGTTAAGCCCATGCAAAGTATATTTTCTCAATAAATCTCTGCCAAATTTGTATTTTATATCAACTTTTATCTTGCTCTTTTTTCCAATAGTTCTTGCGGTAATCATTCCACTTGATTGTTCGATAATTCGTAATTTAGAATTCTCAATCCCTTTCATTACATTTTCCCAAGATTCTCCTATTTTAAATAGTGGCGCATCAATGTCAGCCATAATGACTGCAAACATATCGCCATCGGCATCATCTGCGGCGTCTTTATAACCAAAATATAAAACAGGATTAACTTCTGCAACTGGATTTGGCGCACTTCTATCAATCCTAAATCCTGTTACGGTAACTGAAATCCGGTCAGCTGGGATATTATTTGCACAACCAGAAACTAAAATAACCAATAAAATAACCAATAACTTCATTACTATACCTTGCTCTTTAAAATTCAAATTTATTCCGCTGTTTCAGTATAAGCTATTCCGCTATCACCGCCAGCATATGTCGCCCGAACACCATATTGAGAACAGCTAGAGCTATCAGTAAATGTCAGCTGAGAAACGGAAAGCGTAGATAAAACACTATTATCATCAACACAAATCACTTTCCAACCTGTTACCGAGCTTCTACGTGAACCAGATAAATGTTCCCAAGTAACACGCTTATCTGAACCTTTTAATTTAACTCTAACAACTAACGGAGGAACTTTATCATTAGTATAGCCCCAGAAGTATTCAGACATGGATTCACCGCTTGCAACTGCGCCTCTGTTACCATCTATTTCTACGGTACCGCCACCTACTCTGAGTGCATCTGCATTAAAGTAACTTCGCATGTTAGAGGCGATAATATCTTCACCGGGAATTGGCCAACGTCGGCTAGTTGTCAAGGTGTCAAATCCCTCATCACCATGAAATGTATCGGATTTACCCATAAAATAAAGTTGTGATTCTGGTAAATATTCAGGTGGAGTACCGGTATCACTTTTTGAAGAAACGTCTTGTAGTGAAACTCCGCTTCCCAAATTTACATTATCACCAAATGCTGTGTCGGGGCTTGCCATCCCTTCAAACACTCGAGCGTTGCCAAAAAATGAATTTGTGACATCAACTGTTTTATTTCTAGAAGCTTGCAATAATAACAAACCGCATCGACTTGTTTGTGGTGTGCAAGTACCTTCTGAATCATAAGATACAATATTGTCCCAGATATGGTTTGGCCCTTCATCTACATCCATTAAGCTTAAAGAAAGATCATTATTAACCGCTAAAAGCCCTTCTGTTTTTAAAGTTGCTGGTACAGATTCGCAACCTGTTGCAGGATAAGCGGCTAAACCCGCATAATTCTTATAGTGAGGTGCAGCGATTGCTAACGAGTCAAATACCGTATTATCTTGGCTCAGGTGTAGAGTATCGCAATAATTGCTAAAGCCGCCATAAGGCTGATCGCCTTTATGTTCATCGAGGCGAACAAACGAGCGACGAGTGATGGAGCCATCGGTTCTGCTAGTCATAATACCGTAACGATTGTGCCCCCAATCATAGCTATTTTGAAATAAACCTGTACCGCCATTGAAGCGCATTCCTGCATTCGAACAATCTCCTGATCCTGCTGCTGAAAAGCTATCACAAGGCAATAAATTAGTTCCCGCTCCTTGTGCTCCCATAAACTCCAATAGCAATTTGGTGTTAGTTCCACGTGTTGTAACTGATTCTCTTTGAACATTTTTTAATACGAAACCGACTATTGCTAAATAACTATTTTCACCTAATTCAATGGCTTTTTTTTGTTTACCTATTCCGTCATGAGCTTCACCATTTATTATGGCACCACCAGGAGATTCTGCAATGATGGTACTATATTGTTCGCTAGAACCACTGGTTGGAGAATCTCGGTTATAGGCATTCTCGTACGATTCATCCTCGGTAATCGATACAGGATAATTTCCATTTGGAAATACAATGGTATCGCCGCTCGTCATTGCTCTTCCCGCAGTACCAATAAATTCAGAAACGCCATTTTCACCCGCAACTTTCAGCTGGCTGGTACCAGATTTATCGACATGAACTACCATTGAAGCATAAACTGAATCATCAAAATTACTACATTTAATTCTAATATGAAAACCTCTTCCAAAATTCAGCCCCGAAGTATCCCAAGAAATTTGACCGGTTTCTGAATCCACTTTTACATCATCATGCCCCATGTCTTTACGGCAAATGCTTGCATCACCGTTAATGATCGGCTGATAAGTAAAGGTAGTTCCATGCTCTACTTCATGCATTCCCATAGGCTCAATTGACAAATTACCGCCAGCATTTTCTTCTACAAAGGTCGCTATGACGGACTGAGCAACGCTCATAGTGAGATCACAAGCGAGATTTCCACTACAATCACCAGCCCAACTATTCAGCTTAAACCCAGCGTCAGGCGTTGCAGTTAAAGAAACCTCTGTATTTAAAACATAATCTTCTGCACAGTCACTACCACAGTTAATACCACTAGGTGATGATGTCACCACACCGCCCGAAGTAGCTGAAACGGTTAACCTAGCATTACCAGCCGAAACTTCTTCAAATGTAGCTGTCACATTACGCGCTTGAGTCATGGTCGTGCTACACAAACCCGCTCCAGTGCAACCACCACTCCATGATGTTAATTGAAAGCCGGAATCAGGGGTAGCAGTTAACGAAACTGAGGTTCCATCAGAGTAACTTTCACTGCAATCAGCGCCACAGTCAATACCAGTAGGATCAGAAGTCACACTTCCATTACCATTTAAAGTCACACTTAATAAATAGTTCTCTGGCGCCACTGCTTGAAAAACGGCAGTAACACTTTGAGCTTGATTCATATTGACGTTACAACTACTCGTTCCGCTACACGCTCCTTGCCACTGAATAAACTCAAAACCATTATCAGCTACTTGTGTCAGAGTTACGTTCGTATTTTCATTGTAACTCTCAGAGCAATCACTGCCGCAACTAATACCTGCGGGTGAAGAATTGACACTTCCCGATCCAGAAATACTAACTGAAAGGGCAAATTGAGTTGTAGTTCCTCCACTGCCGTTGCCATTTCCTCCATTATTGTTTACGGTCGGTGTTGATCCACCACCGCAAGCGCTAATTAAACCTAAAAGAATAATCGAAATTAAGGTTTTAGTCAGTGTGGGGATGAGTTTAGGTAGAATTTGCATAATGTCTGTTATTCCTAACGTCTGCCCTTTCTAAGGCATAGAATAAAAAGTCTGGCATCTAATTGCTGTTAAATCAATTCTTAATCAAACAAATGGTAAGATTTAACACAACCGCACCGGCATCCATGTCTCTTTGCGGAATACCGTCCTTCCTTGGACATTCGCAGTACCGCCATCCATGGCTCTTTACTACATACAGTCCATCCTTGGACATAAAAAAAGGGCATTTATAAATAAACGCCCTTCATCAATTAAAGTTACTCGCAGAGGTTACAAATAAAGCTAATTGTACATTATTACCAATTTTTGACCATTACTCTGGTGACTCCGAATATGCAATTCCGCTATCTCCACCTGAATAACTAGCTTTCACGCCATAAGAAGTACATGCAGAATCATCGCTATACACTAACGTATTTACATCTAAAGTAGCTAATAAACTATTACCAGTCGAAACACAAATTACTTTCCAGCCAGTAACCGCACTACGTCTAGAACCTGTCAGATGTTCCCATGCCACACGATTTGTAGCACCTTTATCTTTTACTCTAACAACCAAAGGTGGAACTTTGTCGTTAATGTAGCCCCAAAAATACTCAGACATGCTTTCGCCAGTCGCCGTTGCCCCTCTATCACCGTTAATATCAACAGTTCCGCCACCCACTTTTAAAGCGGTAGGATTTCGATAAGCTCTCATATTCTTAGCAATAATATCTTCTCCTGGTATCGGCCAACGTCTAGAAGTTGTCACTGAATCGTAACCAGCATCACCATGAAAAGTGTCTGATTTGCCTCTAAAATACAGCTGTGTTTCTGGTAGATACTCAGGCTGATCTGATGTATCAGATTGTCCTGGTACATCTTCAAATAATGTATTACTTAAATTAATATTATTTCCAAGTGCTTGACTAGGGCTTGTAGCGCCATTAAATGCTCTTGCTTTGCCGAAAAATGAATTAGTTACATCGACAGTCTTTTTAGCTTGCAATAACCATAAACCACATCGATCAGTTTGAGGCGTACAAGTCCCTTCGGAATCATAAGAAACAAGACTATCCCAAATATGATTCGGTCCAGAGCGAGCGTCCATTAAACTAAGAGAAAGATTATTATTAACCGCTAATAAACCAACTGATTTCAAGGTTGTCGAAGTATTTTCGCATCCAGTAGCCGGATAAGCTTCTAATCCAGCATAATTTTTATAATGAGGTGCTGCAATCGCCAAAGAATCAAATACTGTATTATCTTGGCTTAAATGCAATGTATCGCAGTAGTTGCTAAATCCACCATAAGGTTGATCACCTTTATGTTCATCTAAGCGCACGAATGAACGGCGAGTCACCGAACCAGATGTACTTCTCGTCATGATTCCATAACGATTATGTCCCCAATCATAACTACTCTGTATTAAAGGCGTACCGCTATTTATTCTCATACCAGCATTTGAGCATTGGCCTGAACCAGCAGCGCTAAAGCTATCGCAAGGTTTACCCCAAGTTCCAGCTCCTTGAGCCCCAAGAAAATCAACCAGTAATTTATTATTATTACCGCCAGAAGTAGTGAATGACTCTCTCTGCACGTTTTTAACTACAAAACCAACTATTGCTACATAATTATTAGAACCCAATTGAAAAGCATTTTTTTGTTTGCCAATACCRTCATGCGCTTCACCRTTAATGGTTACGCCTCCGGGAGAACGTGCCATTACCGTACTATATTGATCGCTCGAACCATCCGTTGGCGATGTCATTTTATAAGCGTTTTCATATGACTCGTCGCGTGAAACAGAAACTGGATATTCACCATCAGGAAAAACAATAGTATCTCCGCCCGTCATCGCTTGCCCAGCTACACCTACATATTGAGAAACACCATTTTCTCCAGCGATTCTTAATCGACTAGTTCCTGACTTATCGACGTGAACGACCATTGAGGCATATGCCGATTCAGAAGCATTACTACATTTAATGCGTATATGGAAACCTCTACCAAAATTCAATGAATTTGTATCCCAGCTGATTTGTCCTGTTTCTGAGTCTACTTTGACATCATCATGCCCTAAATCYTTWCKACAAATMGTMGCATCACCATTGATYGTYGGCTGATAGGTAAATACATCRCCAAAATCAACTTCGTGTAAYCCCATATCTTCAATSGTTAAATTACCACCRCCATTAGTATCTTCAACAAATGTTGCRGTAACWGTTTTTTCYGAKGTCATGGTTAATTCACAAGTCACGTTACCACTACAATCACCAGACCAACTTTGTAATTTAAATCCAGAATTTGCCGTAGCGATTAAGTTGACTGCAGTATTTAAATTATAATCCTCGGTGCAATCTGAACCACAATTAATACCTGATGGAGATGACGTTACTGTTCCTCCAGAAGAAATACTCACATTAAGAGTGACTTGAGCGGATGATACTTCTTCAAAAGTTGCCGTTACACTGCGATTTTGATTCATCGTAAGATTGCAAGAACCGGCTCCGCTACAACTACCACTCCACTCAGCTAACTGAAATCCAGCATCAGGAACAGCTGTTAACGCAACATCCGTTCCATCTAAATATGATTCGCTACAATCAGAACCGCAATCAATTCCTGACGGAGATGACGTCACACTTCCATTATTTCCGCTAGTAACAGTGAGGTCAAAATTTTCAGCTGACTCTTCAACAAATTGAGCCGTCGCCGAACGAGCGGTTGTCATAGGGACACTACAAGATTGAGACCCTGAGCAATCACCTCCCCAACCTGCAAAAACAAAGCCACTATCTGCTGTAGCCGTTAGGCTAACACTAGTACCATTATTGAAATCTTCACTACAATCGTTGCCACATTGGATACCAACCGGATTTGATGAAACGCTTCCTTGTCCTGTAACAGAAATAGTTAAAGTGTGTGTTTCAATTGCAACCGCTTGAAAAGTTGCCGTCACTTGTTGATTTTGATTCATATTGATATTACATGAGCCACTACCGTTACAAGCACCTTGCCAACTAGTAAATTCAAATCCAGATGCTGCATTAGCGGTTAACTGCACCGAAGAGCCTGAAGCATAACTCGCTAGGCAGTCATTACCACAATTAATACCGCTTGGAGATGATGAGACAGAACCGCTACCTTGTACAGAAACAGACAATTCAAATTCMGTCACWATCACHGCAAAAGATGCTCCAACTGTTTGATTACCATTCATTGAAACATTACAGCTTGTTAAACCGCTACAAGCTCCAGTCCAACCACTGAACTGCATACCCGAAGCAGGTGTTGCGCTAAGGGCAACGTTGGTACCTTCATCATAGGTTTCATTACAGTCACCTCCACAATCAATTCCATCCGCATTTGAAGTTACAGAACCTTCTCCAGTTTTAGAGACGCTTAAAGTAAAACGAGATATTTCGTCGTCTTCTTCCTCTTCGCCTCCACCGCAGGCCGAAACTAAAGCCAACATTGAAACAATGCCGATAAGATAAAAGTTTTTTAGCAATTGAGCATAAGTCAAAAATTTCATCATCAAATCCAGTGTTATAATTAATAAAACGTTTTAAAAACAAAAATTATTTGTGATTTGACGCTAATCAGTTAAAAATACATTTTTCTTAACTTCTTCAACGGACAAACTTTCAATTGACAAAAACAAGGTAAACTGCCAAACCACAAACCTATATCGGGTATTCTAGGAAAAAATTAAATTAGAAAATGTGCATATTGCACATTATGAGAAGATGGGAGTTAGGAATTAGTTAAGATGACGACTAAGTCTCAAGAATGAAACTATAAGAATTAATGTTTTAACTTTAGTCTATAGATGCTTCGATATAAGTGATTCCGCTTACTCCAGTAGAATAAACAGCTTGAACAGCGAATTTTTCACATTTTCCAGAATACGAATAACTTAGTTGTGTTTCCGGTAAGGCTTTAATTAAATCGAGTTTAAAAGGGTTCTCAGTTACACAGTTAACTTGCCAGCCTTTTACCTCATTACGAGTCGAACCAGTAAAATGTTCCCACGCAATACGATAATGATTAGCCTCACTTTTTGGATCTTTATTGACTCTTACCACTAACGGTGGGATTTCCTTTTTGATATATTTCCAAAAATATTCACTCATACTTTCGTTTTTTAAAACAGCACCCCGATTTCCAATGATCTCAACAGTACCACCACCAACTTTTAAGGCTTTTAGGTTGGAATAATTTTGCATATTTTTAGCTATGATATCTTCTCCTGCGATAGGCCAACGCCTTGTTTTAGTCAAAGTATCAAAATCCTTGTCTCCAAAGAACGTATCACTTTTACCGTTATAATAAAGTTGAGATTCTGGCAAGTATTCTGGTTTGGCTCCTTGATCTATCAACATGGGAATATCGCTAATAATGACTGATTGATCATAAGAAATAGATTTTTTTGCAAAGGCTCTTCTCAAACTGCTACTGCCTTTAAAACCTCGTGCTTTTCCTAGGAAAGAATCCTTTAATACCAAAGGTTTTTTTGATTGTAAAAGCCAAGCGCCACACCTGTTTTTTTGCGGAGTACAAGTACCTTCAGAGTCATAGGAAACTAAGTTGCGCCACTGATGTGCTGGCCCGGCTTTAGAATCTAACAAAGATAAGGAAAGCTTGTTATTTACCGCTAATAAACCGGAAACAATAATTTCAGAGTTTCTCTTTACGCATCCTGTTGCTGGATAAGCATCTAATCCAGCATAATTTTTATAATGAGGGGCTGCTATAGCTAAAGAGTCAAAAACGATATTATCTTGGCTAAGGTGGGCTGAATCACAGTAATTACTAAATCCACCGTAAGGTTGAGAGCCTCTGTGTTCATCTAATCTTACTAAAGAGCGTCTAGTGACTGAACCACTTGAACTTCTAGTCATAATTCCATAACGATTATGTCCCCAATCATAACTATTCTGAAAAAGTGGTGTACCGCCATTAACTCTCATACCGGCATTTGAGCATTGGCCTTTTTTTGCTTCTTTAGCGTTACTACAAGGAAGACCCCAAGTACCTGCTCCTTGTGCGCCGACAAAGTCAATAATTAAATGTTCGCCGGGACCAGTTGTAGTAAATGATTCTCTTTGTACATCTTTAAGTACAAAACCCACTATCGCCACATTTTCACTCGGGCTCAGTTGAAAGGCATTCTTTTGTTTTCCAATATCTTTATTCGCAGTGCCCGAAACGGTTACTCCGCCAGGAGATTCTGCAATAACGGTTGTAAACTGTTTATCCGTGCCATTTGGTGGCGCACTCCTTTTAAAGGCATTTTCATAGCTACCATCACCATCGACAGAAACAGGATATAGACCGTCGGGAATAATAAGCGTATCGCCACTTCTCATTTTTACTCCCGCAATTCCAATATATTTAGAAACTCCTTTTTTGCCTGCAACCACTATTTTGCTCTTACCGCTTTTATCTACATGAACGACCATGGATGCATAGCTAGATGACTCATAATTACTACATTTGATACGAATATAGAATCCTCTACCAAAAGCTAGTTGACTAGTATCCCAAGTTATCTTGCCGGATTGCGGGTGAACCAATACGTCATCGTGCCCTAAATCCTTACGACAAAGGTTTACGTTTCCTATGATCTTGGGGGAAAATTCAAAGGTAGCACCATACTTTATTACATGGTTTCCCATATTTTCTATAACAATTGAATCGACTGCGTCTTTTTTACCTTGAACGGTTAACACAAGAAAAACTAATGGCAATAAGATAAAAGTACTTAGAGATTGTTTGAATATTGATTTTTTCAATCTAAACCTTCCAAAATTTATATTTCCGACTAGAATTCATTTTGTGCATTATTATCTATTTCGTCAAGGTAAAATCTATAGCAAAAACAAAGTTAACTTTGTTATACTTATAATCACACCTAAGCCATTGAAGTTTCACTGGTAATTACGCAAAAAGTCAGTTTTATAAGGAATTTTCTTCAGTATGTCTAAGAAAAAAAACAATTCTAAATCTTCAGCCGAACAACTGAGCAAGCGGATTTCATTATTCTCTTTAGTTTTCCTTATTTCAGGCGCCATTTTTGCTTATGGTTTGGCGGTTGGCAACTTTAAAATGTGGCCCTTTAAAACCATAGAGTCTATGTATAGTGGCGCATTATCACTCATTCGTCATGGTGAATTAGTGCCTGTTAATAGATTAATTAAAGCCCCTAAACATGTTTCAAGAAAGCGAGTTGTTACTTATCAAGCTGATAAAGTTCAACCTGGTTATTACGCATATATGGGATACGATGGAGAAAACCTTCGTTACGCGGCTTGGCTTCAAAACGAAAAAGGCGAGAAAATACACGAGTGGGATCTCTCTTATCTAAAATTAGATGAAGATGGGCCGTTGAATGGTTCTGATTCACCCCATGCATTTAGTGTGTTAAAAGATGGTTCGGTTGTTGTAACCTTTGACTCTGGTGATGTAATGGCTAGATTGGATCAATGCAGTAATTCTATGTGGGTTAAACAAGGTGTCTACCATCATTCATTAACCAAAGGTTTAGGCAATACTATGTGGGCTTGGCGTGGAGACAATACTGCGTACGGTCATTACAATTATCTTTCACAATTTGATTTAGATACCGGTGACACCCTTGCGGAAATAGGATTAATCGAAGACTTAATTCAATCTCCAGCAACGCCTGCAGGAATATTTAGCGTTCGAGCTGATTACCCTTTCAAAAAGTGGAATAAGACACCTGGCGACAAAGCAAAGTACGATCTTTTTCACCCTAATGATATTGATGTCTTATCGCTTGAACTCGCAGATAAATTCCCTATGTTTAAAGCCGGTGACCTTTTAATGAGCTTTAGGCGTATACATCTTGTGGCAGTTGTTGATCCATTAACCTATGAGATTAAATGGGCTAGAAACGGACCTTGGATTTATCAACATGATCCCGATTTTACGGCAGATGGAAAAATTTCAGTCTATAGTAATAACTCAGGTTTAGGTCGTTCAGAAATTATTAAAATTGATCCTGCAACAGGTGAATTAACCAATGAACTATTAGCCGGTGACTTTAAATTTTATTCTGCAGCCCAGGGTAAACATCAATATTTGCCAAATGGCAATTTATTGGTCATTGTTCCCGATGAAGGTCGTGCGGTTCAAATAACCGCTACGGGTGATAAAGTGTTTGAGCATAATAATATTTCGGCGATTTCACCACTTTATAATGAACATATCGCTAACGGAATTTGGTTCGACACCAATTATTTTAATGAAGTGCCTAGTTGTTCAAAATAAATCTAGAACGCTTAGTTAACACAATATATTTTTAGTAGCAGGAGTAATTTAAATGAAAATAATTATCTTTATAGCATTAATCGTCATCCTTTATTCCACCAATGCACAAGCTTATGTCGGTCCAGGTCTAGGTGTAGGTGTAATAGGCGCAATCGTTGGTGTAGTCGGCGCAATTTTAATGGCAATCATTGGCGTTTTTTGGTATCCCTTAAAACGACTGTTTGGTAAAGGCGGTGATGATGATGAAAATCTTGATGATGACGAAGAAGATTCAGAAAAAGATAAAACTTAAAAATCAATCATTGAGCCAGAACTTATTACGAGCAGTGTATTAAATCATGAATTATTTTTTTCTATTATTGATGTCGGTTATTTTTGTTGAATTATTTTTATTTCTAAAAATAATCACCGATGCTCAGTCCGTTATGGCGTTATCCGCAAAATCTGTCAAAGTCATGCAATCAAAAAAGATGACTGATAGAGAAAAAGAAAAATTTATGAGAACTAACTCAGTAACGATGCTGAGTACTACTTTCAAATTTATTGGTAAATTTATTTTGATTTTTGCGGTATTGTTTGGCATTCTTTGGTCAATAGCTCAATATGAACCAATGCTAGCTTCGCAGATTGAATCTGATTTTTATTCAATTACTATTATCATTGGTTTAACACTCGCTACTCTTGGGTACGTTTGGATTAGAAATGTCATTCGCAGAAAATTATAGTTTTCTAGATCGCACGTTACATCATATTGCTTTTTCAATTCCAGGCTTACAAAAATTTGTGGCTGAAATGGAAAGTGATATCTATGCAAAAGATCTAAACAAGATTGATCTGGGTAATGAAATTTTCGTTACCGGCTTACCTCGATCAGGTACTACCCTTCTGCTCGATCTATTACATAAAACTGACGAATTTTGCACTTTCTCCTACCGTCATATGCCATTCATATTAGCGCCATTGTTCTGGAAAAAGATATCACAACCATTTTCTAAAGAAGCTAAAGAAGTCGAACGCGCACATGGAGATGGTATGAAAGTTTCGTTTGACAGTCCAGAAGCATTTGAAGAGGTGGTATGGCTAAGCTATTTAAAAGAGCAATACGTTAAACAAAATCATCTTGCACCATTAACTTTAAAGAACACTAATAAAAAATTTGCTAAAGCGATCAAGTTGACCGTTAAAAAACTAATTCTAGAAAATCAATCAGAGCGACAAACTGCTAAAAGATACATTTCAAAAAACAATGCAAATTGTTCACGTTTACCTGTATTAAAAAAACTGTTTCCGACCGCCACTATTTTAATCCCTTTTAGAGAACCATTTGCGCATATAGGTTCATTAATGAAACAGCATGAACAATTTTGTGAAATGCACAAAGATGATACTTTTGCAAAGAGCTATATGAAATGGCTTGGTCATTACGATTTTGGCGAAAATTTCAAACCCATCAATTTTGACAACTGGTTAGATTCTCAACCATCTAATCCTAACTATAATTCCGAAGAGTTTTGGCTTTCTTATTGGATTGCATCTTATGAAAATATTTTAAAACAGATCGGTAATAATGTTCATTTGATAGATTATAATAAGCTGTTAATAAAACCCACAGAGTCACTTGCACGAATTGGCGAAATAACAAAATTAAAAGATGTAAAAACATTTTCGTCCTATTCAAGTGAAATACGTAATCCAACATCAAAACCAAAAAATACAGACTCCATAAATTCAAATTTAGTAGACAAAGCAAACAATCTCTATCAACGCCTTCAAGAGTCAGCACTTTAAACCAAAAGTCTTTAAACAAAAGAATCTCATCTATGTTTGATTTTTATCGTCTAATCAATAAATACATTGTCTACCCACTTTACTATTGGAAAAGTGGCGATAAACGATTGACTCGGTTAGCTGAACTTGAGAAAAATCAATATCTCTCTCTCAAAGAACTAGAAGCACTTCAATTAAAACGATTACAAGAAATTATTCAGTACGCCTTTGACAATACAAAATATTATAGAAGAATCATGCAAGAACGACAGCTTACGCCATCTGATTTTACGTGTCTAAAAGATGTGGAGAAATTACCGCTGTTAACTAAAGCTATTATTCAAGAAAATATGCAAGATATGATATCTAAATCTTATCCCTTTGAATCATTAATAAAAGATAGTTCTGGCGGTTCAACTGGCGAACCAACTATTTATTACAAAAATAAAGATCGTCATAATTTAAGAAGAGCCGATCAAATTAGACATGATCGATGGTCAGGATGGGACATCGGTAAACGTAAAGCCTTAATATGGGGAGCGCAAAGAGATCTTAAAGCGGTACAATCTTTTAGGGAAAATATCATTGCAACTTATATAGAACGCAACTGGGAGCTTGATGCGTTCGAAATGTCCGATAGCGAAATGAAATCGTTCACCAAGCAATTAGAAAAACTGCAGCCTAGTATGATTTTAGGTTATGCCAATGCTTTAGAACTTTACGCAAAGTATTTATTGAAGAATGAACCTAACCATAAAATCAAACTCGATGGCATTGTTTCATCTGCAGAAACTCTGACAGATGAAAAACGAAAAACAATTGAAAAAGCACTCCATTGCAAAGTTCTTAATCGTTATGGTTCCCGTGAAGTTGGTTTAATAGCAAGCGAATGTAAACAACAAAAAGGATTGCATATAAACGCTGACAATTTACTGGTAGAACTTGTTGATAATAATGGACATGCCGTGAGCGAAGGCAACGGCGATATTATAGTGACCGATTTTTGGAACTTTGGAATGCCCATCATTCGTTACAAGCTAGGAGATGTTGGAAAAGTATCCCAATCCAATTGTGACTGCGGTAGGAACCTTCCACTACTTGGAAGCGTTGAAGGACGCAGTGGTGATTTCTTTGTAAAACCAGATGGCAGTAAAATTCATGGCGAGTACTTCACTCATTTATTTTATGAATTACCTCAAGTAAAGCAATTTCAGATGATTCAACAATCGCTAGAACAAATTGATCTTAAAATAGTCGAAACCTCAAAACAAAACAACAACGATTATTTAAAGCCTATCATTTCAAAAACAAAAGCAATGTTAGGAGAGCAAGCAAAAGTCAATGTCGAAATACTAGATGAAATAAAGCCAACATCGACAGGCAAGCTTCTTTTTACAATCTCGAAAATTACCGACTAGAGTTACTATTGTGATGCCAACAAACAATAATCGTTCCATTGTACTAATTTCTAACCTTTATCCGAATAACTGTGAAACGACCAAAGGATTATTTATTAAACAGTTAGCGGATTCACTTTCAAATTTGTGTGAGCTAACCGTCGTTTCCCCTATTCCATTTCACCCTTTAGATTTAATTAGAAAACCAGCGATAGTAAAGAAAGAGATAATAGATGGGATAACGGTTTTACATCCACGATATATTGTTATACCAAAAGTTTTACGTTCTTTAATTGGTTATTTCTTTTATAAAGGTATATTTAGCACCGTCAAACAACTTCAGCAACAAGGTAAAGCGGATATCATCTCTGCACATTGGATATACCCCGATGGTTACGGGGCTTATTTAGTGGCAAAAAAATTGCAGATCCCTTTTTCAATCCACGCTTTGGGTTGTGACATCAATGACTATACAAAGTATAGAATTCGTAGAATATTAATCATAGATGCATTAAACAGTTCGAATATTAACATCGTTAAAAGCCACGCGCTCAAAGACAAAATAACATCTCTTGGTGTTGACTCAACTAAGACAGTCGTTATCCACAACGGTGTTGATCAAAATAAATTTTGTCGTAAAGAGCACGATGAAGCGAGAAAAGAAATTGAGTCATATTCGGATAAAATTACTTTTAATGCTCAAACTAAATACTGTTTATTTATTGGTAATTTCCAGATAGAAAAAGGTTTAAACTATTTGTTAGACGCATTTAATAAAATAAAGGATGAAAAAATACATTTAGTCGTTATTGGTGCAGGTCCATTACAAAATAAAATTGAATCACAAGTAGATAATTTGAATTTAGAAAAACATGTTACTTTCTTGGGCAAAGTCGAACATAAACTTATACCTCAATATATGAGTGCTTGTGATCTACTTTGTTTACCTAGCTTGCGAGAAGGCTGTCCTAACGTCGTATTAGAGTCATTGTCGTGCGGAACGCCTGTAGTCGCATCAAACGTTGGCGCGGTACCCGACATAATAAGCAAGGATGAGTTTGGTGTTATTGTTCCTGCTTGTGATGCTTTGGCGCTATCTAAAGGGATAATAAAAGGGCTTAAACTTAAAGAAAATACATTACCAAAATTCGAATGGTATAACTGGCAAGAAAATGCCATAAAGGTTAATAACGAGCTACAAAATTTATAACTGAAATTTTGTAGTTACTTTAATCCTCGCTAGCTAAAAATAAAAAATTAGCGAGCTAGTGCTTTTAATTCTTTTAGGTACCAATTCAAATGACGTCGCTGTGAAAGTGTTTTTAATTTCCCTACCATTCCAACATTTCTTTTTCTCGCTCGCAATAACATTTGAACTCTTTCTAACGCAAAAAACAAATTGAAGTATTGCCGTGTAGGATGCTCAACATCAAAGTCATTTACGCTAGAATCACTTCCATAGCCATCAATAAAACATTGTTTAGATAACTCTATCAATGAGAGCTTTTTGATTGGTTTTAGCTTAAAAGAGTTAAGTGCTCGATTAAAATAATATAAATCATAGAATTTAGAATCCATTTCGCAATCAGCAAAATCAAAGCCTACAATTTGTTGATTATGAAACATCAAATTCCATGGCGCATAATCATTATGCTTTGCTTTTCTCTCAAAGTCTTTTTCTGAGAAATTACTCACAAGCATGTGTGCTTTATTTTCCAATGCAGTAACTAATTTTGAATCAATTAGTTTACCTGTTTCATCAGAAACTTTTTTAAGATAAACAGAAATTCGTTCTTCTAGGTCTTTTTCATTGGTATGAGTATTACCAATAATTGGCATAGATGCTTGAAATTCTTTCAACCACTTACCCGCTCCGTTCATAGATTCTTCTAAAAGAGATATTGATTTTGAATTAAATGGTTTCATTCGTTCAATCAAAATATTATCTAACCTGTCACCTTGCATTTCATGCATAGCAAAGGCTGCCTCTTCTTCAAAATATGCAATCGGTTCAACACTGGTGCCGTAATTAATATCTAAAAACAAGTCAAATACTTGTTTTGTTGAGTCGTACTCAAATTTAATGCGGCCACGTTGCCTTACTTCATGTTCTGGTGGTAGGTATGCTAATTTAATGTAAATATTCTTATTATTACTATTAAGAGAGAGCGTTAATTTATATACATGGGTAACAAAATAACTAGAAAATTGCTCAATATCAACGATGTCTAGTTCTTTGACGGAAAATTCATTCAAAATTTGATATACCACAGAATCTAATCGTGCGAATGTATCAGAATCTAGCTTCCAACTTTTGTTTGCAATAATTTTTTTTAATTGTTTCATTAATTGATATTCATAAATGTTTCATAGAAATTGAGAGCGATGGTTTTTATATTATCCAGCCGAGTTTCTTAGGCAGTAACCGGCGAATAGACTTCTTTTCTGATTTTCCTAATGCATTGCTAAAACGTAGTGCCACTAAATAAACAACACCATAAATACTACCGGTTAGCGCCAACATTTCAAAATGTTGTAAATCTAAAGTTAATATCGGTAAAACAACCAGTGCAGCAACTGCTGAAGAAAGTAGTAGTTTTGCCAGAGATACCCACGGGAAGACTGAAAACATATTGATCTCTAATATCTTAGTAATAATCAGTAGATAGCCAAAGCGTAAAGCCGTACCTACTATCACAGTCGCTAATGGAGCACCTACAATACCAATTAATTCAATCAATGCAACAGTAAAAGTAATATTTAAGAACACCGCTAACATTGCCATTTTAAAAAGTATCTTAGTTTTACCAACAGCTCGTACAATTGCATCGTAGCTAGTAATTCGCGTAAGCAAACCCAAGGTGTAAACTTGAAAAATAATCACACTATCAATATAGGCATCTGTAAATAAAAATGGGATTAAATGATCTGCTGTCAACAGGAAAAATACCAAGGCTGGATAAATAAACATTGCCATCATTTTAATCGAACTATGCCAGAGTTTAACCACTGCATCTATGTTTCCCAAACGATATTCTTCTACAAATCTAGGCATTAAAATATTACCTAAAGAATTAGAAATAACATTTAGCATCGGAATTTCCATTGCTCCTCTGGTATAAACCGCCAATTCTTCAGGGTCATAATATCCACTGACAATTACTTTATCAACAGCAACGCCTAATTGAGATATTGCGCCAGAAAAACCAATCGGTAACGAATAGGAAAGTTGCTTCGCTACTTCATACTCTTCACCATTGGGATCATCTTGTAATTGAGAGTAAGTATAAAAGATCATTATATAAACGGCTATCAACTGTGCAACAAAAAAGTAAAGTAAACTAATCAGAACTTGCTGAAGCTCCCAACCTAAAAGAACCGGAATCAAAATAACCAACAAAAAACCCAAATTAAAAGAACCATTGATTGCAACAAATCGCATAACATTTTGAGTTGAGACCATAAAAGGTTCATACAGTTTTATTGGTATTTGAAACAAAATAAATGCTGCGATTAGCCAAGCATAATCAGCCAAACTCGGATTGTTCATTTTATCTGAAATAATATCCATTGAGAAATAGAGGCAAATTGAAACTAGTATAGAAACGACGAAAAGCAAACTGATAGTATTTTTCATCATTCGCTTTTTTTCTTTTGAGCGAGGCAAAAAATAATATACGCTTGACGGAATTCCAAAAATCGCTAGATAAATAACAGTATTAGCAATTAACATTACTTGAATATAACTGCCATATTCGTATTTAGTGAAATATCGAGTTAAAAAGATCGCCAAAATAAAAACACCAACATGTTTTAGCGATTTGCTAAGGCTGGTTAAAATGACTTGTGTACTTAATCTCATATCTTATATATTGTCTTATGTGTTTTATTATWAATCTATTGACGTAAACTAGCGATCAATTGTGGAATGCCACCAACGTACCACAAGAAGTCATTAACATCGTTGCTAATATTTTGAGGAAAGCCAACCCGTTTAATTTGAAAAAGATCCTGTCCTTTTCGATTAACGCCTCTGATCGTAGTGACTGCTGAAGAAATTCCCAGATCTTTAAGTACCTTAATATGCCAATCATTAAAATCCTCAACATGCCCTCGAGGATAACTAAAGTGTTTAATTTTTATCGCCAATTTTTCTTCTAGATCGGTAACTGATTTTTCTATCTCAAACTTTGACTGTTTTTCATCACAATAAGCCAATGGATAATGGTTATAACTATGAGCTCCTAAAGTAATTAACGGCTCTTTAGCTAAAATACTAAGATCATCCCAACTTAGATGATAATCATCATCGTTAGGTAGAGCCTTAACACCCGCGACAGACTCAATAACTTCATGAAATTTATCTGGCTTATAATTCGTTTGTAAATATTGCATGAAGTCAAAAGCGGCAATATATCGTTTATCTGCGGATGATAGATCATATTCTTTATTCGACAGTTCAATTTTCACTGTATTTTCTTTGATCGCGAAAAAATAATTAATCACTGACTGAAACCAAAGGTTATGTTTAGTACCAATTACTGAAGAGTTAATATAATAAGTAGCTGGTACATTATATTTTTTCAAAACCGGTAAAAGATATTTGAAGTTATCTTTAAAACCATCGTCAAAGGTTAGAACAACTGATTCTTTATTAACGCCTTGAGCGCCAAGTTGGTCAACAGCTTCATCCATAGAAATAATATCGAAGCGTTTTATTAATTCCAAAATAGCGACCTCTACCTCACTTACGCTAGTATGACCAGTAATTCTACGGGGATCATTTTTATCCGCGATAATGGCGTCCGACAATACACGGTGCCCATAAAGGATCGATATCCCTGCCCCTTCTTTCCGTCTTTTCATCAAGCGCAAAAGACTCCAAGGGCCAAAATACAAAACTAATATTTTAATAAGCTTTTTAATCAACTGATAGTCTCTATTCTATATTTAACATTCACATGTGAAAAATCGATATCGAATTTATTTAAAATTAATTTATCTGGAACCAATTCACTAAAAACCAGATTACTCATCCCTATCTGTTAAGAGGATGAGGAATTATATAATCTCTAAACTCATTTGGGTTTCCAAACTTCCCATCTTCCGCAGCCTTTACAATGTTATAAGCTTCTCTAGCAGTAACATAATGAAGACGGTATTTTTTTCCATCATTGTATTTATTTTCAAAATAACTAAACATTCTATCGGTCGTATCGCTCACTACCGATTTATGGTCTTGTGCGCCATGACAAAATATCTTAACGAATTGCCAATTTGGTTGTCCTTCGACATGTATTTTTTGCCTAACCCAAGAATCTATACGTTTTGGGTCATCGTGTGTTGGGAACTGGTTGATATCACCATCTTCAATCGTGGGATGCCATTTATGTCGCCAATCTCTCCAATTGATATTGAGAGGTCCTTGAAAAATCATAAATTCATTCTTTGATTCCTTAATACCAACTTTAGCGTCTCGGCCTTGAAAGTAAGATTTAGGGTTATCATTGTTATCTGAATAATAAATATTATTTATAAATGGCGGTTGAGCTTCATTAAATAAAGCTGGAAAAGTATAATCTCCATAACAACCCGCTTGCTTCAATAAACTAATTTCATTGTCCACGCCACAATAGTTTTCGCCTCTCGAATTAGCTAAAGACCAATCTCCGTGAATAAAAGAAAAACAAGCCTTTTGCCCATCTTTATATGGTTTCATGTAACCATATTTATGAAATATATCGAAAGCATCGTTAAGTTTTTTTACAAAAGATGTTTCATCATCATGATCATGGTGCCAGTGAAGTTCAAATTCGCCATATCCATCTTTAACAAGATGTTGAAGAGCTTCTAGTTCATGCTCATGCATAAGATCCATAGCATAAAAGAAACTGTGTTTAGGATGTTGTCCATCAAAATCCTTATGTTTACTGGCTATTTTTGGATAACCTGTATTCCACGCTTCTAATCTATCCGCATGACCATTCATTTCGAAATGATCAACAAACAACAGCATAATATCAACTGGCTCATTTTTTGTATCAACTTTAATAAATAGACGCTTTAGGTACGAACTAAGCCAAACATCAATGTTTTTCTTTTTGACGTAGACAACCACTAGCGCAATAAAAATAATTGCAAAAATTACGATAATAGTAATTAAATAATTAAGCATCAATTCTACCAATGACTTTAGGATGAAAGTTTCTTACTGCACTACATAAACCAATATAGAAATAAGTCCAGACGGCATACCCTTGATTACCTAAAAATATATAGACTAACCAACCCACCATCACAACAGCAATCGCTATAACAATGGTTTTCTTTTGCATATCTGTTGGTTCATATTTTAGGCTTGAACCATCATCATCGCTAGTTAAATACATCGATTTTTCATTCGACACATCGACTGAATCAGAAGCTATTGGCGTACCAAAAATAGGATGCAATTCAACTMTTTTATTHCTWGAVYTMGAHGAMAHCGAATCDCCATCTGGAGGATCTGAATCTGTCTCHACAAAAAATGGTTTAAACTCTATAAAGCAAAGCCTCAAAATCCAAAGAAACAAAAATATACCTGCAGGCCCGAGTTCTGCCATTATTTGAACATAAGAGTTATGTGGCATTAAACCATGATATTCGTTCCATTGGCCCTTTCCGACACCGGTTACGGGATACCAACTGATCATGTCAAAACCATGTCCCCAAGCGCGAGTTCTACCTTGAAAAGATTTATCCGAACCAGCCTCCAAAATACTTTCTAATCTTTCTTGAATCGGGCCCGGTGCAAATGAAAGCGCAAAGAGCAAAAGCATTCCTAGTATTCCTCCGGTGATGCCTTTTTTAATAATATTACCGCTCCCTCGCAATATAAATGTTAGAACAACCATCATACCCAGTAAAACCATTACAGTGCGTGAACCTGTTTTACCAACAACAAAAATAAGTAAACCGATAAACAATATCGATATTAATTTAATAATAATGCTACTACGCATTAAAAGCGCCGCAAATAGAAACGGCAGAGTTGTAATCATTAATTGCCCAAATTCATTTGCATTTTTATAATAACCCAATCCTTGCCAACGACCATTTCTTTGATCAATAAATATAGATGTTTCTGGATTAACACCAACATCAACAATTACTTCATATCCCATAAACACTATGCAACATGACATAACCGCAAAAAGAATGGCAAATTGTCTTGTAGTTTGCATTATGCGAGTTGCAAAATAGTAGAATGCTAATGAACTAACAAACTCCCAAGTTTCCGAAACAATCTCTCCTGGTTCCATAACAATCAAACCTAAGATAGATACAACTAGCATCCATATTAGTAATTTATCTTGTTTCCAAACATGTTGTGAAAGTTTATCTTTGTTAACGATGCATCCAATAATTAATCCTAAGAAAAGTAAACTAAAGGGTTTTATGGCTGCTATATCAGGAAAGCGATCCTGAAAACGAATCAAGACACTAAATATTAAAGCAACTAAACCATAAAAAGGATTAAAAATACTAGTTACAAAACTTGCGAAATAGAAAAAGTAAGCGAAAGCCATTTTTAGTTTACGCTCGCATTTTTGTTATACCGAGTAAATCTCGATAAGTTTGTTGATAATTATTGACCATGGTTTCTAGAGAGTAATTTTCTACCACATGCTTTCGAGCATCTTCGGACATTGTCTGTAATTTTTTTCGATCGGTCATAAGAGAATCCAATAAATCTGCCAGTTGGCTAGATTGACTAACTTCAAATAGGTGTCCCGTTTTATTTTCAATAACAATTTCAGGACTACCACCAACATTTGTTACCACAACTGGAAGTGCTGAAGACATGGCTTCGAGGATCGTATTGGATAATCCCTCCCGAAATGATGGAAGCACAAATATGTCGTAGGCATTCATAACAGATGGTACATCTTCCCTTCTGCCCATTAAAAAAACTTTATGCTTCAATCCCAGCTCTTCTATCAACGCCTCTAAAAGCTTTCTTTCTGGACCATCACCGGCTAAAGCTAACCGAGCTTTAGGCTGTTTTTGTATTACTATTGCAAATGCTCTAATTAAACTTGGGTAGNTTTTTCACTTCTACTAAACGTCCAACGCTACCGACTAATATATTTTCTTCTTTTAGATTTAACTCTTCTCTTACACTATTTCTTTGCTCTGAATTCGGGGCAAATTTATTAACGTTCACACCATTTATAATCGCTTTGAAAATATTAATTGAAACATTAAAACGTCTAGAAACCTCATGAACTAACGCCACAGAAACAGACAAATTCAAAAGCATTCGTTTAAATAGAAACCTCTGTATTAATATTTGTTGGCTCGATTCAAAATAAAGCGTCCCGTGCTCCCCATTTATAATCAATGGCTTGCTTTTATTAAACGTTAGCGATATTACCGCTAAGTAACCCGCGAGCATAGTCGCCCAACCATGCGTGTGAAGAATATCGTACCCCTCACTCAATATTGTTTTTCTTATGTGTTTTATTGAATTTATCAAACCACTGGAAAGGTTAGCATCATAAAAAACTTTAGTCGACGAATTGTCTATTCTAGAATGTAATTCTCCTTGCTCTCTGATACAAATCACATCGGTAAGAAACTCATCTTTATTTGAACCATTTATTATGTTAATAATGCCATTCTCTAAACCACCTGTTCCTAGCGATAAAACAACATGAAGGACTCTTATCTTTTTCATTCTACTTCCAAATCGCCAAATGCTGACGGGTAATAAACGACCAAAAACCAAGCCACGTAAACCACATCAAGACTAAAAAAGAACTCCATATTTTTAACGGTTTAAAGTTTTTAAGAACTGGATAAAAAGTGGACGCCAAAACTAATCCGTAAGCAACGATCTGACCACAGAAAATCAGTATATAAACGATGCTAACGCTGAGTATATAAATATTGGAAACAAATATTAATAGTAGCAACATTGGCGTGATAAGCCTTAATATTTTATGAGACATAAACTGAAACCAAATAGGGTTTTTAAAGGGGTTCAGTAGTGAAGTATTTAGCTCTAACAATTGCCAGTTTCCAGCTAGTGTTCGAGTCTTACGGATTTTTTCTCTCGACAAATCATCAGATGGTACATCATAAGCAATCGCCCTTGATTCAAATTTTACTTTTTTAGAATTCATAATTAAATTCATAGGTATTAATACATCGTCTAATAATGTTTCAGCGTGTATAGGTTGATAAAACTCCCTTCTCATTGCGTATATAGCGCCTGTAACACCTGGGACTGAGTCAATGTCGGACTCTAAACCACGAATAAATTTTTCATAACGCCAATAAGCATCCATCCCCTTTGAAAATTCATTTGTATCCGGATCAACTAAAATAAGTTCTCCACTGACCGCACCTATTGAACTATCAGAAAAATGCGCAACCAAATGTTTTAATGATGAAGCTTCATGTTTTTGT
Source organism: Kangiella sp. (assembly GCA_002733465.1). Taxonomy (GTDB): domain Bacteria; phylum Pseudomonadota; class Gammaproteobacteria; order Enterobacterales; family Kangiellaceae. The sequence continues at coordinate 130,903 of NVVT01000009.1, forward strand.
CGTGCGTCAGTTAACAGTAAAATTTCCGCATCAGATAAAGCTATAGCTTGATTAATTCCTGCAGACTTGCTCGACTTATTTTCATTGTCAATACATAGGATAGAATCATTATTCAATTGATTAATGATAGTTACCGTATTATCTGTTGAATTGTCGGAGACAATTATAATTTTGAGTTTGTTTTTTGGGTAATCTAAAGACAAAAGAGAATCAATCTTTACTTTTATGATTGATTCAACATTTCTGACAATTAGAATAACGTCTACATTCGGCAAGGTAGACTCATCGATAGAGAGTGTCGCTTCGTATTTTTTAGAAAATATTGTTTTCCAAATAATTAATAAAAGAGGATACCCTGCAAAAATATATACCATTAGGATAATTGAAAACCAAAAAGCAAACTCCATATCACTTACTCCCGGTTAATAATTTCATACGGACTTTATCGTATCGTTTATTACCAAGCACTAATTTTGCTATACGAAATATTCTATATCGAGCCACTTCTTTTATTGTAGCTAGACTCCATCGTCTTTGCCAAGCCATAATAGTATTTGTATTAGTGTGTTTTAAAATGGCAAATCTAGAAACTTCAAAAGACTTAAAATAAGGTACTATACCAGGGCGGGAATTAGCAATACATTTATAACCTAGAGATTTCGCTATTCGTGTAACACGTTTGTTTGTACGCCCCCCTGGAGGTGCGAAAACCGTCACTAGGTTACCAAGATTGCTCTCAATCAATTCTTTCGATACTTTCAACTCCTCGGTTATTTCAGAATCATTCATATCAGAAAAATAATGATGGTTATGCCCATGTGATTGAATACTCATACCCGAATCATTCATTTCTTTAAGCTGGTCCCACGACATAAAATGTTCAGTCCCAACCATATTAGTATTGATATAAAACTCGGCTGACAATTTGTTCTCCAGCAATAGTGGATATGCCACGAGGTAATTTGACAAATGACCATCATCAAACGTAATACAAGAATGATTAACTTTTGAGCCGTCCTTTAGTTGCTTAGCTAAAGGTATGCTTTGAGGAATACATTTAATATGTTCGCTAAAGACCAATTCTGAAACAGCATAATAGGGATCAGCACCCGCCGTTTGTTCTTCATTACCAACCGCATGGTACATATAAATTGAAGGCATAACTCCCAACTATCTATTGATTGGGGCGTAATTTACGCCAATACTGATTGATTCGGAATCACCCGAAGAAAAACTAGCGTTAACACTAGTACTACTAGTATCCCTTTTCTGGAACGATACAAAATAAGAAAGAGTGGGCCTAGCAAAATAATTGAATTGAATATCAAATATTTTTACACTATTGTCGATATTTAATACGCCAGTTGAGCTATTATTCTCTATCGAATTCTCATTTTGTTGGTAACCAAATGTTACGTTGGTTTGAGGAGCTGTGGAAAAATACTGACTCATTGAGTAAGTCACATTAAAACTAAAACCATTTCTCCTCTCATTATTTTCGCCATCTGCAGTTTTATACTCTGATATAAATAGTTGGAAATCACCACTAACAGTCTCACCAGTTAAAGTATAAATCAGGTTCGCTGCTTTTATTTTTTGAGCCGCACCAAATGCTCCTTGAGAATCGTCAACGCTAATTGAATCGTCGATAAAATTTTGACTGATAGTGAAGTTGACGCCGTTACGAATGCTGAACGCGATGTTTTGTTGTAGATTTATTTGTCTATTAAAAAGAAGATTGAAAAGGGTTGTGTCAAAATCGTCGCCATTTTCATCTTTAACTCTAGTTTGTCCAACCTCTACTTGTAATTGGTTTTGTCTGCCTCTCCCAACCCATCGTAGAAATAAATTATCTTGTATAAAATCGACTCCATTTGAATCATTTTCAAACCGAGTGTCTATAGAGTTGAAAACTAAAGAAATATCAGACGTAGTATTTAGTGTTTTTTCATACCTAATTTCTTTTGCTATATTAATAAAATCAAAAGATTCTGCACCGATTTCTATATTATCGCCCACGGCTCCTTCACGCGTTGAAGTAAGATAAGTTAATTCTGAATATATTTGATCAATTGGTGTTATATTAAAAAAATAAGATGGCCGACCGGTAACAACATTAACGTTGACTAAATTCCCAACTTCTTGTGTCGCAAATCGATCTCTAGGCGCTTGAGAAAAATCATCACGTAATAAAAACTCAAAATTAGACGTTGGAGCAATATAGTTAATCGATGCTGCAAGTGTATTTCTATCTTGCCTGGTTAAATCATCATCAGAAAAATATTCTTTAGATGTAGAACCTGATAGATCAACAAACCATACAGAACGTGCTTCATTTGCAAATATAAAAGTTCCACCAGAATTTAGTGATTCTCCCGATTGCGCATTGGCATTTTGTGCCAAGTTATTACTGTGTCGTAAAGTTGAGAATAATGTGTAATTAAACTCAATTGCTTTTAGTTCAGCAGTATAATTCATCATCATACTAGTCACTAAAATCAAAGCTAATTTGGTGTTTTCAAAATTCTTATATTTAGAATTATTCTTATACATCACTCATTCACTCAATTAAAACTCTTCTAAAATAATACCAGCTAGTTTGTCGCTACCTATCGCAAGTACAGCTTGACGAATATTATCCTCTGTACATTTACCATACGGGACAACTAATAAAACTTTATCACAGACTTCCAATAAAATTCTAGTATCTGCAGAATTTGCAATTGATGGAGCGTTTAGAAATAGATAACGTTCACTATATCTAGATAATATATTCTCCATTGTTTTCTTCATTCTAATATCACTAAAATATTCTGCAGAACTCTCTGGATTTCGGCCGATTGGAATATATCGTAAACGATTAATTGGTGTTTCATAAATGATTTCATCAATTGAAACGTTTTCTGAAATAAGCACATCCACTAAACCTAACTTTGTTTCTGTTCCTGCTTCCGTTTCCGTTTCCGTTTCCGTTTCGAAAATATCATTCGCTTGGGTACTCGAGACATTCGCGTTAATCACTATAGAGGTTTTACCTTCATCTAAAGCAAATGTTGAAGCTATATTTACAGTCACCAACGTAGGATCAAAATCAGGTGTGACTGACGTAACCATTGCAATAAAATTCGCCGACGTTTTTTCCGCAAGAAGTTTTGTTCTCAAGTTTCGGTACTCATTCATTAACTTGGAGTCATCTAAATATTTTGAAATAAGGCCTCGCTCTTGATATTCATCTTTTGTAAATTCTCTTCTTTGCGACATAGTCGCTATATCATCTCTGATAGCAAACTGATTAGTTAATGTTTGCGAACCAGTTCGATGCTTTCTTCTTTTTCTATTCTGAGCATTATTGTCGATATGATCGTTCGGATTTTTCTTTTGATTTTTTAAAAATGCTGATTCGATGATACTCATAACTTATCCTCCCACCTTTAACCATATCTCGATGCCATAAAAAGTCCAAACACTCGCAACAATAAACCCCATTGTAGCTAACTTAGCATGGTATTGTTTAATTTCAGTTTGACTTAGTATTGGGTAAACTGATGCTAGTAGGGGTAGTTTTAATCTATCTGTTAACGTTCTTCGATCTCTCACTTTTTGATCGAGTATGGTTAAACCAAAAACTATAGCTACCGGTACAGCAAAACTAAAAAGTAACCCGATAATGATAATATGCATAAATGTAATCCCTCTAGGATTTACCGGTAAAAAAGCAGCCTCTTGAATTCTAGCTTTCACCCCTTGATTTGCTAAATCCATATCTCTCGAAATTCTAGCGCTTTCTCGTTGTTCAACGAGTTGATTATACTGTGCTTTATTAACCTTAGATTCCCGTGTCAATTCTGAAATTTCAACATCCACAGCATTTATTCGGTTAATCTTCTTTCGCTCATTATCCAAGAGTATATTCAATTGTTCTTTGCGAGAATCTAGAGTTGTAATACTAGTTTGAGTATTAAGTATTGCGCTTCTTAATTCTTGTGCGAGGGGCGAATCAGAAAGCTCTTCATTACTTGGTTTGTCTTCTAAATTTCTATTAATAATTTCTTTTCTAATTCTATTTTCAGTTGATATGATTTGGCTTTTTATCTGAACAATATCTGGGTAGGTATCTTCATAAGTTAATCTCAAATCTTCTAAGTTTGATTTTAAATTTGTAATTCTAGTTCGTAACGCAACTTCTCTTTCAATACTAGCGGTATTTTCAGCACCTCCTCCACCTGATAGTTGTAACCTTTGTGCGGATAATTTTGATTTTTCTCCCAAAATTTCTATATCAAGGTCTTCTAATTGTCTAGTTAAAGTTAATACCCTTTCAGTAGTAACTTGCATTGCACCAGGAGTGGAATCAACATTTTTTTCTCTAAAATCCTTAATGGCTCTATCCGCAAAAATCAATTTCTTGTGATATATTTCCGCTTGAGAATCAATAAAATCATAGGCATTTTGACTGTCCTTTCTTTTTATTGAAATGCTTTCTCGTATAAATATATCTGACATTGCTTTTGTCGCCAACATTGCCCGTTGCGGGTCCCTATCTCTGTAATTAATATGAATGATCTTCTTGCCAGTATTCGAAATAACGGTTCTGGTACGAATATCATCAATCAAGCTATCAATTTTTGCTTGTGGTGTATCGTCATCAATCCATCCTCCAATATGTAAAACTTCAATTAATGTAGTACGACTATTCATCATCGTTTTTGCCAACTTAAGAGGCTCTGTTAATACCGATGTTTGTGCCGTTCCTTTCATTAGCGGAGTGAGTATATTTCGATCTTCAATTATAATGGTTGCCGCAGAATTAAATACTTGTGGCCACACCCAAGCTATCGCCGCGAAAAATAAGGCTGTTCCCACATAAAGTGAAATAACTAATTTCTTTCTTGCTAGCGCCTCTTTGGCGACCAAACGGAGTATGAATCCAATAATATCGTTCATTGATTATTCCTGATTTTTATTCCAAAAAAGCCTTGACCCAAAATCTGAATCAAGGCCTTTCCTTAATTTTATATTATCTTAAAAAGTTCTTTCAGGTATGGAGAGAATATCGCCTGGTTCCATTGCATAATTAGTCTCCATTTCACCATTTGAGAAAATATCATCTAATTTGATATTGATCGCCTGAACCTTTCCGTCAATTCTTCTAAATAATTTCGTATTATTCCCTGATGCAAAATCATTAAGTCCGCCAGCAGTAAGCACAACATCCAATACCGTCATACCTTGTCTATAGGTCAGAGAAAGCGGCGTTCTTACTGAACCTGTAATTCTCACTCTTGATAAATATTCATGGCTACGCAACTCCATAAGAATAACAGCTACATTTGGTTGCTTTATGTATTTTGACAATCGTTTTTGAATTTCAGCTGCAACATTTTTAGGTGTTTTTCCTCCAGCTAAAACTTCACCTATTAGCGGTACAGAGATCATTCCATCAGGTCTTACAGGCACATTCACGGTTAAATCTGGATGTTTCCAAACATCAACTTGAACTTTATCATCAACACCTATCAAATACTGGGCGACCAGTAACTTTTTGTTTTGGTTAGGTTTAGGTCCATAATCATTTGATACTGGCGCATTGGTACATGCTGTCATAATCAACACTATAACAAGACCAATTAGATTCTTAACCATCCAACTTTGCTCAATTTTCATATCTATACTCCACGTCAAAATAGCTTATTTTAATAATTTTTATGTAATTCGCACAATTACCAACGATTAGCGCGCACCCTTGCCTAATAGTATCACTTCTACAGTCTGTAATAAAATAAGGGCATCCATTAAAATAGAATGATTTTTAACGTAATTCAAGTCATATTGCAATTTATTGTACGCGTCTTCATCACTTGCCCCATAAGGGTATTTTAACTGTGCCCAACCTGCTAAACCGGGTTTTACACTGTGTCTGTTTTTGTAAAAAGGGATTTTTTCAGATAATTTCTCTACAAATTCGGGTCTTTCAGGACGTGGTCCTACAATACTCATGTCTCCTCGAAAAATATTGAGAACTTGAGGCAACTCATCTATTCGAACTTTACGAATAAAACTTCCTATTCTGGTGATCCTCGCATCATTCTGGCTGGCCCATTTTGCTTCTCCTTTTTTCTCTGCATCGACCACCATACTTCTAAATTTGAGCAAGTCAAAATTGTTACCATTTAAACCAACTCTAACTTGTCGGTAAAAAATAGGTCCTTTGAATCCACTTTCTAAATAAATCAATAAAGCGGTTAAAATTAAAATAGGCAACATAAAGGCAAGAATGATGGAACTGAATAACAAATCAAAAAATCGACTTAACATATGACCGAAAGCACCGCGATTTCCGCCTTCGTTGAATATGATCCAGCTAGGGTTTAAGCGATCAAGACGTAACATTCCCTTTTCTCTTTCCCAAAAGGCTACAAAATCAATGCAGTTGATATGATTTAATTTGCATTCTAAAAGTTGATCAACCGGTAATGCTTTCCTTCTGTCACTTATGGCAACAACCACTTCATCAATTTGATATTCAAGGCAATAATTGGCCAAATCATCCCCTGGTTTCACAATGTATTTTTCTTCCACAACGTTTTCTTCGTCCATAATTTGTACAAAACCGTGGATTGCATAACTGGCGTAAGGAGGCGTAAGCACTCTTTGGTATCCGTGCGAATCACTATTCGACTCAGGGTCAAAATCCAACAAATCGATAGCTAAGCTACCAGTCCCTAAAACTAGAATTTTCCTTCTGAGTGCCTTGCCATCAACGGAATGATAAACCATGGTTCTCAATACAGACATCCCTACTAATGAGGCGGTAAATGCATAACCAAACAACCCTCGTCCAATTAATAAATTGGGAAAGATATAATAAACTATAACAAGCCCTGCGGAACCGAGTATAAGACTAATAGTCACTCTCTGAAGAATGAATGGGAAAAAATGCTTACCTTTAGGTGTCGGGCTTTGATATTGCCCCATGGCAATCATACCTAAAATATGAGCTCCCGAAAAAACAAGAGCTTTAAGAGGAAAATTTTCGAGACTGACTATTGTTGGCTGCCATTGTATTTCTTGAAAACGAAGATAAACGGCAAAATATACAGAACCAAATAAGATAAGAAACTCCAATATAATTAGAATTATAAAGGGCGTTCTTATGTGGTGATTGAATAATTTTACTGAGGCCATACTACTGTTTCCCAACTACCCTTGTTTCTATTCTCTAAAATGTTTCACCATAAGTAATAACTTATATGAAATATCGACCGCAGAGCACAATTGATTAGTAAATTAAAACGCCTATTACAAGGCATTCATACATTATATCTGAACACTCCCTGTTTTCGAGCCAATCCATTGTATATATTGACATTAATTGGTTTGTCAAAAGGTAAACCATGCTTTGATTTATCTAAATTTTCAACTTTTTAACGCTATCTTCGATAAAGCTACTTATTAAAATATTCTCTATACCATGCCACGAAATTATCTATACCCTGTTGGATACTCGTCGCAGGCTTAAAACCGACTTCTTTTTCCAACTCAGAAACATCCGCACAAGTTGACGGCACGTCACCAGGTTGCATTGGCATAAAATTCTTTATCGCTTTTTTGCCAACCGCATTTTCAATTGCCTCAACAAAATCCATCAATTTAACAGGGCTGTTATTGCCAATGTTAAATACTCGGTAATTTGTATAACTTGTTGCTGGATCCGGCTTATCACCATCCCAATCAGGATTTCCGGACGGCGGTTTATCCATAACTCGAACAATTCCCTCAACAATATCGTCTATATAGGTAAAGTCACGGATCATGTCGCCATTGTTAAATATATTAATTGGCTTTCCTTCTAAAATGCCTTTTGCAAAAAGGAATAAAGCCATATCAGGCCGTCCCCAAGGTCCGTAAACCGTGAAAAATCTCAAGCCTGTGGTTTTCATATTATATAAATGACTGTAACTATGTGCCATTAATTCATTCGCTTTCTTACTGGCAGCATACAAGGAAACCGGATGATCGATGTTGTGATGTTCTGAAAATGGTTGAAGAGTATTGGCACCATAGACTGAGCTTGAAGATGCGTAAACTAAATGATTGATTTTATGATGTCTAACSCCTTCTAAAAYRTTAAGAAAACCGACAATATTGCTTTCCATATAAACGTGTGGATTTTCTAGYGAATAHCGRACYCCAGCCTGRGCTGCAAGRTTTATTACCGCATCAAACTGATGGBYYTTAAAWAGATTTTCCATTGCTTCTTTATCTGAAATATCCATTTTTTCAAAAGTGAAGGTATCAAACTCTCTCAACATGTCTAAACGACCTAACTTGATATTAGGATCGTAATAATCATTAATGTTATCAATGCCAACCACTTCATCGCCACGCTTCATCAAATACTTTGATACATGAAATCCGATAAATCCTGCGGCGCCTGTTACTAAAACCTTCATCTATTTACTCCGATATTTAATTTTTAACCATGTTTGCTAATTCAAATAGCTAACATAAACCTTTATATACGCCAGACTTTTGCACCAAGTGCCGATAACTCATCTCTTGGTAAAATTCCTTTCAAATCAAAGAACGAGCCAGAATCAGAGAGCATGTTTCTAAAATCTTGCGCTGATAGCGCTTTATATTCTTTATGTGCAACTGCAACTATCACTAATTCGCAATCTCTAATGTCATCCAAATTAGTCAAGTTGACACCGTAAATTTGCTTTGCTTCTTCGGTATCAGCCATAGCATCATGAATAATCGGTGTAACGCCGTATCCACCAAACTGCTTTATTAAGTCTTCAACTTTTGAATTTCTTAAATCAGGACAATCTTCCTTAAAAGTTAATCCCAATATAGCGACTTTAGAATCTTTAACTTTTTTATCTTGTAAAATCAGAGCCTTAACGCAACGTTCTACAATTTTTTGTGCCATATTGTCATTAATTCGTCTTCCCGCCTGTATCACTTCGGGACGATATCCCACTTGCTCTGCCTTATAAGTTAGATAATAAGGATCAACGCCAATACAATGCCCGCCAACCAATCCTGGTCTAAACGGCAAGAAGTTCCACTTAGTACCAGACGCTTCCAATACATCTAATGTATCAATTCCCATTTTTTCGAAAATGACCGCCAACTCATTCATTAACGCAATATTGAGATCTCGTTGTGTGTTTTCTATCACTTTTGCGGCTTCCGCTACTTTAATTGTAGGAGCCTTGTGTACTCCTGCGGTCACAACACTGCTATATACTTCAGCAACTATATCTAAAGTCGCTTGATCTTGACCTGAAACAACTTTTATTATTTTTGTAAATGTATGTTCTTTATCGCCTGGATTGATTCTTTCTGGGGAATAGCCAACGGTGAAATCCTTTCCACAAACTAAACTTGATTCAGCTTCTAAAATAGGAACACACTCTTCTTCAGTTGCTCCTGGATAAACAGTCGATTCAAAGACAACAATGTCACCTTTCTTTAACTGTTGCCCTATGGTTTTAGATGCAGAATACATTGGTCGTAAATCTGGTTGATTAGCCTTATTGATAGGTGTTGGTACCGCAACAATATGAAAATCAGCAAGCGCGAGATCTTTTGCATCGCTAGTGAAAATGATATCGGTTTCTGCTAAATCAGCATCTTCGACTTCTAAAGTTCTGTCGTGACCCGCTTTCAGTTCATCAATTCGTTTTTGATTGAGATCAAAACCCACTACTTTATGACTTTTCCCAAACGCAACCGCAACTGGCAAACCAACATAGCCAAGCCCAACAACAGAAATCTTTCTATTCATACTAATCCCTTGAAAACGTTATTTTTTTACGAGTATTTTATGGCGGTAATTATGGAGAACTAACTTAGTATGTCAACGATAATAATGCCACTTTTTTGACTATTTTCCGATTCTCACAAAGAAAACTATGGAAATCACGAACAGTTAACTTATATTCTAGTCGCCCAGTGGCCATCCGCCGAGTTTTTTCCATCTATTTACGATAAAACAGAACAATTCGGCGGTCTTTTTAGCATCGTATAGAGCTGAGTGAGCTTCTTCACCGTTAAAGTCAACTTTAGCCAATTCACAAGAACGAGCTAAAACAGTATGACCAAGCGCCAAACCAGACAATGTAGCGGTATCAAAAGAAGTAAATGGGTGAAATGGATTACGTTTTGCTTTGATTCGATCGGAGGCTGAAAAAAGAAAAGCCATATCAAAGCCTGCATTATGTCCGACTAAAACTGAACGTTGGCAATCGGCATCCTTTTGCAAGGTTCTAATCGAAGTAAATAACTCTTTTAGTGCAAAATTTTCAGATTGAGCATTTCGTAGGGGATGAGTTGGATCGATCCCGGTAAAATCTAGCGCTGATTGCTCAATATTTGCGCCTTCGAAAGGTAGGATATTATACTGAAATTCCTTATCGGTTTTTAAATTACCTAAATCATCAAATTTCAGCGTAACTGCTGCTATTTCGAGCAAAGCATCTGTTTTGGCATTGAAACCAGCTGTTTCAACATCAATAATTACCGGAAAAAACCCGCGAAACCTGCGCTTCATCATTGTCATTTTAATCGAGCAAACTTTTTCATTTCATCAATAAACAGATACTATCATCCAAAACTAAGACCTGCTAACAAATAACCTCTGAACCGGTCATGGATTGCCAAATAGTGTAGTAAATTCTTAAGTTGGCTCTTTTAAAGCCGATAATTTAGCTAACCTTTACAAAATGTATTCTAACGCCGATGAAAGCATCACTCACGAAAATTAGTCTCTTCGTATTATTTGCCAGCATAGTTTTTGCAAGCATAGTTAACGTTAATGCGAGCTTTAAACAGTATGAAGCACCTTTAAGCGAATCCGAGTGGACATTTAATGGCAATCCTATCGGTTGTAACCTAACTCACGAAGTTCCTTTCTATGGCGAAGCTAAATTCAAACAGACGGCGGGCAAAAATGAATTGTTAAGTTTCAGTCTATCCTATAAGAGACAACCTATAAGCTTCACGAAAGTAGCATCTGTAAAATCTTTAAGTGCTGACTGGTTTCCCGGTCAAAGCGCTAGAAATATCGGAGAAACAGATGTTCTTAAGGGAAAACATATATTCAAAGCAAAAGATATGGGCAGTTGGCGACTACTTAACGAACTTGAAGTCGGTCGATTTCCAACATTTCAATATCAAGATTTTGAAAGTCGACAGGATCAAGTGTCCGTGTCTCTTTCAACGGTTGGTTTTAAACAACCCTATGATCATTTTTTAAATTGTTTAACTTCTTTAGTTCCTCATAAACTGCCCGAATTAACCAAAATGACGCTTCACTTTGATTTTGATAAAGATAAAGTAAGACCGCAGAATTTGGAGAAATTGAAATCACTGGCCGCCTACGCAAAATATAGCGATAACGTTGATATAGTGTTTATAAATGGATATACCGATGCTAAAGGCTCTAAAAGCTACAATAAAAAACTATCCTCTCGCCGTATAGCCAGCGTGCAAAAAATTCTTAGTTCTTATGGAGCACCCGAAAATAAATTTAAACCATCGTCTTTCGGCGAAAAATTTCCCGTTGCCACTAATCGCAAACCATGGGGGCGCGCAAAAAATAGAAGAGTTTATGTAAAGGTAATGCTAAACTGAAACTCGACTTTCACTCATTGGCGTGGCGTAAATGGATCTCCAGTACAACCAAGACGAACTAACATTTCAACAAGAAGTCCGATTATTTTTAAAAAACAATCTTCCTGAAAATCTCAGCCAAAAAGTTAAACTCGGCTTAGAGTTAGAAAAATCAGATTTTGATCAATGGCATACCATTTTAAATACGCAAGGGTGGTTAGCAAGTCATTGGCCTGAAAAATATGGTGGCACTAATTGGTCGTCAATTGAACGTCACATATTTGAAGAAGAATGCTGTTTTGCATTTGCACCTCGAATTATCCCCTTTGGTATTAGCATGTTGGCGCCTGTTGTTATAGCTTTTGGCACTGAGCAACAAAAACAACACTTCTTACCTCGAATTTTAAACGGTGAAGATTGGTGGTGTCAGGGATTTTCTGAACCTGGCGCAGGTTCTGACCTCGCATCATTAAAAACAAAAGCTGTTTTAGAAAATGGTGAATACATCGTTAATGGACAAAAAACATGGACTACATTAGGCCAATATGCCAATTGGATTTTCTGTTTAGTTAGAACGTCTTCAGATGGAAAACCGCAAACTGGCATTTCTTTTTTATTGATTGATTTATCTTCCCCTGGGATAGAAATGAAGCCCATCAAGTTATTGGATGGTAGCTATGAAGTCAACGAAGTTTTTTTTCAAGATGTACGTGTTCCGGTTGGCAACATTATCGGTGAAGAAAATAAAGGTTGGGATTATGCAAAGTACCTTCTCACGTATGAAAGAACTAATATCGCAGGTGTTGGTGCCTCCTTTGTTGCACTTAAGCAATTGAAAGTTTTAGCATCAAAAATAAAGCAAGGAAACAGCTATTTAATCGATGAGTATTCTTTTGCTAGTAAATTAGCTGACATTGAAATACGTTTGACTGCTATGAAAGTAATGAACCTTAAAGTCCTTTCATTAGTTCAATCAGGCAAAGCCCCAGGAGTTGAAAGCTCGATACTTAAAATAAAGGGAACAGAGATACAACAACAGATTAACGATTTAACTCGACAGGCAATGGGTCCTTATGCCCCTACTTCAATTTCTGAATTCAACAACGACTTTGTTCTTGAGCAATCTAATCTATATGACGATGATAATTCATTATTTCAACTCGGCTCTAAAGCATCGTCAAAATATTTAAATAATCGTAAACTTTCCATTTTTGGTGGTTCAAATGAAATTCAAAAAACCATTATTGCAAAGCAACTGTTAAACTTTTAGGGGGACAAAAATGGAATTTAATTATAGCGACGAGCATAGAATGCTCGGTGAAACTCTAAACCGTTTTTTTGCCGAAAAATATACATCTCAATTAAGAGAATCAATTGAAAACTCAGCACAGGGATATAACTTAGACGTTTGGAATGAACTTTGTGAACTGGGTATGTTAGGAGCCTTATTAACTGAGCAACAAGGCGGGTTTGGTGGGATGGGCGAAGATATCAACATTCTCTTTCAAGAACTTGGAAAGGTTGCTGCAAACGAGCCTCTATTATCTGCAGGAATTTTAGGTTTAAGGCTTGCCGCAGAGTTAAAACAAGAGTCGCTAGTAGATGAAATTATGCAAGGAGATAAACAAATCACTCTTGCTCATTTTGAACCAGAAAGCCGTTATGAGATTGATGTCATTAAATCACAAGCAACGCCAACGGAAAAAGGTTTTCGTATTAACGGTAAGAAGTCTATGGTTTACGGTGCAGAAAATTGTGATCAATTTTTTATTAGCGCCAAAATTGGTGACTCTAAAAAGATTGCTATTTTTCTTATAAAGAAAATCGTTAAAGGTTTAACTCTTAGCACTAGAAAATTAAATGATGGAAAAATTGTAAGCGATGTTCTAATGAGCAATATTGAAGTTAGTTCTTCGTCACTAATTTTGGATGATGCTTTTGATATTCTACAAAAATTATTCTCTTTAGCCTGTTTAGCTTTATCCGCAGAAGCGTTAGGAGCGATGAAGTCATCCAAAAACCTAACGGTTGAATATATGAAAGAACGAAAACAATTTTCTAGACCTTTGAGCGCATTTCAAGTGATTCAGCATCGATGTGTAGAAATGGTTATAGAAATCGAACAGCTTGATGCCAGTTTAATTCAAGCAGCAAATGATATAAGTTTTGCCATCCATTCAAATCAAAATGACGATTGGAAACAGGCGTTTATTTCTACGGCTTCTGCGAAATATCTTTCTGGCGTAACTGGAAAATTAATATCAGAGGAAAGTGTTCAATTACATGGTGGTATTGGTATGACTTGGGAATACCCTCTTGGCCATTTTGTCAAACGCATCATTATGAACAATCATCAATTTGGCGATTCTGATTACCATCTAAAACAACACATAAAAATGTTGAAAGCAGAGCTAGTGTAGTTTAAATTTTTTCGAATTAATCATATACAACAATATCTTGGCCTGCATCGCGGGCCCTTTCTAGGAGTTGATCACATTTTTCTAGCAAAGGGTTTAAGGACCAATTTTCATCAGCTTCATACTTTACATTAGAACTTATGCTCACACTGATTGAAATGCTGTTATTTTCATCATCATCGTCATCCACGTGCACTCTGATATTTTTTACTTTTTCTCTGAATTCGTCAAGTATATCAAAAGCTTCTTTTTCATCCTTGTTTTTTAAGTAGATTACGAACTGTGTTCCGTTAAGTCGACCAATTAAATAATCACTGAATTCTAGTGAAAATAGCTGAGAAAAACCGTAAGCGACATTGTCACCATAGTGATGATAAACCGTATTAAACTCATCAAAATTGTCAATTTCTATGATTGCAACGCTAAATGATATTAGTGATTTTTTTGCCTTTTCGATTTGCTTATTTGCGACTTCATAAAAATATTGACGGTTAAAAAGATGGGTTAAATAGTCTCTTTTTGTAGCATCTCTTATTTTTTCAATTGATTCCAAAGTTTCTATATTATGCATAATTCGACAATAAAATTCTTCTTGCACAAATGGTTTTTTTAAAAAATCGTTAGCACCATTTTTAATGAACCGAGATGATAGTTTGCTATCGCCATCTCCAGATAACCCAATAATCGTTAAATCTTGTTTATCATATTTAGTACGGATTAATTTAACCAACTCAAAACCATCTGTATCTGGCATATTATAATCTGTAATAACTAATTTAATGTCGGGGTTATTGACTAGTAAGCGAATCGCTTGTTTGGCTCCATCCGCTTCAACAACGTTAAATAAATATTTTTCTAATAAGCGAGTACATTGTTTTCTTGCAACACTTGAATCATCAACTACCATAACTTTTATGTTGTGATTCTTACTCAATCTAGAAATGTTTTTTATCGCTAATTCGTACGAATAACGTGTTTCTTTAACAACGTAGTCAACAACACCTTTGCTAATTAGATTATCTTTGTTCTTTTCACTATAACTTCCAGTTAATACAATAGTCGGAATTTTATGAGCTAAAACCAAATCAACCACTTCACCTTTGGAAGCATCAGGTAAATTGAGATCAACTAAAGCCGCAAAATATTTCTCAGGTTTGTCTGCGATTAACGATTTAGCTTCTGCGTAAGTTTCTGCAAAATCAGCCTCAAATTCGGCATTATTATCAATGATCCGTTTTAAGACCTTGAGAACAAGACTACTGTCTTCGACTAAAAGAAGTTTTTTGGTGTTTGGCATATAAATCAAATTCCTTGGACCGTCGTTAAATTATAGCCAATTTTTAGCCATATGATATTTTATCTCGTATGCCTAATTCACATCTAGGAGGTAGAGATTCATTCCAATTAGAGATGAAAGGATATTTATTGTTTTTTTATCACTAAGCACCTGTTAATAAAGAGGTTTTAGCGTTACAATCCTCAGCAAATATCCCATTTAACTTAACAACCAACAAATTCAATTAGTTGATGTCGTAAAACTGAAAACTCTTTCAATTTTCTTCTATACTTTGACTAATTCATTCATTTATACCAAATAGTTAGCCAAACTTACCTATGGTTAATATTTTTATGAATGAGCCCAACCATTAAGGACCTCGCAATGGCAGAATATTCTACATTTACTTCAGAATCAGTTTCTGAAGGACATCCAGATAAAATAGCTGATCAAATTTCAGATGCAGTATTAGATGCTATTTTGGAAAAAGATCAACATGCCCGAGTAGCGGTTGAAACAATGGTTAAAACCGGTATGGCCATTATCGCTGGCGAAGTAACGACCAGTGCATGGGTTGATCTTGAAGAAATTGTGCGTCAAACAATTTGTGATATTGGTTACACCAGTTCCGAAATGGGATTTGATGGTAAAACCTGTGCTGTTCTCAATGCCATAGGAAAACAATCACCTGACATAAACCAAGGTGTAGATAGAAGTACAAAAGAAGACCAAGGCGCAGGCGATCAAGGAATAATGTTTGGTTATGCAACCAATGAAACGGATGTTTTAATGCCCGCGGCAATCACTTGGTCTCATAAGCTAGTGCAAAAACAAGCGGAAGCAAGAAAGAATAGTATACTGCCTTGGTTAAGACCTGATGCCAAGAGTCAAGTGACAATACGCTACGATCAAGGTAAACCAGTTGCAATTGATGCTGTGGTGCTATCAACACAACATCATCCTGATGTTAGTCAAAAGGACTTGCAAGAAGCCATACGAGAGTTAATTATTAATCCAGTGCTGCCTAAAGAACTAATTCATTCTGGTACAAAATTTCATATCAATCCGACCGGAATTTTTGTAATTGGAGGGCCGGTTGGAGATTGTGGTCTTACAGGACGTAAAATTATTGTTGATACGTATGGCGGTGCTGCCCATCATGGTGGCGGTGCTTTTTCTGGAAAAGATCCATCTAAAGTTGATCGTTCTGCTGCGTATGCTGGAAGATATGTTGCCAAAAATATCGTAGCTGCCGGTCTAGCAGATAGACTCGAAATCCAGATCTCTTATGCTATTGGAGTTGCAGAGCCAACGAGTATTAGTTTGAATACTTTTGGAACTGGAAAAATATCTGATGATAAATTAATTGAGTTAATTAAAACTCACTTTGATTTAACGCCTTACGGATTAATTAAAATGTTAGATTTAATCAGACCTATTTATAAGAAAACAGCGGCCTACGGTCACTTTGGGCGAGAAGATGATGATTTCACTTGGGAAGCGACCGACAAAGCTGAAGCATTAAGAGCTGATGCTGGAATTTAAGTAACCTGATTGTAAAAAATAAATTTTAAGAGACAGATTTTAAGAACCAAATTTTAAGAACCAGATTTTTATACCGTAAAAGCCAATTGAGGGGCGCTGCAGCAATTTTATTTTTTCGTTTCAATTTATACTGAAGCTAACAATAAAAATGTCACGCTCAATTTGGTCAATCATTTTCAAAGGGCGCTCATTCTTTTTTAGAATGGAGACATAAAATGTCTAACAACTTATCGAACAATACATTTGATCACGATGGTGATTTTTATATCCGCGATCTTTCTCTAGCCACATGGGGAGATAAAGAAGTTTCTATTGCGGAAACTGAAATGCCGGGTCTTATGGCAATGCGAAAAGAGTTTGGCGAATCTAAACCTTTAAAAGGTGCTCGAATTGCTGGTTCAATACACATGACAATTCAAACAGCGGTTTTGATGGAAACGTTGATTGATCTAGGAGCCGAAGTTCGCTGGGTTTCATGTAATATTTATTCAACCCAAGATCACGCTGCAGCGTCTATGGTGAAAAAAGGTATTCCTGTTTTTGCTTATAAAGGTGAAACATTAAAAGAGTATTGGGATTTCACTCACCGCATTTTAGATTGGGGCAATGGAGATACCTGTAATATGATTTTAGATGATGGCGGTGATGCAACAACCGCTGTTGTTTTAGGATTAAAAGCTTCTAAGGATATTAGTGTTTTAGATAATCCTGATAGTGAAGAAGAAATCGAAATGTACAAAGCAATCAAAATTCAATTAGAAAAAGATCCCACTTTATATCAGAGATGTAGCGAAAATATTCAAGGCGTCACCGAAGAAACAACCACCGGCGTCAACCGTTTATATCAAATGCAAAAGGAAGGTACTCTGCCCTTCTCTGCGATTAATGTTAATGATTCAGTAACTAAATCAAAGTTTGATAATTTATATGGTTGCCGTGAATCTTTGTTAGATGGAATTAAGCGAGCGACCGATGTCATGATCGCGGGTAAAGTTGCTTTGATTTGTGGATACGGCGATGTAGGAAAAGGTTGTGCACAATCATTACGCGGACAGGGTGCAACGGTTATGGTCACAGAAGTCGATCCTATTTGCGCGCTTCAAGCTGCTATGGAAGGTTATCGAGTGGTCAGAACCGATGATGTTTGCCACGACGTTGACATTTTTGTTACCACAACTGGTAATTTCGATATCATCACAGAAGATCAAATGCTACGTATGAAAGATCAAGCGATCGTATGTAACATTGGACACTTTGATAATGAAATCCAAATTGCCGCCATGCAAAAATATATTTGGGATAATATTAAACCACAGGTTGATCATATTGAGTTACCGAACGGTAATAAAATTATTATGCTCGCCGAAGGTCGATTAGTTAATTTAGGTTGTGCTACAGGTCATCCAAGTTTTGTTATGTCAAACTCATTCACGAACCAAACGCTGGCTCAAATAGAACTTTGGAAAAACGGTGATAATTATCAAAATGAAGTTTATGTATTACCTAAATATTTAGATGAAAAAGTAGCCCGATTACATTTAGAAAAAATTGGCGCGAAATTAACGGTATTATCGCAGGAGCAAGCTGACTATATTGGCGTATCGGTTGATGGTCCTTACAAGCCTGATCATTATCGTTATTAAATCCCCCTTAATCCCCCTTCGCAAAGGGGAAAATATTATATAAATTCTCTTTTGAAAGAGTTGTAAATATCTGAGTCCCTTTTTTCATAGAGGTTAACATATCTTAGTACCCCTCTTTGCGAAGAGGGGTTAGGGGAGATTTAAATGCGAACCCATCGTTTTTATACTGACATGATTTTGTCCGAAAACACTTCAATAGAACTACCTGCAGAAGCAGCACATCATTGCGCACAGGTTTTGCGTTATAAAGTTGGCGATAACCTAACTGTTTTTAATGGTGATGGTTTTGATTATTTTTCTGCAATTGAATCTATTGCGAAAAAAAAATGCACTATTAAAATTCTAAATAAGATAAGACTAAATAACGAATCAAACTTAGAAATCCACTTATTACAGGCAATTGCTAGAGGCGATAAAATGGATTTTGTTTTTCAAAAAGCTGTTGAACTTGGTGTTACAGAAATAACTCCCGTTTCTACTGAAAGAAGTAACGTAAAACTAGACGAAAAACGTTTAGAAAAAAAAATGTCTCATTGGAATAAAACTATTATTAGTGCATGTGAGCAATCTGGGCGTGCGGTTATTCCAAAACTAAATCTATTAATCAATATTGAAGAAGTACAAAATTCTGAAATTCAAAGTATTTATTTAGAGCCTAACTCTAAAAGATGTTTTACTCATATTTCAGATGGTAGTTCAATTAGACTTTTAATAGGGCCAGAAGGCGGATTGTCAGAAAAAGATATTAAACAACTAGAATTGAAAGAATTTGTTGGAATTAAGATGGGGCCTCGAATATTAAGAACCGAAACAGCGGGTCTATCCGCTATTTCGATCCTCCAAAATTTGAAAGGAGACTTGTAATTCTACCTGTTATAACTGGCTTTGAATATAATTTTGAACGCCCATTTTTTCAATGATTCCCATTTGCTGCTCTAACCAAAACATATGATCTTCTTCGGTATCTTCTAATAATTTTAAAAGTATTTGACGAGTTTGATAATCCTTTTCTTCCTCACAGATAGCAATAACTACTCTTAATTTATCCGCCACAGCGTACTCATAATCTAAATCATTCTGCAACATGCTTGGCACGTCAGTTCCAATATTTAATGGACTGCGTTTTGATAAGTCTGGCGTTGATTCTAAAAATAAAATCCGGTCAATTAGCATTTGCGCATGTAATTTCTCTTCATCAGCTTCGTGGGAAATTCGCTCGTCCAATTTACTTAATCCCCAGTCGGCATACATCCGGGCGTGAATAAAATATTGATCAAATGCTGTTAGTTCTGACTCTAGGAGAGCTTGTAAATTCTGAATAACTCTTTTGCTACCTTTCATGATTGTTTCCTATCTTCTTTTAACATGTAGTTTATTAAAGCGCGGACTGTAAATAGTTTTCAGATCCCATATTAGAGATTAAATATTCTTGAGTTTCAAGCCAATCAATTTGCTCTTCCGACTCTTCCAATATTTCAGTTAAATTATCTCGGCTGATATAATCCGCCACAGATTCACAGTATTTTATAGCATCGACTAATTCATCACGTAATTCAGTTTCGAAAATCATATTTCCTTTTAACGATTCTTCAACGTCTGTTCCAATAGACAAACTACCTAATGCTTGTAAATTGGGTAATCCTTGTAAAAATAAAATTCGTTTTATCAAAACATCTGACTCTTTCATCAATTTAATTGAGTATTTGTAATTTTGTGCCTTGAGCGCATCAAAACCCCAGTTCCCATACATTCGTGAATGTAAAAAATACTGATTGATCCCCGTCAGCAGTGACTTGAGAACAGTATTGAGGTGTTGATTGACTTGACTATCTAATTTCATAAAATGTACCTAACTGAGACTCAATCACTGAATGCTATTAATAAACTTGATAAAAAGGAACTATACGCCTAATTTTATGCAGCCACTAATAGTTTAAATTAAAATAATTGAAAAAGATCATAACTCACCTTGACCTAAATGAGAATCGTTCTTATACTCATTAGTAAGATTTAATATGCTACTTAGTAAAAACCATGTACATATGTATTTGTAATGCCATAACCGATAAGAAAATCCTTGAAGCACAATCTAAAGGATGCGATTCTATTGATGATATTATGCAAGAATTAGGTGTCGGTGATTCCTGTGGTAAATGTATCGTGAAAGCTGAAAACTTGCTAATTGAGAATGCTGGCGTTCAAAGGTTTGATCCTAAAAACCTCTCTTCTGATAGAAAAAATTATTTCTGAATATCAAACCTTTAGACTGTCTCGGAATCATTTTTACCACTAATAGGCTGATAGAACGCCTTAATTTTCACCATATCATCTTCAAGATTTCCAGTTGGTTGGATCATTCCGCCAATCCCACCTTCTTTATTTTTGTAATCCAAAAAACCCAAAACAATGGGAACATTAGATAAATTAGCAATATGATAAAAACCCGTTTTCCAATATCGTACTTTTGACCGCGTACCTTCCGGTGGAATGGTCACGATTAGCTCTTCTGATTGCTTCATAATTTCAGCAGTCGCTTCAACAACATTATTAGCTTTACTTCGATCAATAGGTATTCCTCCCATCCATTTCATCATTCCTTTAAAAGGAAACTTAAAAATCTGCGATTTCCCCATCCAATAGGGCTGCACTTTTAATACAAAACAGATGGCTAACATATAAGGTAAATCCCAATTACTAGTGTGAGGAGCCGCTATCATTACAAACTTTTTATGGTTTTTTATATCTTCATCTACAACCTTCCATCCGGTTACCCATAAAAAGAGTTTCGAGATTAGCCATAAAATATCTTTGATAATGAATGTACTAAACATAGTTTTGTGCATTGCTTTATGCATATTATTATTTAAGTCCTTACTAGTAGCTATTGGCTATGATTTCTAGCCGTCATAATTGAATTTGAAAGGGTTGTTTCGCTATATTTTCCGAGCATAATCGAACTCTCAGAAATATCAAAACCTAAACTCTCAAACTCTTTGTTAAATTTAGGAAATTCTGAAGAATAAGCCATATTTTTATATAAAATCGAGAATACCGTTGTATTTGAAAGTTCGTCTAGTTTTGAAGCCAATGCCCCACCACTCCATACTTTACTACCTTTAAGACAACAGTTGCTTAATTTCAACAACACATCATTTAAACCAACTATGCCTTTAGACTCCTTTCGTAGCCTTATATCAGCTTTCAAAAAATAAGCCGCACCACTCCAATATATTCTCATCGTTCTACCAGATCTCGCACCTCTCTTTCTATTATCTGAAACATCAAGAAGTTTCTCCCTGCCAACAGATTGAGTGCCTTTTATACCTTTTTGAAATCCTTTGTAAATTCTCTTCCATGATTGTTCTTTTGTGAGCTGGTTATTTTGAGCCATTAATACGTACTGCAGATAAGATGCAAGGCCTTCGGATAGCCAAATATCTCGGTAGCGTAATTTGGGTAGTAATGAGTGCGCAAACTCATGTGACGCAGTCCAATCATCATAAAAGTCTTCAATAGCGTGGTCAGGTCGAATAACAAACAATATCCCGAGTCCATTTCCTCGTGAAATTTCGCCCCAGGGTACCGGACTACGTTTAACACCGTCTTGAGGATAAACAACAACCTGCATTTGCTTTAACGGATATTGCCCGAGATAATTTTTAACTGAGTTAGCAATGTTCCTCAACCACTGATTGATAAATTGAGTAGTCGACTTTGTTGTACCGCTAGCATTAATGGTTGCGATATTAATTCTGCGATCATTCCCAATTTCAATTTGAGCAACATCAATATCACCTATAACAATATGGAATCCCCAGTCTTGAGGTTCGTGCCCCAGTCTATAGAGGTGTTTGTTAAAATCTAGTTGTTGCCAGGGTGTTGAAACTTGATAATTCTTTGAAAGAATTAATTCAATATCAATGGTATCCAAAGAGTCATATTTTTCAGGTAACCAAAGCCAGTTATTTTCTTCTATATGAAGAATTTTTTGATTTTCCTTTGAGGTAGATAATCCCCTCTTTTTCGTACTTCTTTTTAATAAATTCTCTACTAACGAAACTTCATATTCCACACAAGCATTTTTATTGAGCCCTTTAATATTCCAAAAACGCCCTTCGATTTCAATATCAGTGTCCGTTTCTTTGATTTTCGGTTTTTCGATCAAAGTCTTATAGGCAACAAAACGATCAATTTCCAAATAGTCATCTTGTTCACCATCTAAACAGACAGTTATTTCAGCGCTAGCCAAGGAATCAACAAATTTAACGGTATATTGGTAGTGAGAAGCGTATGCGGGGTTAAAAATCGACAAAAAGACAATAAACGATAATCTTCCAATCATGTTGGAATATTTCGTGTGATGCTTCGTTATGCCTTTGTTATACTGTTGCAAAATGATTGTCTTTTAATTGTTTGTTTCTTGATAATAAAATTCGATTGATAATAATTAACCAAGCTTTCTTAAATATTCAACTTTTCTTAAATATTCTAGGTGCCAATTATGGGTTTTTTTGACAAATTACGCGGCGAATTCATCGATATTATTGAATGGACTGATGATAGCCGAGACACAATGGTATACCGCTTTGATCGTTATGACAACGAAATCAAAATGGGTGCAAAATTAATCGTAAGAGAATCTCAACTCGCCGTATTTATTAACAAAGGTAAAATAGCTGATATATTCGAACCCGGCGATTATGAATTAGAAACCGATAACCTCCCTCTACTTTCAACCATTCAAGGTTGGAAATACGGTTTTCACAGCCCATTTAAAGCTGAAGTCTACTTTATTAATACCCGCCGTTTTACTGATTTAAAATGGGGTACTAAAAATCCTATAACGCTTAGAGATCCTGAGTTTGGTCCAATAAGGATAAGAGCATTTGGTACTTATGCTATTCGCGTTAAAGATGCAAAAACATTTATTACCGAAATTGTTGGAACCGATGGACGATTTACAACCGATGAAATTACCAGTCAACTAAGAAACCTAATTGTTTCTCGTTTTGCTGATTTGATTGGTGAAGCCAAAATTCCTGTTTTGGACATGGCCGCCAATTACACCGAATTAGGTGATTTTATTACCGAAAAAATCCACGATGACTTTCTCGCTTACGGAATTGATATCACTAAAATGTTGGTAGAGAATATTTCTTTACCGCCAGCGGTAGAGGAAGTTTTAGATAAACGAACTAGCATGGGAATTATTGGCAACCTTAATCGATATACTCAATTTCAAGCAGCCACTGCCATGGAAAAAGCCGCCGAGAATGATGGAATGGCCGGTGGTGGAATGGGGATGGGAATGGGATTTGCAATGGCTAATCAAATGGGTCAAAGCATGAATCAATCCAATAATGGCCATAATCAATCAAGCTCAAACGCTCCATCATCGCCACCACCATTACCCCAAGCAAAGATTTATCATGTTGCTATTAACGGTGAATCAAAGGGTCCATTGTCAATTACTCAAATAAAATCATTTATTAAAGATGGTTCTATTACAAAAGAAAGTCTAGTGTGGACAGACGGTATGGCAAATTGGGAAAGCGCTGGAAGGGTTTCAGAGACTAATAAACTGTTTCCTTCGATGCCTCCACCTTTGCCACCTAAATAAATGTAACTGTAGATACCATCTCTCCAAAATTAATAGGTTAAAGTAAAATGGCTAACACTCCACCACATTTAAACCCAGTGAAAGAATCTAATACGAAAGAAAAAGGTGATACGTTGGATGCGAAAAATACCAACGCAAGCCAATTTAAATGCCAGCAATGTGGCGCAAAACTCACTTATGCCCCTGGAACAAAATCATTAAAATGTAAATATTGTGATCACCGCAATGCTATTCCAACATCAGAAAAAGACATTCAAGAATTAGACTTCAAAAAATTTCTTACTAATATGCAGGATGATGAAATAACTGAAGAAAAATTATTTGTAAAATGTACTTCCTGTGGCGCAGAGTCGAGCACTGAAGCAAATATCACCTCTCTCAACTGCCCGTTTTGCGATAGCGAAATTGTTACCACGGCTAAAACAAAAAAACTGATAAAACCTCGCTCGTTACTGCCTTTTAAAATCACCAGAAAAACAGCCAAACAAAGTTATAAAGATTGGTTAAAAGGATTGTGGTTTGCACCAAATGCATTGATGAAAAAAGCAAAGTTGAATGTGGCCGTCAGCGGAGTTTATGTTCCTTACTGGACATATGATGCAGATACATTAAATTATTACACCGGTCAACGAGGGATTTATTATTATGTAACTGTCACACGAACCAGAACAGGCTCAGATGGAAAACGAGAAACTTATTCAGCTCAAGAAAGGCGAACTCGTTGGTATCCCGTATCAGGGACTGTCACCAAAGATTTTGATGATGTATTGGTCGTTGCAAGCAAATCATTACCAAGAAAATATTTAAGAGCACTTGAACCTTGGGATTTAGAAAACTTAGTAGCCTATAAAGATGATTATTTAAGTGGTTTTAAATCAGAAAGTTATCAAATTAATTTAGAACAAGGATTTGAAGTCGGTAAGGAAATAATGGATGATCAAATTCGTATCGCGATAAGATGGCATATTGGTGGTGATGAACAACGCATTCACTCAGTATCAACTCAGCATTCAAATATTTCTTTCAAGCATATTCTACTACCGGTTTGGATCAGCGCTTACAAATATAAAGAGAAAGTTTATCGATTTTTGGTGAATGCTAGAACGGGAGAAGTTCAGGGAGAACGTCCATGGAGTTGGGTGAAAATCACATTGGCTGTTATAGCTGTTGCAGGTGCAATCGCTGGTGGAATTTATTTATACCAACAAGCTCAATAGACTTATTTAGTTTTTAAAATATTACTGACGAATCGCAGCATCAAAAACAGCTTTTGCTACAGCATGGTGCGCCTCTTGATTTAATGCGGATGGAACCAAAGCACCGTCCTTTGCCAACCTGGACAAAGTTTCAGCCGCAGCAATTCGCATTAAATGTGTTATTTCTGTAACCTCTGCTTCCAACGTACCTTTAAATAATCCTGGAAACGCTAACATGTTATTGACTATTTTTCCGCAAGTTGCATAAGCAGCTCCCATTTTCATGGCAACCTCTGGCTCAATTTCCGGATCGGGATTTGTTAAAGCCATTATAATTTGACCTTTTTTCACCATCTCTGGTTTGATTAATCCTTTTACGCCCGTTGTAGCAACGACTATATCCGCTTTTGACATTAGCTCTTCAAGTGAACACGGTTGCCCTCCTAAATCACCCAAACGCAACATAGCATCAGGATTGATATCAGTTCCAAGTACATCCTTTACTCCGTAGTCTCTCATTAAACTACAAATGCCAATTCCTGCGGCACCAAGACCCACTTGACCAAAAACACAATCCTTAATATTAACGCCTTGTTTTTTTGTTGCAGATAATAAAGCTGCTAACGCCACGATGGCAGTGCCATGTTGGTCATCATGAAAAACGGGTTTATTTAATCTTTGAATTAATTCCGATTCAATTTCAAAACACTCAGGCGCTTTTATATCTTCTAACAAAATGGCTCCGAAAGATGGAGCAATGGCTTCTACCGTTTTTATTATTTTTAGACTATCTTTAGTATTCAGTAAAATTGGTACACCGGAAAGATCAACCAGTTCCGCTAATATCGCGGCTTTACCTTCCATCACTGGTAAGCCGGCTTCCGCCCCAATATCACCTAAACCAAGGATCGCAGTTCCGTTTGTGACAATAGCAACAGTATTTTGAATATTAGTAAACTCTTTAATTTTGCTTGGCGTTTCTTTTATTGCTTCGCAAACGCGTGCAACACCTGGCGTGTAAACATCCCGTAAAATTTCTAATGAGTTAATCGATATTTTTGAAACGGTTTTTATTTTTCCACCCTTATGGCGATTAAACACACGATCCGACTTTCCGACCATTTTTGTTTCCGGTAACTGGTTAATCGCTTCAATTAAAACTTCAATGTCGAGTGTATCGTCATACTCGATTGTGATTTCCCAAATGGTTTCTTCATCAAGCCGTCTTACCGCATTCAAACCTTCGACGGTAACATCAAGATCGCCTATAACCGCTAAAACTTTTGCCATATTGCCAGGCTTATGTGGTGCTTCAACTAGTAGAATTTCAACAACTCGCATATTTTTTTCTCTGTATTCTTATTACATATTAAATAAAACAATCTAACTTAGTTATTTATTAACCAGTTCCCCTCTTTAGAAAAGAGGGGTTAGGGGAGATTTTGAGATTTTGCTTTACGCATTTAATTAATGTGTTATTAGCCTCAGAGATAAATCCCCCTCAATTCCCCGACAATTGCTCCTGCATTGTTCTACTAAGCTACATCCGTGTAACGACCTTCACAAAGGGGGGAAGCTGGTTTTTACTTCTTCGATATTTTAATGCAATTGTAGTCTCTCACCTAATAACTCATCAGTCTAAAATTCGCTTCGATTAGCCAGTGACAAAGCAAGAGTCGATTGATCTAAATATTCAAGCTCTCCACCAACTGGAACACCTTGCGCTAATCTAGTAACAGATATCGTTATGTTCACATTATTTTGCTCTACTTGTTTGGCTACTTGAGAAATATAATGAGCGGTAGCTTCACCTTCAACAGTTGACGATGTTGCCACTATCACTTCGGAAATCTCACCTTCGGCCAATCGTTTAGATAACAAAGACATACCAATTTCTTCTGGTCCTATTCCATCCAAAGGAGAAAGCTGACCTAAAAGAACAAAATATTTCCCGCTAAAATTTGCAGTTGATTCAATAGCTAAAACATCAGACGGCGAGTGAACAATACAAAGTGTATTTTTATCTCGTTTTGTATTTTCGCAAAGGTGGCAAACAGTCTGTTCAGTATAGTTTCTACAAATAGAGCAATTACCAATATTTCTCATGGCGTTTTCTAAAGTTGCGGCTAACACCAAACCTTTTTCACGTTTTTTATCGAGAAGATTATAAGCCATGCGCTGAGCTGTTTTACGACCAACACTGGGCAGGCAACTTAATGCATCAATTAGCTCATTTAATAACGAAACTTGACTCATTTTACAATACACTCATTTGAAAATGGTACTCATCTGAAAGTGACGCTCATCTTAAAACGGCATCTTAAAGCCAGGGGGAATTGGCAAACCTTCGGTGACGGATGACATCATATCTTTGGTTGAGTCTTCTACTTTACGCACCGCATCGTTAACCGCAGCAGCAATTAAATCTTCCAGAATCTCTTTATCTTCAGTTAGTAGGCTATCTTGAATACTTACCGATTTAACATCATGTTTACCGGTCATCGTTATACTCACCATGCCCGCGCCAGACTCACCAATGACTTCAACATTGGCTACTTCTTCCTGCGCTTTTTGCATTTTTTCTTGCATTTTTTGCGCTTGCTTCATTAAATCGCCTAAACCGTTCATTTAATTCTCTCTCTAATGTTTTTCTATTTTATTTAAATACTTTTGGATAATTTGGTTGTATATAATTMCATGTTTTAAAAATCTTTAGATTTAACATCTATCGTTTGTTTATCAATCACTGCGCCTAACTCACTTTGTAATTTCGCGACACAAAGGTTGTCTGTCAATTCTTTACAAAAGGCTTCTATATCATCTTCATGCCTTTTGACTTTTCTATCTCTGGGTGTGTTTATTAATTCTTCTTTTGCTTTTAAGTTAATAGTTAAATTAGCATCATCAAAATAGTCCTGTAAATACTGAATCATTGAAACATTTAAACTATCCGTTAATAAATGTACCACTTTTGGCAAGTGCCGAATAATTAATTGATTATTATCATATTCCGCCAGTGAATTTAATAAAACTTGTAGCCCGTTTCCTTCTATACCAGAATAACTCAAAGCTAAATGCCAATTACTTTTGTTAATTGTTTGAACCGCTATTTTTGGTTTAGGTTCTTCAATAATGGTAATTGTTTCTTGCTCTTCATTTTTAATAGTTTCATTATTAACTGCTTCTAACTTTGGGGTTTCACTATTAACAACTCCTGAGTTTTCTACAGAAATTTTGACCTTTTCAATGACCCCACTCGCTACAGTCTCTTTTATATTTTCGATAGGTAACGTTTGTGATGGTTCTGACTGTTGGTTTGGATGTGTTTCAATTTGATTCGAGCATTCTGTATTTTCTTTTGAATCGTCAAGCGGTATTGCAGATTCAGACTCAAAGTTTGATTGACTAGTGGCTATATTAGTTTCTAGTCTAGTTTCAATTCTAGTATCGACGTTATTTTTGACGATGTTTTTTAATTTATCTAATTTATCTAATTCAGGGAGTTTTTTTTTTCGGTTGAAGGCGCGACTTCTGCTGTTAGTTTAGAAGTAATTGGTTGAGAACTAGTCGATTTGGATTCAAGAGGTTTGGATTTAACCGACTTCACCGTTTTTGGTTTAAACGCTAAGATTCTTAAAAAGGCCATTTCAAAACCCTGTCTAGGATGAGGCGCGAAAGCTAAATCTTTTTTGGCAACTAAAGCTAATTGGTAATACAGTTGGATAGATTCTGGACTCGCTCTATTGGCAAGATTCTCTAATGAGTTTTCATCATCGAAACCGACAGTCTCTGAAACATCCGTCCCCGAAGTAAATCCCATACCCGCTTGAGTCACTGCAATTTTATGCATTAAAGTTAACCAGTCAGACATTACTTCTGCATAATTAGGAGAATACTGAGACATATTCTCTATGATCGATAAGACTTTTTGAGAATCTGATTCAATAATTGCGTTCAATAAATCTAAACAGTAGGATTGGTCAATGCTCCCTAGCATTTCTAGTACAGAGTTTTTTTCTATTTTATCACCACAAAATGCTATCGCTTGATCAAGCAAACTAAGCGCATCTCGCATACTRCCATCAGCACCTYTAGCAATAGGGTTTAGTGCAGACTCTTCAAAATCAATTTCTTCCGCTTTTAAAATCTTACTGAGGTGAGGAATAATTTGATCTTCTTCCATTCTYTTTAAATGRAAYTGTAAACARCGTGAYAATACGGTWACTGGTAATTTTTGAGGGTCTGTTGTTGCTAGTAAAAATATCACATGTGGCGGAGGCTCTTCTAGCGTTTTTAAAAGCGCATTAAAACTGTGGGTACTGAGCATATGCACTTCATCAATTAGATAAACTTTATAACGACCGCGAGTGGGTCTGTATTGAACATTATCAAGTAACTCTCGAGTATCTTCGACCTTAGTTTTAGATGCAGCATCAATTTCCATCAAATCAACAAAACGTCCTTGGTCAATTTCTGTACAACTTGAACAAGTGCCACAGGGTTTTGAAGTTATCCCAGTATCGCAATTTAGACTTTTAGACAAAATACGTGCAATGGTTGTTTTACCAACACCGCGAGTGCCGGTAAATAAATAAGCATGGTGTAATCGCTGAGTTTCAAGCGCATTCGACAAAGCACGGGCAGTTTGTTCCTGACCGACTAACTCTTCAAATGATTTTGGACGCCACTTACGGGCGAGAACTTGATAACTCATTGCGAATAGACTAAATTATTAGATAACAGAATTATAATGGAAGAGCTTGGTAGTCTAAAGCTTTATTAACGTTTATACCCATCCCACCTCTAGATACAGGTTTCAGCAAGGCTAGAAACATCCATATTTGAGGCAAGTGATTTTTGAGCTAGTCATTCTAACTGAAAATTACTTAACCAAGAAGATGGTTGTTTATAGCCTCGCTTCGTAGTGCCTACTTTTGGTGCCCTACGGGTGCTCAGCTAGAAACCTTTCAGTCTAGAGCCCTAGATAAAATAATATAACGCTTCTATCCTATGCAACCAATTGCTTAGCCATAATATCTAAAGATTCAGACTCTAGCTTAAGATCCTCAAATGTGTCGCTTAAAATAGAATGATCTAATGATAACAACTCTAAAGTAGAATCCGGCACAGTAGTTAATACAGAATCACCTATATCAAGTTGCTTTAACATTCTATTTGCTACTAACACTAGATTTGAATACACAGCGTGTTTACTCCAGAATTCTTCTTGGTGATGTCGATGAACCGCAACAATTAGCTCTTCTGGCATATGCCAATTTTGCATTAACCATGCTCCAATTTCTTCGTGAGTTACGCCGAGGATATAGAATTCAATATCTTCTATCGAGGTATAGGGATTGGCTTCAATGGTTCGATTAATTAAATCAAATTGAGGAGGGAATATATGTCCCATGAGCAAATGTCCGAAATTGTGAAGCAATCCACTCAAGTAGATTAATCCTCTTTCTGGTCGATGTTTTACCGGCATTGCTCGGCATAATTTTTCAGCCAGATTAGCGCAATAAATGGCCTGCCTCCAAAATTCTTTTACGCCAATTGGTCCATCTTTTGGTACTTTCAACGATTTGCCAATTGAGATACCTAATGCAAGATTCATTACTAACTCAAAGCCTAACACTCTTGCAATAGCAGTTTCTATTGAGTCAATTTTACCTTGATAACCATAATATGGAGAACTTGCCCAACTAATAACTTGTGCCGCTAATGAAGGATCTCTTGCTACAATTTGGCTTAGTTTTTTAGCATCGGCACTCGGATCTACTCGTAATTTCATAATATCCTGAGCAATATCAGGCATTGCAGGCAGATCGAAGGTTTCATCAATTCTTTGTTTAAGCCTAGTTGGGGTAAAACTTAAATCGACATCGCTTTTTTCATTATTTTTACCCGCATAGAGCTTTTCTGGTGATGCGGTAAAGATGAAAGAGTCACAGTCTTGATAGAGTAAATTACATCCAATTTTATCTATTTTTAATAATGACTCAGAATCACCGCTATCAATTAAAATCTCGTCTTTATCTAAGACGCTTGGATCAACCAGAAATTCAAAATTGAACACTTCAGATACTAAAGGCGAGCTGTTTTCATCACAATTTTTGAAATAAGACTGAGTCTCTTTCTTWGACATGATTTTTGCTTCAAAGCCAAGCAACTCAGTCATTTGACGATAATCTAGCAAGTATTCATATGGCAAGATAGCTAAAAACTTTTGCCCCTCATAAATCATTCCGACACCGCGTAAACGTGTTTCTTTATAATCTTCATTTCTTGTATTAATGGGGTTATCACCAATATAAGGATTTGATACAACTTGATATTGAACGGATAAAGATTCCAGTTTTTTTATTACTGCTGAAGGTATCGACAATGTAATTCACCTAAATAAATAAAATTCTTATATTTAAAATATAGTGCAAATTATGGATAACTTCCTAGTTTTTACCTAAATTTTTAATTTTCTATAGATAAAGAAGAACTAGTCGAGTCTTCTTCTAAATTCAATTCAACATTTTCAATCTTTTCAAATCGTGTGCTGATTTTTTTAGCTGAAACATGCACCGAATCGACATCTTTACTGACTTGTCCGATATGTGTCGATAATTTATCCATACGATCTTGAAAGCGCCCAAAGTCTTTTCCAAGCGCTGATAAGTGTTCTTTGATGATATGAACTTGTTTACGCGTCGCCTCGTCCTTTATGACTGCTGACGCCGTTGTTAAAATAGCCATTAATGTTGTCGGTGATACCATCCAGACTTTACAACGATATGCATACTCAACCAGCTCGGGGCATTGTCCATGAATTTCTGCAAAGACACTTTCGGCGGGTATAAACATGACAGCACCATCGGATGTTTCTGGTGGCAGTACATATTTTTCTGAAATATCGGTAATATGTTTTTTTACATCTCGAACAAACTGCTTACTTGCCTTAGCTCGATCCACTTCTGCGACAGATAGGTTTGTCATTCTCTTATAACTTTCTAATGGGAATTTTGCATCGATGCCAATTTTTCCGGTAGGTTCTGGCAAGGTTAGCAAGCAATCGACTATTTTGTCATTGGATAATTTATATTGCATTTTATAATGTGCGTCTGGAATGATATTACTGATCAGAGACTGTAATTGCACCTCTCCAAAAGCGCCTCTTGAACGTTTATCATTCAATATTTCTTGTAGGCTTACAACATTTGTTGAAAGCTCTGTTATCTTCTTTTGAGCTTCATCAATCATCGCTAAACGCTTAATCACGTCGCTAAAGGTTTGATTAGTTTTATCAAAACCTTCCGCTAATTTCTTTTCTACTTGCCCACTGATTTCTTTTAACCGTTTATCGGTTGAGTCGGTTAAAGTGCCTATAGATTGAGTAATTGATTCATTTTGTCTCTTAATATTCCTATCAAGCTCTTCTCTTATCTCTTTGATGCCAATGGATATATTGTTTTTAATCAATTCGCTGGTTGCGGTTTGATGCTGTTGCATACTGCTACTTATTTTTTCACCAAATAGATTCACCTTAGAAGTTAGAGATTCCTGACCTTCCCGCATCGACTGTGATGTGTTTCGTTTAAGCTGTTCAAATTTTTCAATCATCTCTAATTTGAAGTTTTGAATATTTTCACTCGATGATTTTTCTGAACCTGCAAAGCGCTTTTCTAAATCTAACTTTAACTCAGACAAACTCATTAACTGTTTTTCACGATCTTTAGAAAGTTGCTCAAATAACAATATTTGGCTTTTGCTTTGATTATCAGTGATTAACTCGCTGATCGACTCTTGATTTTGCTTTAATTCAGTGCTTAATAGCTCTTCGATTGTTTGCCCGTCTTGTTTAAGACGTTGTTTAAACTGACCTTGCCTAAATTGAAGAATTAAAATAATAGCTAATATAAGGAGACTAATAAGCGCTATTAACATGGATGGTTGGCTTAAAATATCAACCATAATAAGTGATTCCTTGAAAAGTGTTGGTGTTGAGGGTAGCCGTTTCACTGCCGACTGTTTGACAAACTGAGCTTTAAAGCGTTTTGTCTTTAAAAACGACTTGCCTTTAAAAACAATCTGATCAAGCTACTAAAAGTAAAGTTTACCTAAAGATATCTATTAAAGCCATCGACTAAAATCAATCTATCCGTACAACTACATTACAGTGCTATCTCATAAAGCGTCTTATATAAAAACGCTGAAAAGCGGAATCGATTTCAGTAAGGTAAAAAGCAGTTACTTAAACTACCTAAACTAATAATTTAGCCTAATCATTTAACTTATCAACTCAGTTATCACACCCCTGCGATCAAATAATCGACAGTGGAGACAATCAAACCGGAGCTAACTCAGAATTCGTCCTTGAATCAAAATCTGTGGAGAAAATGCCTGAGTAAAGTGATTAATGATCATATGAGAACTACCCTCAACGAGGAGTATACTACCAAAACGAGTGCTATCTATACAAGTGGTTATTTGTTTAATTTAAAACAATTTTTATTTTTTAGAGCCATTGACCATAATTCGGTTATAGACTTTTGTTGCAAGGATCAAATTATCAATCGATATTTTTTCATTGGTACCATGAAATGAAGCAATGTCATCGGGAGTCACCAACATTGGATTGAAACGATAAGAGTTTTCGCTGATTTGACTATAATGTCTTGAGTCCGATGCGGCAATCATCAAACCTGGCGTCAAAACCACGCTATCATGTATTTCATAAGTGGATTGAACTAAAGTTTGGTATCCTTTTGACTCGATAGAAGAAACTTTAGAAGCCGGATTGCCCCAGCCTTCTACTTGCTCAACTCGAACATTTGGATTATCAATCACTCGGTTAACATGCTCAATAATGCTTTTTATACTGTCTCTTGGATGAATTCTAAAATTGACTGTAGCGACCGCTTCAATAGCTAATACATTTGCCTTTGGACTCGCTGATAGCATGGTCGGCGCAGTCGTGGTGATCATTTGTGCTTTCATGACTACCGAGTCAGAAAGCTTGTCTTCAATAAGTTTTTTAAACAGCCATTGATTTGCAAAAAGCATTCTTTTACTAAAAGGCATATACCGACTAGCCTCATCAAGTAAATACGAAGAAAGCCCATCAAGACCGCCAGCTAATGGGTTACTCTCCAACTTAATTATAGCTTCAGCTAAAATACCTACGGCCGTTTGTTTAGGTGGCATTGATGAATGCCCCCCTTCTGCTGTTGCTATCACCTTTAAGGTAACACTACCTTTTTCAGCGATATTAATCGTTCCCATGATTTGTTCAACACCGGGAATCAACCCTTCAAAAAGAAAAGCGCCTTCATCTAAAGACCATAAAAATTGAATATTATTCTCTTTAGCAAACTCAACCACCTTGCCAGCGCCATTAATCCCGCCCAATTCTTCATCGTGCCCAAAACTGAAATAGATACTTCGTTCAGGCTGAAATCCTTGTTTTTCAAGTAGTGAAGCGGCTTCTAACATACTAATTACGGCTCCTTTATCATCTAACGCCCCTCTTCCCCAAACATAGCCTTCTGCAACTTTCCCTGAGAAAGGAGGATAACGCCATAACGATTCAGTTCCAGCAATAACCGGAACAACATCATAATGAGCAGTCAAAAGAATTGGTTTAAGCGATTCATTGGAGCCTTGCCATTTTAAAAATAGGCTATAGCCCTCTATTTGTTGAACTTCAAGCTTTGTAAACAAGTTAGGGTAAGTTTGTTTTATCCAACTAGTAAATTCAAGAAACGAGTCTTCTGAGGCTGGCTTTTGTGAGCCTGACTTTTGTGAGATTGTTTTTTGTAATATGGATATCGTTCGAAATCTTATCGCTTCAGACATGTGCTGAACAATGCGGTCTTTATCTACATTAATACTTTGAGGTTGATACTGCTCTCTTTCTAGTGGTGTGAGTAGCCAAGTATTAATAAAGAGAATAAGTAATAAAATGACTAATAAAGATACAAAAACGATTAAAATTTTTTTCACTTTAGAGGATGTTTTTGAGAGGAATAAAGAGAATAGTACCTGATTTTACATTACTTTGTCGCAGTACCGCCTTCCTTGGCTCTTTACTGCATACAGCCCATCCTTGGACATAAATAAATAGGATCAAACATCCATAGCTCGACCCGTGATTGTGAGCCTAACTTTACGACGATTATTTGCCATGCGTCGATCATTTAAACGCATATCTGGTACGGTAATACCACGCCCGGCATGTTGACGCCGATCGGCTCCTTCTCGCCTATCAAARGWRCGMYGYWCRYSRMYRKTYTSYWCYYRGKMYKYRYTWSWYSMWMSGRMAYKWTSYYKWKGSYTMYWRTSARWKRRATCMSRWYCYCKKGGGTCAAGATCGATTATATCGTTGGCTGTTAAATCTTTTGTCACTCAAATCATCCGCAATTGATACCTACTAAATTGAGTATAGGCATAATTTATTAAACTCGGTCTAATTGTTTGTGATTAAAATCATAAATTGCTGAAATAAAATAATAGCCGATAAAATATGTGCCAAACTTATTAAGTTGTCGCTGTGCTGAGGTATTGATTTAAATGACGTTTATACAATCCACTGATGAAATATTTACCCCAACTAATATTAGTGGTGAAAAGAGCAACCGTACATTAAAAGCCACTTTGTCAGCTTTAATCAACAAAGCCAAACACAACGAAAAATCACAAGCTAAATTTCACAACTTAGAACTTCACTTCTTGCGCGCAAACTCTCTATCGACTTTATATACACGTTTACTAAGTGAGCTTAATGAACAATTTGACCTTGAGTTAGTTGAACTCATATTGGTTGATAAAAGTAATGAAATGCAAATGCTGATTACAGACATTTATGGAGAGTTAGATTTTGCTAATTTAAGCTATGTTTCCACTAATMWWRMWMWWSMYMMSKYAWRMTCWRYKWWTKMWAMRWMMYATSATSTMMMRYWGWMWMAMRRTKAAACGNWAMWTRMRMAAWTTTTCNANCCTACACAGATAAAACGCCAAAAAGCGTCGCAAAACTACCGCTGACAAAAAACGGCGAGTTAATTGGAAGTTTACATTTAGGTAGTCATAATATCGAAAGGTTTACGCCCGGATTTGCCACCAGTTTTTTAGCTCATTTAGGTGCAGTCGTCAGCATTTGTATAGAAAATGCCATCACTCAAGAACAGTTCAAATTATTGAGTTTGGTTGATTTACTCACTCGAACCAAAAATCGACGTTACTTTGTCCAATCAATTACTCGTGAAATAGCTAGAGCAAGTCGGTCTTCATCTAGCCTATCTTGTTTGTTTTTAGATCTCGATCATTTTAAATTAGTGAATGATACACATGGTCACTTAACTGGAGATAGAGCATTACAAGCGGTAGCAAAAGCCATTAAGCCACAGCTTAGACAATCCGATGTTTTATCACGTTTTGGAGGTGAAGAATTTACCGTGATGTTACCAGAAACGGATCAATCTCACGCCAAAGAAATAGCGGAAAGAATTAGAAAAAGCATCGCAGAAATCATAATAAAAGATGACTATGATAAAGATTTTAAAATTACTGTATCAATAGGCATAAGTACTTGGTCACCTAATCATTCAGAAAGAATGAGTTTTGAAGAAGTACAAAATCATCTCATAAAAAAAGCAGATGAAGGTGTGTATTTGGCAAAAGAGTCAGGTCGAAACTGTGTGAAAATAGCGGTTTAAGTAATTTACCAGTTTATCGCCAATCATTATTTCCAATCTATTCCCATGCAAACTTAGGATAAGTAGGAAAATCTAGTTTTTCATTTGAATCTTTGTTTTTTGCAATCTTAATCGCTTGCCCTCTCAACTTATCAAGATCATCCGTTATTGTATATCTAAGTTTAGAAGCTGACTTCCAATACTTTTGAAAGTTTTTATTTTTAACGCCAGATTTTCTTTCCTTAATCATCGGTCCAATCACTTCATAAGCTTGATAAATACGATCTGCCTGATAATTTTCAAAGTTATCAATTTCTTGATTCAATTGTTTTAATTTCTTTTGATCGATATTTGCATCTAAAGAAGATAATGATTGAACCAACTTCGAACGGTTAATAGCAATATTTTCGAAATAAGCTTTTGTGTCAGCAATAGAAACTGAGTCGGCATCACGAATAGTGTGAATGTTATGTCGGTTAATGAGCAACTCAGAATTAGGTTCAATAATTAAAGCCGTTGGTGTACTGTAAATAATAGGCATTCCAAAACGTGTGATCACCGGTCTAACTTTTTCCATAAAACCGACGTTAATAAAAAGTAACTCGTAATGCGTATCGATGACTTCTTTAACTTCTTGAGAAAATAAATTTCTCGCTAAACTTCGGCTGTCATGGCACCAGTTCGCHCCCATAACAATCAAAGCCAATTTGTTGTTTTTCTTAGCAAGAGAAATCACTTTATCAACATCTTGCATTTGATGTTCAAAGGAAATGTATTTTTCGCCTTGTGACTTTTCTTCTTTTGTTTCATTAGCAAAGGCTGAGTAATGATTAAAAACTAAACTAATAGTTACCAGCAATATTAAAAATGGTTTTAACTTAAATAAATTAATCAAAATAATTTTCTCCGTTTGTATTCATTCCAATAACTCTTTGCTCTGGTTCTGTTATCTATCCATTTTCTTTAAACGCATCAGCTACTAAAATTTCAGACCAAATATATCCATAGTACCCTGCAGAGTAAACACCTGAGAAAATATACACATCGCAAGCGCTTGAGCCTAACGGGTTTCCTACAGGGCTTTAGAATTCTCAAACAGATTGTTTAGCTAACATCTGTTGATTTTTGAGTTCATTATATTGCTTTATGGAAATCAATCCACTGCTTGCTTCATCCCATAAAACAAATTTAAAGGCGCTTAATACGTCTTTAAGTTTTAGTGTAGGCACTTCTTTGAACAAATATTGATATTCTTCGTGGCACGCGCGTAACTTATAGTTAGGAATGCGTGCTGATAAATGATGTACATGGTGATAACCAATATCTGCGGTAAACCAATCTAAAATTTTTGGCAAGTCTAAATAACTAGTCCCTTCTATTGCTGCTGAATGGTAATCCCAACCTTCATCCCCAGTCGCGTAAGAATTCTCAAAGTTATGTTGAACGGTAAACAGTATTATTCCTAAAGCACCCGCTAAAGATAATGCAATCAAATAAATAATAAAAAACTCAACAAATCCAAAATATCCGCTAGCAGTAACAATAATGCTAATCAAAACAATATTGTTTGCAGCCATATGACGATACTCTTTCCAATCAGCCCAAAACCTAGTTTCAAAACGATCCGCAACATCACTAAATGAATCTTTTGGGAACTTTAATTTGTTTTTTATAATATGATAAGTTAGTTGGATAGTTCCCTTAACCCAAGTAAACCTTGGCGTGAAAATAAAATATAAAAAACCGCCAAACGGAGCCAACAATATGTTTCGGCTATTCTCATAATGTAATTGTTTTTTCTTGCTCAATTGAGAATATTCTTCGCTAGACAAAATCGCCAACGGACCACGGTATTTATTCCAATTACCATTTGTTGCATGATGATAAGCGTGATGCTTTGACCATACATATTCCGGCACACCACACATAACGCCCATAATAAAACCAGCAATACTGTTTTGCCGTGATGTCACAAACAAGCAACCATGACCGGCATCATGCATCATCATAAAAACACGCATGGTAAATAAAATCAATCCTGTAAGAGATAATGCAGTTAGCCAATAAGAAATACTAAGACTGATAACCGCTAAGTAAAATAAAGCGAAATAAGGGGTTATTGTTGAAAGTATTTGATAAAAAGCAAAGCCGTTATTTCGGTTGGCATATTTTTTTATTAAATCACTTTTTTCAAGTTTTAGACGTTCAGTAGCTAGCATATTTTTAGTCAACTTTTCTGTTTGAAAACCCTATGACGAATGAATCTTGAAGTTAGTCTGTAATCTGTGTAATCTGAGGGCACGAAACCTAATTATAAAATCTACAATAATTAGTCATCGCCCCCCCCTATTTAATCTACTACTCAGTAATCAACCCACGACTTTTAAGCAAATGTTTAGCATCCGGCTCTTGTCCTCTAAACTGACGATATAATTTCATTGGATCATCAGTACCGCCTTTAGAAAGGATATTAGCTCTAAAAGCTTCGGCTGTTTTTTGATCAAATAATCCATTTTCTTTAAAAGCATTAAATGCATCCGCAGCTAAAATCTCAGACCAAATATATCCATAATAACCAGCAGAATAACCACCCGAAAATATATGTGAGAAATAGGTCGAACGATAACGTGGTGCAATTTGTGGCATTAAACCAATATCTGCTAACACCTTCTTTTCAAAGGCATCAGCGTCTTGAGGTTCTGTTGAGGTTTGTGTATGCCATGCTAAATCTAATAATGTAGCAGCCATATATTCAGTGGTCGAAAACCCTTGTCCAAACTTCGCTGCTGCTTGAATCTTTTTAATCAATTCCTGCGGGATCACTTCGCCCGATTTATAGTGCTTAGCAAATTTTTCTAAAACCTCTGGTTCATACATCCAATTTTCTAATACTTGAGATGGAAACTCTACAAAATCTCTTGGTACAGAAGTTCCCGCTTGAGAAGGATAAATACCGTTTGATAAAAACCCATGAGCTGCATGCCCAAATTCATGGAATAAAGTACTTGCTTGACCGAATGTTAACAGTGTTGGTTTATCAGCTGTAGGTCTTGGATAATTTAAAACGTTAACAATAATCGGTTTAATGAAATCGCCTTCTTCCGTCACATACTGACTGCGATAGGCATTCATCCATGCCCCACCACGCTTTGATTCGCGCACATAATGATCGGTTAAATAAAGTCCTATTAACTCACCATTTTTGTAATAGACTTCAAATACTCTAACGTCTTCATGATAAACCGGTAAATCCTTTCTTTCTTTAAATGTCATTCCATAAAGTTTATTAACCGTATAAAAAACGCCTTTTAAAGTATCGTCTAAAGAAAAGTAAGGTTTAGTTTGTTCTTCATCTAAGTCGTATCTTGCTTTACGAATTTTTTCTGCGAGATAACGCCAATCCCAAGCTTCAACTTTATAGCCTCCATCTTGTTCATCGACCATTTTTTGCATATCAGCCATTTCTGTTTTAGCTTGCGCAATAGCTGCTGGCCAGATTTTATCGAGTAACTTATAAACGTTTTCTGGGGTTTTAGCKGTGTTACCTTCNAAGNACAAAATGWGCRTGRSTTTTATAWCCKARCARYTGTGCTTTTTGRGCKCKTAATGMAGCKATTTCWGMAACYAMMTYKTTATTRTCRTTRKCRTTGCCRTTGTYWCCRCGATGRGTRTATCCCTTCCACATCTTCTCTCTTAATTCTCTATTGTCTGAATACATTAAGAAAGGTGTTTTACTGGGTCTATGAGTAGTGAAAACCCACTTGCCTGGATGCTCTCTTGTTTCAGCGGCAGCGGCTGCTGCTTCAATTAAATAATCAGGCAGTCCCGCAAGATCTTCTTTTCTATCGACCACCATTTCAAAGTTATTGGTTTCCGCTAAAACATTATCTGCGAACTCTAAACTCAACTTAGTGATTTTTCCGTTAATATATCTCAGCGTTTGCTTATCAGAATCATTTAGCCCAGCTCCACCTCGTACAAATTGCTTGTATCGGTCAACCAGTAATTTCTTTTGATCTACTCTTAAATCTAAACTGTCCAATTGCTTGTAAATCGTTTCTACTCTCTTAAAAAGCTGAGGATTTAAATTTAAGTCATCATTAAGACCCGATAATTTGGGACCTATATCTTTTGAAATTGCTTTTAAATCGTCATTGGTATGGGCGCTAGTTAGGTTATAAAAAACACTAGCGACTTTAGTTAATAATTGTCCGCCATATTCCAATGCCACAATCGTATTTTCAAAAGTAGGTTCATCTTTACTTTCTGCTATATCAATAACTTCTTGCTTTGCTTCCGCTAGGGCTTTATCAAATGCTGGAGCGTAATGCTCATTAGTGATTTTATCAAATGGCGGGATGCCAAATGGGGTGTTGTAATCGCTAAAAAAGGGATTAGTTTCTAGATTAGAAACCGGTGCTTTAACGTCGGATTCAGTTGTAACAACGGCTTCCGTCGCTTGTTTTGATTCTTTACCGTCATTGTTACAGCCTACAACTAATGCAGACAAAACCATGGACGTAATGGCTAGTTTTCTCATTGTATTTCCCTCAATTTTAGATGGGTTATAATTTTATATTTTACTGGTAAGACTTAATTCGTAAGATTTGCATAATATGCGTCTTACTTGATAACGGCTATATAACCAAAAAGCATTGTTTTTAACAGCGCTATTAATACCACAGCATTCATACGGCTTCAATAAGATAGTCGCTCAGACTAGGTGTATGTTCGAAAAACTCTCAATTTCCTTTTCG
Source organism: Kangiella sp. (assembly GCA_002733465.1). Lineage (GTDB taxonomy): Bacteria > Pseudomonadota > Gammaproteobacteria > Enterobacterales > Kangiellaceae. Next base: position 172,663 of record NVVT01000009.1, read on the forward strand.
GTTAAATGTCGCCATTGTCCCATTTCCATTGTTTCATCGATGTTTAAACTACCAATCGATCGGCGATGCAATTCAACAACATGATTACCCACAGCCGCAAACATTCGCTTAACTTGATGATAACGACCCTCAGTAATCGCTATCGAATAAGTATAATCATCAATAGTCGAGACGACGGCAGGCAAAGTAGGCTTAACATTATCTTTTAACAGAACGCCAGTTTTCAACTGCTGGATTGCTTTTTTTGTTAATGGTTCACTGGTACTAACAATATAAGTTTTTGCATGTTTATGTTTTGGTGAGGTTATTCGGTGGGTCCATTGACCATCATCACTGATCAAAACCAGCCCACTGGTATCGACATCTAAACGACCTGCAAAATGTAACTTGTCCAAATTATTCAAACCTAGCAAATTAAACACACTCGGATATTGCTCGTCTTTGCTTGAGCAGATGCATCCTTTGGGTTTGTTGAGAAGAATGTAGCGATTGCCGGTAAACGCTAAAACGTCACCTGACAGTTCAATTTGATTTTGAGACGAAACAATCAATCCAACTGACTTGCAAATCGTTTGATCAACATTCACTTGACCAGACAAAATTAGTTTTTTTGCCTTAGATCGGGTACTACCCGTCGCTTTTGCAATAAATTTATCAAGGCGCAAACCTGAACTCTTTAAATTTTGACTCACCACCGTTTTAACGCATCCAAATCACTCTGTTTAGATTCAATCCATCGCTCTTGTTTCGATTCGTTTAACAAGTAATGCTCTTTTTTCCAAAATGTCGCTTTATTTTTGAGGTAATCCATTATGAATTCGGCGGCTTCAAACGCTTGTTTTCGATGCAACCCACAAGTTCCCACAAACACAATAGGGTCACCAGGAGCAAGCTCGCCAACACGATGAGCCACAAGCACTCGATTCAACTGCCATCTTTCAATCGCCTGATTTAACATACTATCTAATAAAGATTCCGTCATGCCGGGATAATGTTCCAGTGTCATACTTGTTAATCCCTGTTCCTCTTTAGATACTCTGACGTTACCGGTAAAAATAACAGACGCACCACTTTCACCTTGATTAAATTGGATATTTTGGTTTAGAGCGACAATATCGAGCGCTTCGGTGCTGATGATAATTTGTTTATTAATAGGCAGATGCGCTTCCATTTTATCCACCGGTAACAGGCGGAAAGAATGCAACTTCATCGCCGTTTTTAAGCGAATACTCTAATGTAGTCATTTCTTGATTGACTGCAATCTTTATCTTGTTATTCAAACTGGTAATCGGATCACTGTTTAGATCGGACTGAACATTTGAAAACAAAGAAGACCAACTGTCGCCCTTATCTTTAATCAGATCACACAAATCCCTAATATTAGCATCCTCTTTTAAGTCAACACTCAAAGATGAACAATCTAACAACTCTCGAAAATTCGCAAAAAATAATACTTTTATTTTAATCATGTTTAATTATATTACTTATGAGTTACGAGCCCATTCACCCGATTTACCGCCAATTTTACTTTCAAGCTGGATATTACTGATAACCATGCCTTTATCAACCGCCTTACACATATCGTAAATGGTTAATCCAGCAACACTAGCCGCGGTAAGCGCTTCCATTTCTACACCCGTTTGTCCCGCTAATGAACAGGATGTTTTGATGGTAATACAACTATTATCCCAATCTGGGGTTAAATCGACCTTGATCGACGTCAACATCAATGGATGGCATAAGGGAATTAAGTCTGAAGTCTTTTTAGCCGCTTGAATACCGGCAATTCTTGCAACCGCTAACACATCGCCTTTTTTATGATCACCTTTCATGATCATTTTAAGCGTATTAGATTGCATAAAAACCTGTGCAGATGCGGTAGCAGTTCTCGATGTAGTGGCTTTTTCACCAACATCGACCATTTGCGCTTCGCCTTTTTCATTTAAATGGGTAAAATGGGTCATTGTTTGTTAATCATCTAGTTTTTACTTATATTGAATTCAAGTATTCATATAAGTTTTTGTTAATCATCAAATATATCGAAGCGTTCAATGATATGGACGCTCTTTTACAATATAAGGGAATTCAATGGATCAGATCCACGTCACTGTTGCGGCTATTATAAGACGAAATAATCAATACTTGTTAGTGAAAGAACGTTCTAGTGCGGGTGAAATTGTATATAACCAACCTGCGGGGCATGTTGAACTAAGAGAATCACTCTTAGATGCGGTGAGTAGAGAAGTAAAAGAAGAAGCTGGGCTTGATTTTGTCCCAACTCAGTTAATAGGTACTTATCTATTGAGCCCCGCTAGTAACGGTAAAACCTATCTTAGGTTTTGTTTTATTGGTGATGTCCCAGAAGATCAAGAGCCTAGCCCTCAAGATCCAGACATTTTGGCTAATGAGTGGTTTAGTTTGCAAGAAATTGCATCAATGCCTCCAAAAAAACTTCGAAGTGCCCTTGTTTTACAATGTCTTCGTGACTATTTAGATGGTAAACGTATTCCACTTGAAACCGTCAGTTTTTACAACGATGAAGATCGCCTCGGTATGGAGTGTTACAACACGCTCATCAAATAACTCTATTAACCAATCTAATTTATGAATAATCAATTAAATCAATCTAACTCCGCAGTCTCAAGCACCGACAATTCGAAAACGACAGTTGTTGTCGGAATGTCTGGAGGCGTAGATTCTTCAGTCGCCGCTTATTTATTAAAACAACAAGGCTATAACGTCATTGGTGTTTTTATGAAAAATTGGGAAGAAGATGATACCGATGAGTATTGTGCAGCTGCGGAAGATATGGCTGATGCTAAATCAATCGCTGATAAATTAGAGATCCCGTTTAAAACTATCAATTTTGCAGCCGAATACTGGGATAGAGTTTTTGAATATTTTTTGGAAGAATATCGAGATGGACGAACCCCAAATCCTGATATTATGTGTAATAAAGAGATCAAGTTTAAAGCCTTTTTAGATTATGCCTTAGTTTTGGGTGCTAAATTTATTGCAACAGGACATTACGTTCGAGTCGAACGGGTTGGTAATCAATCACTGATGCTTCGCGGCATCGATGGAAATAAAGACCAAAGTTATTTTCTCTACACATTAGATCAATCTCAGTTAGCACGATCAATGTTTCCTGTTGGCGAATTAGAAAAACCAGAAGTAAGACGCATTGCCGAGGAGCAAGGATTTATTACCGCTAATAAAAAAGACAGTACGGGCATTTGTTTTATTGGCGAACGGAAATTTAAAGATTTTTTAGAAGAATATATTCCTGCTCAACCCGGTGATATTGAAAATGATAACGGCGAAGTCATCGGTCGTCATTCAGGTTTAATGTATCATACTTTAGGCCAACGAAAAGGAATAGGAATTGGCGGGCTTCAAAATGCGAGTGACGAGCCTTGGTATGTAGTTGAAAAGAATTTAAAGAGAAACGTACTCATTGTTGGTCAAGGACATGAGCATCCAAAAATGTTAAGTGACGGTCTAATTACCTCTCGGCTTCATTGGGTTCAACCCGATCATGTAGAAGATGAATTTTCCTGTACGGCAAAATCCCGATATAGACAACAGGACTTCGAATGTAGGGTAAAACGAATAGATAAAGAAAATTGGCAAGTGAAATTTAGAGAAAAACAACGTGCCATTACTCCAGGACAGTCGATTGTGTTTTATAATCATGAAACTTGTTTAGGTGGTGGTATTATTGATGAAGCTATTTCGAACTTTAAATAACTTGAATTCAAGCAAAAACAAATAACTAATCCCGAATTACGAATAAATAAAAATATGAATCAAATAATGGCTATAAAAAAATAATGAATCAATCATCAATCGATCAAGCTATCGCATTAGCGGGTTTAGCTCAATCCATAAGAGTTGTACAAAATATCGCATGGAAAGGTGAAACCAACGAAACGGACTTTAAGGGCGTGCTTTCGAGCATTCTAACCATTGACTCGGACTCGGCAGCGGCCGTTTATGGCGGGAGTTTTGAAGTCAGTACCGGTCTTAGAATAATAAAACAACAGTTAGATGTATCATCGCAAAAGAAAGACCCTGAATTTATTAATTTGGCGATTAACTTATTAACATTACATAAACAAGTGATGGCAAATGTTCCCACCATGGATAGATTAATGCATGGGATTGAAGAAATATCCTGTCACTTTAGTGACGGCGAAATTTATCAGGATGAAGATTTATACAACTCTTTTGTTAACGACTGCTCCTCACTATACAGTCGCTCAATATCAAAGCTACCTAATCGAATTCAAGTAAAAGGCGAACCTAAGTTTTTAGAAAAAGAAAAGAATCAACGCAAAGTAAGAGCCGCTCTTTTATGCGCTATAAGAAGTGCTTTTTTATGGCGACAATCCGGCGGTTCAAGATGGCACTTTTTATTCAAAAAGAAGGTGATTTTAGATTCTGTAAACTACCTAATTAATAATCCTATCAGAAAATAAAAAGGCTCAGCTGAATTCTAGTCAAAAGTCAGATACAGACTATTTAGACCGCAACTGATAAATAGTTTCAATTTCATCAACGCTCTTTGTGGTGACTTGTAAATCTTTCAGTATGCCATTTTCGACACCGTAAATTAGGCCATGTACCGATAATTCCTGTCCGTTAATCCAAGCATTTTGGACGATAGAGGTATGACAAATATTTCTAACTTGCTCAATAACATTTAGCTCGCACAGCAAATCAACTTCTTCCTTCTTATTGCTAATCGAATCGAATCGAGTCGCATAATTCCGATAGGTGTCTTTTATCACACGCAACCAATTATCCACTAATCCATGTTCTTTGGTTTCGAGCGCGGCCTTAACACCGCCACAACCATAATGACCACAGAGAATGATATCTTTAACTTTTAAAATATTGACTGCGTACTCAATTACCGATAAAACATTCAGATCCGAATGATTAACTAAATTAGCGACATTACGATGAACGAACACTTCTCCTGGCTGTAAGCCTACAATCATATTGGCTGGCACTCGGCTATCGCTACAGCCTATCCACAAGTATTCTGGGTTTTGTTGATCCGCTAAGGTCGAAAAAATACCGGGATTTTGTGCTTCAAAATCCGCAGCCCACTGTTTATTACGTTCAATCAAATGTTCTATTCTTTTGTTCATACAGACAGATAAAAGCCTTTCAATAGATAAATTACAGACATTCTATCCAAAATTGAGCACATTTAACACCATTCTTCATAGTCTTTAATAAGGAACAACCTCTAAAAAGGAACAATCTCCAATTCAAACAATCTCTCTAGCGTCCAAGCGATTGATACGACGAATACTGGTATTGCAATAATGATTTTTAATGAGCTAAATGACATTTTCCTTAAACCAATAAATAAAATGGACACAATTAGAATCAAAAATAGGATCTGGCCAATTTCCACACCCAGGTTAAATCCTAATAAAAGTAGGATGTTTTCAGAAATACCTCCAGTTAAATCAGATAGAACGCTTGCAAAACCTAAACCATGAATTAGACCAAAGTTAAAAACAGTCACTGTATTAATGACATTTTTTGTAAATAAAAGTTTAAATGCACCTAGCGCGATACTAGCGGCGATAATGCTTTCGACAATCCAAGATGGTAAAAGTAACCAATTTAATGATGCAGAGATTAGAGTGATAGTATGCGCTAAAGTAAATGCCGTTACATACATTGCAATATTTTTGAAAGACTTTCTATTAAATAATTTGTCTCTATTTCCAGTATTAACTACAAGTGATGAGAAAATGAGTATCAATAGAAACAATAAATGATCAATTCCTATTAAGATGTGTACAATCCCTTGGTAAATAAAACCAACAAAACCAGTCTGCTCTGTAGGCGATTCATTATTGGTTAATAAATTGACCTCAAAATTAGAGCGCGTTAATAATTGTTTTATTTTTACATCAGTAATGTTTATATCTATTTCAGCAACATGCAAACTATCCAGCCCCTTTAAAAAACTATATTGCACATGATTTAATTCGTTTAAGCATGAGATGTTCATATTTATATTCAAAGCATAACCATTAAATAACATGCTTGTCGAAACATCATTAAAAACCATAGAGCAACGATTATGAATGCTTTTCAATGAAATGTTTGACGMWWYYWYTTYKTSYWMWGTMRRWTYAYTGSKWGYWMYKYSWMYSSWTWCRAYKTYRYYWTYKWKWTSKATATCTAAATCTTCTACTCTAACAAGATCTTTTAATGAAACTTGCCAAATCAATTGATAGGAATAGTTTTCGATCTGGTGTATTTCGCTATCGATAATTTTTATACGCGCTACACTTTGCTCGTGCGCAAACGCACTCGATATGTTTATTAGGACGTTCAATAAAAAAATGAAAGCTGAAATAATTTTCATAACTTGTCACTCTGTGATTGAAGTGACTGTTTGTTATTTACATTAGATAAAAGCTTGCTTACTTTGCTTAAAAGCATCAAATCTATGAAGGTTGTATATTCCAATTGATTCAATTCAGCATAATATTGACTTTTTTCGACATTGTCTTTCATATAAAGAAACCAAAGAGCAACAAGCCGATATTTACTTTCATCTTGAGTCATGATGTAGGACTGTATGACACTTGAGCTTCTAGCGTAATCCTCGTAATCCTCGTAATCATAGAGATTGTTACTCTCAAAAAATAGAGCCATATTCAGGTTTCTCTCGATAAGTAACCTTCTCACCTTTAGTTGGTTTTGCTCGTCGTACTGTATAAGTAACTCGCTCGCCAAATTAAATTTTTGGTTGAGTATCAAGTAATCGATCATAAGAATTAATGGCGCCAAATCAAAATCATCGTTCATGTTGGATTGAAATATTTTTTTCAAGACTTGTTGAGCATCCAATACCGATGACGACTTCAAATAGAGTTCTAAAGATAATTGAAGAAGCCAATTTCTAACGCTTCCGACATCTGAATACCCCTCTCCTAAACTTGATAACTTTAACAGGCGGGACGAAGACTTAATGATCAATTTATGTTCTTCACTTCGCATACCTTTCAACCAAGTCTGACAGGCAATAAACATGCGATAGTCTTTAAATATTTTCGTTCTTAAACATTGCTCTTTTACGCCTACCAAGTCGCCTTTAAGCATTCTAATGTTTAGCAGTTCAATTATCGCTGACTCATAAAACCTAGGGTAATAAGATAATTTCTCTAATGCCTCTGAAGACAGTTCAAACTGATGTGTAAATGATAATAAATTGGCATAAGCTAATAGTACTTCAGGTTTATTTTGCAATTCTTTTCTTAACCGAGCATAACCTTCTATAGCAAAACCGGCATAAGCTGAATCTTGTTTAGACTTGGCTTGTTCTAAATTATTTTTCAGAAAAATAACGGCATCTTCTATGTTACCAATGTTACTTAATCTGGTTTCTAATCTATTTTTTGTAATTTTGTGATAACCCGACTGACTAATTTTCAGTAATACAAAGTCATCTTTCATGTAAGCCGTTTTAACGTGATGTGTTGGATCGTTTTGATTAATTTGCTGGTACAAACCAATAATAAATAGGGGTAATATGACGTATAAATAAGCAAACTGTGTTTTCATTTTCATATTCCCCCTACTTTTATAAATAAAAACCCTCTTTTCACCTAACGTCATTGTTAATCATTCAAATCGTTTAATAAGAATTTTTAACAATATAGGCAAAAAGAGGAAACCGTTACCGAATTGCGTCAATTAAATCGTTGAATTGATTTTCATCATCAACATCTTGAATTAAAACAATGGCATCTAACGACGCAGGTTTAGAGTTACCCGAATTCGCGTAAACACTTCGAATAAAATCATTAGCACTGAGTTGTTGATTAACAACTGTGACATTGAAATTGCTCGTCGCACTAGCATTATTTTCATCGGTAAAACTAATAGCAATCACCGCAGTACCAATCATTCCAGTAACCGGTGTAATCACAAGATTGGCTAGAGAACCGCTAAATGTACCGAGTTGAATATCTTCGTCACGGATCAAGTTTTGATCCGCAGAAATAATACTAACCAGTAAATTTTGACTAATAGTCGAATCATCACTAACCATCACTTGAATATTATCTGATGCTTGATTAGCACTAATTGATTGATCGCCAACTGCGGTAATAGTTGGTGCTTGGTTAACAGGCGTATCAGCAACATCATAACTATCTGAACACCCGGTTAATAATACAACGCCTAATAAAATATAAGTTTTCATTTTCAACTCCCTTTTTTATTTAGCTGTAGCGCTAGGTGATGGAATGGGTGCATCGTTTGGTGAACCAGGATAAGGCGTGATCAAGTATGGGAAACTACCATCAAAGTCTAAAGCAGACAAAGGCGCACCATCGGTTAATGGAACGTTCCCGATTGATGCATCAGTTTCTGCACAAAGACCTAAATTAACGCCTGCACCATCTTCACCAATAGGTAATGGATAACAAAGTGCTCCCATAGCCACTCTTAACGCAATATCAACAGCGTCATCACCGGGACGTCTGCCATTTGGAAAGCCACCTAAATCACCTGCAGCAACACCTAAGTAATGTTGAGCGTCTCTAGCTGTTGCAGCGATACCAGTATTCAATCTCAACATTTCAGAACCGGTTACTGTCGACATTTGATTGACTCCTTCAAACCCAGTCAAAAATCCTGCAACTAAATCATTACGAGGGATATTTGTTGGCGCTAAGTCGGCAATATCGGTACCCAAAGTTGCATTAACTGCATCTTTGAAAAGAAGATCGACAATAGCCGGAAATACTGGATGGGTAACATAATCAGCGAACTGTCCATCATCTTTTGGCTCACTTGAATTAAATTTATCTTTATCTGGGTAACCGATAAATAATTCGTTGACTAAAAAACTACCTAGTCTAGAAACTTGAGTCCACGCACCGCCAGAAACTTCTGGTTTATTAATGCTAGGATTTGGATTCAATATTGTTGCTTGTCTTAAACTAGCGCTAGTCCAACCGCCGATAACGCCGTTACCTGTTCCCGTTAAACACACTTTAGGAATTTCTAAAGCAATCGTAGTCACATTATTTTTAGCTAAAGTATTTCTTGCTGCATCCTGTGTGACTCCACCTGGAAAACCAAGTCCATCTCCTGCACCCGGCGCACTATCGCCTTCAATTGGTACAAAATTAACTAAATCAAAAATTTCTCCAAGCGCTACTTTAAAACCTTCCAATCTTTGACCAACAAATACTTTGCCGTCTAAATCACAGTTTGGAATGCTGATATTAGTAATAAAACTATCCGCATAGGCCTTATACATTCCTGCTCCGCCAAAGGTTTTAGTCCCTACATAATCAAATGGTTTGTTAAAGGATGTACTCGCATCGGTTGCATTAGTAATATCTTCGGCTGTACCGGTACGTCTATCACCTGTAACCATTTTCAGACTATAGGATTCTAGTAAACTAAGTCCGCCAGCGCTATCAGCTGAAACGCCGCCAACATTTCTTAGTACCGCAGGAACTGATTTCTCATTTTCTCCACTACCTATGGTAAAACTAACGACACCAGCTTCTGGAACGTCATTTGAAAAATTAAATTGAAAAGTAATATCTTCAACGGCATCGCCATCATTATCAATATGTATTTCATATAAAGCATTTTCATCTAAAGGAAAATAATTCGGTCCACCGTAAGCTGCTTGAACTGGAATATAGTTAGCAAGAATAGTGACATAGTCTTCACGTCCTGCTTCGTAACTATTAAACATATAAAAGTCAGTCGCATCGACTTGAGGGTATTTAGAGATATAAGGTGCTTCTCTATGACTAGATGCAAATATTGCGCTTGAAAGTGTTGCGCAAAGTGTCGCTCCAACTGCAATCGCTATTAAGGATTTCTTTTTGGTATTAAAAGATGATTTCATGTTTCTCTCCGTTATTGTTGATTGAAAAATGTGTGTTTCAATTAGCAATACGGAAGAGCAATGAGATTTGGATGCAAGAAAATTGCAAATTTGTTCTTATATGTGGTTTATTTGAAAATTGTGAATCCAAGTTAGTTCGAGGTGCGTAGTAAAGATATAGCAACGATACTATTCGCTAATCCTAATAATTCATTTTTACTAATTTACTGAGTCATTTTAATTTGATAATTTAAGAATTAGCTTTGAATCGTTGAAGAAGAAATATACTCATCATCAATCTAAATAAAGGACATAAGGGTATAGAGGTATAAGGAGGGAAAATATCAGTTCAAACTAAATATCGAGCAAATGAGCAATCTAACTATTCAACCAAGACAAATCTTCATGAATATCATGTTTTAAATAAAGCAATGCGCCATGAGTGGTTGTCATTTCAGGATGAGTAGTCCCTTTTTTCATTGAGTGAAAATCACCATTATATAAATGATGGTCGCCAAAACTTATATCGCCCTCTAGCACTAAACAATCTTCATCATTATGATGATAATGGCCGGGTACAACAGCGCCAGGTGCTAAACGCCAATAGGCCGTTTGAATTTTTTTATCCAAATCTTGTGTGAGAACTTTTACTTCGAGTTTATCGGTTATTCGGTGCCATAGCTGTTGCGCAGCAAAACTAGTCTCACCACCAATTGGACACTCTGCCATGATTCGATTCATGACACGTTCCTTCATCGAGTTTTTAACACTCGTATTTAACACAGGAGCGCTTAAGCCTTCCGATATCATTTGAATATCTTCTTGCTCTAACACGTCCTCATAACGATTTATCTGATTAAATTCATTCATATCAAATTTTCATATTCATAATAATTGCGCCACAAATCGACTACTCTGTAATTGTTCTAATGCTCTTCTAATATTGGATTTAACTGTGCCTAAAGGCATTTGAGTCGTTTCCGCAATTTCTTGATGAGTCAAACCTTTAAAAAATGACAAAGCTAATAACTGTTGCTGTATAGATGATAAAGATTCAATCACCTGACCAATTTGACTATTCTTTTGAAAAAGCTGTAGTAACTTCTCAGGTTCGTCCTGTTCATCCGATACTTCTTGAAAAAACTGGCTAGCGTCTTGCAATTTTTTAGTACGAGTATTACGTTTTCTTAAATGATCTAATGCTCTACTACGAACAATCACCATGCACCAGGCAATAACACTACCTTTATCGACATTATATAATTTAGCTTGTTGCCAAATTTGGGTAAAAGCATCGCAGACCACCTCTTCTGCATCTGCCGAATTAACTAGAATTCGAGATGCTAAGGAATAAAAACGAGCCACCACTTTTTCATAAAAATCGGAAAACACCACTTCATCTGCATTTTGAATCGCAATAATCATCTCGTTTAGCTTATATTGCTCATTCGTGTCGGTCATAAAGGGTGTATACAGATCACTATTATTGTTGATTTTGAGATTAATAATATAATTTTAATTCAAATGAATCAATATAACTAACCTAATCATCAATAAAAATACTCGCTGATAACTTTAATACGTTAGTTTTGCTTGTTTGGATGCAAATTAAATTAGCCATTTATCGAAAAACTGCAAAAGTAAGTTGTATGCTATCTTTGATTACTTAAGTGATAACTAATCAACAATTTGCTCTGCCAATTGGTTGATTAATGCATCCACTTCAATTAATGCACTCATATATTCAACAACCATACCTGCAAACCAGGGTCTTTTTGATGATTTGTTAGACCAACGAATATCTGATGCGTGCAAATTTTTAGCATCGCCAACACTATGGCAAGCTAGAGCCCATTGGGAATTATCTAAGACAATTAGATAATCATAGGTTCTATCATCTTTGACAGGTCTTTCCGGCATAATAAATTTTTGAGTGTCTACCACCATTAAATTTCCGCGTTCATTTGGAATGAGTCCGAGAAACCAGTCTGGCGTACCCACAAGAGGTGTAATATATTGCTTTGTAATATTGACGATCCCCCCCAGCTTTACCAGTGGCACGGCTAATGGTAAATTATTAACGTCAAAGATTAATGTTTGAAAGCTGTCGTCAAGAGAGTCTCTAAGGGATTTGCTTTCTCTTTGAACAAAAGAACTTTCATTCGTCGTTTGTATTTGTTCGTTTTGTTCTTGTTCTTCTTTTAACTCAGTTTTAATATCTCGTTTTTCATTAGCTTCAACATTAGTGTCATTTGCAAGCAAACTTTCAGTTTCTGTCTCACTTTGCCCTAATGGTATCGTTGCGATTTTTTCCAATAACCTGGAGACTTTTTCTAAACGAGGATCTAGTTCAGAAAACTTTATATCTTGAGTAGGCTTATTTTCTAAGTTTTCTTTAGCTAGACTGTTTTCAGTATTAAGCGATATTTTTGGGTCATTATTATAGGTATGTATCCTTTGTTCAAATACTTTACTTCTGTATTGAGGTATACGATCATTAGAAATTGCTTTGCTTTCAGAAATGCTTTCTAGTTTCTCTATAGTTGTTAATGTGGAGGTTTCTATTTCCTTAACCGGCTCTATTAACAATTCACTAATGTATTCCTGCAACCTAAGATTATGATGGCTATTTTTAATTGGACCATCATTCTTTTGTTTATCGTTGGTTACAATGTGAAGTCGATTAGCCATTTCATTATTTCGATAGAATGATCTTTTTAAGCAACGCGTTTTTGACTTGAAATATCAATCACTAACTCAGTTAAAGCTTCATAAGCAATCACTCCATGTGTATTTGGATATAAACTACTAGGCGTTTTATTTAATCTTGATGCATCTCTAAACTTCGTATCTACCGGAATAACATCTGACCATAAATGTTCTCTAAATTTCGATTTCATACTCTCATGTGCGTGTAAAGATGCATTAGTTCTTTGATCATACATGGTGGGAACAATAGTATAACCAATGTCATGCTTTTGAGCTTTAATCACCATATTGATCGTTTGAATCATTCTTTCTAAACCTTTGATCGCTAAAAACTCTGTCTGCACGGGAACTAGTAAATTTTGACAAGCTGACAATGCATTGATTAACAAAATCCCCAAAACCGGAGCACAATCAAACAAAACAAAATCATAATCTGCTTCAAGATATTTTAGAGTCTTTCCAATCGCTAACCCCATTCCTTCCTTGTCATTAAATCTTTTATCTAATGTCGCTAAACTCATACATCCAGGCACTAAATCAATAATGGATGTTTCTCGCGTTACTTCATTTCCAATTTTTAGTATAGGTCGCTTTGCTTCTTCATAAGTTTTAGGGAAATCTAGAAACCACTGAAAAAGTGTTGAATCTAACTCTTCACTATCAAAACCGAAATAAGCCGTTAGCGACGCTTGTGGATCACAGTCAAGCATTAATACCCTGTGACCTTTTGATGCTAATATTCCAGCAAGCGTTGCAACCGAAGTTGTCTTGCCAACACCTCCTTTTTGATTCGCAATGGTCCAAATATTCATTGAACTATCCATTTACACGACCTTCATTATTACTGTCTTTCACTCGATTAATTTTCTGCATTATTATCTTTACCTCGGATCAAAATTCCACCGCCCGGCAATTTGATGATCTCATATTGCATTTCTTCATCCTTATTTTTAGAATTAAATTTGGAATCACTTATTGGCGCATTACTATTTTCACTCTCAGAAAAAAGACTGCTGTCTGGAATTCGTTGCTTACGAGAAATTGAAATGACTACTCTTCTATTCTCTTTTCTTCCCGCTTCGGTATCGTTACTCGTCACGGGTTGATATTCGCCGTGCCCTTCTACGCTTAATCTATTTGGAATAACATTAAGATTTTGTAACGCTCTGACCACTGCAACGCCCCTTGCGCTAGATAATTCCCAGTTGGATGGAAATCGTTCGGTAGCAATAGGTATATTATCGGTATGACCATGCACCAAAATAAGTTGTCGATTTTTATTGAGATGTTTCGCAACTTCTTCCATTAAAGGACCAGCGCCTTCGTTCAGTTGGTCGTTTCCAGATGGAAATAGTAAACCACTTTTTAACACGACATTAATCCAGTTAGGATCTGACTTTATTTCTGCTAATTCTTGGTCAATTAAATCGCCCAAGCTGGCTTTAAGACCGTTTTCTAAATCTTTAAACTCTTCACTGGATGCAAAATTTTCTGAATCAATCACTTCTTGATCTTTTAAATCGTTTTCTGATTCATTTTGATTGATAGACAAATCTGGTTGTTCTGAATTATCACCAGTAATTGGTGTTAAGCTTTTGCTGACCTCTCCAATTTGAATGGGTTTAGTACTTAATTCTGGAGACTGAAACACACCTTCCAAAGAGACTGAAAGGTCTTTATATTTACTAACATCAACTTGAGAAATCGAATAAAGAACAACAAAAAAAGCAAACAATAAAGTAATGAAATCAGCATAGGAAATTAACCAACGGTTAACATCTTGCTCGTGTTCATTTATATTGTTTCTGACTCTTCTCACAATTTAATCCACAGGAAAATTCAATAGCACATTAATATTTATTGACTAACTTCTTTCAACAAAACCTTCTAATTTCAATTGGATCACTCGAGGATTTTCACCTTCAGCAATACAAGCAACACCTTCTAATATCAATTCCATGTAATGAGCTTTTTGCGAAATGACTGCTCGCAACTTATGATAGACAGGCAAAAAAAATAAATTCGCAAAACCTATGCCATAAATTGTTGCCACAAAAGCGGTTGCAATCCCCTCCCCTAATACTTCAGGATTGGTTAGGTTACTCATCACTTGAATTAATCCTAGAACAGCACCTACTATGCCGATTGTTGGTGAATATCCGCCAAGAGATTCAAACACTCTCGATGCACTCATTAATTCTTTTGTTGTTACATCGAGTTCAATATAAAGAGCATTTCTAATGGCCTCTGCGTCGTTACCATCAACCAACATATTCAATCCTTTTAATGTATAGGGCTCCATATTTGGATTGATACTTTTTTCCAAACCAAGTAAGCCTTCTCGTCGTGCTAGATGGCTCCATGATGTAATTTGAATAATTGTTTCTTTCAATGGATAACTAGGCGTTTTAAAAACCCATCCTAAAATTGATAGTGCTTTAACAAATGTTTTGCCATGGGTTTGCAACATAACCGCACCGACGGTACCTCCAAAGACAATCACAAAAGCAGCGGGGTTTAATAGAGCGAAGATACTTCCACCCTCAAGCATTTGTCCGCCGAATATTGCACCCAATGCGACTATTATTCCAACAATTGTTAAGCGATCCATTGGTAATCTCTTTTTTTATTTTGAAAATTTGAATAAATAGTAATACTCATCGCCCTATCACCTAAACTCTTTTAGAATTGCTGGCGCAAACTGATCAATAGCCAATTCTCTCTCACTGATGCCTGCTTTAGTCACCGACATAGGCATACCATAAACGACACATGACGCCTCGTTTTGAGACCAAATTCTTGCACCACAGGATTTGAGCAAACGACAACCTTCTGTTCCATCAGCTCCCATTCCGGTTAATATTATGCCTAAAACACTTCCTGAAAATACTTTGGATGCTGATCCAAAAGATATATCAATCGAAGGTGAATATTGTAGTCTTGGCGTTGTCGGTTTAATTCTAATTCTTGCGGAATTTGCAGTACCTTCAAATACCATTTGTTTTCCACCCGGCGCAACATAAACGGTGCCCGCTTTGAGGGACATACCATCTTCAGCTTCTACAACGTTTAATTGACATAAGCCATTCATTCTTGATGCAAATGCTCCAGTAAAAGTACCTGGCATATGCTGAGTAATTGTAATTGGGTATGGAAAATTTGCGGGTATTGGTATCAATAATTTTTGCAAAGCTACCGGACCACCGGTAGATGCACCAATAGCTAATAGTTTGTAGGTTTTTTTTGGCGCATTGTAAGATACATTGGCATTTCTACTAGCTAAAGGTTTTACCTTTTGTGGAGAAACTTGCATCGGAGCTTTATATTTTGGTGCTTTGTAAGTTGGAGCCTTTCTGAATATTTTTGCTTGTCCCAGCTCTCTAATTTTTGATTGCAATAATTTAATTAAATCATCACTATTACTTGAAAGAGATTCATATGACTTTAATAAAAAATCTGTCGCGCCAGCATCTAATGCATCTAGTGTTATTTTKGCATTGCCATAAGTTAAAGAAGACAACATTAAAACTTTAGCATTRCAYACTTTRACGATTTCTTTTAATGCAGTAACGCCGTCCATAATTGGCATTTCYACATCTAARGTAATYACATCYGGCTGTAAAYTYTTTGCYTTATCAATCGCYTCRCGYCCATTATGAGCAACRCCAATAACATTRATATCACTGGCTGAATTTAATATSGTTCCAACTCGTTTACAGAAAAATTTCGAATCATCGACAATTAGTACGGTTATTGCCATTTATTTTCCTTATGACGAATAGAGACCTTTGCACGAGACTATGGCAAAAGAAAAATCGACTAAAATAATGCTGATTGAGGCGTAAAATGAAGCTAATAGCTGGCTATTGGCAAGTTTTACAACGAAAAGCAGTGTTATTTTAGTCATTTTTACTTGTCATACGTTTCGCGCAAAGGTCTCTAATACTTAAAATGAGTTTTTAAACAGTTAAGCGTAATGATTCAATAGGGTTGGGATATCCAAAATTAACGCGATTTTTCCATCGCTGGTTATGGTAGCTCCTGCAATTCCTGGTGTGCCTTGAAGAGACTTACCTAACGGTTTAATCACAACTTCTTCTTGACCAACTAACGAATCAACTACAAAGCCAACCGTTTGGGTACCAATTTGAGCCAGCACTACATGCCCTTGTCGTTCACGTGCTTCTGATGAAAATTGATTANCTAGCATTTCGTTTAAGAAAAATAAAGGCAATGCTTTTTCTCTAACAACAATCATCAACTGACCATCAACAGTGTTAGTTTTAGTTAAATCAAGGTGGAAAATTTCATTGACCGCAGATAACGGGAATGCAAAAGCTTGATCGCCCAATTTAATCATCAAGGTTGGCAATATTGCTAAGGTCAAAGGCACTTTAATTAAAATAGTTGTGCCTTCTCCTAGCTTAGAAATGATATCAAGCGATCCATTTAATTGWRTGATTTTWGTTTTTACTACATCCATACCGACACCACGGCCRGAAATATCWGARATYTCTTTTTTAGTSGAGAAACCYGCRTGAAAKATKAGGTTRTARCAYTCRTTATCRGTTAAWCGATCRGCYGYTTCTTTATCCATCATACCTTTWTCTACRGCAATGCCACGCAAGATATCTGCATCCATTCCTTTACCATCATCTTTGATGGTYAACATAATATGATCGCCTTCTTGAGTKGCKGATARRGTWATMGTKCCACTTCTSGTYTTTCCACTTGCKACTCKATCTTCAGGCATTTCTATACCATGRTCGACMGARTTTCTAACTAAATGAACSARTGGATCGGCTAACGCTTCTACTAARTTTTTATCTAARTCAGTTTCTTCACCAACCATTTTCAATTCAATTTCTTTCTTTAAACTTCTTGCTAAATCACGAACAACGCGAGGAAAACGACCAAACACTTTCTTAATTGGCTGCATTCGAGTTTTCATAACAGCGCCTTGCAAATCAGCGGTTACAATATCCAAATTTGCAACGGCTTTTGCTAAGTCGCCATCTTCTTCTTGCATTTTCGCGGAAACTGTTTTCAATCTGTTTCTCGCAAGAACCAGTTCGCCAACCATATTCATAATATCGTCTAATCGTTTGGTATCGACTCGAACGGTTGCTTCGGTCACTATTACATTACCTTTCTTTACCGGTTTTTTCTTTTTGTCTGCTACTGCCTTTGGTTTTGCTACAACCTTTTTGATCTCTTTTTCAACTTCCTTTTTAACTGGTTTAGGCGTTGCGACAGGTTTCTCTATTTTTTCTTCTTTGGTAGGTCCTTTATTCGAGCCATGTAATTCATCCAATAATGATTCAAATTCATCATCGCCGATCATGTCCGAACTGGTAGGTGAAGACGCAACGGCACTCGGCGTAGTTACTTTGCTAGAATTGCTGTCCTTTTTATCATTTGAAGGCGAGTCACCTTTGCCATGAAGTTCATCTAGCAAGGATTCAAATTCGTCATCTGATATTTCTTCATTAGATGAGACATTCGATGGTTTTGCCGTTATTTTTTTATTTGCGCCTGAATTAGAATCGTCATTGCTAGCTGAACCAGAACCATGCAACTCGTCAAGCAATGCCTCAAATTCATCATCTGAAATATCGTCGCTACCTGAAGTTGCTACGCTAGATGTTTTAGGTTTTTCACTTTCAATAGATTTACTGGGAATAGCGGTGGCTTCATCTAATAGAGCGTCAAACTCGTCATCACTAATTGGTTCTTCCGATTCAGTTGAAACTACGGACTCTGAATCCTCTTCGACAACCTCTACTTCACCAATAATGGCAAAAGCCCCCAACTCTTTCAGAAACTCAGGATCGGCATCTTCTGGAGGATCGCCAGCTCTCACCGCGTCAAACATTTCGTTAACGAGATCAAGTGCCTTTAAAATATAATCCATTAATTCGGCGTCAGCGATCTTGTCACCGTTTCTTAAAATATCAAAAATATTTTCGGTGATATGACATATAGCAACCAAAGCTGTGAGATTTAGAAAACCAGCGCCACCTTTTACAGTATGAAACCCTCTGAAAATTCCATTCAACAAATCCATATTTTCAGGATCGTTTTCTAAAGCAACCAGTTGCTCAGACATTTCTTCCAGAATTTCCCCAGCTTCAACTAAAAAGTCTTGGAGGATTTCTTCATCAGCTTCAAAAGACATTAATAACTCCCTAGAAACCTAAACTTGATAATAAATCATCGACGTCATCTTGATTTTTAACAACATCATCTCTTTTCTTTACATCAATCACAGGGCCTTCAACACCTTCTTTGATCAATGGTTTTGTTTTTTCAGATTCATAACTATCCATACTGCCAAACATTTTGATAATGTTAACCATACTTTCTTCAACATCTTGAACCAATTCTATTACTTGACGTATCACTTGTCCGGTAAGATCTTGGTAACCTTGTGCCATTAAGACTTCGGTTAATTCCGAATGAAGAGAGTCTGCATCCTCTTTATTTTTCTCCAGATGAATCTCTATCTTTTTACATAGAGATCTAAACTCGCCTGGATCTAATTCTCGAGCATAAAGTTTTTTCCATTCAGTTAATAATTCATCTGCATCCTTAGACATCGCTTTAGATCTATCGGTACAACTCTCAACCATATCCATTGTTTTATTGGCTGCTTCTTCCGTTTTTTCAATAACATAATTTAATCTTTCTTTAGCATCTGGTATTTCAGATGCTGCCATACTAGTGATACGAGAATCCATTCTAAAATTAGAAAGCGCTTCATGGAGATTTCGTGTCAACTTTCCAATTTCGACAAACAAATCTTCGTCACCATCGGATGCTAGCGAATCGATTAAATCTTGCGCATCTTCAATCTCACTTTTTTCCAGGTGATTTAAAAGTTCTTTTGTTTGAGCTATGGTACGTTCTAAATTGTCTTTTTCAGATAAAGCCATTAAATTGAGTCCTTTTGAGGTGAGCCTTAAGCAAATAACAGTGACTTGCTTTAGCTAAAATCATCCATCAATTCTTTCGAAAATTTTCTTTAGTTTCTCATCTAAAGTCCCTGCGGTAAATGGCTTAACAATGTAGCCATTGACACCCGCTTGAGCCGCCTCAATTATCTGTTCTCTCTTTGACTCAGCTGTCACCATTAATACAGGCATGCTCTTTAGTCTATCATCTGCTCGAACTGCTTTGAGTAGATCGATACCCTGCATTCCAGGCATATTCCAATCCGTCACTAAAAAGTCAAAATTACCATTTTGTAATTTCGGTAAAGCCGTATTGCCATCGTCAGCTTCTTCACAATTGGTGAATCCAAGATCTCGTAAAAGATTTTTAATGATTCGACGCATGGTAGAAAAATCATCTACCACTAGTATTTTCATATTCTTATCCAAGGTAACACTCCGTCTAAGATGGTTTAACTTTTAATAATTTAAAATAAAATTCAATCTTAATTTAATCTTTAAAACCTCTAAACAACAATTGTTAGTCTCAACAGTCACTTAGCCGATCTTCTTTATATCTAGTTTCTTACAAATAATTCTAGGAGGTAATCCTAGCTACTCTAAATCTAGTCTAGTTTTAGGTTTTCTTCCAATCTTTTAATCTAGATTGTAATCTCAACATTGCTTGACTGTTAATTTGGCTAATTCGGGACTCACTGACACCCATCACTTCGCCTATTTCCTTTAGATTTAATTCTTCATCATAATAAAGCGCAAGTACAAGTTTTTCCCTTTCTGGCAAAGTCGCAATCGCACTAGCTAATGAATTCCTAAAGTCTTCTTTTTGTATTCTTTCTAATGGCGTTAAGCTAGTTTCGGATATTCCTTGAGTAAAGAAATCCTCGCTCACTCCCATACCATCAAAATCCATCATATGACCGTTACTAACGTCCATTAACATTTGTCGGTACTCTGCCACCTCAACACCTAATTTGGCAGCAACTTCAGTATCTCTAGCATCTCGTCCAGTCTTTTGTTCAATCTCTTTAATGATTTGAGCAATGCTTCGAGCATTTTTGTGAACTGATCTCGGCACCCAATCACCACGGCGTATCTCATCGATCATAGAACCTCGAATTCTGATCCCCGCATAGGTTTCAAARCTYGCGCCTTTRCTCGCATCAAACTTACCAACWGCTTCTATCAAACCAAGCATTCCTGCTTGCAACATATCTTCTAGCTGTACGCTYGCTGGTAAACGCGCCATTAAATGATGTGCAATACGCTTAACTAGCGGCGCATAACGAATAGCATAATCATCACTATGATGACCTTGTACTTGCTTGTAGCTATCGGCGCCCGTCACGTTAATAATATTTCCCGTAATTTATTATCTATTTCAGTCAAGTTTTTAATTGACTAATTTAAGACACTAGTCTTTCCATGAAAAACTCTATATTTCCACTTGCGCTATCGGGCATTGGCCACTGTTCTACTTTTTTTGCTAAACTTTTAATCGCTATAGCACTTGGCGCCCGTGGATAAAGGTCTATTAATGGTTTTTGTTTTTTAACTGCCATTCTGACATGATCATCAAATGGTATTGACCCCATATAATTTAACGTAACGTCTAAAAACCGGTTACAAACTGCACTCAATGATGCAAACATTTCTCGGCCTTGTTTACTCGTTTGAACCATATTCGCGAGTACATTAAATCGAGATATTTTATGTTCTTTATTCAAAACTTTCATTAATGCATAAACGTCTGTAATTGATGTTGGTTCATCACAAACGACCGCTAATACATCCTGCGCAGCTTGAATAAAATTAAGTACCATATCCGTTATTCCGGCAGCTGTATCGATGATTAAAATATCAATATCTTCTCCAATATCGCTGAATGCTTGAATAATTCCTGCATGCTCCATCACAGAAAGCTCAGACATGCTCTTAGTTCCCGATGATGCTGGAATAATTTTTAATCCACTAGGCCCTTCTAAAATGATATCTTTTAGCTCACATTCGCCTCTCAAGACATGCGCTAAATTTCGCTTAGTATGTAGTCCGAGCATAATATCAACGTTAGCTAAGCCTAAATCTGCGTCTAAAAGCATTACTTTTTTGCCCAACTTACATAGGGCAATGGATAAGTTCACCGCGATGTTACTCTTACCTACGCCTCCTTTACCGCCAGTTACTGCTATAACTTTAACCGGCCTTAATGGCTTGTTTAATGAGCTAGCTGAAGACATGCTTGATGATGACATTGATTGTTGCATAGATGACCGCTTGTCCCGATTCAATGATGAAAATTCTATTATTTGGCTCAAAGAAACCCTCTCCTGTGGTTATTTTTTGTTATTTTTACGCACTTAATAAAGCATAGACCAGTATTTGCCTTATTGTTTAGTTTTACGGCGCTTTGTTCACGAAAATATTGATTAAAACTAGGAGCTTGTCCGAGGCTTTTAACCCGCTACTTTTAATGCTTTTTTCTCTGACGGTATAATTATCTTATCCTGCGATTTGTATTTATTACCAAGCCATACAGCTTTGCTGACTAAATGATGATTTCTAGCCACTCGAATATTTTCTGGAACTTTTTGCCCGTCAGTTGTATAGGCAACCGGCAATCGATTTTCAATCAAACAACTCAATACCTCTCCTAAGCTAGTTGCTTCATCAACATTGGTAATAATGCAACTATCAGGTGAATAGGCTTTAAATAAATTTAGCGATTGTTGTAAAACAGATTGTTGATGAGTGGCTGGCAAGAGTAGTAATTTTTTAATCGGTCTCGTTGTGAAACCAGAATGAGGATTTCTCTCTGAAGTGCTGGTCGAATCTTTCAAGCAATTGAGCTGTTTTATAATTTCATTATCACTTCGATTCATACCCGGCGTATCGATCAATATCAATTTTTTGTCTGAAAACTTCTCAATTAAATTATCGAGAGAATTTTTGGAGGAGACCTGAGCAACGGGTAAGTTAAGAATTTTTGCAAAGCTCTGTAATTGCTGCAAACCAGCGGCTCGATAATTATCCGTAGTGATTAATGCGACAGAATCTCGCCCGTGCTTAATAACGTATCTTGCAGCCAATTTAGCAATCGTCGTTGTTTTACCTGTCCCTGAACCACCCATAAACGCCAAAATACCACCATTAGCAATAATATTAGTGACATCTGTTGGGATCGATTTCGCTAAAATCGCTAATAAATTCTGCCAACAACATTCGGGATCAAGTTTAGAATTAATTTTGGGAATAAGTTGATCAATTATAGGTTGGCTAATGCCTAAGGATGATAAGCGTCGGTTTAACATCGCTGTGACAGGATCGCGCTCGGTTAACCTTTCCCAACCAATGCCATCTAATTGCTCTTTCATCATAGAACGCATCAATGCCAATTCTTCCTTCATGGCTATCAAACCGGGATCAGTTGACCATTCAACAAGATTTGAGTTCTTTGTCTTCGTATTTAAACCACTAAATGTCTGGCTAGAGAATGTTCTATTAATTGATGGATTATTTGCTTCAAGATTATAATCTTGTCCTGAACCGTTATTGCTTTGAGCATGTTTGATTTGATCATTATTTAGGTTATCTAAATCAGGCAAATGAGCTTTACTATTCGATGTAACAGTCGCACTTTCACTATCATAATCTTTAGGCTTAGATTCGTATTTACCTACTATTCTATTGTCTATTTTTCTACTATCTATATGACTTATGTTAGATTCATTATTCAATTGAGATGGTACATTATGATTAATTTGATCCACAATTTCTTCTTTTCTTTTTCCCAAACTAGAAATAGATTCAGGTAATAGCTCTGCGTCGTAATCAAGAGCCGCAATAACTTCTACGCCACTTGCGGTTTTTTGGCTTGATAAAATTGCAGCATCACTACCAAATTCATCGGTCACTTGCTTTAAAGCATTTCGCATACTTTTACTGTAAAAACGTCTGATTTTCATGCTTTTATCTACTCTTTAATTAATATTTTATAACAAGCTTCTTGGTAAACTATTTTTGCTAACTTGTGCTAGGTCTCACTTTTTAAGTGTCACGTTCTAAGTGTCCTGACTGCCTACAGTAGCTATAACTTTAATTTGTTTATTGTCTGGTATCTCTTGATAACTCAATACGTGTAGGCCTTTAACTCCAAATCTCGCAAATTTTGCAAGAGAAGGTCTTATGCTAGGTGAAACTAACAAAATCGACGATTGACCAGCAGCTTCCTGTTGAGCAACAATCTGATTTAGTGATGTTTGAATGCGATCCGCTAAACCGGGTTCAATTCCTACCACCTCATCTCCTGAGCCTGTAATTGACTGTTGCAAAATTTGTTCCAAATCAGGAGCTAACGTCGCAACGGGTATTTCCTCGCCTAATCCATTGATGTTTTGTGTAATTAGACGGTTTAATGCCACTCTTACGGCAGCTGTTAATACGGCGGGATCTTGACTCCTAGAGGAATATTCCGCCAAAGTTTCGGCGATTGTTCGCAAATCTCTGACTGGCACTTGTTCRAYTAACAAGTTTTGTAAAACTTTTAYCAATGTGCCTARAGGAATMGTATCTGGGATAAGCGTTTCRGTAAGTTTTGGAGCCGTYTTAGCTAAAGCTTTTAACATTTGTTCAGCTTCTTCATGACCAAAAAGATCAGCAGCATTAGATTGTAATAAGTGACTTAAATGAGTAGCAATAACCGTACTTGCATCAACCACTGTATAACCAAGTGCTTGCGCATTGTCTTTTTGATTACTATCAATCCAGACCGCATCAAGCCCAAAAGCAGGATCTTTTGCTTCAATTCCATCTAACTTACCAAAGACTTGACCAGGATTAATCGCTAACTCTTTATCGGGATAMACTTCWGCATCWCCAACVGTTGCBCCTTGAATAGAAATTCGATAMGCATTTGGTGATAAATCGAGATTGTCTCTAATRTGCACYGATGAAATTAAGAAYCCAAGTTCCTGSGATATTTTTTTACGAACGCCTTTRATTCTTCCCATMAGTTTGCCATCCTGAGCAGGATCAACCATAGGTATTAARCGGTARCCRACTTCAAGCCCYACTTGATCAACYGGYGGMACATCATCCCARCTAAGCTCCTTCATKACTGGTTCAGATTCTTGTACTTGCTCRTTMGCAAYTGTYTCTTCTGCKATTAACTCTTTRKCKGCTTGCTTYTTATCAATAAGRTATCCRCCACCAAAACASGCYCCCGCTARAAYYAAGAATGGTAAATGAGGCATTCCGGGAATRATCCCCATGATAAAWAGWACACCGCCGGTYACAACTAACACCTTAGGCTTCATTACCAATTGTGTGACTARCATTTCACCCATRTTATGAGCRGAGTTCTGTCGAGTAACCATAATMGCGGCAGATGTTGATAAAAGTAATGCGGGRACTTGCGCCACTAAGCCATCGCCAATGGTTAATAGTGCGTAATATTGCATGGCGGTAGCAAAATCTAATCCGTGTTGAGCCATTCCAACCGCGACACCGCCAATAATATTGATAAATAGAATCAATAATCCYGCWACKGCATCYCCWCGTACAAATTTTGAAGCACCATCCATAGAACCATAAAAATCAGCTTCATCTGATACTTCAGCGCGTCTAAGTTTTGCCTCTTCTTGGGTAAGTAAACCCGCATTTAAATCGGCATCAATCGCCATTTGCTTTCCGGGCATTGCATCTAATGTGAATCTTGCGCTAACTTCTGAAATTCGACCTGCACCCTTTGTCACTACCACAAAATTGATAATGACGAGTATTCCAAAAACAACCAAACCAACCGCATAATTTCCGCCAATAACAACTGACCCAAAGGATTCAATTACATCGCCAGCGGCACCAGGCCCTGTATGGCCATTCATTAAAACAACACGCGTTGATGCGACGTTCAACGCAAGTCTCATTAATGTTGCAACCAAGAGAATGGTAGGGAAAACGGAAAAATCTAGGGGTCTTTCAGAATAAACGGTTGCTAACACAACCACTAAAGCTAGAGAAATATTGAAGGTAAATAACATATCCAATAGCAAAGTTGGTATTGGCAGTGTCATCATGGCTAACAACGCCAACAACAAAATCGGCGTGCCCAATGGCGGTATTCGCTTCAGTGCGGATGTTGGTAGCGAAGACGTCGCTAAAGATTCTGCCATATTTCAATTCCGTTCACGTTTTATCACAACGTTTTTACAAATAGAGTGTTAAGTTTAATTAGAAATGACATTATTCTGACGATAGGGATCAAGTCAGTCAAAAATACATCATTTAAACTAAAAATAAGGTCTTTATAAGCGCTTTTTAACGCTCTTTTTTATTTAAAAGCAATTATCGCGCCACGGATGAAATAAACTTGAAATTAACAAATTGAAAATTAGACAAAAAGGAATGATTGGAAAAAACTTAAAGGATTAGAAAGAAACGAATGAGCGCCTCCCACAACTAAATTTAAGCAAAGTTGCGAGAGGTTAGGATGAAACTAAGAATCAAAAATATTTTAGAAGTTAAAAACGACGGTCACTGCTGTAATAGTGTCAAGTTCTTCAGATCCTTCCCTAACATCAGACTGATGAGTGGCTGTGAGAGATATTTTTAAAGCTAAATTTTCGGCTATATTTGCGCTCAAACCGGTATAAGATTTTGAAACAGTGTTTTCATTTCCTGACTCAACTGAAAATTTCTGTTCAAATTTAGAGTGTTCGGTAATATCAGCCGTATAATTTGCAGCTAGTCTCAAAATAGTTTCATTAATCTTTTCTTCTGGAAAGATTGTAAATACCGGTACACCTGGAGAAAGTTCTGTTTCAATAACAAATGCTTTCTTTTTAGTTTGTCYWKAACCCRYMCYAWKWKCWRRMTYTMRMWKRSMSRKWTCWMNAAGAKCAMMMTYRMMRCCYSKRCCKRMCRMYAAAMYCSKTTGRWAGTCATTGTCGCTAAATCGGTCATTATCATAATCAATAACGGCAAAAGCATATCCATCATCAGAAAATTTATAATCTGTTTTTCCTTGAAAAGTATAACGTTCTGCACTTGTTTTATCTTCATTGGTATCGGCGTCAGTAGCCGCAGAGAAAAGACTTTTTAACGAAATAGCATGTTTCCAAACATCGACTTCATAAGTTGCGCCGAAGGCACCATTAATACTGGTTGTTTCTGAATTACCTGATGAAGAAACATAACCTAATTCAACATTTGACTTCCAAGTTGGGGTCTCTTCTACTTTTACTTCTTCAGCATGTAAAACAGAAGCCATGCTCAAATTTAAAATATAAGTAAATGCTAAAACAATTACTTTAAATTTCTTGGATGATATAACCGACTTATTCATAATATTCCTCTATCTATCAATACTGTAGGTAGAAAAATCTACAGGATTAAAAAAAAGCGCATTGTATCAGTTTTAACAACCATCTAAAAGAGCTGATGTCACAGAAATAAAGGTCTAATTACATCCCTCAGTAATATGCCAATTATCGAATAGAGGTGGGTATAAATCTAAAGCAAAAAAAAGCGACCTAATTAGGTCGCTTTTTTTTAAACTGTTTTTCTTAAATGACTAACATCTATCCTAGTAAGTCACTTGCCAATCCTTTTGGCTCCTTGTTTCAAACATCCTTATTTTAATCAACTTCCCTGCTGATCTTCCCTTTTGATACTCCCTATCATAAAATCCATTTATGTTCCGTTAAAGTCCTTAATAAGAGCATCCTGCTCTTGATTTCCATTTAATTCATCCTTGTAGCAACATCCTTTTCGCTTGTCCCTGTATTCCTTATTCCTTTTCCTTGGGACGAGTTGAATATTAGGCCAAACCTAGATCTTAACAAGGCGTCAGACCAACTAATTTACATTAAAAATAGTTATACAATTATTAATGAAACAATATTCACTTATTTATCAATGTGTTACGAAATAAATTCGGATGGAACGCTACATCTCGTWTAGCAATTACGGTGATATCTGTAGCGCTTGTAAGATATATCTCACAAGCAAACGGGCAGATATCCTAAATGTATCGATTGAAACATTTTGAATCTCACGTTAAAGAAGTGAAATCATACCTAACCTTTATAATTAAAGCTCTGATCAGCTATTAATCTTATTCGAGATTATAGCCCACTGGATATAAAACCTTTTCACGGTAACCCGTAGTGATTTTTTTCAAGCCAAATAACTGATGATCTAATTCAGCGTCTCCAGTATCTACTTGCAAAGGCCTTCCTTGTAATTCTAATAACTTAGATTTTGTAGCAATTATATTAAATGATGACCAACCCGCTTTTATTATAACTTCAGGACTAATTTGATGATTTCCTCTACCAAGTATATGCCCTTGCCCGCCAAAAGATTACTAATTACGGGTCTAAATACGGGTCTAATTACGGGTCAGGTCGCGTTATTAATAATATAGGCGACAACATTCTTAACACCTGCATTTAACTCTTTTTCAGTGCTAAGTTGTCGTCTCATAGTGCTCGTCACATAACTCACAGATCCACTATGTCCAAAACCAAAAAACTGACCTATTGCTTTTAGCTTATGATCGCCCAGTTCTTGACATAGATAGATGGCCATATTTCTCGTTTTTGATTGACTATTTCGACCTTTTTTTAGTTGCTTTATTTCCTTAACAGATTGCCCAAAGTATTGGGCCGTATACTTCACTATTTCCGAAATACTTAAACCATAAGCAATTGTCTGGCGAACTTTTAAATTCGCTTTTACTTCTGGTATTTTTTCATCTCGAAACCAAGTTGAAAAATCTTTATCGCCAATAATCGAAGCGACATTACCTTTACCATAAAATTTGGTCATTTGCTCGCTATTACCCATTGCTATATATTTTGCATATCCGTAATAACGTTGTTTAGCACCTAGCATTTGGTGGGTTAGCTCGGTGCTCAACCATTCTGGCGATTTGACCTGATTAATATAGGCCGGGTAGCTCGACCAAGTGTAATCTTCTAATTTTTTAACCATTGGTTTTCTGGTTTCAATCGGGTTCCGGTGAATATATCGAGTCAATTGTAAAAGGTATGCATCACAATCAACAATGATGGATTTAAAACGCCCTCTAAAAATAGGACCATCTGAGTGATTTGACTGATTGTAGCGTTGAGTGTAAACGCCATTAAGGTGTCGCATGGCACGGCTGATATTAGCTTTAGGGGTTTGAATTAAAAGATGATAATGATTTGTCATTAAACAGTAGGCATGAATAATGACGCCAAACCTTTCAACCGTTTCTTTGAGTGTTTTAACAAAGACTTTGAAATCGTCATCGGATTTGAATAATTTTATTCGCCCGCGCTCCCTACCACGATTCATTACATGATAAAAAGCATCTTCGTATTCTATTCTTTCGACTCTAGGCATAGTTTAAGCGTACCATACCTCTTATTATTTATCTAGTGACCTGACCCGTAATTCGTCATGCTGCCAAGCAACCTAACCAAAAAGCAATGGGTTGCCTTTGCTGGACTTGATCCAAGAGCCTATGAATCAGGAACAAGCATCAATAGAAAAACGCGTATATCTAAGGCAGGCAACAGACTATTAAGACACGCGCTATTCATGCCAGCACTCAGTGCTAAACAACACGAACCCCACATAAAAGCATTTTTTGAACATTTAGTAAATGACCTCGGCAAGAAAAAAATCCAGGCGGTTTGTGCTGTCATGAGAAAATTATTACATGCGATCCATGGAATGTTTAAAACAGGCAAGCCATTTAATGGAAAACTTTTTTATCAAATAAAAGAAGCCAAATAGCAAAAATAAGCATTTTAATTCTTGCTATTGAACAGAGTATCTACCGCGTTTTTTATAATTTCAGGATGAACGCTTATTATTTCAAATCGGAGTGTCTATTATATTTTTTACTCTGTGATTTTATATTTTTTTTATGTTTATTTGTTATTTTATTAACCAATCATTAAGATAAAAGCGCCCCCTAATACCTGGCTTAATCACTAGCCATCCACCTTCTTCGTTAGCCCATGTAGTGACTTCAGTGAAGACATGATTAAACCCATTTCTTTTTGAGAAAAACCTTATGTTAATTTCTATTGTACTATCATCTAACTTTTCTACGTCAAGTATTTCTATCGTTCTAAGCTCCCACCCAATAGATGAAGATATCATTTTTTTTGAATATAACGAGTAACTGACTAATTCTCGATATTTTCCAGATCTTAAATTAAAAGTTTTTTCCCAATTCTTATTTGATTCTAACTCATAGTATATTTTCACTACATTTTCTAACCCTTTATCTTTTATTATCAGAGAGTTTGTAAACTCTAGACAATTAGCTAGCATACTAAATACACCCGAAAAAATAATAAATAATGCGGTAAAATATTTCATATTTTAGTTCTTCTTCGATAAATTAAATATCTCAAGCTGCGGGTATACCGTCCGCTCGATTTTATATGAGTAATTCACTAATAAATCTGCATTAGAGTAGATATAGTGAGTATGGGTTGCTGAGCTATAAGAAGTATAAAGTGGCCCAAAAAACTTTATGGGCCCAGTAATTATTTTCGATTTTTCATCCATTAACTTAATACTTTGCGATGACCGTTGCGCACTAATTGTTAACTTTTCTACAATATGGGTATCAGTACAGGATGCGGAAACGCAGTCATCTGATGCCAGATATTCCAACCACCAATGTTTATGAATCGCCTTTGTTACAGTATAAATTTCAACACTTCCGGCTCTAAGAACTCCATCTCCTTTACCTATCTTTCCTTCGGCTATTAACTTTAGTTTCTTTGAAGGTGATTGTCTTTTTCCAAGTCTCTCCGAATTAAACGCCCACTGAATAGCGGATTGAGCTGCCCCATTTGCAAACTTACCACCAGTAGCTGCCGAAACCGTTCCACCAATAATGCCTGCAATCATGGTTCGAGTAAAGACTGCATTAAAACTTTCACCCGGAATATTACCCTTTAAATTAGCTTTCACTCCAATATATTTACTTGCAAATGCACTGGCAAATCCATGACCAAACTTACCGCCATTAAGCACAGTCATTACACCACCAAGTGATCCATGAGCAAATGATGATTTAACTAATTGAGAGGTATTTCCAAGGTTTTTAATATTATCACCAATATATTCTGCAATACTAGCGGAAATATAAGTAGTAACATACGCACGCCCTCCCGCTTTTGCAGAATCTACAACATTACCACCATTAACCGCTGTTGAGTGAGCAGCCGCGCCAGCAGCAACTCCAGCGGCACAAGGAATGCAACCAAAACCTACAGCAGCCACAGCCGCAACTCCAGCTAGTTGCTGAATCGTTTTACTGTTGTTGTATAAATGACCACCAAGTGGGCCAAGTAAAGCGTACGATGCAGCTCTCATCAACCTGCCAAAATTCTTTAACCCGCCACTTCGACTAAATCCTGTTGGATCAGTATATGCCAGTGGATTATTCCTCACATAGGTATAGCGGTTATAACCTTGACTATCCGTTGCTCCATCTATCTGTGGATCAGCCTGCATAAACCGACCAATTTTAGGATCATAAATTCGGCCATTCATATGGATCACACCGACTTCATCCGCCGATTCATGACCGGTATAAGCTTTTGAAGTTAAATCGAGTGGGCTAAACTGTGTGTTGGTTAATATCGTGCTCCAATTGGTGACATTACGTTTTTGACCAAAGAAATCAAAACTGTATTCTTGTGCAGTAGCTCCAGTACTATTTGTGATCACATCGGTAGAGCCAAGATGATCGACGTGAAGATAACTGACTTTCATGGAACCGAGTGTGGGTACTTCTATCACGGCACCTGGAATGCTTCTTCTGTAAAAAGTTTGACCATTAGGCCGTTGAATATACTCCACACCACCTAAATAAAACGTTGTAGTAATATCAGAGCCACTGATATCGGTTCTTTTATAGCGACTTCTGGTTGGTGAGTAGGTAAATTCGGTTGTGTGCCCGCTTTTGGTAATTTTGGTCGCTTTATCAAACATTGAGTATTCGATAGTTCGACCATCACCACTAAGCATGTTTCCGTTCAAATCATAGCAATAGTTTTTTGTACCAATTTTACTGACTGCATGTGAGCCAGATATTACGCCATCGCAAGTTTCGCCGTAAGTATAACTACCGACATTTTTCTTCCATGTGATGTTGCCCGTGTCATCGTAATTGACTTGATTGATCCCATTAACATTTTTAACACGATTCAAATTATCATAGGTGTAGAGATCGGTTTTATTTTTTAAGACTGACTTTCTACTGGTGAGTCTGCCAAGGTTATCCCAAATATATTCTAGGTTTTGCCTAGACGTTACACCATCAGTAGTATTGATCCGAGTTAATCGTCCAGTTGTTTCTTCATATGCTCGCTCGGTAATGACGCCATTGCCAAAGACTTCACGAGTGACGTTTCCAAAGTTATCCATATCGGTAATTTGGCGGTAAACCGTATTCACATTCGCTTTGGTTTCGATTATTTTTTCCAAAAAACCATTGGCGTTATATTGATACCTTAAACCATGATCGGCACCACTAGGATCGAAACTTTCATAGACTCGTCCAATGCTGTCAAACACGGTATCACTAACAAAATCTTTTCCTGCAATAGTAGTGGTGATGACATCGTTGCGTCCATATTGGTCATAACTTGGCTCGACTTTTAAGTCACTATCATAGTTGTCTTTTTGAAGGGTCAACTGACCAATGGAATTTGAAATTGATGTGCTGTTGTTATAAGTCCACCTAAAATCGGCAACATAAACTAAGCTAGCATCTCGATCAAGTTGACTAATTTTTCTACCACTTCGATCGCGATAAATTCTTATTTGTTGTCCTTTGGGATCGGCTTGATAAGCTAGTTCACCTAATGGGTTGTACGTATATCGC
Source organism: Kangiella sp. (assembly GCA_002733465.1). Taxonomy (GTDB): domain Bacteria; phylum Pseudomonadota; class Gammaproteobacteria; order Enterobacterales; family Kangiellaceae. The sequence goes on from NVVT01000009.1 coordinate 205,118, forward strand.
CAATATTTACTATTTTGACCGCCTTTATCCCAATCCCACATGTAAGACTTTCTACCTTGGCTGGTGTAACGGATCTCACTTTGTAAAACACCATCAAAATAAACCTCTAATAAATCGCCAGTAGAGTTGTAGGTATAGGTTAATGATTTACTATTGTTATCCGTCGTTTTAACCAGTTCGCCAATCGCATTTTTGTAATTAGTTTTGATTTGATCATTCGCATTTTTGGTTCGTGTTTTAACAGCAAGCTCACTAGCAATATAACCATCATAATATAAATAATCATTGCTACCATCGGCGTAGTTTTGTCTTGTGATGCGATCAAGCAGATCATAATAAGTGGTGTTTTTATAAATCGATTCACCTGTTTTGTAGGGTAAGGTTGTGTACTCTACTCGTCCTTTAGTATCATAAGCGGTTTCTGCAATAATATCGTAACTGCCAAAACCTAATGAACTAGTTTTAACCACTCGCCCTAATGCATCTGCAAAGCTATAAGAGCGACTTCCATTAGCGCTGGTTTTTTCTGATCGAATACTGGCTACAGCCGGGCAACTAATATTTGAATCACTACAATCTCTAATGATTTGTTTACTCCAGTTTCCACTGGCAGATTTCGTAAAATAATCTTGTCCGAAGGTTCCATACATTGCCTCGCTAACATTACCGGTAATATCTTTTACCTCAATTGGCTGACCGAATTCATTTCGATTAATGATTTCTGAGGTAACTTGGTTATACCCATTTTTAGTTTTGGTAATATAACGTTTATCAGCATCGTACTCCGTAGAGCTACTTCTATAGACATGATAAACATCATTTTGTGGATCGCTAGAAGGTGTACTATCGTTATCACAATTGGAAGCGTTATCGTAATCACACACATTTTTTCTAGTCGTATTTCCAACTTCATCATGGAAATATTTTGTTTTTAGATATCTTTGATTGCTAGTGCTATCGGGTTCAATTATTTCTGCGGTTAAAATACCGGTTAATGCTTTGTACTCAAATCCAGTTGTTCGCGTAATATTAGGTTTTCCATCTTTATAATGAGTAACAACCGCTCTTTCTAACCGACCCAAAATCCATGATGATAAGTTAGCCGGTAAATAAGTATTCACCGTTTTCATTCGTTTCAGCCAACCGCCTGAATCACAATTTAAACTATGCCCGTAACATGTGTAAGCATTTTGAAGCGTTGGGTCGCCGTAATTGTTATAGACAGTAGTCGCAATTTTTTGACTAATTTGCTCACCTTGCGACAAAGTCGTTAAATTAAAGTCAAAACTATTTTCAATAACTTTTGAAAGATAAGGAAAAATAATGTCTTGTGTGACATTGTTATCATCGACATAAGTATCAATATTATTAAATGAATACTCGTTAGTCGCTTCACTAATTAATCGATCATCCGTTCTGTTCCCGAACCAGGCTTGCGTTTTTTCTGGACGGCCAATATAAGGGTATTCTTGTTTATATGTCGTTCGAGTGATCATGTCGGTTTGTAGATCAATGGTTTCTAGCCACTGAAAACCTAAACTTCCGTAAACCGAATGCGATTTAATTTGTCCGTAGCGATATTCAACGCCATTCAAGTTATCGATATTGGATTCGGCAGGCGAAGAGCTTTCCACTTTCTGCACGACGTATTGAGGCGCATCAATGCTATAAACCACTTTTCCGTCATCATCATATCGCCAATTTTTCTCTCCCGTATAAAGATCAGGTTGGGCGGGATCGGTTAATGCTTTGTAAGTGATATGCGTTAAACTACCTAATCCATTGTCAACTTTTGTAATTTTATCTCGTGCAACAAATGGGGTTTTGTTAAAGGACGCCCAGTTATCGTAGCTTGTATACAAGGTGTGTTCATCTTCTTCGACACTCACGATATCCAGTTCACCGTCACCATTAATATCAATTTGCGCAAGAATATATCCATGATCAGCGTGGATACCGGTGTTAGTTAATGTATTTGTTAGGTAGCCGTTACGGTTGAACTCCCGTTGTTGTATTCTGTTTCCACTAACGATTAAAGTTTCCATTAAACCATCTTGATCATGATCGCCAAAATAAATGGGATAATCTTTATTCTGGTGGAGCGTTTTAGAGGTTAGAAATTCGGTTCCGGTGAACAGACGATAATGCCATGTAGTATCAGCAACATTTTTAAAAACTAGATCAGGCAAACCATCCATATTGATATCGACAAATTTAACGTCGGTATCTTTTACAACACCAGTCCCCAAATCACCTACATTAATAACCTCAGTGAGAGTGCCATCATCAGCCACATTAAAAGCGATCCAAGCATGCGTTTTTATCTCAGTTGGATCACAACTGTATTCATCAATAATGACTGTATTGGTCACTTTAACAAATAAATCTAAACGCCCATCTTGGTTAATATCAATAAAAGACTTTGTATCAACATCAAACGTATTAGTTCCTGCTCCTTGGCCAAAACTGCTAACAATATAATTGGCATTAATCTCATCAGTAAAATATTTTCTAAATTCAAATTCGATCAGATCAGTATTAAAAACCTCGTCTTTCTCATGGTAAAACCGCAATTTTAATTCATCATCTTTCTCATAGGCTAAATCGGGCAATCCGTCACCATTAATATCTCCAAAAAACCATTTTTGAATATCTCCACCAATATTAGCAAGGAGCTTATTAGCAATTAAACATCCATTAACATCGAAAAATAACGCATAAATGTTACCGTAGGTTGCTCCTGGGCCGGGCTTAGACGCAACAATTGCTTCATCACGACCATCTCCATCTAAATCAAAGACGGCATAGTTTGCATTTTTATAGACGTCTTGATTAAAGTTGCTAGTACATTGCGCAACATATTTTTCGCCGTTAAAAGTGTAAATCGATAAATCAGTGCTAGCACCACGAGTGTCTAATCCCAACCAATCGGGCTCTAGATCATCATTAAAATTAATAAAAGTACCCACCAACATTTTATCGCCATTAGTGGGCGTTAAATCTTTTTGAATACCTTTTGTTGCATTGGACCAGGTAAATTTTAATGGCTGTTTCTCAACGCCATCTTTACTTTCTGTAATAGTGGTTAACCGACTTTGCAAACTATCGCTAATTTCATAATCCAAATCATATCGTCTTACTTCTATATTTTCATCCGACACTACAATCGAATCTAAACGATCTCTAAGTTGTGTTTTACCGCCTTTATAATATCCAAGATGGTAATCCGAACGACTATTGGTAAAATTAAACTGAATTTTCACATTAGGATTATATTCAACGTAATCGATCCGATTTTCACCGTTAGCTTCATCTAACTCATAATAATAATTGATCCGATTACCATATCGATCTTCTGAATAAGTTTGAGCCCAAGTTAATACAGTTGATAAAACGGTGATCTGTCAACACTATTCGGGACACTCAATTACACAACTTTTTGCATAGCTTCATAATCAACGGGTGACCAATAGTCATTAGTTGAGTGAAGTCTT
>NVVT01000023.1 GCA_002733465.1 Kangiella sp.
GGTATATTTGTCCGCACATTAACTAGTACAGGTTGCCGAAAAGCAACGCTTGACTCCTTCGTCGTCAATCGTTACTTCCGTCAACTGCAAGACGTTAAACACTAGAAACAATGAATAAAAAAGCTAAAAATGTATTTAGATGGGCATACCTTTATTGGATAGTTTTCTCGTTAACATTACTTGGAATAGTTATTGAGTTAATTGGTTCAGGCACGAGTAATCATGAAAAATTATTTGGCCTCACAATTGCTATTTCTTGTTGTTGGAGTCAAATATATTTTCTAAAGATGAATAGGTTTAGAAGTTTAACGATTGTGAAGCTCGCAAAATCGGCCTTCGTTGGTGTTTGTTTAGGAATTATTCCTCATTCGTTATATTTAGTTATTATGCAAGGGGATTTAAATCTTTGGGTCACTTTTTTAATATTGGCATTTATCATCACACCGTTTTATTTGTTAGTGGCATTTATTGTTCAAAAACGAGTACTTAAGCATATAATTAAGGCTTAACCAATTCAGGTTGCCGAAAATTAACTGTTTACTCCTTTGTCGTAAAAAGTTATTTTCGTCAACTGAAAAACGTTAAGGCACGTACCAACCATGAGCAGTAAAATGGAAACGCTAGCTAGATATGAAAAAATACAAATGTTGTTTTTCGGTATTGTCTTGGCATCACTATTATTTGGCTATGGGCTGTATGCTCTTGTGGAAGGACGCTGTACTCTAATAGGAAATGGTAATCCTCCTATTGGTACATTTGTTACTTTTTATGGAGTGGAAGCAAGATTACTTAGTTTTGTATTCTTAGGTGCTGGACTCTGGTTATTTTCAAATTCATTCCTTGATAAGTACCGCCCAAGAGGCAATAATAAAATTCTTTCATGGTTTGGTGCAATTACATTAATGTTTGGCTTATGCTCACTTGTTTTCATTCTAAGTCAGCCATTATTTCAGTAATCAATACCTTAACCAATAAAGGTTGCCGAAAACTAACAGCCGACTCCTTCGTCGCGTCTGTCATTTTCGTCAACTTAAAAACGTTAAAGTAAATTGGGGATAATATAAAGTGGCAATGTTTGGAATTTTATATTTTGTCTTAATAGTCTATGCGATTATTTTGAGGCTTAGTGTAAGGTCTAACTTAAARGCAGGCTTACCAACTGGATTGATCTACAAAATTCAAGTCATAACTATTTTAGTAATATCAGGTGGAACAGCTGTATCGTTAGCCATATTGTTTTCAAAATCAATAATTGACGCACTTTTTCAATTTGTACCAACAATACTTATTTCTCTGATTGTTTTAGTGCGAAGCAAGCAAATAGGAAAACTTTAACCAAAACCGGTTCGCGAAGCCAAACTGCCGGCTCGCAAACGGTTAACGTTAAAATGCTCTAGTTACAGTGGATATTATTCTGAAATATCAGACATGAAATTAATGTCCTGCATTCTGACAAATGCAATCTGAAAGTTATAGCAAAGAATTAAACAGAATTTATTGTGAAGATTTACAAGGCTCAATTCAGCCTGAAAGCATAAAATATATTAACAACGCAAACAACAAACAGTGTGGTATATTTGTCCGCACATTAACTAGTACAGGTTGCCGAAAAGCAACGCTTGACTCCTCCGTCGTCAATCGTTACTTCCGTCAACTGCAAAACGTTACATATAAAAGGAAGTAATCTTGTCATCAGTGAGCATTGGAGATTTTCAAGAGAATGCTCGTAAAGCATTTGATTTCTTGACGTCTGAATTTGATTTTGTAGAACTAACAGTTTTAGATGTTAAGAATCGATGTTCTGTAATTTATGTGAATAAAACAATCAAAGTTAGAATATTAGTTGAGGGTATCCATTGGGGTTCCGATACAAGAGTTGCCTTTGGTCATTCAAAATTTGACAAGTTTCAAGACTATGACTTGCTTGACCTAGCAAAAGCTCTTGAATTTGATCAATTTAATATTCCGGAAAATCAAGCAACTAACCAAGTTGAACAGCTAAGAATATACGCTGATTTGTTGAAAGAAATTGGGAGTGACATATTAATTGGTGATCTTGTAATTACAAAAGATATTGAAAAACTTAGGGAAGAGCGAGTAAGAGTTTGGAACAAAGAAAACAAAATGTAACCAGTAAAGGTTGCCGAAAACTAACAGCCGACTCCTTCGTCGCGTCTGTCATTTTCGTCAACTTAAAAACGTTATTGTAAAGAATTAAACAGAATTTATTTTGAAGATTTACAAGGCTCAATTCAGCCTGAAAGCACAAAATATATTAACAACGCAAACAACAAACAGTGTGGTATATTTGTCCGCACATTAACTAGTAAAGGTTGCCGAAAACTAACAGCCGACTCCTTCGTCGCGCCTGTCATTTTCGTCAACTTAAAAACGTTATAACCAGGTACAAATTTGGAATTGTTTTCTGACAAAATACTAAAGCTAAAGAAACCGATGATAAAAGTGGGAATAGTTTTGTATCTATTTGTCTATTTTAGACTTGGATATGTGACTTGGTTTGATTTAAAACCTGAAATAAAATGGCATCAAGGGATTTTCTCATTTGGATCAACTACAGCATCAAGTTGGTTTTTTACTTTAACATTATTTAACTTATTGATTATTATTTTTTGGTTAAAGAACAGGTTTCAAAAATGAGCAATAGTTATAACAAATTCAGGTTGCCGAAAATTAACTGTTTACTCCTTCGTCGTAAAAAGTTATTTTCGTCAACTGAAAAACGTTAAAATGCTAGAGCGAAAGTGGATATTGTTCTGAAACATCAAGTAAGAATTAAATATCCAATGTGCGGTAAAACGCAGTTGAAAATTTATAGTAAAACATTAAATAGTATTTATTTTGAATGCTTACAAGGCTCACAAAATCTTGAAAGTTCAAAGTAAATTAAATATTAAAAATCAAACTGCCCTGTAAGTTGGTCGCAGTTTTAACCAATCAAGGTTGCCGACAGGTTGTTCCACTTGCGCCTAAGCGTTGCAAGTGAAAAAACCTGCCTCAACTTAAGACGTTATGTGACAAAGGAATTCAAGTAATGGAAAAYTTAATTTCAAATATTGGAGCGATTATTAGTCTGGCATTAGGAGTTATGGCTATTATTTGGCCTAAAAAAACAGAATCKYTWGKMWMWGKYYMRRSKWTYRSMAWRGMRRSKKWAKYTGAANWTRAGKWCRMCKWRYKKWKGYKTKKKTGCAGGCCTAGCTATCTATGCAATGGTTGTTCAAACCCCCGAGGTTTTTATTGCGCTGGGTATTGGTTGGCTTGGCGCTGCATTAGTTAGRACCGCAACTTTGATATTCGGCTCTTTGACAAAAAAGAATGTTGCAGCGGTATTCTTTGAAGCAATTATTGGCACATTGTGTATTTCAGTAGTATTCACATAACAAACACCGGTTGTCGAAATCAGAATTTTTGCGCCTATCGTTGCAAAAAATTCTGTTTCAACAACGGCGGACGTTAAGTAATCAAAATATGGATAATTTCAATAAATTCATAATCTTATTTTTATGTGTAACACCGTTAGCAGGAATTGGGATGTATTTTTCGCATATAACACCAATCAACTTTGAAGCCAGTGGTATTGTTGTTGATGTTCGCTGGAAAACAAGCAATCATAATTTACCATTGATTACTATTCGAAGTGGAACTGATAAACCAAAACACTTCCAACACGTGAGAATAATTCTCACGCCAGAGGATATAAAAATAGGCGATCGATTTAGTAAAAAATCAGGAACTAACACATGCTCAATTAATGAAGTTGAATTAAAATGTGTAAAATAATACTTAACAAATTCAGGTTGCCGAAAATTAACTGTTTACTCCTTCGTCGTAAAAAGTTATTTTCGTCAACTGAAAAACGTTATATGCTTAGTTTAACTTCGTAACTTAATTGGGATAAGCGATAACGCCGGAAAATAAGTGGTCGGATGGAATAATATGACTAAGAAATTAATAATAAAGAAGTATGTTAGTTACTCATTTGTAACCGTGTTTTTTATATTTGTTTTAAACAAATTTTACCTAAGGCCATTTGTGCTTGAAAACGACTATCCTAATATATTTCAAATAGTAGTTCTGTCTCTCCCAAATTTTTCCGAAGCCGTAATGGGAACACTCCTCCTGACAGGTATACTGTTAGAGTTAAGACTATTTTTAGGCGACAAATTAAGATCTATTAAGACCACATCTCTCTACTTGGTAGCCGTAATGCTAGCTTCAATTTATGTAATTTCTCAAGAATTTAAACTTCATAATATAGGCGGGAATAACGTATATGATCCCTATGATCTCATTGCTTCTGGTATTGGGTTGGCTTTAACTTACATAACAATAATCAAATTGGGATTTCTTGAACTTATTGATACAGAAATGGTACAGTCACAATTGGATGGCTCTAACAATGATTCATAGAACATATAACCAGCACCGGTTGTCGAAACCAGAACTTTTGGGCCTATCGTTGCAAAAAATTCTGTTTCAACAACGGTTAACGTTAAATCGCTATAATTGAAGTGGATATTGTTCTGAAACATCAAATTAAGAATAGATATCCAATACGCTGATAAATGCAGGCTGAAAAGTTTTAGTAAATATAAGACAGTATTTGTTTTGAAAGATCACAAGGCTCGTGGTAATTTGAAAGCTCAGGATAAAATTACAATGCAAACAATAAAAGTAGTCACATCATTGACCGCTTTTTTAACCAAAACCGGCAATCGAAGCCAAACTGCCGGCTCGCTTGCGGTTAACGTTAAAATGCTAGAAAGTAGTAGATGTTATTCTGAAATATTACATCAAAAGCAAATATTCAATGCGCTGACAAATGCAAGTTGGAAGGTTATAATACACATTAAACAAAATTTGTTTTGAAAGCTCACTAGGCTCAATTCAGCCTGAAAGCTCAAAACAAATTAGTAATGCAAACAATAAACAGTGTGGTAACTTTGTCCGCACATTAACTAGTGCAGGTTGCCGAAAAGCAACGCTTGACTCCTCCGTCGTCAATCGTTACTTCCGTCAACTGCAAGACGTTAAATCGCTATAATTGAAGTAGATATTGTTCTGAAATATCAGATCAAAAACAAAAAATTAGTGTGCTGTTAAATGCACGCTGAAAGTTATAATAAACATTAAGCACAATTTGTTTTGAAAGTTCACTAGGCTCGTGATAACTTGAAAGCTCAAAACACATTAATAATGCAAACAATAAAAGCAGTCACATCATTGACCGCTTTTTTAACCAGTGCGGGCAGTCGAAAACTAACACGCTACTTCGCGCGTTAGCTTCGTCTGCCACAAACGTTACATATAAAAGGAAGTAATCTTGTCATCAGTGAGCATTGGAGATTTTCAAGAGAATGCTCGTAAAGCATTTGATTTCTTGACGTCTGAATTTGATTTTGTAGAACTAACAGTTTTAGATGTTAAGAATCGATGTTCTGTAATTTATGTGAATAAAACAATCAAAGTTAGAATATTAGTTGAGGGTATCCATTGGGGTTCCGATACAAGAGTTGCCTTTGGTCATTCAAAATTTGACAAGTTTCAAGACTATGACTTGCTTGACCTAGCAAAAGCTCTTGAATTTGATCAATTTAATATTCCGGAAAATCAAGCAACTAACCAAGTTGAACAGCTAAGAATATACGCTGATTTGTTGAAAGAAATTGGGAGTGACATATTAATTGGTGATCTTGTAATTACAAAAGATATTGAAAAACTTAGGGAAGAGCGAGTAAGAGTTTGGRWMWAWKWRWMCRMAMWKTAACYARTAAAGGTTGCCGAAAASYAACRSYYRACTCCTYCGTCGNYRWYYGTYAYTTTCGTCAACTTAAAAACGTTAAAATGCTCTAGTTACAATGGATGTTATTCTGAAATATCAAACATAAAATTAATATCCTGCATTCTGACAAATGCAATATGAAAGTTATTGCAAAGAATTAAACAGAATTTATTTTGAAGATTAACAAGGCTCAATTCAGCCTGAAAGCACAAAACAAGGTCACACCGTCATCCATGACTCATTGTGACATACCGTCCATCCGTGGACATATTAACAACGCAAACAACAAACAGTGTGGTATATTTGACCGCACATTAACTAATAAAGGTTGCCGAAAAGCAACGCTTAACTCCTCCGTCGTTAATCGTTACTTTCGTCAACTTAAAGACGTTAAAATTCAAAACAACAATCAGGAGCACCATATGAAAATCGGAATCATTTTAAGTTTAGCGCTATTTAGTTCAATCACACTGGCAGAGCCATCTGTATTTGGAATGGAACTTGGAAAAACTACTGAAACACAGCTTAAAGAAAAACATAGGCTGAATCATACTGGAACAAATAAGTATACTAACGGTAATATGTACTCAGTTCCTACATCAGGTATAGATTTTTCGGGGCTAAAAGAGGTGACTGCCATTTTTAATACCAATGGAAAACTAATGGCGGTTTTAACAACGCTACCGAAATCAAAATATGATTACCTAAAAAAGGCTTTGGGTGGGAAATATAAACTAACGAATGAAAAGAAAGCATTTGTTGGTGACAAATCATCAACATATAGAAGCGGTTCAACAGAAATCACTCTTGAAGCTCCACACATGAGCTTCGACATGACCATGAATTACATAACAGATGAGCTAAATAATGCTTACAATAATAAGAGTGAGAATGAGCGTAAAAAGAAACGAGACAACGAAGCATCACAACTGTAATAAATTAACTATAATTATATAAAAGGGAATAAGCATGGAAAAAATCACAAAAATATTATTGGTTGCATGGTCGTCGATCATGTTGTTTGTTGGATTACTTACTTCTGTTCAAGCATTTGTTGGAGCGGGCGAAGCATACTCAAGAACAATAACAAGTCTATCTCTAAGTATGTTACTAGTTTGGGTTGCTCTATTTTCATTTTTAATGCTTACTAAAGAAAAGAAAATGGCTTCGAACAATTAGTGTAAAGCGAACGCCAGCCATTTTAACCAGCAAGTGCAGGCGACGCGTTACACGCGACGCCTGACTTAAACGTTAAAATGCTCAAGTAATAGAGTACAAAGGTTAAGCCAGACTAGATCCACTCCCTAGTGGTAACGCTAAGGGCTCTTTTGGTTACTTTTGTAGCTCTTGGCAAAAGTAACTCGTAGGAAAGTGAAACGCTACGAAACGCCTTTGATTTTGAACTTAAAGTGATATCAGGTAAACTTTCAAACTAAAACAAAATGAACAGAGAATTAAATTTAAACAATTGTGCTATCAATAAGTGCAATTTTAACCAGTGTGGGCAGTCGAAAACTAACGCGCTACTTCGCGCGTTATTTTCGTCTGCCACAAACGTTAACACTACAAACATACCACTTTAAACCTGTATGGCTATTTAACCATACAATTGCTATAATTGATTCATGAGCAATAATAATTTCGAGTGGGATGAGGCTAAAAACCTCGAAAATCAATCAAAACATGACGTTTCCTTTAAAGAGGCGCAATACGCCTTTTTGGATAAATCTCGTGTTATTGCAGAAGATCTATCCCATAGTCAGGACGAAACTCGATATTTTTGCTTCGGACTCAACCAAGACAAAACAGGTATATTGACTGTTCGATTTACCTATCGAAATGATCAAATCAGAATTTTTGGTGCTGGTTATTGGCGAAAAGGGAGGAAAACTTATGAGCAAGCAAATTCAGTACACTGATACTTCGATAGGAGATTTTAAAGTTGTCGCTGACTTTTTACCATCTCCAAGAGATCTCAAGCTTAAACATGATAGTACAAAAATTACCATCTCATTAAGTAGTGATAGTGTGGCGTATTTTAAAGGTGAGGCGAAGAAAAATCACATGCAGTATCAAAAAATGATTCGCCAATTACTTGATGAATACGTTTCACATCAACAAAGTATTAACCAATAAAGGCAAGCGATGCTGAACAACGCACACCTGCTTTTGGCGTTAATGGAATGGTTAACCCTTATTTGTAATATCGTTCGTTGATAGTAGAGCGAATAACTTTGTTGAAACTGTTAGGTTTTTGATTAATGTTCAAATTTTACTTTGTTTTATTTTTTTGTTTTTTTGTCGGATTAACATCTGCAAGCACAGTATTGGACGTAGAAGAAGGATACGAAGAGTTAAATGATAAACAAAAAATCTCTTATTTAGAAAATATGTTAGCTAATAGTGTGAAGTTTAATTCTATAGACATAGTATTAGATAATCTAGAATTATATGATGATTTGAACAAAGGTAGTATAAATGAACTTCTTAGTGAAACTGCATTTACTATAGAGGTAAACGTTCGAAAACTAGCACGTATGTTAGATGATAAAACAATACCCTTGAAGCAAAGAGAGTTTATCCTCGCTATATTAGTCCATGTTAAGTCTTATTACGCTAAAGAACCTTCTATGATTCAGTATATGCGACTAAAGGATGATTTTGTTACAACGATGTCAAATCTTCCAGAGACGGATAAACTTAAAAGAAAAAACTAGATCAAGAGGGTCAGATGAACTTGAAAGTAAACCTGCAAACAATAAAAACCGTCCTATCAATTGACCACTTGATTAACCAAAACCGGTTCGCGAAGCCAAACTGCCGGCTCGCACACGGTTAACGTTATGTATTTTTGGGTATATAAATGAAATCAACAATTTTTCTCACAAAACAAAATGTCCTGAAACTGGTTTTCGAATCAGTACTAATTATTTTTAGCGTTTTACTGGCTTTGTTACTTAATGAATATCGAGGTCAACTTAAAGAAAATAAGCAAAAGAAGCTAGCCATGCAAATGGTCAAGATTGAACTAAGAGCTAATTTAGAAACGATCAATGAGTGGCGCCCATATCACGAAGAAGTACTAACAAATTTAAACGAAGCACTTAAAAGTGATTTTTCAAAGAATATATTATTCACCGAAAATGGTGAACGAATAGGGAGTTTGATGCCTAATGGCGTTGTACAGCAATTAATTGATAACGCATCTTGGAAAACACTAAAGACCTCAAATATATCTTCAACAATTGATTTGAATACAATGTTTACTCTCTCTAAATTATATAAGCTTCAGGCTCAAGGTGTTGAGTCGACTTTAAATAATATTTTGATGATTATTAAGTCACGAGAATCTTTGAATAAAAAAAATCAAAGAAGTACAATTATGTTATTAAGAAATAATTTTAAGGAAATGGTTAGTCAGGAAGTATTTCTAATTCATAAGTACGAGCAAGCTCTTATCGAAATAGGAATACAAGATGATGAGTTTAAAAAGTAAGAACAAATAATATCACGATATTTTTGTGTGAAAAACGATGGCAAAACTTAGCCAACATAACAAGTGAATATGGTTTGTAAATCAAACCTAACCAATGTCTCCACTTGACCACAAAAAGGCCACAAATTTTTGTGGCAAGTGATACTGGCGTTAGTACGCTGGAGTTTGACTTCTAGCCTCGGATAAAGATTTGATTTCAAACATGCAGTAAAATAACTAAGCATTGAGTATTAATAGACACTTAAAAAGGATATAGCGAGTGAAAAGATTTTTGATCGCCTTCATGGCAACACTTATAGCACTTTGTGCCAGCGCACAGAGTAAACAACTTGTGGCGGACAGCGGCTTTGCAGGGCAGGCGCTTAAAAACTGCAAAACAGACTTKCGTTACCTTAATCAGGTCATCGGTTGGCAAGTGAAGTGGCCCAGGCAGTGGCAGAGCATCATAGTGGCTGGGCCAGAGACTGTAGATGAAGCAATCACAACTTGGTCTCAAGTTCCTGCTGCATTGACAATAGCTATGGAGACATTACGCTTAGGTATAATTTCTGAAGAAACAGCGCCACGCGCAGTAGTTATTCGAGTTCAGCAACAAGTTCGCGACCTTTTGTCTGATCTGACTTTGGTTGATACAAAATACACCTTTAAAAATGTTGAAAATAAAAATGCGACACAATGGAACTCCCTTGTTAGAGAAAATATTGTGCCAGCAGTTTCAAAATTTGATAAATTTCTTCATAACGAATATTTCCCTATAACCAATAAAATTCCGGGACTTTCCCAACTCGAAGGTGGGGGGGAATGTTTCTCTGATGCTGTAACGTGGTGGACTACCTTGAATCCATCCCTGAATGAAATTGAAGAGATCGGTAAACGATTTCTCAATGAGTCACGTGCTCAATTGATCGCAACGGGAAAGAAAGGGGATACGGTGGAGAGCATGCTTACGGGTCTGCGTACTAAAATAGATGATAACCGCACTAGCGCTAAAGAATTACTTACCATTTCAGAAGTTGCGCTGGCTCGGGCGCACGATAAAACATTGTTGTCATTTTCGAAACGGACTAAAAAAGAAATCATAGTTCACGAAATGCCGAAATATTTACAAGCGTCAGCCCCCGCAGGGTATTACGTTCGAGCTCAAGGTAATACACCAGCCCGATATATTATAAACTCATCACGTCCAAATGAGCGACGTCTTATGGCTGAGGTGATCGCTTTTCATGAAGGAGTACCTGGGCACCACCTTTGGTCTACATACCCTAGGAAGAAGGCGTCCACAGGTTATAATTCAGGTATTCTAGAAGGTTGGGCACTCTATTCTGAATATCTTGCAGATGAAATGGAACTTTACAGCTCAACATATGACCGGCAAGGTATGATCACAAAACATCTTTGGGCAGCGAGCCGTCTTATTGTTGAGCCAGGACTTCATTTACGTGGTTGGTCGCGTGAAGATGCTATTCGATTCATGATGGAAAATACAGTGATGTCTCGTACCGAGGTTGAAATTGAAGTCGACCGCTATATTGCCATGCCGGGTCAATCGCTAAGTTATATACTCGGCGCTGATTTGATTTTGTCTGAACGTAAGAGTGCGCGAAATATCATGGGCAATCTTTTTGATATTTCTGAGTTTCACGATGTCATTTTAGAGCCGGGAGTGCGTTCATTACCTCAAGTTCGCGAAGATATTAGGGCCTGGGTTCAGCAAGCTAGCGAAGGGACTGAGCAAATAGGAGACGTAAGGTAGTCAATATAGCCGATGTTAAAAAAGGCGTTTTAAATTAGTGATAAAAGTTTCTCTATTTGAGAACTTTGGTATATGAATAAATTGCGTACTAACAAGCTAATTAATAAGGACAAAAAACAGTTGGCTGTTTTCGTTCCTCAACAATTTAGCCAACAATTTTTGCCCATTATTAGGGCGTTACAATAATTTAGGGATGAGTTATGTCGACTAAAGAATGTCCCAAGTGCATTGAAGAAATTAATATTAATGCATCAATATGCCCCAACTGTCAGTCTCCACAAAATATATTCGAAAGGTATTTTGTGAAACCAAATTTTTTTAGTACTTTATTTCTGGCATTAATATTTTTATTCATATACGTAGATATGGAGTCAGATAAAAATATTTATGATAAACATAGTGTTGAAATTATTGTTTTATCTCATTCGACAATAGAAACTGATCGAGGAAAAGGAATAGCCGTATTTGTGAAAGTTAAAAATATTAGTGATGTAGCTCTACATCATTTTTATTTTGATATTGAAGTTTTCTCCAAAACAGGCGAGTTAAAAGAAGCTTTTAGTGATAGTGTCTACGGGTTAAGCATCCTGCCAGATCAAACGAAAACTATTGAACTATCTCGTACAATGGTATCTACTGAAGAAAGTGAGTATGATTTCACTATACAATTATCAAAAGCTAGTACCAGATTGTAACCAGCACCCGTTAACGGCATAGGTAGTATCTTGGAAATATTTATGAAGAATTTTATATGGATTGTAGCACTTTTTTTATCACTTTCTTTGAAGGCAGAAATATTAGTTGGAGAAATCCCTCCATCATACTTAGGTAAAGACAAAAATGGAGTGAAAATCGAACTTTCAGAAATGAAAGGTAAAGTTGTTGTTGCGACATTTTGGGCTACATGGTGCCCTCCTTGTTTAAAGGAAATGGAAGTACTGGAAAATATACAAAGACAAGTAGGAAAAGACAAGTTAGAGGTTGTAGCTATTAATTTTAAAGAAGGGAGAAGTAAATATAAAAGAATCGTGAAATTATTAAAAGATGCTCAGATAACTTTGACATATGACAGAAGAGGTATCGTGGCTAAAAGATATAATATCAAATCGATTCCTCGCATGTTTATAATAAATAAGCTAGGCAAAATTTCTTATATGCATAAAGGGTATGGAGAAAAAATGTTGGCCCAAATAGTTGATGAGTTAAATGCTCTTATTACAGCTAGTTAACAAGAGTCAGGAGTTCACGCTCATACTTCGCGAAACTCAGACAAGCATTAGGCTCGTGAGCAATTGGTACTCTATGTGTACCGCTAGTGAAATACTTATTTTTAACAACAATTAAAAAGGTGACGTATGAATATGCAAGAGATTATGGGTAGTGGTTTTGGAGTGGCAATTGTTTTGTTTTTTGTTGTTATGGCGATTCTGGTCTTCTTTATGCCATTCTTTATCTATGGCACTAATAAGAGAACCAAGGAAACGTCTCAAAAATTAGATGAAACTAATAAGATTCTATCGGATATTCGCACCTCTCTACAAAAGTAGTATACATCAATGAAAGGCGTAACAGAATCGGGGTGGGAGAACATGCCTACCAATGAAAAAATCCGAATCCATAAAAAAGCCTCGCCACAAGACGTTATACAAAAACGAGAACGAAATGGAATCTGTAAATTTAACGCCAGATCAAATAGCGAGTAAAGTTAGAAAAAATAAACCGACAGAAATGGATGTTTACCCATTACTGACAAGTTTTTCTGGACGTATTGGAAGACGACAGTTCTTAACTTGGTATGTTCCAATCATGGTATTGATAGTAGCTCTCGCTATGATTGATATTGTCGTCGCAGGTTATTTCAGTTTAGCCATGATTTGGCCGATGTTTGCTTTAACAACTAAACGTTGTCATTACATGGGGGGGCGCTGGCTGGTTCGGGCTTTTTCAATTAATTCCCGGAGTTGGTGGCATTACAATTATTCTAGCGGGTTGCGTCACGCATACTTCCCTACCTGACGACGGCTTTGTAGATGTGCAGGGTGGAAGGATTGCATTCCGTGTTATAGGAAAAGAGGATAGTGCACCTGTCTTAGTAATCCATGGTGGTCCGGGCAGTTCGAGTTGTAGCTATCCATCCTCTCTAATTGGAATCGCTGCAGAGCGTCAAGTGATTATGTATGACCAGCTCGGCAGTGGATATTCTGATCGAATTACGGATCTTAAAAAGTACGCAGTCCTTTCCCGATTTGTCTCAGAGATCAAGGCGATTCGTGAAGAGTTGGGGTTGAAGCGGCTACATCTTGTAGGGCACTCTTGGGGAGCGGCTATTGCTTTGGAGTACTTGCTGACTGAGGAAGCAGATGGTGTGCTCTCAGTAGTATTTGTTGGTCCATTGCTCGGAACTGAACGCTGGATTCAAGACGCCAACAATCTCGTAGCGATGCTACCAACAAAAACTCAGGCAGCAATTCACTCTGCATCAAAGTCAGGTGATTAYTCTACACCTGAGTTCAAAGCCGCTGRKSANRTSKAYYSRTSARMWYWCNNWSTCCGWMCAWCARYYSMMSAMCWMGMYCKTWMTSWTKGCRWYGMCRSTSSWABYGKTAATTCGGGGCTTTATAATTACATGTGGGGGCCGTCGGAGTTCCTCGCTACTGGTACGCTTCGTAACTATAACCGGATCGATCGTCTTTCGGATTTGAAAATACCAACACTGTTTATCGTCGGCCAATATGACGAGGCTAGGCCGGATACTGCGCGAGAGTACCAAGCTTTGGTTTCAGACTCGGTCGTGACGGTGATCCCTGACGCAGGGCATATGATCAACCTTGATCAACCCGAGTTGTTTAACGCAGCCATTATTGACTTCTTTGCCAAAGTTGAGGGAGAATAAGTCACTCACGCACTGCCTAAGGCGCTGCTGTCGGACAAAATTGCCGCAGAGCGCGGCGTTATATTTCTCAGGAGGATTTATGAGGTTAATCATTTTTATTGGGATGTTAGCTCTGACGTTATCTCAAAATATTCGGGCAGATGACAATGAACCATTTTTTCCAGTCATAAAAATATTTTCTGCTTTATCAGATTTTAATACTGTAGGGATGAAGGAATCCGTTACTAATGAATTTTTATTACTTGAGCATGGCGAAATCTGGGATATTAATGTGTTAGCAAGTTACGCTACTCCTTCAAACGCTCAAAGAAAGAATTATTTTAGTCTCATATCGAGCAAGGTTCGAAGAAATATAGCATTCATAAATTACTGGAATAAAGCAAAGATCAAAAATGGTAAGTCGGAAACAGTTAAAGCCTGGCTTGAGAGTGTTGTTGTATTTAAGGTTGATGGAATTTGGAAATTACAGCAAATGCACTCGACTCGAGTGGAACTAAAAAACGTACCAACGTCGGTTAAGTTTATAGAACGATATACAAAAACATAACCATTCCGCGCATTTGACCACTCACTCGCCACGCTCTTCGCGCATGACAAGCGAGGGTCAAATGACCTTAAACGTTAAGTGGCCAGATAAATGCTTAATAATGCAGTCCACTTGCCAACAGAATTAGTGAGGAAGAAAAATATGAAAACTTTAACCAACAAAACCATTTTCATTACAGGTTCCAGTCGAGGTATTGGTCGTGAAATTGCTCTGCGTTGTGCTCGAGAAGGTGCCAATATTGTTATTGCATCAAAATCGGATAAACCTCACCCTAAGCTTGCCGGAACCATTCATTCTGTCGCCAAAGAAGTAGAGGAAGCAGGAGGTAAAGCACTGGCAGTTAAAGTTGATGTACGTAACGAAGCACAAATAGAAGATGCTATGCAGCAGGCCGCTAATACATTTGGAGGTATTGATGTGTTAGTCAATAACGCCAGCGCCATTCAATTAACTGATGTAAAAAAAACCGACATGAAGCGCTTTGACTTGATTCATTCGGTCAACACGCGCGGTACATTAGCTTGTTCAAAAATAGCTATTCCCTACTTAAAGCAGGCCGACAACCCACACATATTAACGCTCTCTCCTCCCATTAATCTGGGAAAACACTGGCTGGGTAAACATATTCCTTACACAGTGACTAAATATAGCATGACATTGCTGGCATTGGGGTTAGCCGAGGAGCTACGCGCCGAAGGTATTGCGTCCAATACTCTATGGCCTCAAACCACGATTGCTACCGCCGCAATAGAATTTACTATAGGTCCTGAACTCCTAAAGGTTTCACGCACACCTGCGATCATGGCCGATGCTGCTTATGAGATTTTAACTAGTGAGAGTAAAACCGTTACTGGTGAGAATTTTATCGATGAAGTGCTGTTGCGTGAACGTGGTTATACCGAGTTTGAGCAGTATAAATATGACCCTGATTGTGATGAGTTATATGTCGATTTGTTTATTGATTAGTAATAATAGTCGGTGATTGTCACCATATCGACACTTAGTGCATTGAATGTCGAATATGCCATCAAATATTTGAGTTATCTTGTGAAACATATCATGGTACCAGAGGTGTTTGGAATCCGGTTAATGAAAATAAATATCTAATGCTCTGATAAATGCAGTCTGAAAGTGACAGCAAATAATTGTAAGCGTCCGGCAATAGACACCTAGCTAACAAACTTAATCTCACTAAACTGACACTCCGAATATAAAAGGAGTGTCAGAAATGAAAAATCGAACACAAGACGAATGGCGAGAATTATTCAAACAACAAGCAAATGGAGACTTATCGGTAGCCACCTTTTGCAAAGAGCATAACATTGGCCAAAGTTATTTTTATAAACGTAAAAATGATTTAATTGCCAAAAATATTCAGCCTATAAAAACCAGTTTTATTAAAGTCAAATCTCATCAAGGCAACACCACGCCAATCACGTCAATAAAATTACAACACCAACAAACCCGTTTAATTTTACCCATCAATATTTCACCAGTCTGGCTCGCTCAATTCATCAAGGCACTCGCATGATCCAGTTATCGGGACTGACCAATATCTATTTGCATCGAGAAGTGGTTGATTTTAGAAAAGCCATTAATGGTTTAATGGTCGTCGTTGAAGATGAAATGAAACTATCGCCATTTGATAAAGCCCTATTTGTTTTTTGCAATCGAGGGAGAGATAAAATTAAGGCGCTTTATTGGGATGAAACAGGATTTTGTCTTTGGTATAAACGCCTAGAAAAAGATAAATTCAAATGGCCTCGCAAGTCTAACGAATCAACAATGAGTTTATCTGAAACTCAGTGGTCTTGGTTGTTGTCTGGCCTTGATTTAACCAAAATGAAGACTCATCAAGCGCTATCTTATGAGGCATTCCGTTGATCGGGAACTTACTACCACTGATCGGAAAGTGGCTTTTTAGCCCCTTTCAATGGTTAGTATTTGGTATAATTGACCGCATGAAAACAGCCACTCAATCTCTCTCAAATCAAGTCGATACGCTTCAAGCATTGCTTGTTGAAAAAGAATCAGAAATAAAAAGTCTACAAGAACAAAATCAATATTTATTAGAGCAATTTCGCTTAGCGCAACATAATCGGTTTGGAAAAAGCTCTGAAGTCAACCTTGACCAAGGCGAGTTATTTAACGAAGCCGAGCAATTAGTTGATGAAGAAGCTCTCTCAGAGCAAAACCAGGATAAAGAAAACACTAGCAAGACTCAAAGCAAACCAAAGCGCAAACCATTACCAAAAGACTTGCCGCGTGAAACGGTTATTATTGATATTCCTGAGAATGAAAAAAGCTGTGATTGCTGTGGTAATGATTTACATCAAATGGGCGAAAAGAAAAGTGAGAAGCTTGAATTCATTCCTGCTCAAGTGAAAGTTATTGAAACGATTAGACCTCAATATAGTTGTCGTCATTGTGAGAAAACTGACACCAAGGTTAACATTAAGATAGCCCCGGTACCAAGCAGCCCCATTCCAAAGAGTATTGCAACGCCCTCGCTTTTAAGCCAAATTATCACCAGTAAATATCAATACAGCTTGCCACTTTATCGGCAAGAATCGATCTTTAATCAACACGGTATTGAACTCAATCGAAAAACGATGAGTGAATGGATGATTAAAACCAGCACCTTGTTTAAACCGATTATTGAGCAGTTACATCAATATTTATTAAAACAACCGGTGGTTCAGGCAGATGAAACCACACTCAAAGTTATCCGCGAGGATAAAAATAAATGCTACATGTGGGTGTATTGCTCAGGCACGGACTCGCCTACAGAAAATGATGGCATAAATGTCATCAAAAACATCGTACTTTATGATTACCAAGCCAGTCGCGCTGGCAGTTGTGCCGTGGATTATTTAGACGGTTTTAATGGTTATCTACAAGCGGATGGTTACGCAGGATATGAACAAGTCGATGCTGAGCTAATTGGCTGTATGGCACATGCGAGACGAAAATTTGTAGAGGCGCAAACGGCTGAGCAAAAAAACAAAAGCGGTCGAGCGAATTTAGCCATCACCAAAATAGCCAAATTTTATCGAATTGAAAAAGAGATCAAAGGTTTATCAGCAGATGAGAAGAAAACTATCCGACAAGAAAAATCACTACCTTTATTAAACGATTTTAAAGAATGGTTGGATAAATCCATTCAACAAGTCTTGCCAAAATCAGCGGTTGGCAAAGCGATCCAATACAGTTTAAATCAATGGGAAAAACTGAGCGGTTATATCAAAAGTGGTGACATTAATATTGATAATAATCGTGCCGAGCGAGCAATAAAACCGTTTGTTATTGGGCGTAAAAATTGGATGTTCTGCAATGCCGCTAGTGGTGCTAATGCCAGTGCTATTCTTTACAGCTTAATTGAAACGGCCAAAGCCAATGGACTTACACCTTTTAATTACCTCACGTTGTTACTTGAAGAGTTGCCCAAGCAACCGGAAGATTTAGCTTATCTGATGCCTTGGAATGTTGAGTTGGAAACAACTATCTAAAAGGCAATGTGTCTTTCGGCAGACGTTTACAAATAATTGAACAAAATTCGCTTTGATAGTTTACTAGGCTCAAGTCAACTTGAAAGCTCAAAGTAAGGTCACACCGTCATCCATGACTCATTGTGACATACCATCCATCCGTGGACATAAACAATGCAAACAATAAACAGTGTGGTGTCTATATTGTGACTGTCAGCTATTTTTACTGTAGTAAAAACATGGGTTATTTTTAATATATCATTATCAATACGATAATAGGAATAAGAAAATCTAACAAAAACTGGTTCGCGAAGCCAACTACCGGTTTGTACACAGTTAACGTTATACAAATGAAGGAAAGACAATGACATTTTTTAAGAAGCTAGGTAAAGGGTTTAAAGGTGCATATCAAGCCTTAAGTTCTGACGAATATGAAATAAAGAATGTAAAGGCTAAATGTATTCACTGTGGTCACAATAATTTCGAGCGAGGTGAAGCTCAACTAAATACTGCCGGGATGACGTTTGTTAATTTAGATTGGGCAAACGAAAATGCTTACTTACTTTCTTGTAAGGATTGTAGCTACATAATGTGGTTTGCGGAACAACCGAAGAAAATCGTGTGAAAAATTCGTATAACTAAATGTTGTTTCAGATTTCCAATAGTCGCTTAACGCCTGTCAAAATCTAAAAAACTAGTGGTTAAAATTCATGAAGCACTAAATAATTGTTAGGAATGATAGTTAATATATTTGCCAAATTATTTACGTCAACTCAAAAACGTTATGCACAAAGTTAAACAGAACAATGGAGAAAAAATGTTTAAGTTTTTAATTACGCGAACAATGGGTTTAATCTTTCTTTATGGGTGCTCTCAACCACCAGTAAAAGAGAATGTAGATATTCACAAAAAAAATACTAACTCAGTACAAAATTCTCATATATTAAACTGTGTAAAAAAAAGCGGGCATCATGTTTATGAAAAAAAGATGACATGCCCTCTCAGTGGAGAGGATTTTACTTCACTTAATTTGGGGACTCACTCCACCTCAGGTAAAAGTCTAGATTGGGAACCACTTTCTTACATGAGATTCCCAGTGCCTTTGCCTGTTTGTCCAAGTAATGGTTTTGTAATGGTTGAAACTGAATACGCTGAAAAGCGGATTGAAAAAATAAGGACAGTTATTGAATCAGAACAATATATAGAAATGTACAAGCATCGACACGCAACCTATTTTTTATATGCAAAAACACTAGAATTGTCTGGTGAAGAAACTGAGTCGCAATGGTGGTTATATCTAAATGCAACTTGGGAAGCTGATCACTGTAATGATGAAACACGCTATAAAGAATATGCGTTATTGGTAATTGAAGAAAGTAAGGCTAGGTTAACTAGTTTAGCTTCAAATTCTGAGGAGTTTTGGGTGTTGAGTATAGTTATCCCCAATATGTATCGTAGGATAGGAGAATTTGATAAAGCGAATAAATATTTAGATGGTGTAGGTGATCCTTCCTTAAAAAATCAAAACTCAAATAATTTTTATTCATTAGCTAAGAGGTTACTTGCAACGGCTATAGCGAATAATAATTCGGATAGAGTTGCAATTAGAGAGGAGGAAAAAACGTAATAGCAAAGGGCAAAATATTCTCAGACAAAGATTCTATTTCAGTTAAGACAAGATTAGTGACATAGTGTTTACGGATTAAGTCTACTACCTGATGAAACAAAAAAATTGAACTATCTCGAACAATGGTATCGCCGGAAGAACGTGAATATAATTTCAAAATACAATTGTCACGAGCCAGCACAAAACTGTAACAAGTTTCGCCAGCCACAAGAAGTTGAAACTTTAAAATGAATGAACAAAAATACGAGTTACAACGGGATTTAATTCGATATAGCGACTGACTATTAAAAATTAGTTATTATTATCAATAATTGATGCTTTGAAGTGACCTTTCCATAAAGCGCTTGAACGTTTGTTTTTTTTTAAATATCGTACTTGGTATAGAGCTAGCGGTTAGATCCTTTGACGTCCATGACACATGATATACAAGAGAAATTCTATGATTAATAAAATCAAAGAACTAGAAAAATCATCAAAACTTTTAGATCCAGCACAGGATCAAAGAGATGAGTGGAATTCTCAAGTTCTTAACTACGCCAATAACTTTATCAACCAGTTAGACACTGCTAAAGCATTTTGCACTTCTGAAGAAAATGGCAAAGACATTTGTAATTTAGATATTGTAGAAAAGGCAACTAAATTATCTACTCTATTGGAAAGCACGACTAAAAACATTGATGAAGTAGGATTAAACCCCGCTTCGAGCGGACATATGGGATATATTCCAGGAGGAGGACTTTATCCTTCTGCTTTGGGAGATTATATTGCTGCGGTTAGCAATCGTTATGCGGGTATTTTTTTTGCAGCACCAGGCGCTGTTCGCTTAGAAAATATGCTGCTCCGCTGGATGTGCAACATTATGGGATACCCTAAAAATGCAGCAGGTAATTTAACTTCGGGCGGTTCGATAGCCAATTTAGTCGCCATAGTAACCGCAAGAGAAGCACATAATCTTAAGGCGCGTGACTTTGAGAATTCGGTAATTTATCTTTCGGAGCAGGTGCATCATTCAGTTCAAAAAGCTATTCGTATTGCCGGCTTATCTGAAGCTCATTTGAGATATATTCCCTTAGATAATAAATTGAGACTTTCAGTAAATGAGTTGGAGAAAACCATTATTGAAGATAAAGAAAACGGATTGAAACCCTTCTTTATTAACGCTTCTTTAGGCACGACTAATACCGGCGCTATTGATCCCATTGAACCTATTGCTGCTATTGCGAAAAAATACAAACTTTGGTTTCATGTTGATGCGGCCTATGGCGGGTTCTTTAAATTGGTGTCGGAAATGAAACGACACTTTAAAGGAATAGAAAACGCGGACTCCATTACTCTTGACCCTCATAAAACGTTATTTTTGCCTTTTGGAACTGGCGCTATCTTGATAAAAAATAAAGAAGCTCTATTCAAAGTACATCACTATCTAGCCGATTACATGCAAGACACTACTGATGCTAATGAGGAAATTTCACCCGCAGATATATCACCAGAATTGACCAAGCATTTTCGGGGCATGAGGTTGTGGCTACCTCTAAAGCTTTTTGGTCTAAAACCTTTTAGAGCTGCACTGGAAGAAAAATTGCACTTGGCACGCTATTTCTATGATGAAGTTCAAAAAATAGAGGGGTTTGACGTAGGTCCGGAACCGGAACTTTCTGTCGCCATTTTTAGATATGTACCTAAAAATGAAGAAGCCAATATCTTTAATGAAAAATTGGTTAAGGCTATACAAAAAGACGGGAGAATATTCCTTTCTTCCACGACGATCAACGGCATATTTTGGATACGTGTGGCGGTAGTGGTATTTAGAACCCATTTAGAACAAATAGAACTTTTGCTGGAGATTCTTAAAGAGAAGGTCGAAAAATTAACAACATAAAAACTCGATACTAAAATATAAAGTGGATATATCAATCTGTCGTTTATGCGCGACATTATTAAGCGAGGAACTAACATGAAGCGATTTACTCTAATTGTCATTTTGGTAACATTACTTACCAGTCCGGGTTGTAATCAATCTAGTCAGCAAGCCAACGTTTCTTCTTCAGTTATTTCGCAGCCACTCACCGCATCGCATTTAGCTGCAGTGAGTTTAGATGTCCAGGCGACGGGCATTCACAAGCAAACGATTGTCCGAAACGACGGCACGGTTCTTAGGTTTACGATCTCTATCCCAGATACGTATTCAGATCAAACACCTTCTCCCTTAATCGTGGCGCTTCACTATGGTGGTAAAGTAACTCCTTTTTACGGACGTGGAATAATCGATAACTTAGTCGGTCTAGCTTTGGCAGAGCTTGATTCAATCATTATTGCTCCGGACTCGATGGGTGGCGATTGGAGAAATGAAACTAACGAAGTCGCGGTCATACAGATTATGGAGAGCGTAATACAAAGCTACAACGTGGACAAAACCAAGACGCTATTAACAGGCTTCAGTATGGGTGGAATAGGTACTTGGTATTTAGCAGGACGAAATCAAGATCGATTCTCGGCAGCGATCCCCATAGCAGGAATTCCATCAACCGATACAGATTGGAAAATTCCTCTTTATATCATTCATTCCCGTCAAGATGAAGTCATTCCAATCAAACCGACTTTGCAATATGTCGCTGAACTAAAGACAAAAGGAGCTGACGTTGAACTTGTAATAATCGACGGTGTAACTCACTACGAGACAGAGGGGTTTGCTGAACCGTTGCGCGGAGCCATACCTTGGATCAAAAAAATTTGGAATTAGTAGAATTGGAGCAAACCTATTGGATAAGAGTCGTTCGTGGGATGGGCCAGTTCTTTATATCCTTACTACTTATTTTTACAATGTTTAATAAACGATTCAAATATTAATACTTATTAAAAAGGCGATAAAATCAATGGATTTAATTGAACCATACAAAATCACAATATTAGTCGCCGGTCTTACCGGTTTACTTTTATTAATTCAAATTCTCATTGTTGATGCAGTAGCGATAATGAAGCGGCATACACCGGGCTACCCCGTTGAAATTGACCATGACAGTTTTCTTTTCCGTGCAACAAGAGTTCACGCGAACACAAATGAAAGTGTTGCTGCATTTGTTCTATTTGCGTTGTTTGGCATTTTTTCTGAATCTAACTCATATTATCTAAATATATTCTCTATGGTTTATTTTGTCGGTAGGGTTTCTCATATGATCTTCTATTATTATAACGCTAAAGTAGCAAGGAGTATTTCCTTCGCGCTAAGTATAATCGGGTTAGTCGGAATGTTTATTTCGGGTCTTATGGTTTGGTTTTAAATCGTTGACTTAGGAGATATACCAAGAGTGGACTAGAAAAATCAACCACTTAATTATTGGAGAAAATAATGGATAAGTTTTTAGAAGCAGCAATTGATGAAGCAAAAACAGGAATGAACGATGGAGGTATCCCCATCGGTTCCGTATTGGTAATTGATGGTAAGATTGTAGGTCGAGGTCATAACCAACGAATACAAAAAGGTAGTTCAGTTCTACACGCTGAAATGGATTGTTTTGAAAATTCCGGAAGACTTAAAGCGTCGGATTATCGCCGTGCAATTTTATATTCAACATTATCACCATGTGATATGTGCAGTGGTGCCGTGCTGCTTTATGGCATTCCAAAAGTCATTATTGGAGAAAATAAAACATTTAGTGGGCCGGAGGAGTATTTAAAGTCTCGAGGTGTTGAGTTGGAGATATTGGATAACCCAGAATGTATTCAAATTATGGAATCATTTATTAATGATAATCCAGAATTGTGGAATGAAGATATCGGTGAGTAAGTTGCTACAAATTTAAATATTGTCTTTTTTTGGAGGTATAGATGACTGAAAAATTTAGTCAGGGCGATATAGATATTTCGCTAAAAAAACTTAATGAAAACTCTATTCAGCCGTGGCGAATTGAGGAGAAAAAACTTTACCGAGAATTTAAATTCTCTGATTTCGTTTCAGCTTTTGACTTTATGACAAAAGTGGCACGGCTAGCGGAGAAAGCGAATCATCATCCAGAATGGTCAAATGTTTATAATATTGTAGTTATAAATTTAATCACTCATGAGGTTGGCGGATTATCGGATAGAGATTTTGAGTTAGCGCAAAAAATATCAAATTTAATTTGACAGTTTTTCTAATCCCTATCCAAATAAAGTAACAAAGGTGGTAACAATAGTAAATCCACAACCAATGCAAAGATCAAAGTAACCGCCATCAAACTACCAATCGCTGCTGACGTATTCATATGTGAAACAGATAAAAGCATAAACCCACTGGCGAGAACGACCGATGTAGTGATGAGCGCGATCCCCACTCTAGAAAATGATTCCCTAATTGAATCTTCAGCATTTTTTCCAGACCTTCTTGCAAGAATATATTTGTGCAAAAAATGTACGGTATCATCGACTACGATTCCAAGTGTTGAACATGCAACAATTGAAAGGGCAATATCGACAAAGCCAAATGTCAGCCCCCAAAGTCCATATGCCATAACCGCTGGGATGATATTAGGGATCAGGCTGATCAAGCCATATTTAAAGGATTTTAAAACTAAAATTAGCACAATTGAAATTCCAACAAGAGCAAAAAATGTTCCTTTTAAAATGCTATAAATATTTCGATCAGCAATGTGCGCGAAAACAATTCCTAAACCTGTTGCAGGACTTGCTTTGATCGCTGGTGCATTTTCTTTTAACCAAACTTGCGCTTTTTTATCCATTGCCAAGAGCTCATCTGATCCGGCATAAGTCATAGAAACGGAAAAGCGAGAAGCATCTTTGTGGATAGTGACTAGATTATTGAGCCCCATCCCCTCTGGTAAACCGAATTCATGGAATAATAAATATTGGGCGGCAAGTTCACTGGTTTCTGGAACTCTTTCCCATTCTTTATTGTCATTGTGCATCACTCGATTTAGATCTTTCATTAATTGACTGAGTGAATTCACAGAAACAATTTTTGCCTGTGATAAATACCAAGATTCAAATGCATCAAGTTGTTTTAAATAATCCGGATCAAATATACCCTTTTCTGTTGTTGATTTAAAAGAATATTCTAGGGTATTAACACCGGTTAAATAACCATCGATCCGAGCAACCAACTTAACCACCGGGAAACTATCATCAAAATAATTTGACCAGTTATCACTTAGTTTATTATTAGGAACATAAAGAGCAAGTGCGATGACAATGCTACTGATAAAAATCAAAAGCTCTTTTTTTCTATTAATGACAAATTCAGCAAAGCTTTCAATCCACGGGTTCTTTTTGCTTTTAAAGGTGTTTTTTGAAGGCATCACCATTAATAAACTAGGAAGCAAAAATAGACTAAATAGTAGGGCGATCAATACGCCAAAAGCAACCATGTTGCCTAAATCACGATAGGGTGGTGAGGAGCTAAAGTTTAAACTTAAAAAACCAATAATGGTTGTAATGCTAGTGACAACAATCGGCATTAAATTAACGGATAAGCTTTCAAAGACGGATTCTTTTTTACTCTTCCCTTGCCTCAGTTGATTAAAATAAGTGACTAAAACATGCACGCTATCCGCCACCATAATCGATAATAAAATACTAGGCGCAAAACCAGCAATTGGCGTTAATACCGGCGAGACCCAACCAAATAGTCCAAAAGTACATAATAAACAACTGGTGATTAATACAAAGATCGCGCTAGCTCCCATAAAACTTCTTAAAAAGAAATACAGGCCAACAAATATTATTAAATAACTGAGAGGCATTAATCGAGTTAAATCACTTTGCACGGCCCTTGCCAGCGTCGCGTTAAATGCGGTAGAACCACCGTTGTCTATTTTTATATTTGGATATTTTTCTCGGAATTCGTCTCTAATTGACTCCATTTCTTCAGTGACGGTAATTGAAGCGTTAGCGTCTTTTGGATCAATTTGAAGGTTAATTATAATGACGCTGAGTTTTCCATCTTTTGTTAATAAAGATTGCACTAACCTTTTTTCATTAACGGCAATAGTCTTTAATTTTTCAATTTTTTGTTTACTTAAGTCAGACGGCTCTTCAACAAAATAGTTTGTGGTAATTTCATCATCCTTCGATTGACTATATTGATAATTACTTAACGAGGACACTCGATAAGCATTTTTAACTAACCAAGCTCGCTCGGTTAATTCATGTATGAGTGTTAATGCGTTTTTATTAAAAAGATCGCCTGTTTTAGCCGTAATTACAAAAGTGGCGGAGTCAGATTTGACATAATTGCTTTCAAAAGTCTCAAAAGCTTGCAATTGCGGATTATCTTTACTGAGGTAAACTCTAAAATCGTTGCTGATGGTCAGATTTTTTAATCCTATGGCAAAGCCAATCACTAAAAAGAGAGTCACTACTAAGATGATTTTTGGATGATTAACTATCCAATGGATAAATTTAGCGGTATTATTTTCTGVTAACGACATTGATWYTWHAAANACCTTTTTACTTTGADTAAATTTTGAGTCGACTAATGACTAAAACTGATGAGTTAGACATGACAGTAATTAACAATATACTTGAAATTACCAATCTTACCAAAAAATTCTCAGATAACGTTGCCGTTGATGATATTAGTTTTGTGGTTCCTAAAGGCAAATGTTTTGGTTTATTAGGTCCTAATGGAGCAGGAAAAACAACGACGATTGAAATGCTAGAAGGAATTTTATCTCCAACATCTGGTTCAATCACCTATAAAGGTCGCAAAATTGATCATGATTATCACCAAGAAGTCGGCATTCAATTTCAGCACACGTCTATACAAGATTTTTTAAGTGTCCATGAAACACTTAAAATGTTCACCCAGTTTTACAACGAAACTACGCCAGTTGATGAGTTAATAAAAACTTGTTCATTAGAGAATATACTCGATAGAGATACTAGAAAACTTTCTGGTGGGCAAAGACAAAGGCTGTTACTTGCTTTGGCAATTCTAAACAATCCCAAATTAGTGTTTCTTGACGAGCCTACGACAGGTTTAGACCCTCAAGCAAGGCGTAATTTTTGGCAACTGGTTAATCGCATAAAAAAACAAAATAAAACAGTATTATTGACCACCCATTATATGGATGAAGCAGAGTCATTATGTGACGAAATCATCATTATGGATCATGGAAAAATTATAGAGCAAGGCACACCGCAGGAATTGCTAGACCAAAATTTTGATGGTGTAGTGATTAGCCTGCCAAGTGAAACATCAATTCGACTAAAAGAAGCGAACATTGAATATTTAGAAAATAATAACCGAATTGAAATAACCACCCAAAATACAGAAGAAACAGTCAAAATGCTGTTAGAAAAGACTATTCCCATTACTAATATGCAGATCCGCTCACCTAATTTAGAAGATCTCTTCATTAAATTAACTGGAAACCAACTCAGAGCATGATTGGTATCGGATAAGCTCCAAGAGGAACAGGTAATATGTTAAACCGAATTATTGCGATACTGGTCGCAAGAAATAAAGAGTTTGTGCGTGATAGAGGGACTCTGGCGTGGAATTTTATACTGCCCATATTTTTATTGGTTGGCTTTTCCTTTATGTTTGGAGGCGATGGAAAAGCGTTATATAAAATTGGCGTTCTGACAGGCGAGAAAATCGATATTAAAGAGTTTCAGTCAGACTTTCTAAATTTGAAACATATTGAGCAAGTTAAATATACTGATCTTAAAAGCGCTATTTTAAAAGTAGACCAGCATAAAATTGATCTTTTGGTCGATTTTGCGAACAAGCAATATTGGATCAATGAAACTTCTTCAAAGGGATATATTGCAGAAAACCTTTTGTTAGCTAAGCATAAGGATTTTGAAGTACAAAAAACCAGCGGTAAAGCCGTACGATATGTTGATTGGGTGATGCCAGGGATTTTAGGCATGAACATGATGTTTAGTTGTTTATTTGGTGTTGGTTATGTAATTGTCAGATATCGTAAGAATGGCGTGCTTAAAAGATTTCAAGCAACACCATTAACTGCTTTTGAGTTTCTATCTGCCCAGGTTTTATCTCGATTAAGTATTGTATTAATCGTTACCGTTATTCTATTTGTAGGGAGTAATTTAATTCTCGATTTTTACGTATTAGGTTCGTCTTTTGATCTATTTATTGTCGCGTTGGTTGGCGCTACAAGTTTAATCTCGCTCAGTCTATTGATTGCTTCTATTTCGCACAGTGAAGAGTTGGTTGGTGGGCTTTTGAATATGGTTTCTTGGCCTATGATGTTCTTGTCTGGTGTTTGGTTTTCCTTAGAAGGTGCACATCCTTATGTACAACAAGCGGCTTCCGTTTTACCATTAACTCATATTCTTCAAGCGGCTAGGGCTATCACAACCGATGGAGTAGCCTTAGCAGGCGTTCAGAGTCATCTATACATACTAATTGCAATGACGATAGTTTTCTTAAGTTTGGGCAGTTGGCTGTTTGATTGGGGCTCTGAAAGGACTTAAATAATTAAAGTCATGTCGTCATCTGAAGAATCACGCCTACTCAACAATAGTATCTATTGATGCTAAATCAAGCACTTGAAATTTGCATAAACTCTTGTCAATTTTCCCATAAGGATATCTGGGGGGATTCTTAAGTTTGGCTAAAGTGCCTATTTATCTCAAATTTCAACATTTCACTGAAATTATTCTTATCACCACTAAATATTAATCAATAAGCGCTTCTTTTTACTCAATAAGCACTACGCGCATGCAGACAACTGATGTAAAATTGTGCCAAGTTTAAACATCCCTCTCCCTAGCCCTCTCCCTGGGGGAGAGGGGATAATTTATATCGACTTTATAATCGGGAGAAATTTATTTAATAAACAGAATGATTATGAGCAAAGACGAAAATACTGCGGAAGACATTAAACCAACCAACTTTATTAGAAATATCATTAACAAAGATTTGGAATCTGGTAAACATCAAAGTGTTCAAACTCGATTTCCACCTGAGCCGAATGGTTTTTTGCATATTGGCCACGCAAAGTCGATTTGTATCAATTTTGGTATCGCAGAGGATTACAACGGTTTGTGCAATTTACGGTTTGATGATACTAATCCAGCCAAAGAAGAGTCAGCTTATGCTGAAGCGATTGCCAAAGATATTGAATGGTTAGGCTTTAAATGGAATGGCGATATTCGTCATTCTGCAGATTATTTTGATAAGCTCTTTGCGTTCGCGGAAGAACTCATTAATAAAGATTTGGCCTATGTTTGTGAGTTAAGCATGGAAGAAATGCGGTCTTATCGTGGCACTTTGACAGAAGTCGGTAAAAATAGCCCTCACCGAGAACGCTCGGTAGAAGAAAATTTAGCCATGTTCCAAGCAATGAAAGCTGGCGAACATAAAGATGGCAGTATGGCGTTACGGGTAAAAATTGATATGGGTTCACCAAATATCAATATGCGAGATCCGGTTATATACCGCATCAAAACAGCCCATCATATTCGTACCGGAAACGATTGGTGCATTTACCCAACCTATGATTTTACCCATGGAATTTCGGATGCGATTGAAGGGATTACCCATTCATTATGTACTTTAGAATTTGAAGACCATCGCCCACTTTATGATTGGTTTTTAGATAATATTTCCATAGATTGCCATCCTCAACAAATCGAGTTTTCACGTCTAAATTTAGAGCACACTATCACCAGTAAAAGAAAACTTAATCAATTAGTAGTTGATGGCATTGTGGATGGTTGGGATGATCCTAGAATGCCAACAATTTCTGGAATGAGAAGGCGAGGTTATTCGGCATCAGCGATTAAAGATTTTATTGGTAGAACGGGCGTCACTAAAAAAGTTCATACTGTTGAAATGAGCTTGCTAGAGAATTCTGTTAGAGAAGATCTCGGCGAAAATGCCCCAAGAGCAATGGCGGTATTAAATCCATTAAAGATTACGCTAACTAATTATCCAGACGATAAAGTTGAATCAATACAAGCGCCTAAGCATCCTCAAAAAGAAGAAATGGGTAAGAGAGAAATATTTTTCAGTAAAGAAATATTTATTGACCAAGATGATTTTAGAGAGAGCGCCAATAAAAAATATAAGCGTTTAGTTTTAGGCAAAGCGGTTCGCTTAAGAAATGCTTACGTGATCACTTGTGATGAAATTATTAGAGATAGTGAAGATAATATTATCGAATTAAAATGTAGTTATGATGAAAATACACTAGGCAAAAACCCCGAAGGATATAAGCCTAAAGGCGTTATACATTGGGTCAGTGCTAGTCATTCTAAAGTGGCGACCATTCGATTGTATGACCGATTATTTAATGTCGCTAACCCCGCATTAGAAGACGACTTTATGACCACCGTAAACCCTAATTGTTTACAAACTATCGATAATGCCAGAGTAGAGATGTCTTTAACTACAGCTTTGCCGGAGGCGGTTTATCAATTTGAACGTGAAGGCTATTTTTGTGCGGATCGTTATCAACATAGTACGGATAATTTGGTCTTTAACCGAACCGTTACTTTGCGTGATAGTTGGGCAAAAATTGAAGCTAAAAATTAAGCCTATAATTAAGACGACAATCCATGTTAAATGAATTTATAATTTTAGTCATTGCACAGGCTTTTGCTGTCGCAAGTCCAGGGCCAGATTTTGCATTAGTGCTAAAAAATACTTTACGCTATGGAAAAGCGATTGGTATTACAACGGCGATAGGAATTGGTTTCGGTATTGCGGTACATATGACTTACACCTTATTAGGTGTCGCAGTCATTGTTGCAAATTCGCCAATGATCTTCCAAGCTATAAAAATTGGTGGCGCACTCTATTTACTTTGGCTAGCCTATTTAAGTTTTAAATCCCGCCCTGCGAAAGCATCTGATTCTGCTAATGCAGAAGAACAAACAACGATTAGAGTAAGTGAAGAAAATATAAAGGTTAGCAAGGCGTTTAAACAGGGTTTTATAGTTAATGTACTTAACCCTAAAGCCACGATGTTTTTCCTAGCGCTATTCACTAATATTATTAGCGTCGAAACACCTTACTGGATCCAATCATTTTATGGTTTATATTTAGTTGTTTACACGATGCTTTGGTTTACTCTTATAGCATGGGTTTTTTCTCGCAATCTAGTAAGAGTTTGGTACCAAAAACAGGGACACTATATTGATTGGGCGATGGGTGTTTTTCTCTTGTTAATTGCAATACGTTTACTGTTGAACTGACCATGAGAAGTCAATTAATTACCAGAAAAGGATTTAATAAACTTAAGGAAGAGTTAGATCATTTATGGCGTGTTGAGCGACCAGAAACTACCAGAAAAGTCACTTGGGCTGCAAGTCTAGGCGATCGCTCTGAAAACGCAGATTACCAGTACAATAAAAAACGATTAAGAGAAATTGATTGGCGCGTCAGATATTTGAGAAAGCAATTAGAGAACTTACAAATTATTGATTATGCATCAAGTCAGGACGGTAAGGTTTACTTTGGGGCTTGGGTTGAAATTGCTAATGAAGAAGATGAGTCTAAACGTTTTCAAATAGCAGGCTATGACGAAATATTTGGTCGTAAGGATATTATTTCGGTTGACTCACCAATGGCGCGCGCACTGCTTGGTAAGCAAGTTGATGATGATGTCATGGTTAAAGTTGGCAGTGATGATTTTTATTGGTGGATTACAAAAATTGAGTATATTCAATAGGGTTATCTTAATTATTCTTTTATGTTTAACTCCTTTCGCATTAGTTTTATGACTACTTCCGTTTGTTGTAAGATTGAAGTTATTCGCGTTTCAGCTCGTCTGATTCTCCAGTAGTGATTATTGAGAAGGTTTGCAAACTCAACCTCTTGTAAAACTAATCTTGGATCCAACGATAAATGTGATTTGTAAAAACGTGGGTCACCTCCTGCGCCTTCATAATCTACATCTTCCCATAATATCCATCTGTTTAAGTATGGAATAGTAATACTAGAAAATTCTTGCGCCCACTCATTTTCCTCTCTCTCTAGCTCATTTAAAATCGCAGACCATTTACTTATGCTTCTTCTTATCTTATCGTTAGAGATGATGTTTAAATTTCCAGAGTTTAAGATATCTTTCAAAACGTCCGTAGAAATTGAACATCTATTAGTCTGCCCTATTACATCAAACAATTTATTTAATTGATTAATTTCTATTTTTGATTTTTTCGGTCCAATTTGTTTGCGGAGCTTATCTGCAAATCCCCTCTTTTCAATAATTAGAGACTTACATCGTTCAATTGTTGATTTATTTGAATCAAATTCACTGAGAAGGGCTGTTATGCTGACTGTTTCATTTATTTTTAATTGTCTAGTTTCATTCCAATTATTAATTTGTATGGCAATCAATATACCAACCACTACGAGCAATGTTTCACCCATAACGTATTTCAAGTAGCTTCTAGTTTTATTTTTTTCCACTAATTCAAATCCATTTTTACTAAAGTAATTATTTTCTCGTTAGTACACTAAAAACGCAGTGACAAGCAACTTAAACCGCCATCCAATTTCTGAAATTCAGACATCGCCACTTCACGTGTTTTATAGCCTAATTGTTGAATCGCGTTCAGTGCTTTAGGAAAACCTTTTGGCACCAACACCGTACCATTGATCCATACGCTGTTGGCTGCGTAGTCTTCATCTTTGTCAATTTCAATACGATTAAACTGAGTAAAATCAGAATGTGTTTGCATTTCGCCAAAGGTTAGTAAATTGTTATCCTCTAAATAACTTAAGCCGGTTTTTAAGTGCAGTAGTTCTGACATTTCAACCATAGATCCCGTCAAATTATGTTTAACCAATATTTCAATCAATTGAGCCGCTCCTTGATTATCAGTACGTTCAGATAGGCCAATGTAAAAATGATTGCCTACCATCATAATATCGCCCGCTTCCACGTGACCAGATAAATCAATGCGCTCTATCTTAGGATAAAATGCTTTAATG
This sequence comes from Kangiella sp., assembly GCA_002733465.1. Lineage (GTDB taxonomy): Bacteria > Pseudomonadota > Gammaproteobacteria > Enterobacterales > Kangiellaceae. The sequence continues at coordinate 32,515 of NVVT01000023.1, forward strand.
GCATCTTCTATATGTGAGGTTTCTCCCCTGCGACTTACGGCGCCTGGATGAGTCAAAATGGCGCACTTAGATGTGAGTAAGGCAACATCTTCAACAAAACATGAATCAGGATAGTCTTCTAGTGCAGGTAGTTCGGTAACCTGTAAACCACACTCTTTAAGTGCACTGATATAATCTTGATGTTGCTCACAGGCTAAAGTGTAGTCTGGTAAGCCCATGTTCGCTTCGGTGAGTCCGCTAAGCATGGCTTGGCAAGGTTTGCGGACAATGGCTCGAGTAAACATTTTTGCTCCTAAATTTTATTGATATAGAACCCAAGTGCCTATGATTGCCAATATTGAAAATAACGTAGCTAATAGAGCAATGGTTAAATGAAAAATACTAAGCTTTTGATCTTGTTTATAGTCACTCCATTGCAGTTTTATACTTGCCAACCCTGTGCCCAAATAAACTATTAATATAGCAAAAGTGGCAATAATCACCAAATATTCGTAACTGCTGAGCAGCGATTTACTGTTGCTAAACAATAAAAAGATAATGCCCAAGGCGCTTGAAAATAACAATGCACGTACCGGTGTTCCTTGAGAGTTTTGCTCGCTGAAATATTTGAGAAACATGCCATCTCTTGAGCCAGCAAGCATGATAGTGCCCGTCATCATAATACACACGTTCAAGGTGCCACTAATCGCAAATAAAGCGCCGATAGTGATAATAATAGCGCCAGAATTGCCAATAATAATTTGTGCGGCATCAGCGAAAGGAGAGGTTGATTGCTGTAACTCTGCTAAGGGAATAATATGCATTAAGCCATACATCGCAAGCATATACACAATGATTGCGGTTAGAGTGCCCAATATGGAAGCTCTGGGAATAGTTTTTTTAGGCTCAATCGTATCTTCTGATGGCAGGGTGGCAGACTCTACGCCAATAAATGCAAACATAATCAATAAGCATAATCCCGCTACCATTTGAAATAATGAATTGGTATCAGGATTAATCGCGGGGATTTCTTTTATCTCGCCAAACATTATCCCAGCGACACCTATAAAGACCAAAGGCAAAATCTTAATCACCGTGGTTATAAGTTGAACTGTACTGGCCTCACGAACGCCACGAATGTTGATGACTGTGAACAAGATAATAATGCTAATGGCAAAGGCTGCACTGTATAACGAATTATGCTCGAGAAAAGGTAGGTAGCTCTTACTATAACCTGTAAAAGCCAGCGCAAGGGCTGCCACCGATGCGACAAATGATATCCAATATCCCCAAGCGACAATGGCTGCCCATTTAGAGCCAAAAGCTTCTTGTACATAAAAATATGGGCCGCCTAAACCCGGTTTTCGCGATGACAAAAAACTATAGCTTAAAGCCAAACATATGGCACCAAACCCGGTCACCGCCCAGCCAAGAAAACTATAACTGCCGTAAGGAGCAAGTAAGGCTGGCATGGTCAAAATACCCGAGCCTATCATCATGCCGGCGACTAGAGCCCACGAGCGCCATATTCCGATTGTTTTTTTCATTGTTATTCTTCTTATGTTTTTGGTTTTTTAGTCTGAAGCTAAACTGACGGAGTGACCCATAGACAATGATTCTTTTAGCTAGTCCCATTTATACACTAAGATTGAATTTACTGCAATTTAGTGACTTTAATGGCTTTTACGCAATTTAGCTTTCCATAGCTTAGAGTTAATTATCCTCATTTTGTTTTCTAGTTAACGTATTTCTTCCCCAACCTAGCATGGTTGCAGCCTCGGCTTTCTTGCCTGATGTTAACTCTAGCGCTGTTTTGATTAACAATTGTTCAAAGTCTCTTTGCACTTGAATAAAACTATTTTTGTCTCCATCAGCATAACGATTTTTTAGTTCATTCGATAATTGTTTTTGCCAATCGGAGTTGAATTTAGGTGTTTTATTTTCATGGAATTCTTCGGGTAGATCTTCTTTTAAAACATATTGACCATTGGCCATAACAGAGAGCCAGCGACAGGTATTTTCTAATTGCCTAACATTTCCTGGCCAAGCAAAGTTTTGCATGGCCAGAAGGCAATCTTCAGATAACTCTTTTTGTGGTTCATTAAGTTCCAAGGCGATTTGGTGTAAAAAATAATTAGCCAATAGAGTAACGTCTTCTCTGCGTTCTCTTAAAGATGGCAGATTGAGTGGGATCACGTTAAGACGATGATAGAGATCTTCTCTAAATTCACCAACTTCCACTTTTTGCAATAAATCTTGATGGGTGGCTGCTACTATTCTTACATTCACTTTGGTTGGCTGTGCGGCGCCCACTCGATAGAAGGCTCCCTCTGATAATACTCTTAATAAGCGTGTTTGAGTTTCTAAAGGCATGTCGCCTATTTCATCTAAAAATAAAGTGCCATTATCTGCTTGTTCAAAACGCCCTAGATAACGTGCGTTAGCACCGGTAAACGCGCCTTTTTCGTGCCCAAACAATTCGGACTCTATTAAATCTCTTGGAATAGCCGCCATATTCAGTGCTATAAAAGGTTTGTCTTTTCTTGGGCTATGTTGATGCAATGCATGTGCAACCAATTCTTTTCCTGTACCTGACTCACCTTTAATTAAAACGCTAACGTGAGAGTTAGATAAACGCCCTATCGCTCTATATAAATTTTGCATGGCAGGTGATTCACCGATGATAGAAAAACTGTTTTTTGATACTACTTCAAGCTTTTCTTTATTCGGAACTCGCTTATTTAAAGCCTTAATAACAATTTCACTGACTTCATCTATATCAAAGGGTTTAGGCAAATACTCAAATGCACCTTTAGTATAAGCTTTTACTGCGCTGTCTAAATCAGAATGAGCGGTCATAATAATAACCGGCATTTCGCTATAGTGTTTTTGACAATGATTTAAGAGGTCGAGTCCTGACGAGCCAGGCATTCTGACATCGGATATGACTAAATCATATTTATTTTTATTGAGCAACGAAATTGCTTCTTCGGCACTTGAAGACTGGCTAACGTTCAAATCTAAATCACATAATGTTTCATTGATGACCCAGCGTATGCTGTCATCATCATCGACTAAAAGAACTTTTTTATTACTCAAATCTGACATTATTGTTTCTCTTTTGATTTTGCAAAATAACTGCAAACTCTCTATTGTTGATTTAGCAACATTGGCAAAAACACGCTGAAACAAGTTGTTTCATTTTTTTGTTCTAATTCAATAATCCCTTGATGTCTTTGTACAAGGCTTTGAGCAATACTAAGCCCTAAACCACTAGACTGTTTGCCACTAATTGTCGGAAAAAATATATCATTCACCAGTGCTTTATCAATACCACAACCATTATCTTCAATGTCCACTTTTAAAACTTGCCGATGTTGTTGCGCGCCGATTGTAATTTGATTTTTTATACGTGTTCTTAACACAATCTTGGATGTTTTATTATTCTGTCCCATGTCTTGAACGACTGCCTCTATGGCATTTTTTATCAAATTTAATAGCGTTTGTTGTATTTGATTTGGCGCGATAAATAAATCCGGAATACTAGGATCATAATCTTTTATAATGGTGATTTTATGCTGTTGATTTTGTAAAAGTAGAACTTCTAAAGCTTGCTCTAATAACAAATGAATATTAGTTAGTCGGCTTTTTTCCACCTTCGCAGGCATCAAAAGGCGATCGACTAATTCACTTAATCGATTCGATTCGCGAATAATGATTTGCGTATATTTTTTAGGGAAATCTGCGGGTAGTTTTCTTTGGAGTAATTGCCCTGCACCTTTAATACCCCCAAGAGGATTTTTTATTTCGTGCGCAAGGTTTCTAATCAAATGTTCGCTAACCCGGCTTTGTTGTTGAAGCCGTAGATCTTTTTGAATATTTTTAGGGGTTTCACTTGATTGAATTTCTAATAAACAGTTATTTTTAAGCGAAGATTTTTCGGAATTAAGAGGTGTTATAATTAAGTTAACCGTCAATGAGCCTTTCGGCAATTCCATAACAACATCTTGTACCGATGTAGAACCATTTTTATCAATAAACTGGGATATTAGCGAGCGGTCAATTTCACCGGAAATCAATTCAAAGACAGCCTTTCCAACTAACTGTCTGCTAGACAGTCCTAATATTTGTTCCGCTGAGTGATTTAAATCGATGATCAGAAAGTCATTATCTAAATGAATAATTGCCGTGCTAAGTTGATTGATGGTTAATGATGTAACGTTCATCACTATAGTTTAAAGCATATTTTAGTGCGACGCATCTTTATGGTGCATGAAATAACTTAAAGTTATGCCATGCTTTTCATTTCAAGTAGTTACTAATCGGGGTCGGAGTCGTTCTAATACAAAATCCTGCTACGTATAGTCCCCTTCACTAATTTCAACTCGTCAAACGCTTGTTGGCTTGATAAATGATCGATATCGGTGACCACATAACCCACATGCTCATTAGTCTGTAAATATTGAGCCGAGATATTGACCCCTGTGTCAGAGAATATATCATTGATTTTAGCCAGTATACCCGGTTCATTGTGATGAATATGGCATATTCGATGTTTACCAATTAATGCAGGCAAGCCAACTTCGGGGAAGTTTACCGAGGACAAGGTAGAACCATTATTGCTATATTTAACTAATTTCTCACTTACTTCGATACCGATATTAACTTGAGCCTCTTTAGTCGAACCGCCAATATGAGGGGTTAAAATAGCGTTATCAAAACCGCGTAGTTTTGACGCAAACTCATCTTGATTCGACTTAGGCTCTGTTGGAAATACATCAATGGCTGTTCCTAAAACGCGACCTGATTCCAATGCTTTGGCCAGCTCATCAATGTCGACAACGGTTCCTCTGGATGCATTAATTAAAACAGCACCCTCTTTTAGAACATCAAAGGCTTCCTTATTCATCATATTTTTAGTTTGCGCTGTTTCCGGTACATGAAAAGTCACAGCATCGGAGGTTTTTAATAATTCATGGTAACTGTCTGCAGGACTAGCATTGCCTAATGATAATTGTTTCTCAATATCAAAAAATTGAACTCTCATTCCTAAACCTTCAGCAAGAATGCCAATTTGCGTCCCAATATGCCCGTATCCCACTATGCCTAAGGTTTTACCGCGGGTTTCGAAAGAGTTTGTTGCTGTTTTAAGCCATTCTCCTCGATGCGCTCCCGCACTTTTTGCTGGAACTCCCCGTAGTAGTAATATGATTTCAGCCAATACAAGTTCTGCAACGCTCCGCGTATTAGCAAATGGTGCGTTGAATACTGGTATACCCCTTTTAGTTGTTGCTACCAAATCGACCTGATTAGTGCCAATACAAAAACAACCGATAGCGCTTAGTCTTGGGGATTTTTCTAATAATTCTGCGGTCACCTGAGTTCTTGATCGGATACCCAAGAAACGGGCGTCCTTCAGTACGTCTTCTAATTCATCTTGTGGAAGCGATTTAGAGGCAGTAAAAATATTGTTATAACCATCTTTTCTAAACAACTCTTCGGCGCTTGGATGGATGCCTTCTAAAAGAACGATTTTGATTTGGTCTTTTGGCGTAGATGTAGTCACTGAGCTCACAAATGGATCCTTGAATAGTTAATTTTTTATATGGATGGTTTATAAATTAATGTGCCTAGGAGTTTCTCAGAGAATAGTGCTTCCGTAGTAGATGTTCTATTCTCGGACAAGCTCCTAAGTAGAAAGCATAGGGAATTAAGTCTTAAATGGCTAGTATTTAGAATAAAATCGATGTAATTTTTTGTTCTATAGGGAAAAATTAATTAGGTTAAAACAGATTTAAGCAAATAGATCAGGCACGTTTCAATACCGCCATCGTTATTCGAGAGGCACAAACTAATTGCTCTGCATCGTTTACAATTTTTATATCCCAAACTTGTGTTGAACGACCGATATGAATGGGTGTGGCGGTAGCGTATACATATCCATCTCTTGCTGATTTCAAATGGTTAGCGTTGATTTCTATCCCTACACAATAATGATTTTCATCTACCGCCATGGTTGCTGCAATACTACCTACTGTTTCCGCGAGCGAAACCGATGCGCCCCCATGTAAAATTCCCATTGGTTGATGCGTTCGATGATCGACTGGCATTTTAGCAATGATAAAATCTGAGCCAAACTCGATAATTTCGATACCCAAATTCTCTACTAAAGTATCCTTTCTTGCAGCATTCATTTTTTCTAAATCAAACTCTCGCTTCCAAATAGACAATTTTTTACTTCCCATTATTAAATTTTGCTAATTATAACCGGCCATTCTGAACAACTTCAATAAGCGCCAATTGTGCTTTATCTAACGGAGACTTTTCCATTAATTTTTGATAGATGGTGATTGCTCTATCTGTATCGCCATTTTTGTAATGGTGCCAAGCGTCAATCATTCCTTGCTGATTTTCTAGTTTTTCATTTCGCAAACTAATTGTATCATTAGAAAATACTTCATATATAGTCATTGGCTGTGCTTTACCCTGCACAAAACAGGTGGCAATAAAACGTAACTCTCTTTTATTAAATTGATTCAACTTTATCCTAAGCTCTTCGGATATTAAAATTGACGATTGAAACGTTTTGGTCAAGGCTTCAATTCTTGCGGCTGCGTTTACGGTATCAGAAATAACCGTAACATCCATTCGAGAAGACGTTCCAACAGTGCCTAGCATCATTCTGCCAGTGTGTAATCCTAATCCAATTTTGACAATTGGTAGGCCTTTAGTCTGTAATTTTTGGTTATACTTTGAAAGCGCGTGATTCATCCCTACCGCCGCATTTAGTGCGTTGTCTGGCGAGTTAGGAAATAACGCCATAATGCCATCGCCCATATATTTATCAACGGTTCCTCCGTGTTTGTTAATAACAGGAACCATGACATTTAAATAACGATTGATAAAAGCAAAACTCTCTTTAGGTTTCATCGATTCAGATAATTGAGTAAAGCCTCGAATATCACAAAAAAGAATCGTCATTTCTTTTTCAATACACTCACCTAATTTAGTTGTTTGAATGCCGTTCGGACTTATTAGCTTTAAAACTTTGTGTGGAACAAAACGGCTGAAAGCTTTGTTGGTACCTATTAATTCATTTCTACTGACTTTGAGTTTAAGTAACATCAAATTAAACTGTTTAGCGGTGTAGCTAAACCCACCAAAATCACTGAGAGATAGTTGAAAATCTAATTCATTGTTTATCAATCGCTCTATAGCATCGGTTAGCTTTTCAAATGGTCGTGTAATTTTGTGCGCAAAAATAATTGATGCGAGCAAAAGACTAATAAATAATAAACCAATGGTGACTAACATCGATCGAAAAAGATCCTGCTTCATGCGATCAATCTGTCTATTAGATACTTCAATTACGACAATACCGGTCGGTTGTTTGTTTCTATTAACGATTAACCCAAAACTTATGGTGCCACTGCCATCGACATGCAGGATTGAAGAACTGCTGTGGTCGTTTGAAGTTGTTTTTGCTTGGTCAATTAAATTAAAAACATGATCAAAGAAAAAATCATCCGGCATCAATTCTTTTCCAGTAAAAATATTTTTAGCTAGTTTCGCTTTAGGGTTATTGCTGACTGAAGATGGAAGCAAGGCATAGCGTAAGCTTCGATTCTGTTCATTGATAAACAGTGTATAAACAAAATGGTAATCTTTATCGACGGCAATATAGTTATCTAAGGCTTGTTGATATCGATTGAACAACTGATTGTCTTTTAGATTTTCGTCTTTCAATAACGATATGTCGCTGTGAAAATCACCATCAATAAAAGACGCTATGGTTTTAACACCTTGTTCCTGTTGTTTTAAAAATCGCTCGATCAAATAGCCCTCGGCACTTTGATAAATGGTATAGCCAGTGACGGAAAGAACCAAACCTGCGACCATTAAAAACCAAAATATTACGTGGCTTCTAAAGGCTCTATTGGAACGTGTTTTCTGCAAAATAACTCCCTATTAGTCTAAATTTTATTAACTGAGGAAACGGCTTTTTCTCTTTTAATAAACCGAGGCGTCCACCAACGAATGGTAATAGGCACTAATATGTTCAAAATAAAAGCAGTAAACATTAGAGTATAAAAAACCTCGGAGGTGAAGATATCATTGTGTACATAACCGATATCCATAACAACAAACGCTAGTTCTGCTCGACCTAACATTCCAAAACCAATCATTATTGATTCTTCGAATGAAAAATTAGCAGTGTAACGCGTAGCTAGTGACGCAGATGTAACTTGAACAACAAAGATAACCAATGCAAAAATAATACTCTCATCGAGAACGCTAACAATTAGGTCTAAATCAAAAATTAATTTTGCACCCAATGTCACAAAAAATACGGGGCCTATCCAAGAAAATGCAACATCATCAATAATCTTTCGCATTTTTTTATAACGATTGACTGACTCGCCTTTTTTAGTCACATAAAATAAAGCTGGCGTCATAATTAACCCAGCCATATATGCGCCTACGGCAGCATGGAGTCCTAAAGCATGTGAAATAATGCCAAAAACAACAGCAATTAATAAAATAGTCAAAGTCGCAACTCGGCCGTCATTAAATGCTAATAAATGTTTAAAACCGTAGCGTTCAAAAAATGATGATTTAGCATCATCCTCCGCTTTTTCTTTGGTCGGAAAGATGGAAATGGCGCAAAGATAAATAAAGATGAAAAAACCGATGGCTTTAAATAAGATGATCCCCACGCTGGCAATTGTAGGTGTTTCATTACCAGCGACAATTGGAATCAAAACCGCAACCAAAACTAAAGACGCGACATCGTCTAATACCGCTGATGTCATAATGCCGGTTGCCGCTTTAGTTAAATGAAGTTTTTCATATTTCAGTACCATCATCGTCAAAGAGACGGCGGTAGCTGTCATGGTTAATCCCACCAACAATGCTATATCTTGATCTTGCCAAAAGTGTAAGGCTAATAAATAGGCCGCAAAGAAAGGGGCTAATGCACCAAAAAGGGCAATGCCCCAACTTCGTTTTGCACTACGAATAAAGGCGGTTGGATTTTCCTCAAAACCCAAAGCAAACATAATCAATATAATCCCTAATTCAGAAAAACCTTGAATAAATGGCGTAGGAACCAACGGGATCAGGTTAAAATTCACCAGAAAACTACCGGTGAAAAGATAATAAAGCATTGGCGTCATTTTGGTCTTTTTTGCCATCCAAAACGAAAGAATAACGCAGGCCCAAATGAGTGCAAGTGATGTTAAATTATCCATAATTTATGATTTTACCTTTATTGTTGTACTTTGAATTCAGGTACCTATGTTTTGTTGTCTATTTAAGATTAGCCCATTCAAACAACAATTTCGCTAATAGCTTGAATATAAATGCTATTTTATCTAAGTACGCTATAGTTTTTAATAAACGCTCTAAAATGATGCTTTAATAAAGCGATAACGCACCAAATTTGTGCATCACAATTATTGAAAATCAGTAGGAAACCAATTAACTCGCCTGAGAGTCTTATTTTTACAGAGGTTAAAAATAGTGAGCTCTTCTCAGCGTGCTGGCATAGCCTTTGCTATACTGGCCTTATGTGCTAGAAAATACCTAGTCAAATTGATCTTACTTTTAACCAATTAATTATTTAAAAAGATTTACGAGGAACCATTTCATGTCAGACAAAAATATATTAGCCATGATTGAAGAAAACGATGTCAGCTTTGTTGACCTTCGTTTCACTGATACAAAAGGAAAAGAACAGCACGTCACTATTCCCTCGCATTGTGTCGATGAAGATTTTTTGGAAGACGGTAAAATGTTTGATGGATCGTCCATTGCAGGATGGAAGGGCATTAATGAATCAGACATGGTGTTAATGCCTGATTTAACCACTGCGGTCATGGACCCATTTTGTGAAGACTCAACTCTAAATCTTCGATGTGACATTTTAGAACCTGCCACTATGCAAGGTTATGATCGTGATCCTCGCTCCGTAGCAAAACGTGCAGAAGCTTATCTAAAATCAACTGGTATTGCCGACGTTGCTTATTTTGGACCAGAGCCAGAGTTTTTCTTATTTGATGATGTTCGTTTTAAAATAGATATGAAAGGCGCATCTTATGAAGTTGATTCTATTGAAGCGGCTTGGAATTCTGACAAGCGCTATGAAGACGGTAATATGGGTCATAGACCTGGTGTTAAGGGTGGTTATTTTCCTGTTCCACCAGTCGACTCTTCTCAAGATATCCGTTCTCAAATGTGTTTAGTATTAGAAGAAATGGGTATCAAATGTGAAGCTCACCATCATGAGGTAGCAACAGCGAACCAAAATGAGATAGCGACTCTATTTAATACTTTGGTTTATAAAGCGGATGAAACACAAACGTTAAAGTATGTGGTGCAAAATGTAGCTCACGCATACGGCAAAACAGCCACATTTATGCCAAAGCCGATTGTTGGCGATAACGGAAGTGGAATGCATGTGCATCAATCTCTTGCTAAGGATGGTAAAAAYATCTTTGCAGGTAATAAGTATGGYGGYTTATCAGARGAAGCATTATTTTAYATTGGYGGRATCATYAAACATGCMAAAGCCATTAAYGCTTTYGCAAACGCSTCTACTAATTCCTACAARCGTTTAGTRCCAGGTTTTGARGCGCCAGTGATGTTAGCTTAYTCKGCAAATAACCGYAGTGCATCTATTAGAATACCYCATGTGCCAAGYGARAGAGGTCGTCGTATTGAAGTAAGATTYCCAGACCCAACGGGTAATCCTTACTTATCATTCTCWGCAATGMTRATGGCSGGMCTTGATGGAATTCAAAATAAGATCCATCCTGGTGATTCTATGGATAAAGATCTTTATGACTTACCGCCTGAAGAAGCTAAAAACATTCCTACGGTTGCGTCTTCATTAGAAGAAGCGTTAAATGCACTTAATGATGATCGTGAATTCTTAACTCGTGGTGGCGTATTTAGTGATGACTTTATCAATTCATACATTGCATTAAAGTCTGAAGAAATTACTTATCTTAATATGACAACTCATCCAGTTGAGTTTGAAATGTATTTCAGCTTATAAAAATTGGATTTTTTATAATTTTTAAGCGATATTCTTCTGTTTGAACGGGGCGAATCTTAGGATTCGCCTTTTTTTATAATTAATTCTTTTAATTCTACAAAATATCTCAATTTATTACCTACACTTTAAAGAAGCAGTAATTTAAAGGTAGTAACAACATGGGATCAGCAAAACGCGCAGAATATGAAGAGATGGGTGGTCAGGTAATACTCGAACATATCAGTAAAGTTTTTTATGACAAAATTTACGAAGACCCATGGCTAAAACAATATTTTGTTAACGTTCCTCAAGAGCACATTGAAAGACAGCAAGTAATGTTTATGCAAGCTGCTTTAGGAGGGGAAAACCTCTACTGTGGTCAAACTCCGCCAGCAGCTCACAAACATATGTACATTACCGACGATCTATATCGCGCTCGACAAGTGCTGTTAGATGAGGCTTTTGTTGAGTGTAACGCTAGTCAAAACTTAATAGAAAAATGGTTGCGAATTGACGACGCTTTTTTCAATCGGATCGTTAAGGCATCTCCGCAAGACTGTCAGGTGCGTTATAAGTCGGATACCATTTTAGATTTTCCAAGGCCACTTCATTAACCTTGGTTAACCTACATGAATAGGTATTGCTCTATTTTGTAATTTCAATGTGGTAAGTGTTTAAATTAGACACTAGGCTGTCATTAGAAAAATTTTGAAAATAACTAATATAGTCATCGTATGTAGTGCTGGTTGCAGATTGCAATAATCGTACATCAATTTCATTCCAATCAGAGTCTACGCCAATAATATCTTCATAACCCGTTAGTTCTATTTTTACAGGTAACAATCCCTGTATTGGACCATAGGTAGTCCAATTAACGGAGAGTGTCTGCGCTTGTGCGTCAATCAACTCATAGTTGAATTGAATCAAAGCCATAGGGTAATTTTGTACAACACTGTAGTCATAAATGCCATCTGCTTGAATTTCCGAAAAATTGACTTCATCTATTTCAGGTTTTACGGTTGATGCTTGAACGGAAAATGATTCATTGAAGTTGGCATCTTGAATTTGATGGTAACTCTCAATAATAGATGATCCGAATATCGAGCTAGTTTCTTCAAAAACGACTTGAGCGACAGAATGATACAGCGTTTCGCCGATATAATCGTGGCTATTGAAAAGTAAGACGTCTTCTTCATTAGCATCTATTGAACTCGCAAAATGGCTTATCGTTTGTATAATTTGAGATGTTTTAAATGCTTGATGTTCTGCAGGTAAACTAGTTTGCTCTGCCACGTCAAATGCCGATAATTCCCACACTTCATTTGAAGTGGCATTGAAATTGTCAGAAAAAGTAGCATTACCGATTGAGTTATTATTAACATCTGTTCCAACAATTGAAAATGAATGTAATGGCCAATCTCCATTAATTTCTCTACAAGCCTCGACGCCGTTCAAAAGTGTTGTGCCATTATCAATCGCTTGCCAATCTGTGAAGTTTAAAGAACTAGCGACTTGAGAGCGAGTATTATAAGAGCGATGGGAGATATTGACATCTTGGGTGACACATTCACAGCTAGATTGGTCCGTTATGCTTTCATAAATACCTTTATATACGAGTGGTGTTGAGGTTTCTACTTGGATATAACTATGAATATCTAACCCTTCTACTTCATTTCCAACTTGTCTTTTGGCGACCAAAGTGTAATTAATGATTTGTCGAAAAAGTGAAGCCTTTATCTGACCATTCTCGTCTGGTGTGTATCGCTGGGTAATTTGCCAGTTTTCATCTTGTATTAGAAGTTCTACATCTGAATAGGGTGATTCAACACCACATTTGTTGACAATGGTAGAAGACAAATTAAGCTCATACTCTATAGGCTCTAAAACGGAAGGTTCACTCTCACCGGAACTTCCACCTCCGCAAGCTTGAATTAATAAAGCAAAAAAAGGAAAAAAGAAAGAAAATTGCTTCAGTGTTTGTTTGTTTAAATTAAATGATTTCAAAGTGAATTATTCCATTAACTAAAAATACAAGGACTACTATATCGAAACGTCAATGTTAACATTTTTGGATTGTATGGGTATATACCGGATCCACTTTTGAGTCCGATAAAAGAAACCAATGTACCCTCGTACTTTCAGTTCCCCTTCTTCTAACCAAATTTTACAATCATAGGTTTTTCCATTATCGGGGTCAAGAATTTCACCATCTATCCATTCGTCCTTTTTTAAACTTAATCCATCAATAATTTGTAAACCTAATATTGCTTTATTTTTCCTTTCACCTTCACACTTTTCACAGATGGGATTTTCTGGATCGCCGTCTTGAGGAAATAATTTAACGATCTTTCCATATAACTTATTATCTTCTATTGATAGCTCAACCAGCGATCTGACTTGTTTAGTCTTATCATCAATGGTTTGCCAAACCCCAACAACGCTTTGGCTTGTTTCCTCAGCTTGAGAAAAGGGGATAATCAAGATTAGTAATAGAATTGTTAATCGTTTCATTTGTGTGTGTTTCCCAGACCTAACTAACTGTTTAGATTAGATTCATTTTCTCGTGTAATAAACCAATTGGCCAAATAACTTCCTACGTGATAACCAGCGTAACTCGCCCCTAACCAATACCAACCACTATGCATTACAAATATTTTAGGCCAATATAAAAACCAAGTGAACGCGGGGATGATATTCAAAAAACTATCAATAATTAGTCTAATGAGCGCACCAAAAGAAATCTGATCAATAAAGTTTGAAATTGAAGAAAAATCACGAAAAAACTCATAGACTTCAACAAGCTCGACATGAGCATATGTGCCTAACGCCATAATCCCGTAGTAGCCACCACCAAAAAATAACCATTTGCTGTGAACAGGGTTAACTTTAAATTCAGCTTTATCTTTTTTTGCTTGTTTTTTTCTTTTTTTCAACTCTTCGATGTTTTCATCTTGTTCTAGATATCCTCTTTTAATAGCAAAAAACACCATCAAAAAAGCAACTATCATTGTTGGTAAGCCTGCGATAAAAACAGCTCTTAAAATTTCCATTTTATAACTCTCGCCCGTAAATAAAAACGTCCATATCGGCATAACGAGACGTTCTAACTATTTGCATTTTATTTCTTTCTGCAATTTTTATAGAACCAATATTATCGATATGAATAATTGAAATAAGTTTATCAGAAACCTTGTTTTCAACCGCGTAATCAATAAGTTGTGCTGACATTTCTGAAGCAAATCCTTGTCGCCAGAATTTCGGTTTGATCGAATAGCCAACTTCGTAACAAGTTTCCCCATCAACTTCTTTTCTCATGATTCCGGCCTGTCCAATTAATTCGCCTGTTGATTTAAGCTCGATTGCTAACAAACCAAATCCAGACTCTTCATAACGGACAAACTGCTTATTGATCCAGCTTTCAGAAAGCTCTAAATCATTTAGTTTTTCATTTTCTAAAGCGTTCATTAATCCCAGGTAGTGCAAATTAGTATTATCAACAAAAAACTCAGCCCAACTTTCAATATCGCTACTCTTTAACTTGCGAAAGTTAAGTCTGACAGATTGTTGATGAAAGTAACTCATTGATTGGTTTTTACCATCAAAATTACCAATAACTCTACCATAAATGATTAACCATACTGTAGCAAAAGAGCCTAAAAGTGACGGGCTTGTAAGTTATTAAAACCTAATACTCTAGATTAATAAAGTGTAACGGCTATAAACACATCATAAAAAGTCGCTCTTTTTAATCCCTCTATACCATTGGTATTCCAGAATGTTTTGTGAGATCCGCCTAAAAGAAACGAGTTAGTTGTTGAATTAATTGATACTTCTAACAATTGAAGGTGTATTTATTGTTATAGATCGAAAGATTTTACCCTACTTAGGCTTTTTTAGGCAATATTATCGCTTGTTTTGCGATTCGGTATTCATTAGCATAGTGACCCTCAAAAACTAATAAAAAAGGCATAACAATGGAAAGCACTTTGGAGTCAGAAACCCAACCATCACAACAGGTCTCATCACGTCAACTTGGATTCGAATTCAAGGGTGATGGCATGGAATACTTTAAAATTTGGATTGTTAATGTTTTACTAACTATCATTACATTAGGCATCTATTCTGCATGGGCAAAAGTTCGTTCTAATCGTTATTTTTACTCTAATCTATATCTTGATGATAGTAGTTTTCGCTATTTAGCAGAGCCAATGACTATTTTAAAAGGCCGTCTTATTGCGGTCGCAGCTTTGATTGTTTATTCAGTAGTGACAGCAATTGCGCCGATGATCGGAATAGTTCTATTAATTGCATTATTCTTTGCAATTCCTTATTTTATTAATCAATCAATTGCATTTAACAATAGAATGTCTGCTTATAAAAATATCCAGTTTCGTTTTTCAGCAACCTACGGTGAAGCGTTTATGGTGATGTATGTCTGGCCAATTGTTGGGGTTTTAACATTAGGTATACTTTATCCAATGGCATTACTAAAAATGCACCAATATGTTGTTAAAAATAGTTCCTACGGAACCACTAAATTTGAATATACGGCAACCTATAAAGATTATGGAATGATATTTCTTATGATGATTGGGATTATTATTGCTGCTGGTGTTGTCATTGCCGTTATTTCATTCTTAATTCCAGCGCTTGGGCTTCTTTCGACAATTTTAATTATGGTTATGTACATTGGCATTATTCTTTATTCTATTGTTGCAATTACTAATCTTTTTTATCACAATTTGGGATTAGTTGAACATCGCTTTAAGTCAACATTAACAATAATGGATTTGGGTAAGGTCATGTTAATCAATTTGTTTTTCACTATTATTACTCTCGGTCTATACCTTCCAGCAGCAAAAGTTAGAATGACTAAATATATGTGTTCGTGTTTAGTAATGGATGCAGAAGGCTCATTAGATGATTTTGCAGCTGCAGAAAAAGAAAATGTGAGTGCGTTAGGTGAAGAGTTTGGACAAGTTTTTGACTTTGGGATCTAACCTTTAACATAAAAGGCGTAAGCCAAGCTTTTAAATAGACTAGTTAAAAAACCCTCTTTTTAGAGGGTTTTTATTTTAGGGTATTAGTATGAAAATCAATGGATATTATCTTGACGGCCAAACTTCGCAGCGCCAAGCTGCCTTTCTAAAAATTGATTTTAATGATAAAAGTAGACTAAAAGTAAGCGTTAAGCCTTTAGTTGATACTTCTGAAACTGAACCAGAGCAAACGGATGATTCAGAAAAAACGATATTGTTTCGTGAACTAGTAATTTCTTCACGTTTAGGTAACACTCCCCGTGAAATCAGCTTTGGAAATAGTGAGTTATTTGTTTCTGAAGATAATGATTCAATCGATCAAATGAATGAGCATTTTGGTAACAAAAACTCATTTATTCATCAATTAGAATCTAAAATGACAAGTGTTATTGTCGCCAGCGCTCTAACCGTTGTTATCATTTGGGGGCTTGTCGTTTATGGCATTCCAGAATCTGCGAAATTCATTGCGAATAAAATGCCAACTCATCTATCGGAGCAATTTGGAAGTAGTTTAGATATTCTTGATAAAACCGTTTTTGATCCTAGCGAATTAGACGTTGAACGACAAACACAAATTATTGTATTAATGGCACCATTCCTGAACCAACACCAAGATCTTAACCCAAAAATAAATTTTCGATCGGGAATGAAAGCCAACGCGTTAGCATTACCCAATGGTGATATTGTCTTTACCGATGATTTTGTAAAACTAGTCGAAAATGATGAGCAATTACTAGCCGTTTTATTTCATGAACTAGGCCATTTAAAACATAAGCATTTGGCAAGACGTGTATTGCAGGATTCGATGATTACACTAATGGTCATTTTGATTACCGGAGATATCGATTCGATCGATCTATTAACCGGAATTCCAACCTTGATACTTGATCTATCCTACTCAAGAGAATTTGAAGTGGAAGCGGATACTTATGCTTTAGAGCAGTTACATCAAGCGAATATACCACTTGAAAGATTTTCCTCTGTTATGCAACTTTTGAGCGATTATTATCACGATGAAATCGAAGAAGGCGACTTTGCTAGTGATATCCCCAATTTTCTGATGACCCACCCAGCAACGAAAGATCGTATTTTGATGACAGAAGAATTTAAAGCCAAATTAAACGAATAATAATTTCCATCGACACCTGAAAAACAAGCCTTCTGGTTATTGTTTATTTACAAAAAAGTAATTTAAATGGAATTTAAGTCGCCGTTTTACGTTAGAATTGGTATTGGTTAAAAAATCTCATTAAAGAAGCAAAAAAGGGAAGCCTTATGGATTCTAAGACTA
Organism: Kangiella sp.; assembly: GCA_002733465.1. GTDB lineage: Bacteria > Pseudomonadota > Gammaproteobacteria > Enterobacterales > Kangiellaceae. The sequence goes on from NVVT01000023.1 coordinate 49,862, forward strand.
AACAGTTAATTACCTCGGTCATCCTAGCCATTATCATATTAGCTATCCTATCTATATTTATAGGGCTAGCGATTAGCGTACTTGTAGCCATCCTAGTTGGATTTGCGACGTTTTGGTTGGTTTCCGGTAAAAATGACGAGAAAACGAAATCTGAAGATGAAAACGTTGAATTATCGGTAACTGATATTGGTCAACAAGCGCTTTTAATGGCTAACCTTGATTTAAGAAAAAGCATTATTTCACCTGAATTAAGAACAAACTACGAATCCTTAATCGATTTACTGATTGAATTATTACCTTTAGTCAATGGTGCCAGTGGCGAAACAGAACATACAAATGAGCTTAGCTGGGTAATAAACCGTATGGCAACGGAATATTTACCCAACAAATCAATAAATCCCTATTTAAAACTGACTGATTCTGAGAGACTCAACGACAAAGTCGTTTCGGAAGTGTTAGAAAATATAAACTCAATGAAGAAAGAGCTAGATGATGTTAAAGAAATCATCATCAAAAAGAACAATAGTGAATTTTCTAGAAAAGCCAAATTTTTAAAACAACGATTTACAGACTAATAATTTACCGATCATTTAAAACAAACAAGCCGATCCTAGAACCTCAGAGGGAATCAACATGAGTAGCTTAATAAAAAAACCTAAGTGGGCAAAAGATGCTGATCTTTCATCAATGAAAGATCGCTCCAAAGCACTAATGGTACAAGTAAAAGAAAAAGCAGGACCAGCCTTAATGAGAGCGGTTGACGCGATTGGCGGGAAGTCCCAAAAGAAAATGCTGGCGGCTAACGACCTCATGTCTCAAAGCGTTGGTTCGTTGCTTAAAGGACTTGACGGAAAGTCTCCCACTGCAGAAAAACTATTAGAACTCCGTAGTGCCATGGATGAGTTAAATCCTCACTCTTTACATAATGCTTGGTATTTTTCTTGGATGCCAAAAGGAATGAAACGTAAAGCGGTTTCAAAATTTATACATAAATATCAACCTATGCAATCTCATGTTACTGGAATCTTAAATGGTTTACGCGCAGGTAAAGATGATCTGTTAGAAACCAGTATCGAGCTAGAACATCAGTACGAAGAAATTGCCGGAGCACAAAAAGAGATCCAATCTGAAATTTATGTTGGTGAAATATTTATTACTGAATTAGAGCAATTGGAATCTGAGACTGATAAGGATGATATCCAAGAAACACAAAAACTAGCATCAGTTAAAAATAAGGCTGCTAGAAGAATCAGAGATTTAAGAACCATGGAGCAAGCTGCAGTGCAGTTTTTTATTAGTATTGATCAAACGGTTGCCACTAATGAATTGCTTAGCGAACAAATAGATTCTGCATTAACCGTAGGCCCAATGGTAATGACTAATGCGCTTCGAATTCAAGCGGCGCTCGCTAAACAAGATTCAGTTAAAAAAGCGGTTCAAGGATTTCAAGAAGGCTTAGGCGAAATGATGGCACAAAATGCAACTGCTGTTAATCAAGCGGCTCAGGAAGTTGGGGATTTATATAATAATCCAGTGATTGCTATTGAAAAAATGGAAGAGGGTTTTGATCAATTAATGAAAGCCGTGCAAACAGCTAATGAAACAATGGCTAATAGTACATTGAAAGCTCGTGAGTCTAGTGCGCGATTAGCGGAAATGACTGCACAACTTTCGCCTGTGGCGGAAGGATTACATGATGCGTTGAAAACAGGAAAAGAAGCAAAGAATAATGATGAAGTTTTAGATATTGAAGAAATTAAAAAGCCTGATTAATTATCTGTGAAATAAAAGGATAAAATAATGAACGATCTGAAGCAACAATTACAAGCAATACGCTCTCTTGAAGTATTGTCGAAACAAGAAGGCCAGAAATTTGATGTTACCGATGTTAAAAAAGGTGGGTTCATAGAACTCAATGACGATACATGGCAAATCATTAATTATTATTCTTACCTTGATGTTAAATGGGATGATTTTTCAGCACGTAAAAAAGATTATTGGATGATTGAATTGGAACTTTATTCATTAACAAAAGGTACTAAAACGTTTGTTGAATGGGAAATTGATGATGAGCTAGAAGTTTGCTTAACAGACGCTTCGATTAAACTACGAGATATTCAGTATGAAGGGAAGTCTCTCACTCGAAAAGACTTAGCTTACATCGAAGATGAAGAAGAGGGTGAAATAAAATTCGCCGGCACTAAATATTTTTATAGCGATGACGATACTTGGGCAGGTTTGTTTTTTAAAACCGTAGAGGATGCTAAAGCGAAATCGAATTCCACCCCACTAAGAGTCTATGAATTTGAATCGGACGATGGTCAATACTTAAGTATTGAAAGTTGGCATGGAAATGAGGACAAAACGGAAAGAGAGGCTTTTGTTAGTCATTCAATTAAAAATAGAGATATACGGGTTTTACAAACGAGTGGACAAGCAAATTAATGGGCTTCTGTAAGATGGTAAAAAATCTAACTAAATCGATTCTACTAATACTCTCGATAGTTTTACTTTCAGGATGTGAAGGGTTGCCAGAAAACCTTGTTGAAGAAATTGAAAGAATGGAGGGCAAGCAAGACCGGTTAACACGATTTATTGAGCAACGCGAAACCGAATTGACTGATCTATCTAAGCATAATGAAAGTGAGTTTTTAACACATTATTCTCAAAGCGAAGATTGGGCAGAGCATTTTACCAAAGCAAACCGTCAACTAGAAAAAGCAAAAACTTTATATGAAGATGAAATTAGTCCTTTTTATGATAAAGATGATCCTAAAGATGCGACTAGCGTGTTCAAACTCAATAAGCAATTTTCAGAATTTATTCAAAGCTCTACCGCAAGTGCTCGATATGTTAACGAACGTATTACTTTTCTGATTAATTCTAGAGATAATTCTTCCGCAATTCATTCAAAAGCTAATCAACACCTATTTGAAATGAATCGTTTACAAGATGAATTGTCTAAGACTACTCAACAAGCTATTTCAACTTACCCAAACAAATCTGACGATCTTAATTCCAGACTTTTATCAATTAGTAAATTAGTAAATCAATCTGAATCATCGCACTCTCAACTTAACATTGAATATGATAAAAAAACGGAACATTCTATAAAGTTTGTCGATTACGCCGTCATAGGTGATCAAGCGCAAACAATAGAGAAAAGTTTATCTGAAGTGAATAAACAAGAAGAAGAAACTAATAGGAAAATTTCTCAACTAGAAAAAAGTTACGTGAAAGTTCTAACAGATCAGAGAGTTGAATATTATCTTGTGATCAGAAGAGCCAGTTGGTGTGATGGAGAATATTGTGGCAACGGATCGGAATCAAGTTATAGTCCAATCAAGGTAGACTCGACGGTTTTCGAATACTTTGATTCTTCGCAGATCGCAACGTTAGCAACCTTAAGAAGAAGCTGGGGACGAGAAACCTTCAAAATTAATGTCAAAAAAGACATGTGGAAAGCGCTTTCATTAAATGAAAAATATCGATTAAATCGTAACCATACAGAAGCTGACTATTGGATACAAAAATCGTACACAAAAACTTTTCATAAATATGTTGAAATTGAAAATGACCAATCAAAAGAAACGGGTTGGCAAAGCGTTAGTGAAACTTATTTTTGGAAACAATATGATAATTTAGGAATGGCAATACTCACTAAACCCTATGGTTTTTATGAAGAGGATGCAATCACCGATGCACAACCCGTTGGTATGGCAACTATTGCRGARCCCGTTGTGAAARATGGYGTTGCCACCGGYTCAAATCGWTATGGYGAATGGCGACARTCAAACGGYCTTTCYTTTTGGCACTACTACGGAATGTATCATATGTATCGTGGTTTAGTTGGCCCTTCTCGATATGGATACAATGATTGGAGCGGATATAATGGCCGTCGCCGTGGTTCAAGTTACTATGGTAGAAATAATCGATGGGGGACATTTGGTAGTTCAACTTATAGCAATAGTCGTTATCAAAATAGCGGTTTTGCAAGAGCAAATTCTGGTGCGGTTTATAGCGCACGAACAGGGAAACGGGCATCTAGTTCTTCTGTTCGCGGAGCTAGTTCGTCGAATAGAAATAGAGGACCTTCTAGTCGAGGTAAATAAAACTCTAAAGTCTTTTATAAATACGAATAAATAATCTAAAAGAATAAAGAACACTCTTTTTGGGGATAACCTATGAACATTGAACAATATTTATTTTATATCGCTTACACTTTTTTGTATTTGGCTCTGGCTATTTTAATGAAAGCCATCCTCAATTTTCGATCTGGAAAAATGTATAAAGCTGATGAACAAATTGCTGGCGGTAATATGGCCGTCGGTTTTAGACGATCGGGCGCTCAACTCGGATTGGCCATTGCGATGATTGGTGTTTTATCAGGCTCAAGTAATAGTGATTTTGTAAATGACTTTATTACTACCGCAAGTTATGGATTGTTAGCGGTTGGATTCATGTTGGTTTCTCTATTGGTAACCGATAGAGCGGTATTACCTAGCGTTAATAACACCGAAGAATTAAAAGAAGGTAATCTAGCGATTGGACTAGTTGAATTTGGTACCTTAGTGATGACTGGCATAATTGCTTATGCAAGCATTAAAGGTGATGATGGCGGATTCATTTCATCCCTTGTTTATTTTGTGGCTGGGCAGGTTACAGTTGTATTATTAGTGGTTGCGTATGAAAAAATATTTGCGCGAAAAGTTAATCTTGTTCAATCCATAGTAGATAACAATTTATCTGCCGGAATTTATCTTTCAGGAAAAATTATTGCCTACGGATTAATTTTACAAAGCGCGATAGTAAGCCAATCGAATAGTGTTTCCGCGTCTCTGTCTGAACAAGTCATTGAGTTTGCAACGGCTGCATTTGTTGGAATGATTATGCTATATGTATTTGAATTGTTAATTGATCGATTTATTGTTACTGCAACCAAAGCCTCGGACATTATTAAAAATGATCAACAAGTGGCGGCTTTACAATTGTCATTAGCGAAAATAGGAATGGCTCTTATTTTAGGAATGGCTATTTTATAGCTCAAGCATCGACCCTAACTAATATTTGTATTGCAAAAAAATCAAATGACTCGTCCACGTTATTTTTCAGCCCTACTTGCTTTTTGTATGTTTTCTACAGGCGCGAGCGGGCTAGTTAACCAGTATGTTTTAGCCACGCTCACTACCTATATTCTTGGAAATTCGATAGAGCAATTTTCAATAGTAATTGCTTCCATGATGTTAATGATGGGCGTTTCTGCAATTGTTCAAACGAAGATGTCGGATAAATATTTAATTGACAAATTTATAACGCTTGAAGCCACCATGGCTATATTTTGTGCTTTCGCACCGCTAGCAATCTATTGGGCATACGCCAGTTTTACTGATCATTTTCTTTTGATTCATTATTTTTTTGTACTGACTATCGGATTCCTGATCGGCTTTGAAATTCCTCTAGTCATGAGAATTATTGAACAAAATAAAGTCAGCTTAAAAACCAATCTATCACTTGTTTATGCGATGGATTATATAGGCGCATTTGTTGGCGCTATTTTATGGGTTAAATTTCTTCTAAAAAACTATCCGATCACTGAAATCAGTTTTATTGTTGCGGGGTTTAATCTTCTAATCGCTTTTATTACAGTCATCTATTTGCTTCGTTCAAAATTAATTAAACATGTTTGGTTCAGTTTAATCTTAATGATTAGTGCAACTATTTTGTTATCAGTTGGTTACTGGAAAAATCAAGCGTTAAGTCATTTGTTAGAGCAAAAATTCTATGATGACCCGATTGTCTATAGTCATACTACAAAATATCAGCACTTAGTGATAACTGAAAACAAACAATTGAACGATGTAAGATTATACATCAATGGAAATACTCAATTCTCTTCTCTAGATGAAGAGCGCTATCATGATCTATTGGTGCACCCAGTTATGTCGCTCGCTGAACCAAAGAGTGTTTTGATTTTAGGCGGTGGCGATGGTTTGGCTTTAAGAGAAGTATTAAAATATAAAGAAGTTAGTAGCATTACTTTAGTTGATCTAGATCCGCAAATGGTAAATCTGGCGACAAACAATAAACAACTTTCTCAACTGAATAAATACGCTTTTTCTGATGCCCGAATAAAGATTTTACCCGCAGATGGTGTAAGTGATATTGGTGTAAGAAGCCTAGAATTAAATTCTGGGGAATTTGACAAAGATGGTTCTGAAATACTGGAACGAGTCGCATCTATTAATGTTTACAATATAGATGCAGACAATTTTCTAAAGAGTACCGGGGAGCAAAAATGGGATGCCATAATAATTGATTTTCCTGATCCATCATCAATAGAAATTAATAAACTTTATACTAAAGAATTTTATTATCAAGTTAAAAAAAGGTTATCTGAATACGGATTTATAGCGGTTCAATCGACTTCGCCATATCATGCTAAAGAAGCATTTTTGTCAATCGGCTTAACGCTAAAATCCGTAGGCTTTAACCACATACCTTATCGGCAATATATTCCATCATTTGGTGATTGGGGTTTTCATTTAGCTTGGAAAAATTTAAAATCGAGACAGGACATAAAAAATCGAATCCGAAAAATTCAAGCATTTTCCGTTACAACGACTTTTATAACGCCGGAGGTTCTAGTTGCATCGCTGGCGTTTGGAAAAAGCGAATTGGAATCAAAGTCTAAATGTATTAACCGCTTAATGTCTCCTTGTTTAATGAATCAATACTTGGATTATAGTTGGCAAGTAGACTAATGAAAAACGATCAAAATAACTCAGTAAAAGATTACTTTAAGACGTCTGATAAAAGTAACTATGCAGGCGATCACATAATAGTGGATTTTTGGGGCGCTTCTCATTTAGATGATCTTGTTAGGATGGAGCGTGCATTCAAAGAAGCTGTAGAAGTGTCAGGCGCTACACTACTCCATATCCATCTGCATAGTTTTTCTTCAACAGGCGGTATTTCAGGAGTCGCAGTATTGGCGGAGTCTCATATCAGTGTACATACTTGGCCAGAAAAGTCCTATGCTGCTTTTGACATTTTCATGTGCGGAAATGCTGATGCAAAACTAACCGTTCCAATTTTCGAAAGAATTTTTTCACCTAAAGAAAAAAAAATAACAAGTTTAAAACGAGGTGAAATGCCTTATATTTCAACTTGATATTTATCAGTTTGATCGTTGAATTTATAAAAACAGATGCTCGGTAGGTTACTGCTTTTTTGATCTTATTAAGGCTACTCCTGCAGAGCCAACTACAACCAATATAGCGCCAATAATACTTAAACTATTTAAATTTTCTGTTTGAATATAATCTGGGAAATAGAAGTGGGTTAGGTGCATAAAGCACAAGGTAAACAGAGGGGTAATTGCAAGTACTGCGCTAACTCTTGAAGCCTCCATATGAACTAACGATTCTGCAAATGCTCCGTAGGCAATGAGCGTGTTAATCCCGCAAAATATAAGTAGAGCCCAGCCTAATCCATCGAGTTTCAATATTTCAAATGGTGCCGAATGTGGCAGAAAAAGCATTGAACCAAAAACAAAAATAATAAACATGACTTGCTCTGATGATAGATGTTTCAGTAGTTGTTTTTGAACCAGCGCATAAGCTGCCCAATTTAATGCAGCGATAAAGATCAGAAATACACCAAAACCGTAATCGTTATTCAAAGAGGATAATTCGACTAGTCTATGATTAAAAAATAATATCAAGCCAACAACAAATCCAAAAAAACCAAACGCTTGCCATTTATTAAATGATTCTTTAAAAATAACTATACCCCCAATTAGAAGTAACATTGGCGCCACCTGAATCATCAACTGTGCACTTTCTGGTGTTGAGTATTCTAATCCAAACATATATAAAATATAGTTCGCCAAAAGTCCTAAGATAGCAACAAAAAGCAACACCAAAACATATTTTTTATTTAGGATCTCTTTAGAAGGAAGACGTTTTTTATAGGTCAAAAAGATAGCTAAAATAATAAAAGCAAATATAAACCGAGACCACGTAATCGTCACGGAATCTAAATCTTGTAATAAGCCTTTAAGTGCGATGGGTAGAGCTCCCCACATAAGAGAGGTCGTTAAAGCCAGTGTTAACCCAAGCTTCCACCGACCACTAGTGTTGTGCATTTTCTGAATCCTTTTTATTGTTATAGATTGGCAAGGAAATGGTGACGGTTGTGCCTTTTCCTAAATTCGATTGAATATTTAATTGACCACCCAGAGCAATGCAAATATTTCGACTAATCGCGAGCCCTAATCCCGATCCTTGTTTACTTCTTGTATCATTGCTATCAACTTGCTCGAACCCTTCCATAATACGATCTATTTTTTCGATGGGTATTCCAATACCAGTATCGTTAATTTCTAGGGCTAATTCTGTGTTCTTACAAATGAAACTAATACTAATTTGCCCTTTATCCGTAAATTTTACAGCGTTGCCTATGATATTAAACAGAATTTGTTGTAATCTAGTTTTATCTAATGTAATTTTTTTTCTAGTATCAGATTGTAAAAATTTGATTTCAATACTTTTTTCAATGGCTAAAGGTTCACATACTTTAATWACATCACTAACTAAATCAGTTAAACTAAATTCAGCATTTATGATTGTTATTGCACCTGAACGGCTTTTTGACATTTCTAAAATATCATTAATAATTAAAGATAATTGCTCACCACTGGATTTGATTAAACGAACCATATCTAAAGTAGCTTTATCAATCTTATTTTCATTATCTGCAAGAATAACTTCAGACAAACCTACAATACCATTTAGTGGCGTTCTAAGTTCATGGGAAGTGTTTTTTAATATACGATCTTTTACTCGATCTAACTCTTTTAATTGTTTGTTTACTTTTCTTTGACGTAACATTTCCCTTTTACTATTTCTACGGTAGTAGAAAAAGAAAACAATTATAACGAAACTAATAATACAAATCAGCCAAATTAATTGATTTTTACTTTGACGCTCTAATTGCAACGCTAATATCTTTTTGTCTTTTTGAGATTGATTTAGTTTTGCTTGAGTTTCCTCAACTAACCGATCTATTTTTGTAATTTCCGCGAGTTGTTTAATACTATCACCAGAAATAGTATTTCTTAAAACGTCTATTTTTTCATATAAAACTGAAGCGGCTTCATATTTTTTCTGTTTTAAGAAAATGTTTTTACTTAATGTATAGAGTTGCAATAGTTGCTCTTTCATTCCCAAAATTAAGGCCATCTGTGTTGCTATTTCTATCACGCTCTCCGCATTATCCAAGTGTCCCATCTCAAAATATTTTAGTCCTTGATTTTTAAGAGCGCTTACCTGCAGCCCATCAAATTTATTTGTGATGGCAATTATCTCAGCGTCTTTGTATGTTTTTAAAGCCTGTGGACGTTTGTTTTCTTGACTCAATAGAGAAGCATAAGAATTTAAAAAGAAAAATTTAGAAAAATCGTCTCTATATGTTTTATACAATTCAATAGATAATGACGAATAATAGTTAGCTAGTTCAAGTTGGTTGGTCAAACTATAGAGTCCAATTAGTGCATTGTATGCTACCGTTTTTTGGTAGTTTGGACGATCTATATCATTTAATACGGGTAATTTCTCAATATATCTTAACGCTTCCTCATAATTTTCTAATCGTAAATAAACACCTGACAAATTATTTAGTGTGCTTTCAAGGCCTATTAGATCTTCAATATTTTTGGAAATCTTGTAAGATTCCAAATATATTTTTAGTGCTATTTCTGTTTTGCCTAGCATAAAATTAACTGATGCAATATTAGATAAACTCCTTGCTAGATCTTTTTGACTTCCTTTAGATATCGCTTCTTTTTTTGCTAATAATGCCGTTTTATAGGCATCAGAAAATTGCCCTTTCTTAAAATGCTCGTAAGATAAGATGTTAAGCTTTGAATAATATGGAGCTTGATGTTCTGCAATACTATATTCTGCAACACTAAATAAAGAAAACACATACAGAATAATACTTAGTCAGCCCTTAAAAAAGGTTCCAGATAATCCAATAATATAGCGTAACCTAATAAAACATAGGTTTAGCGCATGAAACAAGGTTATTTGATCTGCATTTCGACGCAAACCAGTGATTAAGAGGTTTTGTCTAAACAGTTTCGCTATAAAATGAAGCACAAAAAATAGATTGAGCCACTTTTTTAAGTTCCAAGCAGTGGCAGCCATTAGTAAATTAATTTCATCCCCCACTTCGCCCTTTAAGAAGTTTCTTGATAATCTAAAGTCTGACTTTAAGTGTCCAATGATTGGCTCAATGGCCGCTCGTCTTTGACATTGTTTTCGCTTTTTATCCCGCTGATAACGGTTATCTTTTTTAAGACCTTTACTAGGCAAAATTATTTCAGTTTCATTGACCATTTTTTTACCACGATAACCTCTATCGCAAACCGCTTTCAATACTTTTTTATCACGCGTTATTTCAATATGTTCAAGCACTTCTTCGAGTGTGGCTCCATCATAAATATTTTTAGGATGACTCACTACGCCAACAATGATATTCGATTTTGCAGTACTGGCGACTGAAACTTTATTGCCATATTCATATTGAACATGATCTTTTCCTTTTGCCATACAGTAAACTTGAGGTTCATGTAATGAGTAAACTTTATTTTTATCTTTCCGTTTCTGATTAAGGACTTTTTCATAAAATAGAAAGTCCGACTGATTTTGTTCAAATAAAGCGAAACAAGGCAGTCTACGGCGTAGTTCCCGGATCAACGCATTAGCAATCGTTCTTAATCGTTTTAACGCTCGCACTGCCTTCTTTCGTTTTTTGACGTGTCTAAAATGTCTTAAATCTAATCGTAAATTCTTAACTTCTTTGATAAAGGTTCGGCGTTGTTGAATGCCATAGTACTTCGCCAGTTTATTTAATCGATTAATTGTTTTTATCGCTAACTTTGCATCCGTCGGATAAGTAATATTTTTTTCTTGAACCGTTGTGTCAATATTGACGACACTTTCTAAAGCATGTTTTCCGTGAAGCGACACACTCATTTTAAATATTTTTTGGAAACAAAAAATGACAACAAAGTATTAAGATGGAGAGTATGGGGAGGAGAGAATGAAGGACAACCTGTACCTGTTGAAGCTTTGCAACTGATATCTCATACATATTTAGGTGCTCTTAGAAATGCATCAGAAAAATTAAGACCGCACTCTTATGATAATAAGATTGCCAAATTATTCAAAAATCTAAAACATTTTGAACATTCTAGTAA
>NVVT01000032.1 GCA_002733465.1 Kangiella sp.
TGCTTATGATTGGTTAACCCTGTTTTTAACGTGTGAAAAAAACTTTCAGCAACAGCATTATCCCAACAATTTCCTTTACGGCTCATACTTTGTTCGATGTGGTGCTCCTTCAATAAATGACGGTGGCTATTGGATGCGTATTGCGAACCTCGATCAGTGTGCCACAGCAGTCCCTTAGCCGGTTTTCGAGCCCATATTGCCGCCAATAATGCTTGATTAACTAGCTCTTGAGTCATTCTACTATTCATCGACCAACCAACCACTTTTCTTGAATAAAGGTCAATCACTGTCGCTAAATAAAGCCAACCTTCCGCTGTCCAAATGTAAGTGATATCACCGACCCATTTTTGATTGGGACTGGTTGCTGTAAATTCTCGATTAAGTGTATTAGGTGCAATCGGTTTATCATGTTTAGAATTCGTCGTTGCCTTGAATTTCTTCGTAGTTTTACAAAACAATCCTTCAGCTCTCATTAGTCGCCCAATCCTGCGTCGACTAACTTGATAACCTTTTCGCCCTAAAGCCTTTTTAATCGTGCGAGTTCCACAGCCATTCCTCTGTTGCCAAAAAATTTCTTTAATCAACTCTGAAAGTAACTCATTTTCCATTTCTCTTTCTGTTTTTGACCAGCTACACCAAGCATAATAACCCGTCTTTGACACTCCCATAATGAGACACATCGCTGTGATCTTAAACTTTACCTGAGCCTTCATCCATGCGTACTTCATTGGCTTTCTATCGCGAAGTACGCTGTGGCCTTTTTTAATATATCCCTCTGCTCTTTGACCTCAGAAAGTTCTTTTTTCAACCGAACTAACTCATCAAACATTTCTGCGTTGCTCTGCTCCTTAGCTGGTTGCTCAGATGACTTTACCTTATTGACCCAAGAATAAAGTGTGGTCGTTTTAATCCCTAAATCATTCGCTATCTGGCTAGTCGGTTTCTCTGAGCGGATCACCATTTTGACCGCTCGTTCTTTAAATTCTGTGGTATATTTAGTTTTAATTTTCTTGCTCACTTTTAACTCCTCAATTTCATTTGTATTTTATATGAAATTAAGTGTCCTGTTTAGTGTAGCCAGATCAAGTGATACGACTACTATTGTTTGAGTTTAATTAGCTTTTATTATGTGAATATTAAATACGGCAAATAATTGAAAAAACTTATTAATGTTACATTCAAATTCTTTAAAATTCCGTTTCAAGTGACATTCGTAAGATTAGATTTTGGTCTGTATTGCTAAGAGCTTGGAGCAAGCCAACTTCCCAGTTAATGGACGTATGCCACAATTTATTGCCACCTAATAAAACAGCTCCTAAATAGACGTCATTTTGATCAATGTATAATTCGAATCCCGGTTCAATAGCCGGCGAGTAACGGTATCGATATTGCAATGCTTGCTTAAACTCCCATTCATGCTTTTGATCATTGATAAATACGAATTGCTGGTGCAAATTGAGAGTCGCGCTCCATTTCCCAAATTCCTTTTCAATTAAGACTGCAAAATTTCCTTCCCATTCGTTATCCTGTTTTTTCTGTTCTATTTCAAATAGAAAGCCAACGTCTGCCCAATATTCTCCTTGTTCAGTATATTGGTAAAGTACTTCTATTTCATATGCTTTGATGTCTATGGTGTGTGAGTTATCTTTATTACCTATAGCATAAAATTCAACAAACAGATTCTCAGTAATATCTTTGCCAATCCCTAGGCGATATACTGAAAGACTTGCAGCAAGTTCATTATCTAGTTCACTAATAGCACGGGTTTCTAATTCCCAAGTATTAGTTTCTACGTAAGGATGATAAATTTTGTCGACAGCCGAAAACGCATAACAATCAGATCCTATAAATAGCAATATGATCGTAGAACTGAAAAACAGCCTTATTTTAAGCATCTGTAGATAATCTCGAATTATATTTTGCGTGAATTAAGGGGCTTATGAAGGCTAAAATGATTGTCGAAATGTATAGAACCACTTGTGAAAATGTTGGTGTTGACTCGTATCCAACTAATGAATACAAAATCTGCCCGATAAAAGATGTCTCTGAAACAATCCAGTTACTGTTCCAATAGGGCAAATCACTTTCAATTAACCCTGCTTGCATTAAAAAAGTAAGACTTTGAGAAAGCATGGCTGCCGATATAAGTATGATAAATATACGGCTAAATAGAACGCCATATTTTGGTATGATTTGAGTCAGTAAATAATAAAAAATAACCGCCATACTAATGCCGATACCTAGCCCCAAAAAACCTCCAGTAATTGAAGGTGCGGTATTTTCACTTATTTGTAATTGACTGTGCATATAAATCATTATTTCAGCACCTTCTAAGCTTATGGCTGTAGAAATAGCTAATCCGTAATAGTATGAGAAAGCGTTATCACTGTATTGATTAAAATTAGGATGACTAGAACTGGTTTGATTGTTGTTGGGTTGACTAGCTTTGAGTAGACTATTGATTGAAAGATTATTGTTTTCCCGAATAGCTATAAAAAACTGGATTATTAAAAGTGTCATTGCGATACAAAATAGGATGCCACTTTGTAATACTTCTTGTCCTATACCATCGCCGAGCTCAGATATTTCAGGCATTTGTTGGGCAAAAACAAATGCTATGATTAATCCTACGATAAGTGCGTAGATGAGCCATTTAAAGCTTAACCCTTGCACTTTACTGAAAATCAATAAAAAACTGATAATTAATGAAGCTTCAAGAGTTTCACGTAAGGTAATTATTAGTGCGTCAATCATTTAGAATATCTACTCAACGATTATTTTGCCTAAAGCCGTTTTTTGATTAAACTCACCAAAAAACGGGTATTCACCTGCGGCTAAAGGGCCAATAAAAATATTCGCTTTCCGTCCCCCCATTATGACTTTTTCTCGATTTAATTCGTAACTTTCAAATTCTTCAGGCGTTTTATCTCGATTGAATACAATCAATTTTATCTTTTCACCAGATTTAATAGTAATGTGTTCAGGAACAAATAGGTGATTGATTATTTCAATATGTATAATCCGTCGTTCTGCAATTGCGGTTGGACTTAATATGAACAACAGCAGAAAGAAGAGCCAGTTGTGTTTGAGCCGTTTTATTCTATTCTGTTTCATTGGTTCCATTTGTTTTGTCGGTTGAAAAAAGTAGGTTAAACCATAATCCTACTTCAAAATTAATAGGGCAAGCATGTATTAAATGAGTTTGGTATTTGTCCGGCACTTGATTTTTCGAATACAAATCAATTATTGCACTGTGTCTTAATGCTATTTCTTTCACAATAGATAACCCTAGTCCGCAACCTGGCACATTCGACTGGTGTGAGTCACCACCCACTCTATAAAAGCGATCGAATATACGATCCTTTTCTTTTTCGGAAATGCCGGGGCCAGAATCTACCAAACTGACTTCAAGTTTATTATTTTTATGGCCAATGATGATTCGAATACTACCACCTTTTGGTGTGTATTTATTTGCATTCTCTAAAACATTAGTAAAAAGACAAATGAGTCCATGAAAGTCACCATCGACCATATGATTTACTTCTGATTCATCAATTGTTTCTATTTGACAGTTAATAGCAGGGAAATCTTTCGTTTCAATAAGTAATTCTATACTTTGTTGTTTGTCTTCGATTAGTGGGTAAACTTCTGCAATTGTTTGTCTTAAAATTTTAATTAGATTAACCGGTTTGAAATTTTCGCAATAGTCGTCTACAGAAAATTGATTAAGGGTTAATATTTGTTCGACTAAATGACTCATTCTTTGAATGCCAAGATTAAGGTCTAAAATTGAATCGGCTAATTTTATAATTGTTATTCCGCCCTTCTCATCGGAATGCCTGCTCTCTAAACCCACACTATTTAATAGATTAGTCATTTGTAAACTGAGGGCTGTTATCGGCGTTCTAAGTTCGTGAGCAGCATCAGCAGAAAAACGCTTTTCGCGATATATTGCTCCATCTAAACGTTCCAGCAAATGATTAAGGTTGACGGTTAACTGCCCAAGCTCTTTTGGTAGTGCCGTTATTTCTATAGGAGAGAGGTTGTTAGCCTTTTTTGACATCAACTCTTTTGAAAGTCTTTTTAGTGGATTTAGCCCTTTGCCTATAATGAAAAATATAATTAATGCAATGCTTGGTATGGCAAATAATATCGGATAAATTGATTCAAGTACCACTGTTTCGGCTAGTAAAAAACGGTCACTTTGTTTTTCCATAAGTAAAATGTGCAAAGCTGATTTTTCATCAAAGTAATCTAGTTGACGCCAACGATATCCATTAAAATTTACCCAATCATAAATAATGTTTTTACTAATAGAGGTTTTATTACGCTTGCTTTTTGGAAAGGCATTTTTATCAAAAAAATCAGACTGTGCAATAATATTGTCGTTTTCGTTTTGTATTGTATAAATTAAATTAATATCGTTCAATGAATGCGTCTGTGCATTTTTGGATGATAGCTCCTTATAACTATCGGTTTTAAGATTTGAATTTTCAGAATATAATGACGTAATTAATTTTGCGACGTGAAGCATTTTTGAATCAAAAATATCATCTGAACGCTGCATGCTTGATTGGTACCCTTTTACAGCGGCTAAAAAATTAGCAAGAATGACTATAGCTATAACGCTAGCAGTAAGAAAAATTCGAATGGAAGTCATAGGTTGTTAGTTTTTTGGGATGGTGTAGCCAACACCTCTAATGGTTTTGATGAAATTTTTCGGCAATTTTTTACGTAAATGATGCATATGAACTTCGATTGAGTTACTTAATGCTTCTTCACCCATGTCATAGACCTTAGCCTCCAAACTATCTTTTGTTAATACGCGACCGAGAGATTCCATTAATGCTTTTAATAGTAAAAACTCTTTTTTTGGTAAGTCCATTATTTGACCATCAAGAGTTGCAGTGTGGCCTTTTGAGTCCAGGGTTACTCCTCTGTTGTTTATCATCAAGCTACTTTGTTGGCTGACTCGCCGCTCTAATACTCGAAGTCTTGCTACAAGTTCGTCAACATTAAAGGGTTTAACAAGGTAATCGTCAGCGCCAGAATCTAAGCCTTTCACCCTGTCAGATATTTTATCTCTAGCCGTTAATAACAGAATGGGCATTGCAGAATTGAAAGATTTGATTTTTTTTAGTACTTCTAGACCATCAATATCTGGTAAGCCTAAATCTAATATAACCAAGTCTATAGAATCCCATTCCGCGCTTACAACCGCTTCTTTTCCCGAGCTAACACAGCTTAACGTATATCCTTTCTGCTTTAACGCAATTGAAAGGCTTTTTTGTAAATAAACATCATCTTCAACGAGGAGTAATCTCATAATATGCCATGTTAAATTAGGAGGATAAATTAAAAGAATTAGTTTTCAAAGTATTTCATCTTATTAAGAGCATGAAACTAAGAAACGTAAATATATGGTAGGAGGATTGCTTTGTCAAAATAAATTAAGGTCAGAGGTAGAATTTTAAGCGAGGCTTAATGTTGAATATCTATTATCTAGTTATAGAGTAATAAACTGAATACAATAGGTTGACTATAAAAATAATGGATAGGCAGCTAATTTTAAATGTTTGGTTTTGTGGTATCGGTGGAGTGTATTTTGGCTTGGTTTCATTCGCGTTAATTACAAGTATTTTTTTTGTGGATGATCTTGACGCTCATCAAGTGCTGATTGGTTATGTTCAATCCATGTCAATGGGCGCAAGTGCGGGAGTAATATCAGCTCTTTGCTTTTATAGGTTTAACCAATACAACAAAAGATAAATGCTAATGAAATACATTTTGCAAAGCCAAAATAATTTATTACTAAGAATACTAATTATTTTTGTGTTCGTTATTAATACGGCAGCTAAAGCCGAAGAAGCCATCGATATAGAAACCATTGATTTAGAAGCGTTATTCGGTGGTTCCTCCGAGTTTTTAGACGTCGATGAGGCGTTTAAAGTCTCATCGGAAGTGTTAGATGATGAAGTGATTGTACGCTTTGAAATAGCGGATGATTATTATCTCTATCGAAGCCGTTTTCTGTTTAACGCCGAGAATGCCGTTCTATCGGACGCTTATATTCCCGATGGTAAAAAGAAGGTGGACGAATACCTTGGTAAAGTGGAAGTTTATTACCATAATCTTGAAATCAGTGTGCCGTTTAAGTCGCCTCAAAAAGACTTCTCTTTTACGGTGGAGTATCAAGGCTGTGCCGAAGCAGGGCTATGTTATCCGCCAGAAGAAAAAACCTATCAATTAAAAGCGAATTCGATTGTTCAAAGTGCGTTAGTGAGTCAAACCACTCAACCGGCGGTTCAGTCCAATGACCGCTCAACCGACTTTGTGCCTGAGCAAGAAAAAGTCTCTAATTTCTTAAGTGATAAAAACCTTCTCGAAATTGTATTTTATATGGTGTTGCTCGGAATAGGGCTAGCTTTTACACCTTGTGTATTACCGATGGTACCGATTTTATCCAGTATTATTGTAGGGCAAGGTCAAAGCATTACTATGAAACGCTCTTTTTTATTGTCGCTGACTTACACCCAATCGATGGCAATCCCCTTTGCCATTATCGGATTTGTTGTCGGAAGTGCGACTAGTTTATTCGGGGTTGATATCAATAGTAACTCCTTACAATCTGCTTGGTTTGTAGTACCCGCGGCCKTYGTTTTTGTGCTTTTATCACTCTCMATGTTYGGTTTTTATGAGCTTCAATTGCCATCGGGCATACGTAATAAATTAACCAATGTTTCCAATAATCAAGAAAGCGGAACGTTAGCGGGTGCCGCGGGAATGGGCGTGTTATCTGCCTTAGTGGTATCGCCTTGTGTGACCGTTCCGGTGGCCGGTGTTTTACTTTATATTGCGCAAACAGGTGATGCGGTGATTGGCGGCGTCGCACTTTATTCTTTAGCGGTTGGCATGGGGATACCGTTATTATTAGTGGGTGTGGGTGGCGGAAAGCTATTACCTAAAGCGGGTGGTTGGATGAACAGCGTGAAGGCCGCTTTTGGCGTGGGCATGATTGGAATGGCACTTTTTATTACTAAGCATTTAATCCCTGAAATATTGAATATGGTTTTATGGTCGGTATTAATGATTGTCACTGCGACTTATATGGGGGCGTTGTCTCAGGTCGAATCCAGCATTGCTAAACTTTGGAAAGGTATTGGGTTATTTATCTTTGTTTATGGCTTGTTATTGATGGTGGGTGCATCGATGGGAAATGGTGATTTATTGAAGCCATTAAAAGGGTTATCGGCGGGAAACTCTCTTAGTCAAAGCTCTCAATCACAATCGGATACAAAAACTCATTTTAAGCGAGTAAAAACGATTCAAGATGTTGAAAGACAGGTGGCCGAAGCGAATGCCAACGGACAGTCAGTCATGTTTGATTTCTTTGCCACTAGTTGTACTGCTTGTTATGAGTTTGAAGAGATAGTGTTTCCTCATCCTGATGTGGTTAATGCGCTTTCTAACACGGTTCTTATTCAGGCGGATGTGACGGCTAATGATGCTGAAGATAAAGCGTTGATGAAGCATTATAAAGTTCGAGGACTACCTAGTATTCTTTTCGTTGATAAAAATGGTAATGAAAGTCAAAGGTTGAGAGCTGTTGGCTTTGAGGAGGCTGATAATTTTTTGCAGAGGATAAGGCTGCTTTATAGTGTAATAGTAGTCGTTTTTTCAACGCATTAAACTTGCAAATTTTCTCAATTATCCTATTATTTAAAGATAAATTATAAATTTACGAGTTTAATGGTAACTAAGTTGAAGAGTGCTGAGGCATCCAAGTTTACGGTCTTATGGATCGTTTTGCTTATAGTATTTATTGCCGAAGTTTCAGTTATGGCAATTCTTCACTTCTTAGATGTCCAATCGTCTTTCWTAGAGACGTTACTTGATGGCGTTTTTCTATCGCTTATTTCGGCCCCTTTCCTTTATCATTTTCTGATTAAAAACATAATCAATAAAAATGCAGAATTACTGCATGGACTTAAAAGACAAAAAGAAGCTCTTGATCAATCGGCTTTAGTCAGTGAGACTGATTTACATGGTCGTATTACCTACGCAAATAAAATGTTTTGTAAAATATCTCAGTATTCAAAAGATGAATTAATGGGGCAAAGTCATAAAATTGTTAATTCTGGTTACCATGATAAGGTTTTTTGGAAAGTTTTTTGGTCTGACTTGCGTGAAAATAGAAATTGGTCTGGAGAAATATGTAATAGGGCAAAAGATGGAACACTATATTGGGTTAATGCGTTTGTTACCGCAATTTTAAATAGTGACAATAAGTTAGTTGGTTATAGCGCAATAAGAGTCGATATAACAGATAAGAAAATAGCCGAAGAAAAAGAAAAAAAGGCTTTAGCTATACGAGCAGAATTTCTTGCYAACATGTCTCACGAAATCCGTACGCCAATGAATGGTGTTCTAGGCATGTTAGATTTGTTAAGTGATACATCTCTAGACGATGAGCAAAGTAATATGCTTGATTCGGTTACTTCGTGTGGAAATGAATTGATGACTATTTTGAATGACGTTTTAGATCTGAGTAAGATTGAGTCAGGGAAGCTAGAGCTTGAGTTGAGGAGTTTTGATCTAAGAAGGTGTTTAGAAGATCTTGTCTATTTAAATTCGCCACAATGTATAGAAAAAGGTATTAAGTTATCCGTAAACGTAGATAATCAGATACCGGAGTATTTGATAGGCGACATTACTCGAATTAAACAGATTATGCAGAACTATGTCTCTAATGCYATAAAGTTTACTAATGAAAATGGTAACATCTTCATTAATATTGATTGTGAAGAGAGTGTTGATAAAACTCATAGCGTTAAATTTTCAGTTAAAGATACTGGAATTGGAATTAGCAAAGAACATCAGGTTGATTTGTTTAAGGCTTTTACTCAAGCAGATTCATCAATTACCAGAAAATATGGTGGTACGGGTTTAGGTTTGTCAATTTCTTCAAACCAGCTTTGACGACTGCCGCTGAGTTTTTGAAAAGGTTTTTCATTCAGGAATTGCAGGAGTTTTCCAATCTCCCGGTTAAGGCTAGCCAGGCTGAAGAATTGATGGTTGCGGAGCTTGGCAAGTATCCATCGCTCCACCAGCAGTACCCCGGCT
>NVVT01000033.1 GCA_002733465.1 Kangiella sp.
GCTAATTTCGCAAAATTCAATTGAATTTTGCGAAAAATCGTTAATTATGGCAATTTCTCGTTCTCGCTGTTCTAACTCTTTTTGTGCTTCAGAATAGGGCAAAGTCGAAATTTCTTTCCATCTTTTTTTCGTTTTTACTCTTCCGAAAAAAGCTTTGCTCTTTATTTGTCGAAGCAAAGATTTTGTTTCCGATTCAGAAATAGTGACCTTCCATTGCGAGGTGTTGTTCTGAATTTTTTCTAATTCTAACTTTAATTTTGCGTGTTTTTTTCTCAGCAATAAACATACTTACCCACTGAACTTCCTTTTCTTTGCCATACCGTGACTTATTTTTTTGGGTTAAACAATTCCTACCAAGTATGCTTAGTTATCAGCTTCACGTATCACAGATACCCAATAATAAATTTTACTTTCACTATTTTTTACTGAAATCGTTGGTTCCGATCCACCATTACTTTTTCCTACTTGATCTTTCCAAGGCTACTCTCGGAACTCTTGGACAAATTTTTCATAACTTGCTTCGCCTTTAAGATCATATTGGTCGAAATCATAACCCGCCTGCTGTATATCATAGGTTAACGAACTAGCCATAATTTTAGTAGCAATAATTATCGAGCTTATTATAAGTAGTAGTTTCATATTAAGTGCTAACGTCTTGTAGTTGACGAAAATAACGATTAACGACGGAGGAGTTAAGCGTTAGTTTTCGGCAACCTACATTGGTTAAAAAAGCGGTCAATGTTAAGACTGCTTTTTATAGTTTGCATTGTAAATTTATTTTGAACTTTCAAATTAACACGAGCCTCGTGATCTTTCAAAACAAATCTTGTTTAATAGTTAACTATAACTTTTCAGATCGCTTTTTTACAGTGCCCTAGATATTTACTTTTAATCTAATATTTCAGAACAATACCCAATGYRWTTMTAGCRWTTTAACGTYTGTGGCAGWCGAAAATAACGCGCGAAGTAGCGCGTTAGTTTTCGACTGCCCGCATTGGTTAAAAAAGCGGTCAATGATCTGACTGCTTTTATTGTTTGCATTGGTAGTTTATTTTGAGCTTTCAAGTTACCACGAGCCTTGTGATCTTTCAAAATAAATACTGTTTAATATTTACTAAAACCTTTAAGCCTGCATTTTACAACATACTAACTTTTTGTTTTTGATCTGATATTTCAGAACAATACCTACTTCAATTATAGCGATTTAACGCCTAGCGTTTTCGAAATTGAAACGCAGTGTAAATTTTCGATAACCGCGTTTGGTTATAAGTCACTTGTTCGGCTCAATATCAATTTCATATTTTGAAAGAAGAGCAAATATGGCTTTATTTATTTTATACTTTATCTTTAAACCGGATAGTTCTTTATCAGTTCCAGTGCATAGTTCTGTCATGCTTTTTAATAAGAACTTTCTACGCTCTTCATTGTAAGGGGATTCACCACGAAAATGATCACACCCGTCTCGCCTTTCTACAAATTTTGATACGTCCATGGGCAGAATAGGTTTTGCCTCATTCGCATTCCCTAGTAATGGAAAAGCCAGAAAAATCACAAAGAGTATTCTAAATGTCATATTCTTGCCACTTATAACGTTAATCGCAAGCGAGCCGGCAGTTTGGCTTCGATTGCCGGTTTTGGTTAAAAAAGCGGTCAATGATATGACTGCTTTTATTGTTTGCATTGTTAATTTATGTCCACGGATGGACTGTATATCACAATGAGTCATGGATGACGGTGTGAATACTTTGAACTTACAAGTTATCACGAGCCATGTGATCTTTCAAAACAAATTGTGTTTAATCTTTACTAAAGACTTTCAGCCTGCATTTTACAGCACACTAAACCTTTGTTTTTCATCTGATATTTCAGAATAATATCTACTGCAATTATAGCGATTTAACGTTAACCGTGTGCGAGCCGGCAGTTTGGCTTCGCGAACCGGTTTTGGTTAAAAATGATTGCTGATAGTAAAAGAATTACATTTGCCCTTTGCTTTTTACAACAAATTTCCACCCATAATCATTCATGCACTTTTTTATCTCTTCTTTATCTTTATCATATTGTTCACGACATGATTGATAGTCGTGCGCTGAGTCTGTTTTTTCAAGATGCTTCCAATAAGATATAGTTGTTGAAACTTTATAAACACAGCCTGAGAGTGTAATTAATAATATTAAATATAGGTGTTGCATCATACGTCCTTGTCTTTTAACGCCCGCAGCACATGCGGTTTTGTAGTGGAGGCGAAGCCGCAACGTAAAAGCCGTCGCTGTGCCTGCGCTTGTTAGCTATTATTCTTGGAGCTCAAATAACGTATCTAAGGTATCTAAAAATAATAGATTATTTAACACCCACTCATCTTTAGGCTTATAGAATGTTATTTGCCAATAAATAGCATGTTTTTGAAACTTGTGAAGATAATAATAGCGAATAAATGAAGAGCCTATCACTTCTTTTTTTACAAAGTCTGAATCAATAGCCTTTCCAAATCTTTGATCAACAATCGGCCACTGACCTTCAATTTGATTTACTAGAGAATCAAGCTCCACAGGAGCCAAGGGCCAATATGGCTTAGCTATGTTAATGCCTTTCTGGAATTCTTTCAAAATAAAATGTTTTACCATTTTATCTGATAAATTTCGTGTGTCAGTAATATTTTTTAAAGTATCCGCAGATACATTGAAGACAAGTGTTAATAATAGTATTCCAAACAATTTATTCATTTTATTTCCTATGATTGAATCTATGATTTTCTTAAATAGCTAACGTTAATCGTTTGCGAGCCGGCAGTTTGGCTTCGCGAACCGGTTTTGGTTAAAGTTTTCCTATTTGCTTGCTTCGCACTAAAACAATTAGAGAAATAAGTATTGTTGGTACAAATTGAAAAAGTGCGTCAATTATTGATTTTGAAAACAATATGGCTAACGTTACAGCTGTTCCACCTGATATTACTAAAATAGTTATGACTTGAATTTTGTAGATCAATCCAGTTGGTAAGCCTGCTTTTAAGTTAGACCTTACACTAAGCCTCAAAATAATCGCATAGACTATTAAGACAAAATATAAAATTCCAAACATTGCCACTTTATATTATCCCCAATTTACTTTAACGTTTTTAAGTTGACGAAAATGACAGACGCGACGAAGGAGTCGGCTGTTAGTTTTCGGCAACCTTTATTGGTTAAGGTATTGATTACTGAAATAATGGCTGACTTAGAATGAAAACAAGTGAGCATAAGCCAAACATTAATGTAATTGCACCAAACCATGAAAGAATTTTATTATTGCCTCTTGGGCGGTACTTATCAAGGAATGAATTTGAAAATAACCAGAGTCCAGCACCTAAGAATACAAAACTAAGTAATCTTGCTTCCACTCCATAAAAAGTAACAAATGTACCAATAGGAGGATTACCATTTCCTATTAGAGTACAGCGTCCTTCCACAAGAGCATACAGCCCATAGCCAAATAATAGTGATGCCAAGACAATACCGAAAAACAACATTTGTATTTTTTCATATCTAGCTAGCGTTTCCATTTTACTGCTCATGGTTGGTACGTGCCTTAACGTTTTTCAGTTGACGAAAATAACTTTTTACGACAAAGGAGTAAACAGTTAATTTTCGGCAACCTGAATTGGTTAAGCCTTAATTATATGCTTAAGTACTCGTTTTTGAACAATAAATGCCACTAACAAATAAAACGGTGTGATGATAAATGCCAATATTAAAAAAGTGACCCAAAGATTTAAATCCCCTTGCATAATAACTAAATATAACGAATGAGGAATAATTCCTAAACAAACACCAACGAAGGCCGATTTTGCGAGCTTCACAATCGTTAAACTTCTAAACCTATTCATCTTTAGAAAATATATTTGACTCCAACAACAAGAAATAGCAATTGTGAGGCCAAATAATTTTTCATGATTACTCGTGCCTGAACCAATTAACTCAATAACTATTCCAAGTAATGTTAACGAGAAAACTATCCAATAAAGGTATGCCCATCTAAATACATTTTTAGCTTTTTTATTCATTGTTTCTAGTGTTTAACGTCTTGCAGTTGACGGAAGTAACGATTGACGACGAAGGAGTCAAGCGTTGCTTTTCGGCAACCTGTACTAGTTAATGTGCGGACAAATATACCACACTGTTTGTTGTTTGCGTTGTTAATTTATTTTGAACTTTCAGGCTGAATTGAGCCTTGTAAACTTTTAAAATGAATTTTGTTCAATTTCTTGCTATAACTTTCAGATTGTATTTACCAGAGCTTGTGATATTTATTTTTGATCTAATATATCAGAATAATATCCACTGTGTTTCTAGCATTTTAACGTTAACCGCAAGCGAGCCGGCAGTTTGGCTTCGATTGCCGGTTTTTGTTAAAAAAGCGGTCAATGATAAGACTGCTTTTATAGTTTGCGTTGTAAATTTACTTTAAATTTTCAGGCTAACTTGAGCTTTGTGAACTTTCAACATAAATTGTGTTTAATATTTACTACAATCTTTCAGCCTGCATTTTACAGCACACTACTATTTTATTTTTGGTCTGATATTTCAGAACAATATCTACTTCAATTATAGCGATTTAACGTYTGTGGCAGACGAAAATAACGCGCGAAGTAGCGCGTTAGTTTTCGACTGCCCRCACTGGTTAAAATTGNMMYTTATTGATRGCACAATTGTTYAAATTTAATTNTCNRTTYWYTTTGTTTNTRSYTWRWWAGTTTACYTGATATMASYWTAASTTCAAAATCAAAGGCGTTTCGTAGCGYTTCACTTTCCTACGAGTTACTTTTGCCAAGAGCTACAAAAGTAACCAAAAGAGCCCTTAGCGTTACCACTAGGGAGTGGATCTAGTCTGGCTTAACCTTTGTACTCTATTACTTGAGCATTTTAACGTTAACCGTGTGCGAGCCGGCAGTTTGGCTTCGCGAACCGGTTTTGGTTATGACTTCTCAGGCTTAATTGAACCTGATTTAATTAATTTCACTAAAAGATCAATTCTCTTATTGATGTTTTTACTTTCAAGTTCAATAGCTCCAGAGGAAGCCATAATAGCTATAAAAAAGAAGTAACCTCCATTTTCAAATATCGATGATTCTGAAAAATATTGATATATAAATAGAGTTACCATTAAAGCTACTGAAGACATAAGTCCTCGATATGGTTTAGGCTTTAAAGATTCGAATTCTTTAATTAGTTTTTCAGTTTTGTTAAACTCATGCTCTGCAATGATTTTGACAGCTCTTTCATCCATTTATTATATCTCCTATTTTTTCATAACGTTAACCGCGTGCGAACCGTCTGTTTGGTTTCGCGAGCCGGTTCTTGTTAAAAAAGCGGTCAATGATATAACTGCTTTTATTGTTTGCGTAATTAATTTATTTTGTGCTTTCAAGCTTTAATGAGCCTTGTAAACTTTCAAAATAAATGCCATTTAATATTTTACCGTAAAATTTCAACTGCGTTTTACCGCACATTGGATATTTAATTCGTATCTGATATTTCAGAACAATATCCACTTATTCTCTAGCGCTTTAACGTTTTTCAGTTGACGAAAATAACTTTTTACGACAAAGGAGTAAACAGTTAATTTTCGGCAACCTGAATTGGTTAACTATCACCACTACAACTTGTACTAAACTCATGATTTGCAGATTTAATAAAACGTGGATAACCATTATCTGTTTTATAGCTCACAGATATTCCGCCTTGGAATACGACTACAGAAAAAGCAGGGTGTGAGTAATATTTTCCAGCAATTGGAGTATTCCAATCTCTACTCCATCCTTCTTTGTTTTTCTTCAGCCAACTTACTATCTCGTTGTATTCTAAATCTACGTTCGTAATTGTTTTTTCACAATATCGAAATTCCTTTGGAATATACTGAACTTCTATTTTCTGTTCAATAAAAAAATAGAAATACATTGCCAAGCCCAAAGCTAGTATAAATAATATTAAAGAGCCTAATATTTTGAGGTATATATTCATTAGTTAGTTAACGTCTTTAAGTTGACGAAAGTAACGGTTAACGACGGAGGAGTTAAGCGTTGCTTTTCGGCAACCTTTATTAGTTAATGTGCGGACAAATATACCACACTGTTTATAGTTTGCGTTGTTAATTTATGTCCACGGATGGACGGTATATCACAATGAGTCATGGATGACGGTGTGAATACTTTGAACTTTCAGGCTGAATTTAGCCTAGTAAATTTTCAAAACAAATTGTATTCAACTCTTTGCTATAACTTCCAGATTGCATTTGTCAGAATGCGGGGTGTTTGTTTTTAATCTGATATCTCAGAATAATATCCACTGTGTTTCTAGCATTTTAACGTYWWYMRSWWGMSRRMMGKMASKWTKRMYKMSRKWGSMGKTWWKSGTTRMWWWWSSGCAACCTTTATTAGTTAATGTGCGGTCAAATATACCACACTGTTTGTTGTTTGCGTTGTTAATATGTCCACGGATGGACGGTATGTCACAATGAGTCATGGATGACGGTGTGACCTTGTTTTGTGCTTTCAGGCTGAATTGAGCCTTGTTAATCTTCAAAATAAATTCTGTTTAATTCTTTGCAATAACTTTCATATTGCATTTGTCAGAATGCAGGATATTAATTTTATGTTTGATATTTCAGAATAACATCCATTGTAACTAGAGCATTTTAACGTTTTTAAGTTGACGAAAGTAACGATTAACGACGGAGGAGTTAAGCGTTGCTTTTCGGCAACCTTTATTAGTTAATGTGCGGACAAATATACCACACTGTTTATTGTTTGCATTGTTATTTTATTTTATGCTTTTAGGCTGAATTGAGCCTTGTAAAGGCTTCAAAATAAATTCTGTTTAATTCTTTGCAATAACTTTCAGATTGCATTTGTCAGAATGCAGGATATTAATTTCATGTCTGATATTTCAGAATAATATCCACTATAACTAGAGCATTTTAACGTCGAGGTCACTTGAAAATTACGAGCGAGTTAGCGAGTAAGTTTTCGAGTGCACCGACTGGTTAAAATAATGCTCAATTTAGAATACTAATTAATTGAGCTTATATCAATTGCTATTTCATCCATTATTTCATAATTTATCACCCAGCCTGCACTCAATGGAATATCACACTTAACTCTTTGTGACGAATAAATTGAAAACGGCGAACATAAGTCATTTTCTTTACCGCCATTAATAAATGCAATATCAAATCTTCTCCCAAATCTATTAAGTGATCCAATGTAGTACAATCTAGAGCCTTGTTTGGTTTTGAAAATAGGTGCTAGATTACAATTCTCCGCTACCCATTTTTCTTTATTACTATTAGCAAAATCACTGTCAATTTTATTTAGTTCTTCAGTATTCGTTAAGAAATAGTAAATAGCTTGGAACGTGTACGGCGGGACTACTAAGTAAGTTCCTGTTAGTAGAATCCCCGCTAGAAGTGTAAACCAATATTTTTTCATATCATTTTAACGTCTTGCAGTTGACGGAAGTAACGATTGACGACGAAGGAGTCAAGCGTTGCTTTTCGGCAACCTGCACTAGTTAATGTGCGGACAAATATACCACACTGTTTGTTGTTTGCGCTGTAATTTTATTTTGAGCTTTCAGGCTGAATTAAACCTTGTAAGCTTTCAAAATAAATTCTGTTTAATTTTTTGCTATAACTATCAAATTGCATTTGTCAGAATGCAGGATATTAATTTTATGTCTGATATTTCAGAATATTATCCACTGTAACTAGAGCATTTTAACGTTTTAAGTTGTTGAAAATAACAGGCGCGACGAAGGAGTCGCCTGTTAGTTTTCGACAACCTTTGCTGGTTAAATTTTTACTCATACTCAAGCATTTCACCTGAAGGATACTTAGACCACTTCGCATAATTCTTGTCAATATTTTTATCAACCTCTTTATCTTCAATATTTCTAATATTCCATGCATAATTTAAATGATGATAAGCATGTTCTAGATCTATTTTGAATTCAATCTCAGAATACTCTGGGTCTTTCTGTAATTCAGAAAGTGTATCTTGCAGTTGCTCCATTGCTTCTTCAATATTTGCGATGACCAAATACTTATTTTTCATAATATTTAACGTTTTTTGTTTGGCGAAAATTAATGTTTGTGTCCGTAGGCGAAAATAGTAAATTTTCGCCAACACAAACTTGTTATAGCTAGTTTGCAATGAAATCTATCACACCAATTAGCATTAAAACCATGCTTATGTGGATTAGGCTTCTGTATTGTCTTTCTGATCTACTTTTATCATTAAAGTCAAAAATGTTATCTAGCAGTATTGATGGATTCAAATACCCCCATACAAAAACTAAGAGTCCAGATATCAATATGAACGGGTTTAAAGAAAATTTTAGAATCGGATCTGCATTCCAATCTTCAGGATAAAGAGTAAGAATAGAAGCACATACCATGATTGACAATCCCACAATAAAGACTAGCGATATACTTTTGGCAATATTTCTTGAAATGCTCAATGCTCTATCCTTTTGCCATAACGTTAATCGCAAGCGAGCCGGCAGTTTGGCTTCGATTGCCGGTTTTGGTTAAAAAAGCGGTCAATGATATGACTGCTTTTATTGTTT
>NVVT01000010.1 GCA_002733465.1 Kangiella sp.
ACCACATTTTATTTACCCGTTATACACAACCTATACTGCTTAACATCCGCACTTCCCTACGGCCATTAGTTGTAGTCAAAATCGATTATATCTTCAACATCGTCCTCATCTTCATCAATCTCTTCAGCAACTTCTTCAGTAATATCATCTTCGTCGTCGTCGTTGATGGTAAATCGGAGTCGCACACCAGTCTTGTATTCAACAGTCACCCTAGCTTCACCGTCCTCAATAATTGCGTCAATTGAATCAATCTTTCCATAATCATACTCAATCACATCTTCGACGTCGTCTTCGTCAATACGTAGCTCATCAGCAATTTCTTCAATGATGTTACTTTTTTTGTCCCGAAGGACGTGATCCGAAGATCAAGTGCTCAAAAAATTTACTGTTTAGAATTGACTTCAATTTCTCACTATCTGATAAATCAAATAACAAGTAATCCCTGTCTTTTTTAAACTGTGTAAGTTCTTTAAGGCTTTATTGTGCTGCCTTTAAGAGTACCCACACAGATTGTTTTTCTTCTCTTCAAATTGTTTTAGAACGTTAGCTCCGGGAACCTGCCCTGCCAAGCTTGGGGCGCGAATTATACATCGTCTTACCACCCTGTCAACCGTTTAATACTTTCTTTTTAAGTTCTTTTTTTCGAAGCTTTCACAAGCTTTTCAAAAACACCTTAAATCGGCCAACTTGGCTTCTCAGATTAACCATCTTTCGATGTCTCCTCCCTTGAAGCCGACGCGCATTATACATCGCGTTTTTAACCTGTCAACACTTTAAAATCATTTTATGCAAATTCTTTTAAAATCGGGTTTAAACCCTGCTAACACTCGCTTTCAGACCAAACTCTTCCCTCAAGTGAGGCGCGCATTATAGGGGCTTTTTGATCCTTCGCAAGTCTTTTTTATCTATTTGTTGAAATTAATTTTTAGTAGGCTATTAATTGTACAAAATGCGTTATTTTTAGTCTAAAGCAAATGCTCACAAGATAAAATTGGCTTGTAGTTATAGAATTTAAGTACGCATATCAAATCGTTTCTAAAATGTTCGATATAGCGTTCCTCAGTATTTGATTGATTACAAATCGAAAGTATTACGCTTTTCTATATAGGACAGTAAGAATTTCAGCTTCATTTGCGAGAAACTGCCCTTTAAATTCAGTTGAGCGAGGAAAATCGAAGCTCAAATCTTTTTCAAGCTCGATTGTAAAGGTATGATTTTCTAATGATATCGAAGTGATACGCGCATCATTAAAGTTGAAATATTTTTGTACTTTGGGATATAGAGCTTTAAATAAACTCTCCTTCGCAGAGAAAGCCAACGTTAAAGATTGTTCATTTGTCCAACCTAATGTTGAAAGAACAAGTTGCTCTTTATCATTGATAATTAGTTGTTTAATCTCACTTACCGTATGAGGTTTTATCCAAACCTCCAAATCTAGACCTAATAATTCACAGTGATTACTATGCCCAGCAGCGCTAAGAGCCTTCTTATTAGTATGTGTTATTGAGCCGCTAATTTTATTAGGCCAGCAGGGAGATCGACCTTTACCCGATGGAATGTCAAAAACATCAATACCTAATTGCTTAAGGGTGTAGTGTGCGATATAACGTCCCGCTAAATATTCAGCTTGTCTTTTTTTTACGGCTTTAGATAACGATTGTGGAAAGTTAATAGATAACTCTTGAAATAGCTCTGGATAGTAGCTGTTGATGTCAAAATTACACTGATACACTAGAAACTCTTTAGCAATTTCTATTTTGACTATTCCATCCAGATTCAAAAAGGAACCACTCATTGTCACTTCCTCTTTAGCTTGTATCAATGGAATTAACTCTTAACACACTTATATACTTAAATTTGTATTAATAGATCGGCAATTAAAATCGTTCTATTAACCATTTTTCAATTTCAGTAAATAGCAATTGTTGATCTTGTTGCAAAATAAAGGTGTGATCGCATTCTTGAACAAATCGAATGGAAAGCTGATTATTAAATTGTACCGTTGGCAAAGCATCTTGGAATTGTGAAGGATAATTACAATATCTATTCGAGCCTGCGGTAAAAAAATACAATAGTTCTACATCTCTCTTCACTAAGCCTTGCCACTCATCAATCGTTTTAGATTTTTCAGGCAAACGCCAAGTAAAATATCCTCGTTCTACTGCCTCTTTACTAGATTTTTTAAGCAAAGAGGCTACTCTTTTTACAATCGCCAGACCAATATTTAAAATAGCCTTACAAAAGCGCTTAAAACTAGTGAAAATAGGAAGATATCGGCGTAAATAAAATTGCCACGTTTTATAAGCGTAACCATCGACGAAAATACTGCCGACAACATCAGTATATTGCACGGCTACTTTATGAGCATTATCAGCTCCGGTACAAATGCCAAACAAAACAATTTTTTTGGCTCCAGAGCTTCCTTTTAAGTATTTTATTGCCTCACCTACATCCAAAATAAGTTGTTTTTCATATTCTTCATTAGAGTCACTATTTGAGCTATCGCCAATACCTGAAGTATCAAACCTCATTGACACATAACCCGCATCGCCTAGCGATCGGCAAAGATTAGTCGCCATTCGAAAAGGACCAGAACGATGAACCAGGCCTGAATTAAGTACGATTACAGCGGGTTTTTCTTGGTTAATTTTCTTTGGTTCTGAAACAATTCCGACAAGTGAGCCATTTTTACCAAAAGTGGCTACTTTTTCATTAAACATCACAAACAGCCTTAGATATTATTTCCGCAAAACCAGGTACTTTAATCGCTGATTCGATTGATTTAACGTTGCACCATGCGGACTCAATAGAGAGATTGTTTAGTGAACAAGTCGTAGATTGAAATAAAGACGTTTCCATAAACTCTTTGACAGATTCGGCGCTATCTTCTGAAGCTAACACCATTAATTGTTTCGGGCTAAAGTGTTTTGATTGAATACAACGTCTACCTAAATTAGATCTTAATTCTGCTGAATAGCCAAAGCCCATCAATTCATCATTAACTTCCACTATTCGAGGCTTTAAGAAACGCAAAGGGTCAGTCAGCATCTGGGAGTTTAGACTTGTCATTTCGTCTAGGTATTTTTTTGTATCCAGAATAGGATCCCAGCATATTACCTTTTCAACTTGGAATTTTGAAGATACAATATTACTTGAATCAATCGCGATATTGGCACCTAAGCGACAACCAACCAATGATAGTTTTCTAACGCCGGATATCGCTTGTAATTCTTCTACTGCGGATTGAACATCTTGACACCAACGACTGTAATTGGTTTCAACAAAACTACCTGAGGAATCACCGGTTCCAAAATAATCGAATCTCAGAACRTGYAAACCCATACGACTCAATTGYTGCGCAACTTGATAATATAGTCGGTGGACACGATTATATTCGTGACCAACCGGATAGCACATGACGACTCCAACRTTCGAGTAGTTTACTCCAGTCGGAGAGTGGTATGCACCATATAATGGCTGATTTGATTCGCCAAAATAAAAAGGAGTCATTTAAGTCCGTTTACTAAATTTGTTTTTATTAAAAATCTATCGTTATATTACCAAGATTACTACACATTGATAGTAAATTATCCCACTAGCCAAATTATTTGAATAAAATGAATAGGCTAAATCGCCCCCCCCTTTAATTTGGCTAATAGTTAAACTTATTATAAATTTGAAGGGATTAAACTTATAACGTAATATAAGTTGCAACTCTTAAGATTTAGGCTCTAAATTCAATATGCTTTCTAGTAAAGACATAAATAACGCAAATTCGACCGGTAAAAAGCTATACAGTGAGCAACTAACTAGCGAAGAACTCAATTTTTTTGTTAGAAATGGGTATTTTATTAAAAAAGCAGTAATTTCGACTGAAGATTGCGACCAAGCAATTGAGATTGCTTGGCAAGAATTGGAAAAACAAGGTATTCCTAATAAACCAGAACAATGGAAAACCCATCAAAGATTAAAAAGTAAAATGGGTGTTATTAAATTACGAGGCGAAGTCGAAA
This sequence comes from Kangiella sp., assembly GCA_002733465.1. Classification (GTDB taxonomy): domain Bacteria; phylum Pseudomonadota; class Gammaproteobacteria; order Enterobacterales; family Kangiellaceae. The sequence continues at coordinate 4,014 of NVVT01000010.1, forward strand.
ATAATGACTTCTTAAACACCTTAGCGGAAAACCCATTGGTTCAATCAGTTGTGAGCTCGTTAATTGGAAGCGAAATTAAATGTATGGGCACTAGAGGTTTATATCCGACCTTTCCCGTTGCTCGAACTGTAGCTCGCCCTTACGAGCCTCATATTGAAATGCATCCGGTACAAGTTTTTGCAATGTACTACTTTAATGAAGTTAAAAGTAACAATGGTGGCTTATATGTTTGGCCTGGAAGTCACCTACCAATTTATCACGCATGTGATTATAAATTTCATTATCAGCCTAATCAAAATTTTCAGCCCGTTTATAATCGTTATAATTTGTCAAAACCAGCTGAGTTAATTGGCGGAAAAGGAGATGTTATATTTTTACATCACCGTATTCTGCATAGTGGTAGTAATAATTTTGCGGACGCTATTCGATTCGCTATGTTAGTCGATTATGTACCTGAAAATTTCGAACAATTAAGAAAACAGAAACCAAACCAGTATGAATGGGAAGATTGGAGTAGCATCGTGCGGGAAGCCGTCAACTCAAATACTAAACCCGAAGTTCAGCCAACATCGTCGCTATCAAGAGCTTTCGCGCTGAAACTGGTTCATGGATTAAGAAAAATCAGAGGTATTCCTCAACATTCTTACGGTGAATAAACATTATCGAAAGTCTAAGCTAGGTTTTATCGTTGCAACCAACTTTTAAGTTTTCCGACAAAAGATGTTTTTGAGTTCTCTAGACTTTCGACCGACAAAGGTTGAAGATTAGTTATTTGCTTAGCTATTTGCCCCAATGTTCCTGTGGCCATTAACATCGGCTCAACGCGTATTCCGGTAACCGTTTCTATTTTTGCAATCACCGAGACAGCTAACATCGAATGGCCTCCAACGATAAAGAAATTATCACTAACCGATAGCGGATCATCATGTCCGAGAGCGTCATTCCATATTTTGGCCACTTCAATTTCAGCTTCGCTCTCTGGTGCAACTAAGTTATCGTCATTAATTAGCGTTCCCGAACGAGGATCGGGCAATGCCAAGCGGTCTAGTTTACCATTTACGGTTCTGGGTAATTCTGTGATAGAAACAAAAAACTGAGGGATCATATATTCGGGTAAACTTTGAGTCAGAAATCGTCTAAGCTCTGTATTAGTTGGTTGAGGACTATCGCTCTCAGGCACATAATAAGCGACTAAACGTAAATCATCTTCCGACATCTGAAAAATTCGAGCGGCTGCTTGCGTGATCGACTCGTGCCCCGCTAAAACATTTTCGATCTCACCCAATTCTATTCGATGACCACGTAGTTTTACTTGTGAATCCAATCGTCCGAGACATTCAAGTTCACCTTCATGAGTAAATTTAACTTGATCACCGGTTCGGTAGGCTCTATAAGTAACACCATCAATATTCAAGCCTTCAATAAAGCGTTGCTTTGTTAATTCCGGTCTTTTCAAGTAGCCTCTCGCCAATCCCCTGCCACTAATATATAGTTCGCCTGGTACACCAATTGGCGTTTGACGCATAAAACTATCTAAACAAAATAATTGAGTATCCCCAATAGCTTTTCCAATAGAAATGTTTTTCTTTGCATCAATTATTTCAACACAACTTGACCAAATGGTGGTTTCAGTGGGTCCATACATGTTCCATAGACTGCCAACTATAGTCATTAACTTTTCAGCGAGTTCTTGTGAAAGTGCTTCACCGCCAGAAAGGGCTTTTAAGTTTTGATTACCTTGCCAACCTGAAATCAATAGTAACCGCCATAAACTAGGCGTCGCTTGCATCAAAGTAACACCCGCCCGTTCAAGTAGATTGATTAATTCTTGTCCGTCATAAACGGCTTTATCATCTGCAATAACACAAGTCGCGCCGACCGATAAAGGCAATAACATTTCTAAAATCGATATATCAAAAGAAAATGTGGTAATTAATAAGACTTTATCAGTATTCAATATTCCCGGTTTCAATGCCATTTGCTGTAAAAAATGGGCTAACGCACGATGTTCAATTTCTACTCCTTTAGGTTTACCTGTTGAACCGGAAGTATAAATTACGTAAGCCAGATCACTTTCATTACAATTAGGCGCTAATGGCTCGGGCGATTCTTTTTCAATTTCACTGGAAAAATAATCAAGACAAAGAGAAGAAAATTTTTGATCGCTACTTAAATTTGATAACTTTTCAATTAGAAGGTTTTCTGTCAAAACCAAACTAACACCTGAATCTTCAAGCATAAAGTCCAGTCTATCTTCTGGAAATTCAGGATCTAATGGTAAATACGCACAGCCCGCTTTAAAAATAGCTAGGATACATACCAACAACCGTTCGCCTCTTCCGAGACAAAGGCCAATAAGTTCTCCTTTTTTAACACCTTGTTTTATTAAGAAATGAGCTAACTGATTGCTTTGCTCATCGAGCTGTCTGTACGAAGTTTCATTATCACAAAATAATATTGAAGGGCTATCAGCTTTTTGCTTTACAACATTAGCGAATAGCTCTAGAACACTACTAATATTTTTTTCTGGCAATACATAATCATCACTTCGACAAGTTTCTCGATCATAACTTGAAAGTATTTCAAGTTGATTAACCGGAGTTTGCTCTGAAACCATCATGGATTCGAGTAATACGATAAAATTAGCGTACAAATTATCTACCGACTGTTGTTTAAATAACGCAGTACAATAGGTGATTTCTAATGATATATTATCGTTATCTTGGCTAAAGAAAAAAGCTAAATCTGTTTTCGATGAATTGGCAGGTACTGATTGATGATTGAAGCTCAAACTATTAGTTTTTACGCTTCGTTCGGAAACGTGTTGATATCCCATTAAGATTTGAAACAATGGCGTTCGGCTGAAATCTCTTTCTATATTTAGTTCAGCAACTAGTTTTTCAAAAGGCAATGCTTGATGTTTTTGAGCATCTAAAACATTATTCCGTACTTGATTTATGGTATGTTTAACTGATTTATCAGGTTCCAATTCTGTTCGAATAGCCAATGTATTAGCAAAAAAGCCAATGAGTGGTTCAAGCTGTTTTTTTGGACGATTTCTTACCAGCGTTCCTATAACAATATCATCTTGTTCAGCATACCGACTAAAAAGTATTTTAAGGGCGGTCAATAAAATAATATAGACGCTGGAATCAGTTTGTTTAGCGACTGTTTCTATACTTTTTGTCAGGCCTGAATGGAGCTTAAAAAACCTCGTTTTTCCATCATAGCTTTGAGTAGGAGGACGAGAGTAATCAGTTGTTAAATTTAATGTAGGGATCGGTTTTTTAAATATATTTCGCCAATAACTTAACTCCCTTTCTAATTCCGACCCACTTAAGAAATCATTCTGCCATACCGTATAATCTGCATATTGAACACTTAAATCATCAATTTTTAACGTTTTCTTATTTTCGTCATTGCTATCACCTGCGGAATAAAAACACGCAATCTCATTAATTAAATTGGTCATTGATGCGCCATCAGAAATAATATGATGAGTCATCAAAAACAATAAATGGTGTTGATCAGAAAACTTTAAGACATGAGATCGAATTAACAAGTCATTATTTAAATCAAAAGGTTGGCTGGCTAACTGTGATAAATAATTGAACAGTTTAGAGTCTTGCTCTGAATCTGACTGATGTTCAAATTCTTCGAGGGTAATATTTAAATCAACTTCTGCATCAATTACCTGCATTGGTATATTTTCAATAATTTCAAATCGAGTACGTAGCGATTCATGACGTTTAATGACTTGTTTGATTGAGTCTTTGAGTCGAACAAAATCAAGCGATCCATTTAATATAAATGCCGAGGGAAGATTATAGACAGACTGATTGGGAGTCAGTTGATCCATATACCACAAGCGTTGCTGTCCAAAAGAAAGTGAACAAGGACCATTTCCTGTGCGTTTAGTTATATCATTGTTTACTTTGGTTTTAATGCCTCTTTTTTTTAGTAATTCAGCAATTCGCGCATTTTTATCCATCATTTTATCCGTCAAGTTGCTCATCAGATTCTACTGACAACCAGATATCAGCAACCTCTTCCACAAGTTCTGAATCACCAAAGGCGTCACACAGCGGACCTTTTATTAATTGGTCGATGGTTGGCGAATCAAATATCGATCGAATAGCCAATTCTACCTGGAAAACATCTAACAACTGACTCACTATTTCGGTGGCCACTAAAGAATGTCCACCCAGATCAAAGAAGTTATTATGGATACCCACCGAATCTAGTTTGAGAATTTTTGACCAAACTGACACTAGCACTTTTTCTGCACTGGTGGTTGCTTCAACAACTTCGCAAACATCGAGCGTTGAATCGATTTCAGGCAACGCCAATCGATCGAGTTTTCCTGATGGCGTTAGAGGTAATTTATCAACTCTCATGGTTTGAGAAGGTAACATATAATCTGGCAATTGTTCTGATAAGAACGCTCGAAGTTGATCTTTTTCAGTTCGGTTTTTTTCCAACCAGCCATCTTTGGTTTCTAAATAAAGTGACAAAGCTGTAGAATTACTTGAGTCCTTATAACTATTAGCCGCAGAACGAATAACCCTTGGGTGAGAATTAGCCGCTGACTCTAAATCACCTAACTCAACCCTAAAGCCTCTAACTTTAATCTGCAGATCTTTTCGACCTACCAATTCGAGCATACCGTCTTCATTCATGCGCGCCAAATCGCCGGTTCTACAGAGACTTTCATAACCATCTGAAGAAAAAGGGTTTTCTAAAAAGCGTTGAGCATTCAGCTTGGGATCTTCAAAATAACCTGTCGCCAAAGGATCGCCAGCAACACACATTTCGCCAATCGCCCCCTGTGGAATTAATTGAAGTTCCTCATTTAATAAATAAACTTTAGTATTATCAATAGGCCGACCAATTGGCACAACCTGAGCACCTTCCGCTAATTTTTCGGTATCAAAAGAAGTCGCGTTAGATGAACATTCCGTTGCACCAAAAAGATTCAATAAAGGGACGTTTGGAAATCGTGTTCGCCATCGTGTTACTTGCTCGGGTGTAATCGGTTCCGCACTAGTTGTTGCTAATCTTAAACTTTGCCAACCTTGATTTGATGCGCTATCAGCATTATGCGTTGCTTGTTCCGCTTGATTCAAAATATTAGAAAGCAGTCCCGGTGAACCCAGTAAATAGGAAACTTTATGAGTACAGCAGGCTTTCCAAAACTTAGCGCCGTCAATCACTTCATCATGATTCAATAGAAGGGTTGGAATTCCTTTAAGTAGCGCACCAAAAATTTCCCAATTGGATGCAACTATCGAATAGGATTTTTGTAATACCGCAACATCATCCGACTGAAATGGGAACTTATGCCACATCCAATTGAGTCGATTGATGACAGCTCTATTCGGAATAGACAATCCTTTCGGTTTGCCTGTACTCCCTGAAGTATAAACGATGTTAAAAATTCCAGAATATTTAGCATTAAAATGATCTACCGAATGCGACAAGTTTTTATTGCTACAAGTATTTATTTCTGTCGACGAGCTATCTAAATCAATTTGAATCGGAGCCTTATTTTCAACAAGAGCAGTTTCACCATGATAAATAAAAGCGGTAGCGTCAACATCACCACAAATTTCTTCTAATCGGTTTTTGGGGAAATTATGGTCAATAGCAACATGAATTGCACCGATTTTAGAAACCGCTAATAAAGTGGCAATCATATCAATAGAACGATCTAAACAGAGTATCACTCGGTCTTTAGAAACCACGCCTTGATCTTTTAAATAGTTAGCAATTTGATTCGACTTTTGATTAAGTGTGTCATACGTCACTTCTTGTTGATTGAAAATAACTGCCGTATTTTCTTTACTATTTTCAACCTGCATTTCAAATAAGGAGGCTATATCTTGAGAGTAATCAATTTTTCTATCTGTGCTATTAAAATCTTCAAGCAACCATTTTTTTTCTTCAGCATTGATTTTTGCCAATCGATTAATTTGCTGACTTGGATCCTCACTAACAGCTTTCAAAGTTAACACAAAATTATTTAACATCCTTTTGATCTTTGATGGCTTAAATAATTTAGTTAAATAGGAAAATTGCAAATAAATTCTATCCAGATGCTCTTGCGCATATAATGCCAGATCATATTTTTTGAAGGTTGAATCAACTTCGCTTGATGAAACTTGTAGCCCATCGACTGTTGGTGCCATTTGTGGTAAGTTTTGCCAATTAAACATTACTTGAAATACTGGAGAAATAGTTTTATCTCTTGGTATATCTGCCCACTCTAACATCCACCGAAACGGGTAATCCGCATGATCGATCGATTCATTAGTAGCTGTTTTTGAAAGCTCTAATAACTCTTTGAAATTAATTGAGTGTTCCGCGTTAATTCTAATTGGTAGCATATTTAAAAACCAACCGACAAGATTTTCCGCACCACTGGCAGATCGATTAGCCAAAGGCGTACCGATAATAATATCTTGCTGATTAGTATATTGACGCAAGAAAATATAAAACGCAGATAATATTGTAGTATATAAAGTCACTCCATTTTCTCGACTAATTTTCTTAAGTTGGCTTGATAGTTCCGCGTCTAACATAAAACTTTCGCCACTACCGGAATAATCAGCTTCAGAGCCGCGCGGATAATCAATTGGTAAATCTAATACGGGTAATTGACCCTGCAGTTGTTTTTTCCAAAACGCTTCTTCTGGCTTTAAATTTTCATGGGTAATATTTTCTTTTTCCCAAATAGCGAAATCACTAAACTGAATCGGCAAGTCCGATTCAAATCCTTTCTTACCCAATATTATTTCAGAGTAAGCATCCATCAAATCATTAATGATAATCGCAAACGCCCAAAGATCGAAAATAATTTCCTGGTAACTGAAAACAAATTCATGGTGTTCTTTTGATAACTTAAATAATTGTAATTGAAGGAGGTGATCATTTTCTAAATCAAAAGCATATTTTCCTAATTTCGTATTGATTTGATCCATTTCATAGGTTGCTTCATCAAACTCTAAATGACTTAGATCGGTAAAGGTAATTTGTGTGGCGGAATAGTCATCAAAGGTTTGTGCAGGCTCGCCACTATTCATCACAAACTGGGTTCGTAGTACTTCATGTCTTTCTACGGTTTCTTTCCAAGCTTGTATTAATTCGTCTCGGCAGAGTTTCCCTTCAAGATGAACACTACCCTGTGCAGTATAAAATGGGTTGTCCGGATCGAGTTTCCACAAATACCACAAACCCCATTGAGAATGACTTAACGGAATGGTATTGGGTTTATTGCTTTGAGTGGCTAATGCTGTCTTTAAGTTTTTTGCGTTTTGCTGATTATTTTTTTGAATAGCTTTTTCTATCTGTTTAACATTGTTATTTTGCATTAGAAAAGAAGCGGGCAGTTTAAATGTAAATGTCTTATCAATACGATTTATAATTTGCATCGCTAGCAAAGAGTCGCCACCTAAATCCAAAAAAGGATCGTTAACTCCGATACCTTCAAAACCTAAAATGTCGCTCCAAATCTTGATGACCTGCTGTTGCATTTGATTTTCAGAAGCAACAAAATCTGTATCTATTTCAGGGCGTACTTTTTCTGGTTTTGGAAGCGCGTTATAGTCCAATTTTCTATTAGCATTGATGGGCATTTCTTGCAGAACAATAATCTGCTGAGGCACCATATGTACGGGTAAAGCTCTACGAATTTCACTTCGTAATTCCGAAGGTTTAATCGTTTCATTGGTGGTAATATAAGCAACTAAGAATTGAGTTCCTTCGGCAACAGTTTGTCTTGCTTTACGATCTTTCGCAGTCAGCCTATCCTGTTGTCTTTCTAATCGACAAACCTTTACCGCACATTCGTTGATCGAAGGTTGTTTTCTAATTACACTTTCAATTTCGCCTAACTCAACTCGCATGCCACGAAGTTTGACTAAGTTATCCTCTCGACCAATAAACTCTAATTGCTTGTTTGATTTTAATCGCACCATATCGCCGGTTCTAAATACCGGATCGGAATAATCACTATGCAATGGATTTTGAATAAAGTTTCGCTCTGTTTCTTTTTCTCTATTTAAATAACCTAGTGTTAAATATTGGCTTTGAATATATAACTCGCCACTTTCGCCTTGCTTAACTAAGCACTGATTACCGTCAAGAATTAAAATATTTCGACCATCAATTGCTTCACCAATCGGAACAAAAGCTGACTTAGAATCTTCTACTGAAAACTCATGAAAAGTTGCTAGAACTGATTCGCTCGGACCGTATAGGTTATAAATTCGAGCATCTTGTAAAGAACGCCAAGCTGTTGGGAGATCGCTCGGTAACGCCTCACCGGCTAATAATAAAAACTTTAAATTGGGCATCAACACACTAGCTCCATTGAGCTTTTCTGTTCCGTCATCAACAGGAGCATCGCGCATCACTTCAATAATTTGACGACAAAAACTCGGTACGACTTGAAGTATATCGGCCTTTATTTTAGTTACCCATCGACTCAATAAAAGTGGATTAAAGCGAACTTCCGGCGACTCAACACATAAGGTTGCGCCAAAACAGAGCGAGCCAAATATTTCACAAAAAGACGCATCATAACTAATCGAAGCCCATTGTATAAATCGCTTATTCGCTCCAATCTGAAACTCTTTTGCCTGCCAGTTGATGAACTGACTAAAACTTCGATGCGATTGAATAATTCCCTTTGGTTTTCCAGTCGAACCTGAGGTATAGGCGACATAGGCAATCGCGTTAGAATTTTTTATAAGTGTTGAATTTTGATCAGAAAAATCACTTAAGTTATCTAAAACAGTGACGTTTTCAAACCCTCCTAATTCTTTTGCGACAATATCAATAGTGAAAACATTTGTTGATTGCTGTTTTATAAAATCAATAACACTCGGATGGCGTAATACAGAACGATCAATCACAATAGCATCTGGCGAAGACTCTTCGAGTATGCCAATTAATCGATCACTTGGATGGCATGGATCAAGACAAACAAAATGCCTACTTGATTTTAAAATTCCAATTTGTACCGCGATTTGATCGACATTTGATTCAATCATGGTGACAATAGAAGCATTCAATTTTTTCGAATGTTTCTGAGCTGTTTCAAGCGGATCAGAGCCAGTCAATGTAGCACTTAAACAATGAGCGATCCGATTACTCTTAGCGTTTAATTCAGTATAAGTAAGATTTCCTTCAGGCGAGTCAATAGCGCATAAATCAGGATGCTGAACGACTATTTTTTCAAACAGCCACTCCAACCGATGATCAGATGACTCTACCTTAGAGTTTTTATTTTCCATTAACTTCTCACAACTGAAAAATGGCGTTCAACACGCATAAAAATATAACCCAATTAGGCTAGAACTAGCGATGCTAGATCGAAAAACAGATTAAAAATTCTATTGAATTTCCATATCATCTATCCACTGACGACGATGGCTACGGAGAAACGCTCTTGCCTTCTCTATATCATCACTAATCACTCGATCAACATCCAGAAAATCAACGTGTTTTCTAAACTCATCAAAAATTTGTTGGGTTTTTGGCGATAGAGTCAGTTCCTTGTTAAAGTCAATGGCTTGYGCYGCGTGTAATAACTCGATAGCAAAGACAAAATTGGCATTATCTCTAATGGTTTTAAGTTTGTAGGCAGAAGTTGCTCCCATACTGACATGATCTTCCTGTAATTGGCAGGTGGGTATAGTGTCAATACTCGCGGGGGTCGCCATGACCTTATTCTCATTCACTAAGGCGGCAGAGGTGTATTGTGCAATCATTAAACCTGAATTTAATCCAAATTTAGCCACTAGAAAGTCAGGTAACCCTCTTTGTCCCGATAACAACTGATAAGTTCTGCGTTCCGAAACATAAACCAACTCACTTAAAGCAATTGCTAAGAAATCCAATGTTAAAGCCGTCGATTCACCATGCAAAGCGCCACCAAAAAGAATTTCATCTTCTTCGGGGAAGAATAAAGGGTTATCGGAAACACTATTGACTTCTTTTTCAACAATATCACAGGCATAGTTATAAGCCTGTCTAACCGCGCCATGAACCTGTGGAATACAGCGGAAAGAGTAAGGGTCTTGCTTGGATTTATTACAAGTGTCTAATTCGGAATGGTTACTACCTTCCATTAACTTAACGAAATTTTTAGCCACCACAGTGCGTTCTGGATGATAAGAAGTCGTGTGATAAAGGGGCTGGTAAAAAGTTTTTGAAGTACTAAAAGCCTGCGCGCTCATCGATGCGATGACATCAGCCGATCGGACAAAATCCCCAATTTCTAATAATGAATCTACCGCATTGGCGTTTATATATTGAATCCCATTAGTGATCGCAAGTCCTTCTTTAGGTTTTAAACGCAACGGTTTCCAACCAAGTTCAGCAAACGCTTTATCGGTTTTAACCACTTCACCATTTTGATAAACCGATCCTAGGCCTATTAAAGGTAATCCCATATGAGCTAAAGGCGCTAAATCTCCACTAGCTCCTACACTACCTTTTTGAGGAATCGTTGGAATAATGCCATTGTTCCAGAAATCCAGAAAACGGTTCACCACGTCCATCGATATTCCGGTACTACCCCAGCGAAAGGTTAATAACTTGATAAACAAAGTCAACCGAGAAAGTCTTTCAGGAACAATTGGACCAACACCAACCGCATGGGAAATGACGTGATTATATTGCAATAATTCCATTTCAGAATCTAAAATACGGGTCTCACATAACGATCCGAAACCAGTATTAACCCCATAAATATGCAAATCTTCGCGAGATTTAGTGATCACAAATTCATGACCTTTTTCAATCTTACTGATCGCCTCATCTGACATTGAAAGCTTTGGTAGCGATTCAATAATTTCTTCTATATCTTTTAAAGAATAGTACTTCGCAGTGATAATATGGGTATTTGATGTATTTTCCATCTTGGTTGGTATCCTTAACTTAAATAATTGTGCTGACTAAACGACTATATATCTGTTTAATATTAATTTTCACCCTTTAAATTTAGCACAGTTTAAGGATTAAAATGTGAAACTATAAAGGAATGATACTCTTTTGAGCGAAGTAGAGAGTGCTCAGAGTAAATAAGACTAGCTAATTAGGAATAATAATCATTACTATTTAGTTGTTTAGTATATCTAAAACCAATCGGAATGATCAAGTGCACCATAGAAAATGCGACATATTTACTACTAGAGAGTTAGCTGGCTAAAACTCTAGAGTGATCTCTTGAACAATCTCTAAATTGTAAATAAATGGTTTTTCTTTTTACCTAACTTGACCATAAAAAAGCGCCCAAATAGTGCCTTGTCAGCAGAAAAAGTTTCGCCTGAGCTCCTATTATCGTCATTTCCCTTAGCAATCCCATTCACCCATACGGCGTTACGGCCTAATGCATCTTTTACTTCTCGACCCACTTTTGCCATTCCACACTCTGATAATAATGCGGTTAATGGTTTTTCTGCAAAATCTGAAGGCAATTCGCTTGAAGGCAAACCGTCTTGTGCTAATTGAGACATATCACTTTCAGACAAATCAGCGAGCGAGCCACTAAACATAGCTTTGGTTATACGCTGTGCTGATTCAAGACCTTGCTCTCCATGAACCAACAATGTCACTTCTCTTGCTAAAATCGATTGTGCTTCGGGACGACCTTGTGCTTCTTTATCTTTCGCTTCGATATCGTTGATTTCCTCTTCACTTAAGAAAGTAAAGTATTTAAGGAAGTTATATACATCAGCATCTGCCGAATTTAGCCAAAACTGGTAAAAAGCATATTGACTAGTTTTTTTAGCATCTAGCCAAATGGTGCCAGACTCTGTTTTTCCAAATTTTGTGCCATCGGATTTAGTGACTAAGGGTAATGTCATTCCAAATACTTGGTTTCGATTCATACGTCGAGTGAGATCAATACCACCGGTGATATTTCCCCATTGATCGCTCCCACCGATTTGAATGGTACAACCATAGCGCTTGTTGAGTTCTGCAAAATCATATGACTGTAGAATCATATAGGTAAATTCAGTAAAAGAAATGCCTTCGCCGTCTCTATCGATTCTTTGTTTAACTGACTCTTTCTGAATCATTTGATTAATTGAAAAGTGTTTTCCAACATCTCTTAAGAAGGTTAATATATCAACGCCTTCGGTCCAATCGAGATTATTAGCCACAATCGCAGAGTTCTCACCACAATCAAAATCAATAAACTGGCTCACTTGGGTTTTTAAACAATCAACCCATTCGCCTACAACTTCTTCTGTATTAAGTTGGCGCTCACTCGCTTTAAATGATGGATCGCCAATAAGTCCAGTAGAACCTCCAACTAATGCGATAGGTTTGTGACCATGCTGTTGAAAACGTTTCAAAGCGAGTAATGGCACTAAACTACCAATATGTAAGCTATCAGCAGTTGGATCAAATCCACAATAGACAACCTTCATACCTTCATTTAAATGCTCTTTAAATGACTCTTCTGCAGTCATTTGTTGGATCATGCCTCTCCAACCCAGATCTTTAACTAAGTTACCATGAATTAAACTTTCATTTGTTGCATTTTCGTCAGTCATTTACTTTCCAAATCAAATTTGTTTTAGTTACACCTTTCTTGATTTTCAAAAAAAGGATAAAATCAAATAATTGCCCATTTACCTAGATCAAAAACAGAGTAACCAATTGACGATGCATTTTATCTTATTTTATCTCAAGATAAAACGAAGAAGCATCAGTAAAAATAGGAACTGACTAAAAGTACGATGATAAAACAGGACTATAAACCGCGAAATAACACAAAAGCTTTCTCAAAAAGTGCTTTTGCAACACTGCCAGTATGGACTACGCATCCTTTCGCCATCGTTGGCTATGCCGTGTTTACTTTAATGTTAGCAATCCTTCTATTTAAAGACGATGAAATATCCATTGAAGACAGCATGATCGAATCAAGCATCGATCGAGTGGCAGAGGAAGCTGAATCCGTTAAATCGATTCAGCTCGAGTCTGGTTTGATTAATTCGGGTCCAATTAATTTAGACCTACCTAGTACAAATGAATCAGTTAGCACTGCAAATCAAGCAAAAATTAAAAATAACCATTTTGAGAAACAAACCCCGATAAAAGAAACGGGGATCTCCAAAGTAAGACCTGGCACAGTAAGACCAGACAGCCTGATTCCATCTGCTCTGATTCAATCTAAAAAGCAAACCACACAGTTCATTAATAAAGATAAAAATACAAAATATTCATCGCCGACCATCATTCCTTTAAATTTCACTAATTCAAAAAATCAAAAGTACGCACTTAAACCACTGGCATCATCTTTAAAATGGCAGTCTGAATCCGTTAGAAAAAACGATAACTTATCATTAATATTTAAACGGATTGGATTAACACCTCAAATGGTTTACAAAATTAGTACTTTAGATGAAAATACTAAAATTCTAAGCAATCTAAGACCTGGTAAAAGTATCTATTATCAGCTGGGAACAAACCAAGAATTGCTAGCGTTAAAATATGTCATTGATTTGCAAAATACGCTTTATGTAGAAAGAGAGTCTTTTGAAAGACGAGGTGCTGATGCAGACATCAACAAAAGCGATAAACTTGTCAGTCGAATGGTTAATAAAACGATTGAAACTAGAACCGCTTATATCTCCGGAATTATTACTGACTCGCTATTTTTATCTGGTAAACGCGCCGGTATGAGCGACTCGTTAGTTATAAACTTCGCGAATATATTTGAATGGGACATAGATTTTATCTTAGATATTCGATCGGGTGACAGTTTCTCATTACTTTACCAAGAAGAATTCTTAGATGGGGAAAAAATAGGAAATGGTAACATTATTGCAGCAGATGTTGTTAATAGAGGCGATGTTATTAGAGCCATTCGATATACAGACTCAAAGAATAATAGCAGTTATTATTCTGATACAGGACTCAATATGCGTAAAGCCTTTTTGCGCGCGCCGGTAAATTTTCGATATATTTCTGATGGGTTTAATCCTAGGCGATTTCATCCCGTGCAAAAACGTATCAAACCTCATAGAGGAATTGATTATGCAGCGCCTGTAGGGACTCCGATTAGAGCATCTGGTGATGGCAAAGTCATTGCTTCTAGCTACAATAAATTTAATGGGAAATATGTGTTTATTCAACATGGTAATAGTATTGTTACTAAATATCTTCATCTATCAAAACGGCTAGTCAGTCGAGGTAAACGAGTCAAACAGGGTCAGATCATTGGAAAATTAGGTAGCACCGGTATGGTGACTGGGCCACATTTGCATTATGAGTTTGTGGTGAATGGCGTTCATCGTAATCCTCGAACAGTCAAGTTACCTAAAGCAGAAGCCATTTCTAGAAACGAAAAGGCAAATTTTTTAATTGCTAGCCGAGCGTTAGTTATTCAACTTGAAAATCGCAAACAAATCCAATCTTCGCAATTAGTCGCTAAATAGAGACTTATGCACTTATTACACGAATTAAAGAATAACAAAAGTAAACATGGCGAAAACTATATTGGTCTAATGTCCGGTACCAGCATTGACGGTATTGATGTGGCAATCGTTGAATTTACAGAATCTCAATGTCAATTAATCGCATCTCTCGATTATCCAATTCCATCTGAGGTAAAACAAAACATTTCTAAACTGAGTAGTCCTAGGACGAATACATCTTTACAGGCATTGGAAAATAGAATCGAATTGATGGCTGAAATGGATGTGATTATGGGAAACTTATTTGCGGATTCCATCAACGCTATTTTAAAGCAAGAAAATTTATCGCCATCCGACATTATCGCGATAGGTAGTCATGGTCAAACACTTCGCCACCGCCCAACTAATAAAAACCCATTCACTCTTCAAATAGGCGATGCCAATATCATTGCCGAGAGAACTGGGATCACGACCATAGCAGATTTTAGAAGAATGGATATTGCTGCCGGCGGACAAGGTGCTCCGCTCGCACCAGCATTCCATAATGCCATATTGCGAAGTAGCAAAATTGACCGAATCATTTTAAATTTAGGTGGTATCGCAAATATCACTTTATTACCCAAAGACAACAATAAAGAAGTCCTTGGGTTTGATACTGGTACTGCAAATACTTTACTTGACGCTTGGTACAAAAAAAGTCACCAACATTCAAAATATAATTTTGATACAGATTCTGGTTTTGCGAAAAAAGGAAGTATCAACAAAGACCTATTACAAATTTTACTTTCTGATCCGTTTTTTCAATTACCACATCCTAAAAGTACAGGTCGAGAACATTTTTGTTTAGATTGGTTATTAACTCAAATAAAGAATGTTAAGCAGGAAATCAAGCAGGAAGATGTTCAAAGAACACTGATTGAATTCACTACTCAAACGATTGCTGATTCAATTGAATCATTAAAACTCTCTAACTATCAAATACTAGCCTGTGGTGGCGGAATGCATAATCAATTTCTGCTTAATTCATTGACTGAAAAATTAGATGTTAAAGTGAAAAGAACAAATGACTTTGAAGTCGATGGCGACTATTTAGAAGCAATGACATTTGCATGGCTTGCAAAACAAAGGCTAGAGCAGAAGCCAGGCAACTTACCTTCGGTTACTGGCGCGAGACTTGAAAAAATACTCGGAGCAATCTACTCTTGCTAATCGGAATATTCTAATAATGAAAAATAAGCGATAAAGATTTCAAGAATATTCCGACCTCATTTTCTACTTTCTACTTTCTAGAATCATCTAGATCAGCGACAGGAAATACTTTCGCAAACGCTATAACTTGATCTTCAGATAGTTCATCCGATTCAAAAGTTAACATACCGCCACTTTTTAGAGTAACAATTACTTGTACCGAACCATTTTCATCATTGACAATGGCTGTTCTTCTTTGGATTCTAACTCGTTTACCTGGCGCCGCTTG
The DNA here is from genome assembly GCA_002733465.1 of Kangiella sp. Taxonomy (GTDB): domain Bacteria; phylum Pseudomonadota; class Gammaproteobacteria; order Enterobacterales; family Kangiellaceae. The sequence continues at coordinate 19,926 of NVVT01000010.1, forward strand.
CATTCCAAAAGAAGCGATTGCGGCAAACGCATCATTCATTCCACCTGAACCACCACCGGATAGAGAAACGTCGATAGAATTTTGGTCTTTTGTATAACGCCTTTCAATCATTACGATCCCCATCGCTTGTTGGGATTCGAGTTTGCCACCTGAAAAACCGTTTATTTCATCTTTAAAATACGCTGTCGTTTGACCTTGTTTTAACTGTTCAAGTTGGGTGACACACCACCGAGCTTCATCTAAGGCTCCTTCAACATCACCTTCAGTAAATAATGATGCGGCACTTGAGCATGAATTAGCGGGTGTTTCACTAGCAAAAGTAGGCATGGCAAAAGTACAGAATCCAATAAGAAATCCTGCAATTGGTAATAGTGATTTTAATTTAGTGCTTTTATACATAATAATTCCTTTTTATAATTTAATTTTGTATAACGCATTATTAAACAAATAGACTACCTTTTCCATAATAATGAAGCCAGATTGTAGGTTCGCTCACTTTTTGTGATCGGACAAGTGAAAAATAGATAGCGAGACTGTAATCTCAAATCAGGAAGTTCAAGTTTATTACTCTTCCCGTATAAACGATCACCAATTATTGGAAAACCGATTGTAGCAAGATGTTTTCTGATCTGATGTTTTCGACCGGTTTTTATTTGAATGGTTAACAAAGACTGACTAAATTCTATATCGTAAACCGATGATAAAACAATGCTTAACGCCGGTTTATTATCTATTGATCCAGTTATTTCTTTTAAAACTAACTTTTCTGGAAATTCGCCCTTAACAAATGCTTGATATTTTTTCTCAACTTGCCTACTTTCGAAAAGATGAGCTAGCAACCTAGTGGCTTTTTTAGAATGTGAGACCATGATCAAACCACTAGTCGCTCGATCTAAACGATGTACCAAAAAAGTTGCTCGTTTTTCTATCTTATTTTTTTCTAATCCAAAAAGCTCTACCCAACGCGCTATAGAATTATGATCGCCCCATTTTGTTCCTTGAGAGAACATGCCACATGGTTTATTCCAAACACTGTATTGCCCTTCATCACTTATTAATTTGGCAGGAGAGATTGGTGAAAAAAGAATCGATTCATCAAAATAGAGGTGAAGTTTATCGCCTTCTTGTAATGTTTTTTTCGCCCGTCGAATTCTTTGGGTTTTATTCTGTGATGATTTGTCAGAAGGGCTGAGCCAGACAGCTCCATATTGCATCGCTAATTTCAACTTCTGAATAGAAATTTCTGGGCAAGCTATAGCTAAAACCGAAATGGCGGTTTGGTTAGACTCTGAAATCTCGATATGCTTTTCGAATGGAGGCATAAAGCATTCTATCTAAATCGAAAAAGAAGAACCACAACCACAAGTCGTTGTCGCGTTAGGGTTTTCAACCACAAAACGAGAACCATCCAAATCTTCTCGATAGTCGATTTTTGATCCTACTAAATATTGAAAACTTAAGGAATCAACTAACAAACGAACACCTTCTTTTTCAATCACTAAATCATCTTCATTTTGCTCTTCTTCAAAGGCAAAACCATATTGAAAACCAGAACATCCACCACCCGTTACAAAAGCGCGTAGTTTTAAGTTAGGATTCTCTTCCTCTTCAATCAGCGCTTTTGCTTTTGTACTGGCAGCCTGGGTAAATATAATAGGGCTCGCGCTAGCGACTACACCAGCACCAGAATTACTTGGATTTTCAGTAATATCATTCATTTAAATCATCTTCAATTTTATCAGCGTCCGCTCTTTCTGCATCTGCTGATTCTTTAGTTAAACCCATCTTTTGGTTCTTTTCTGTTGGATAAGCTTCTTTTTGATGCGATATCAATTTTTGCTTTTCGGTTCGATGTAACATTTGACCATTTACTTCAGCCCCCATCGCCATCTCAATTAATTTATAATAAACGTTGCCTACTACTCTCGCATCCGCCATTAATTCAACATGTTCTAACGCGTGAACATCTCCAGAAACTCTTCCTAATATAACAATGTGGGGTACTTGTATTTCGCCTTCAACAAAACCATTGTTGCCAATCGTTAGTAATGAGTTGTCAACTTCATCTGAAGTTATATTACCTTTAACATGCCCATCAATATATAGCACACCAGTAAAATTAATATCCCCAGTGATTTTAGTTTGTTTACATACAAGCGTATCTGCTGCACCCGCTTTCGCTTTTGGGGATTGCTTTTTCTTACTACCGAATAACATTACTTCTCCTCAGGTTGCCAAAGTGTTTCAAATTTGGCTGTTTGATTTTTTCGTAGTCCCTTTGTTTTGGCTATTGCCACTAATCTTTGTGGCATGAAATCTTTAGGTAATTGAATAAAACCTTGAAGATTTTGAAAGTACTTAAATTGAAACTTAAAATCGGTCGTTTTGAAAGTACCTAGTTCTCTAAATTGATAACTTAATTGATTAGTTTGATTTTTATCCTCACCAATCCTTTTATTATGTCCAAAAAGGGTAATTTCAACACTGCCTTTCAAAAATTGCGCTTGTTTCTGCGCTTGTATAATCGTCAATCTAAAATGAAACTGCCCTTCACTATCCATTCTTGTGATAGCAAGTTGATCAATGTTCAGTCCTTTAGCATCTTTTTCTGGCGCCATGATGTTTCTATAAAAGCGCAGTTCTTCCTGCATATTTTTTTGTTCTAATTCAAGTGTTTGTATACTTTCTATTAGATCTTGATTCGACAGGCTTTCAACTAAAGTCGATTGCTTTTCTAGTAACAATGACTCTGATACCTGTTTATATGCAATCTGGGTATTCTCTAACGTCGCTTTATACTCACTTAACAATTGCTTTGTTTTTGACAAATCTTCTACTGCTAAATATCGACCGAGTGAATAAATACTAACTAGGGATACTAAGCAACCTAAAGCAATCGAAATATACCATAGATTCGATTTTTGCTCGGTAACTATTAGTTTAGGACTATTCATTTGGCAATTCACTGGACTAACTATTTTGCTACATTCTAATTTATAACTATCACTTTTTTGCAACTACTGCTTATTGATTGAAAATAAACACATCTACTAAATAAAAAGACGGAATCACCTTTCAAAACATCTTTCACGAGCGCCACTTATCAAAACAAGCCAGAATTCACGATAAAATAGAGTTAAAATACCTTAATTATATCAATTCATTTGTCTTTTTTATCAATAGGTTATATCCTAAACTTAAAGCAATTTAGATGATATGCTCAATTGATAGGGTGCGATATTAGCATTTTATCTTCAATTGACCAACAGAGACAGACAAACTGAGATGACTAATCGAGGAATAATTTAGACATTCATGTCATTTTTTGAATCATTACGTATAAAACTCGGCAGTTTAGATGCCTTGCCAACCTTAGCTGCTTTGGGTTTTGTTTGCGGTATTCTCGCGGGTGGTGTCATTGTATTATTTAGACTTTTTATTGAAAGTGGTTTTGTTCTTTGGCATACCCAAGAAACAACTGGAGATTTTGAATCTTCCCCTTTATGGTTTCGATTTATCCTGCCTACCGTTGGCGGTTTTGTTGTAGGCTATATACTGCACAAAGTCGGCAAAAATTACCGTCAAGTTGGAGTTGGACACGTTATTGAACGAATGTCTTTTCACCAAGGTTATTTAAATTGGCGTAATGCAGTAGTCCAGTTTTTAATAGGAGGGCTAACTATAGCGAGTGGACAATCGGTAGGGCGAGAAGGTCCAGGTATCCACTTAGGCTCAGCGTCAGGTAGTTGGCTTGGACAAAAATTAAACTTGCCAAACAACAGCATTAGAGTTTTAGTAGGTTGTGGAACCGCTGCAGCTATTTCAGCTAGTTTTAATACCCCATTAGCAGGCGTTATTTTTGCTATGGAAGTCGTCATGATGGAATATGCCGTGGCAAGCTTTATTCCTTTGATTCTTTCATCTGTTTCTGCTGCTATCCTATCTCGGATCGTATTTGGTAATAACGTTGCGTTTATTGTACCAACCGTTGATTTACAATCTCTTTGGGAAATACCCAATTTTATTCTATTAGGGTTAGTTATTGGTACAGTAGCAGCCATTTTTATCAAAGGAACGGCAATAGTCAGCGAAAAATCGAGCCACTGGTCAACCTGGCTCAAGTGCAGTATCGCTGGAATGAGTGTGGGTATTATCGCGTTAGCCGCACCTGAAGTGATGGGGATAGGATATGACACTGTTAACGCCGCTTTGCACGGCAATCTCACTTTACAAATATTAATCATTGCTTTTGTTGGCAAACTTTTAGCAACGACTATTTGCTCAGGACTATCTTTACCGGGTGGAGCAATTGGTCCGAGTATGTTCATTGGCGCTATGATAGGCGGGATCATTGGCTCACTTGGAGCAATGTTATTACCTGACTATGCATCTGAGTATGCTTTTTACTCAATGGTTGGAATGGCAACGATGATGAGCGCCATTTTGCAAGCCCCTTTAGCTGCGCTTATGACGTTGTTAGAATTAACTAATAATCCAAACGTATTACTCCCAGGAATGATTGCCGTGGTCATTAGCAACTTAATGGTTTCACAGGTATTTAAACAGAGCTCTATCTTTCATTCTCAATTACGTTCAAAAGGACTAGATTTAAGAATAAACCCTTTATCGCAATTTCTTCGTAGTGTCGGTGTTGCGGGTTTAATGGAAAGAAAACTGATCGTACACGATAATAAATTTATTAGCGTAAAAGAGGCCGACAAACTTTTATCTGAAACGCCAAAATGGATATTGATCCGTCAAAAAGAAGAAGCGAATTCTTTGTTGGCAGCCAACGATTTAGCTCGCTTTATTTTAGAGTTGAAAGAAAATTGGGAATTGAAAATACAAGAATGCAAAGATAAAAAGTTGGAAATTCCGGACGAGTCAGAATTGCAGAAAAAAGAAATTGATTTGCTCGCAATACCTGCCGATAGACAAAACATCGCATCTGTTTATTTACAAGCCAATTTAGAGGAAGCTTTAGATACAATGGAACGAGAAAATGTCGATGCAGTTTATATTTTCAGATCAACGTCAGCAACATCTGAAAAAATTTATGGCATTTTAATTAAGAGTAAAATTGAATCTCATTATGGTCATAAATAAAGACTTTATTTCACCTCTCTCCACATATCACTAAAATAATTAATATGAGTCGTAGGGATAGAGAAGACTATTAGCTAGTAATTTCCATCAACCATTGTTTTACCCTATTAGCTTGATGAGTTTTAATTGAATTACAGCTTATCTTTTTTCCATCTTTTTTAAGAATATGTAAATTTGAAGTGCCCACTGAATTTGATTGGGTGGTAACACTAACAAGCTGAGAGAACGGAATGTTTTTCTTTCTAAAAGAGCATCCAATAATACATGTTTTAATCACAAGATTAGAACCTTCAATATGGAATCGGTAAGTTTTCAAAGCCCAGTACCAACAATAAAACCAGAAAATCGTAGACCATATTGTAAAACCTTTTTCGCCTTCTGAAAGTTCATATATATCACCATTTGAGAATTGTCTTTCTAAAATTATAAATATCATAAGGGTAAAGAAACTCATCGCTATTTTTGCTAAGATGTTTCTTTTCAGTACCATATTCATATCTTCAGTCGACTTCAACCTATTAGGTACTTCCATTTGAATTTTTGCCTGTTCTCCACTATTGTTTTTTTGACTTATATTAGCAATGCTAACACCTTTGCCAAAAAYTTCTTTTGCAGGGATGTCTAGAGAGGCTTTAAGCTCTAACCACTTTAAGTAGCTTTCCTCTTTACTAATACCTCTCATCATCTTGCTGTTAAAAATAATCGAACATTCAGATTTGTTAGAATGTTTTAGAATAAAAAACCACTCGATTTGCTGGCCATGGTGAACGCTTCCAAAAACGCCTTCGTACCAATTGAAACTCTCATATTGATTTAGTTTTTCGCTCCACTGTTTACGACGGCTCTTATAAATCACCTGATCACTAGCAATCGTATAACGACCGCAATTACGTTTAGCTAAACGATAAATATATTCTCCTATCATCACTAAAAAGACAATCAGAGCTAGCCATCCGGTGAGTTCAAGATCGCTCAATGAATTACTTTCAATCATGACCAAAATCATTAAAAATAACGMAAAYATTCCAAAAAMCCATCGAGACCARCGACTMGGGTTTTGTTTAATGGTTARAGGCAATARCAKTTCACTTTTTATAATAGAATCTGRCATAGKTTAATTATTTCTTTTTAATTTRAAAAACTGAYCTGCATARACAAGRTACAGTTKCTTATTATGATTGATGACTCTTACTGCGTAMGACTTAACATTTAAAATCGAATTACTTTTTGAGACATGATMGATATTAGGAAAMATYGCCAGRGTTTGAGTTTYAAAACTGCTTAAATTAAGCGTTTGAATATAGCCTTTYACTAGTTTATGCCCATCGACCCAAGGGTAACTAGTAKCGTATGCATAAAGTGTATTATCATCGAGATATCGCCAAYTTTTCAAGTCTGAGAGCATTGGAAATTTTTTTATTAGGTGCCAATTTCCTTTAGCATTAAGGCTATTCGTTTCGAATTCAAAAAGCGAAATTTTTTTTTCATTGGTTAAAACATATAAGTTATTGTTTGCACTAAACACCGATGCAATATTAGTTGAAAATCGACTTTTGTTAGACGCGGATTTTGGCGTAGCTGACAGGGGTTTCCATTGATCGGTTTTTGGTGAATACATCCAATTACCTGCRCCACCAGAAAGCTTATGCTGAAAACCGCCAAATGAAAAGATATTGCCYTGGTGAGCATGAACCACATTATTATAAAGTGGTGCCATTGGTTTCCAACGAGTTGTTTTTACGCCACTGGTAGATTCGATGGTATGATAGTTTGAATTAAATTGAATACTTGCTGTTCGATTGTGAAACGTATGACTATAGTTAAGATAATATTTTGAGTTTAATTGAGTGAGCCCTCCGGAGCGATCCGATGGGAAATAAGCTTCTAAAATTTCTGCTTGTTGAATGACCTTTGCCGGCACTTCATATTTAGATAACATAGTCCAGTTTTGAAAATCTGTTTTAGAGTCAACAGACAATTTCAGGATATCACTTGAACCTCGCATAGCTCGAAACCTATAATGGCTATTTACTGATGCCGTAACAGATTGATGAAATAATAATTGTTTTGGATAGTCAAAGCTGATTTCGTTAACGGTGATATTTCCATCCTCAATCAAAACCGATTTTTCGCTTACATCATCCAAAGGTTGAATTTTCAAACTATATTGATTGTTTTTAATTTGTATTTGATAAGGAATATGATTACCAAATATCGTTGGCTTAAACTGGTAGAATTTTGGTTCAATATTTAGAGCGGTTTGTAGATCATTTAAACTTCTATTTTCAAGCAATTCGACGTAAACCAGATTATTAAAGTAACCATTCAGTCGGTTAAAATCCCAATTGCCAGAAAATACCATAATGTATATAAGTAGTATCCAAAAAGAATAAGAAAACCAACTTCTCTTTGCTTTCCCTTTATCCAGAGGTGATTTTTTACTGACATCTGGTTCAGTATTTTTATATAAACTTTCTTGCTTTTTAGACCTATTCCCATAAACGCTTCCAAACAGACCGAAAACTAACAGTCCTATTCCCAAAAGCATAAACAAAAACCCAAACACGCCAAGCGCTATAGTCTCAAAGGCATCTGAATGGAAATCTTCATGGTGTTCAGTAAATATTTGACTAAAGAAAATATACCCCATAAAAAAGGCAACAAGGCCCATAAACAATAGTGGTATCGATATTTTCATTTCTGATCACCTATTAATTAAGTCACCCTCAATCAAATAAATTATGTTTTTATAAGAATCTAGTCGTATTGAAATAAATCTTAGCGCAATTTGAATAGTAAAATCTAGCCCGCCAACAGCGAGCCTGATTTTTTATTTATTTACAATATTCTTTTAGAACGACTACCTTGGAAATAAATTTAGAGTTTAAGTCGTAAAAATAATGATGAAAACTAACGCTATCATTGAGTAATTTGACCAAAGGAGCATTTGAACAATCGTCTCGCACTATTTCAGGGCCATATTCATTTTTGATATAGTCTTTAAAAAATGGTTCAAGCCCTCCTTGCTTGTTTAGCATGGACTTGACACTTGCCATGCTCATGTTTAACTCTTTTCCCATACCTGTGAGCATGGCATCCATATCTACTTTATAAGAGTACTGAATAATTCTTCCTTCCTTAGCTGAAACAGAATTCAAAATAGTAACAGAGTCGTATTCCATCGGAAGAGAAGAATTCAATTGATCAACCATTCCCTTTAAATCATACATTGAATAATAATGTTTGCTTTTACTATTTGTCTCAACTGCACTACTTTCTTCCTTTTTATTACCATCGTTTTCATTATCTTCGGGACTATCGCTACAGCTGGCAATAACCAGAATTAAGCCTATTATCAGTATTTTGTTCATTATAATTCTCCTAAATTAAATGTGTAAATAATTCAGTTAATGTCTTCCATTAACCTATATTCGAATATTTTTACTTTTTACCTAAATCTATAACCTGCATAACTAAAGCGCCTTTTCTAAGAAATCCCGCTGGTTTTTTAATGATACCTTTCACCACAAATGAACGGCTGAACTTACTTGTTTGTCCACCTTTCGATCGTACTTTTCGTTTAAAATATTTCTCTGCTTCTGTACCAATTTCAATATAGGCGTTAATAGTATTACTACGAGATTTCATCTCAGGAACGTTTCTAAGCTGAATAGCAATATGAGTATCCGGAGTAATGCCTTTAATATATAAATTTTTATTACTATCCTGAAACGCGTATGTTTCCTGTATATACCACGCTTTAAACGAAACAGCATTCTCTAAAAACTTGTCTCCACTATCAAATACATCAGAGAATTTCACTTTCGCATAATCCATTTTTACTTTATTGGTATTCTTGGAATGCACAATTTCAAACGGACCGTCTGCATTTAATCCAATCCCTTCAAGCTCTTCATTTTCTGTCGTCCAAAGAGCGCCTGATAGGATGTTGTCTAATGGATATTGCATTGCATAACCTGCTCGTCCTTTAGTCGCAGGTCCCATCAACGGCAAACCAAGCATGCTCCGCATCTGATTCATATCATCCATATTGATTTTTCCTGGCTTTTCAGCAGCGGTTTGATTAGAAAACTTTTCAAACCACTGAGGCTGAAATTTAAAGAAAGGATCTGAGAGAATATTATCTTCAGCGGTATCAAGATCAGAATCTTCAAAATCTTCCGGATCATCTATCACTAAAGTTGATTTATTTTCTGCTGAAAAGAACGCATAGTTTCCGCCTTTATTTTGAAACATTGCGTTATTTATCATGCTGTGTAAAACATCACTCTGAACATTGAGGAAATTTGAAACGGCATATGCTTCATTCATGCCGATTAAATTATTCTCCATAGTAACCTGACATCCCGTACCAATATCGATCCCGTAACCGCCATTAACGCCCTTTTTCCAATTAAAAAGAATGGTATTATTTTTGAGTAATATTTGGGTGTCTGTTGCTTCCGATCCACTGCTTCCGAAAGCACGAATYCCCGATTGAATGGTATTGATAATGAGACAGTTTTCTATGCTACTTCCATTACCTCTTATATCAACGCCAACATGCGCGGTATTTAGAACAACACAGTTTCTCAAATGTGTATCATCTTGCGAAAGAGAAATAACCGGTTTCTTAAGGCTCTTAGAAACAATGATATCCCCACTTGCAGTATATCTATTTCGATTCGTCGCATCTAAAATAAAACCGTCAATAATTAGACCTTTGTAATCTTCCTCTGTTTTTACCAGACCGTAATCTGATCCGTTTGCTTTCGAAGTTTTATCTCTAAAAATAATGGACGGATACTTGAATGGGCTTCTTTCGGAAAAGTCATCATTGTAACCGCCGAGTAAAGTTAAGTTTCGAGTACGAATGATAATGAAACCCGATTTTAATTTTCCGGAATATTTTCCTTGAGCAACATGGATCACATCGCCCTTAACCGCTTTTTTCAAAGCTTTGTAAATGCCTTTATAGGGTTTTTCTAGTGTTCCTTTACCACCTTTGGCTCCTTGTTTAACATACCAATCCTTAGCAAATACCGAATTGGTGGTAAAAACTAGCGTGACCAAAAACAAAAACAAATTCACTCTTTTATTTTTCAACATACCTAAACTCCTTTCTCTCATCTACTTTAAAATTTTTTGTGAAATATAAAATATGGGGCTCAAACTGAGCCCCAACGATTACCAATTGCCGTGGGGTAGTACGTCAATCGAGTAATTTGGCGCATACATTTTTACAGGTTCATAAAATACTGGATTTTTTCAACTAATTTTTTAACTGATAGAAAGCCATAATTAAAGATAAAAACTTCATCTGTTTTCATCTTGATATGAACACTATTCATAAAATACTTACTCTTCTCTTCAACAGAAATAATTTCAGACATTGGCAACTCAACATGCGCTTCTTTATCATTTGAGTAACGATAAACTGTATGTCCACCAGCTGCGGCAAAGGTGGAAACATTAGTGAAAATTGCCTTTACTACGGTCGCATTACTATTTTCAAACATTGACTTAAATTTAAGTCCTTCTGGCGCGACCATTAACTCACCCATAAACCGGGCTTTAGGTTCAGGAATATAGTTAATCACCCAAAGCTCTTCTGAAACATCCATCATTCCTTCCTCTTTATTAGTAACTTCAAAAAACTTTACATTACCTAGTTGGGTTTTCTTATCACAACTAAGTGATACCCTCTCATTTCCAATCCATTTTTTATTTGAATCTCAAATTGATTAGTACCAGGTTTCAGTTCTAACATTTCTTTACCGGTTGACTCCATTCCATTTATGATCATTTTTGCATTCTTAGTGAAAGACGCTATTAATTCTATTTTTTCGGCCTCATATTTTACAAACACTGTGTACTCACTTACGCCAGCAATCTCTTCTACAAGAACTTCAGAGCTATTAACAATTAAACTAGTTAGTTCAAGCTTCTGTTCTGATAGCTCCGAGCTATTCATCTGCACATTTTCTAGCTCTCGGATATCTCCGCAACTAACTAACAACAAGCTGGTAACTAAAACGACAATATAGCCAATTATATTCTCTTGTTTAATTTTCATTATCATAAGGTTAAACTCGTATAAAATTAATGAATTCAGACTTATCTAACTACTTAATCGATAAGACCGTTGTAAACTACCTAAAAAGAACAGAAAAAACCTAATGATGTTCTATTGGTTTTATGTTAAAAATCTAATGATGTGATGAATAGGTGAATTTTGATTGAAAAACGTTTCTTTTATAATGGCAGATTGGCAAGTTGACCCTTCTAGTAACTTGTTGATAAATAATGGTATTGAGAAAAAAATCGAACCAAAAGTCATGGAGCTTTTGGTGTTTTTGGCTCAAAACTGCCAACAAGTGGTCTCACGAGATTCATTGCTCGATTCTGTGTGGGAACAAGTCGTCTTAGATGACGCATTAACTAATACCATCGCGCAACTACGAAAAGCATTAGGAGATAATCAATCACCAAAACGCTTTATAGAGACGATTCCAAAGAAAGGATACCGCCTTATACCAAACGTTGAATGGTCAACAGAACAGCAAGAAACGTCCATTGAACGGATAGATTCATATTCGAAAACGTCTGACAATAGAAGAATAGGTGATCAAGAGTTAGATCAATCTAAAGGAAAGCTAAAACAACGTTATTGGTTAGGATTACCCATCATTGGCGCTTTAATGCTAATAATCCTATATTTCCAGTCTCAACCTAATAACAGCATAATACCGAGTCTTCCAAGCGAACAGTCCATTGCTGTTTTGCCCTTTGACGTTTATAGCGATGATACTGAAATTAAATATTTTGCTGACGGTTTAACCGAAGAGCTAATTCATCAATTGGCTGGCGATCCTGATGTTAGGGTAATTGCGCGAACCTCTTCAGAAAAATTCCGTGACTCAGAGCTTACGGCTCAACAAATAGCAAAAATACTCAATGTTAGTTTTATTGTGGAAGGCAGTATTCGACAATCAGGCGAGCAATTACGTACTACAGTACAATTAATTGATACCGAAAAAGGCTTCCACCTTTGGTCAAAAACATTCGACAATAAAAGTGACGAGTTATTTCTTGATACCCAAATTTCTATCGGCAAGAAAGTCTCTTCATTAATAACCAATAAACGTGCTAATCCTGACACTTATACTAAACGCTTACATCCTAGATCAGCAGAAGCATATAAATTCTTCATACTTGCTCAATCTCATATGAAACTTGCAAAAGTCGTTAATTATTCTAAAGCTTTGGAATACTATCAAAAAGCAATCGAGATAACTCCTGATTATGCCTTGGCCTATACTGGCATGGCAGCATCTACTTTATTGTTAATGCAATATAAACATACCTCAACAAGACAAGCGCATAAAGACGCTACAGAGTATTTAGATAGTGCGTTTGCTATCGAACCAAATTTGGCAGAGGCTTATGCTGTGCGTGGTTTACAAAAAACCTACGCCCAACAATTCGAGTCTGCGGAGCAAGATTATTTACATGCAATTAGACTTAACCCTAATTTAAGGTTCGCCCACCATAACTACGGTTACATGTTATCTCTAGTTAACCGAACTAAAGAATCTATCCAACATATGCAAATTGCATTAGAAATGGATCCGCTTTCTAATATGACTAACTTTGGGATCGCCGACGCAATGGTCGGAATTGGGGAAGTTAAAAAAGGCATAGAACAGTTCGAATCTTGCAGGGAGTTACTTCCTGAAAAACCTACCTGCGCATTAGGATTGGCTACCGTCTACGGTTTACTTAATAATACATCTGAGTTTGAAAATTATCTCAATATTGCAGAACCGCTTGCCAATCCACATAACTTTTGGGTGCTTATGTCTAAAGCAAAACTACTTTTACAACAAGGACTGATAAAAGATAGTGAACAGCTAATTAACAAAATTTTGAAAAAAAATAATTTCAGTTATCACGCTCTCAAAACTAAACTCATGATTCATTTAACAAACTCAAAGCTAGCAAATTTCTCTAATCATATTGCATCTTTATCGCTAGAGTATCCGAACGCTATTGAAATTCATTTTCTATTGGGCCTTACCCATTATTTCGAAAACAATTGTGAGGTTTCGGTTGTTCAATATGAAAAAGGAAAAAAGGAAAAAGAATATAATTTTTTTAGTGTTTGGGATTGGACCGAAGGAATTTCTCATCAATTAAGCCTTGCCCATTGTTACCAACAAACACAAGAAACAACAGCTTTCAAGAAAGCACTCAATGAATATCGACAATATGTTGACCAACTGCCTGAGTCACAGTTCGTAATTCCAGGTAAGATCTATAATCAAGCGCGATATCTAGTATTAATGAACCAACCAATGAAGGCTAAACAGCAACTGGATAAAATTACTGATTGGTCCTTTTTTTGGTTGGTCGAAAAAGATCCTATTCTTAGATCCCTTAACTATAACCGTAGCAACTAAATAGAGGTTTGGAATTTCAATATAACCAAAACACTATACCGCTATCCATTAAATCAGCGTATCATTTGCAAGCCTACTAATTTTGATTACTCAAACCTATGTCCAAATCAATTGTTCTAGACAACATCAGCCAAACCATCGGAAACACCGATCTGGTTAAAATCCAATCCTTATCAAAATTAACCGGTTGTGACATATTACTAAAATGTGAACATCAAAATCCTGGCGGTAGCATTAAAGACCGTGCAGCATTACAAATAGTTAAAGATGCGATTACTTCTGGCAAATTAAAGCCTGGAATGACTATTGTTGAAGGAACCGCTGGAAATACAGGTATTGGATTAGCTTTAGTCGCAAAAGCCTTAGGTTTTAACATGATAGTGGTCATGCCTAAAGGGCAAACGCCTGAGAAAGAGCGCTTAATTGAATTACATGGTGCAGAACTTAGACTTGTGGATGCTTGCCCTTTCGCTAATGAAAACCATTTTTACCATACTGCACGCCGAATCGCAGAAGATAATGAAAACTACTGGTGGGCAGATCAATTTGAAAACACCAGTAATTATCAAGCCCATTATCAAAATACTGCGCCCGAAATCTGGCAACAAACCAATGGCAAAATTGATGCCTTTGTTTCAGTTTGTGGAACGGGTGGAACCATTGGTGGAAATTCAAAGTATTTCGCGGAAAAAAATTCAGAGATTCTAAACTGGTTAGTTGATCCAGATGGTTCAGGTATTCATAATTATTTAAAAACAGGACAATATGTTGCCAGTGAAGGCGGTTCTTTTACCGAAGGGATCGCGATAATGCGTTTGGTAGAAAACTTTAAAGCCGCAGTCATTCATCGCTCAGTTAATTTACCTGATAAAGACTTAGTGTCCTTTTCTCGTTATGTTAGAGATAACGATGGAATTGTTCTTGGTTCTAGTTCTGCACTGAATGTTGCAGGTGCTGTTTTTGCCGCCGCTAAAATGGGTAAGGGAAAAACCATCGTCACTTTTTCCTGTGATTTGGGAGAACGTTCTTATTCTAAATTATGGAATCCTGATTTTCTTGCTACAAAAGAGATTGATCCTTTAGAAAATAATGTAGAGACTCTATATCAGCAATATCTTAAATCAGATGATTTTCTGGTGCTATAAAGTTTATTGTAATAAGCAAAACAAATCCCACAGCTATCGGTGCCACTTCCACTTTTTGTGGGATTCACCCGTGCTGAAAGCTTAACTTGGTGTAATAGAAAATGCGTAATGTGGTTAAAAAAAGGATTGTTTTTCTAGTCATCGCGGTGGTATTTTACACCTTTGGGTTTCAAACAATCTCACTAGATATTAACCTAGATAGTTCTTTAAAATTACTGCTACCGTTTTACATTTCGGTATTCAATTACTTTCTGTTTATCCCTGCTCTTTATTGGTTCTTAATCATTAAAGCGGGCAATCAAAAGTCTTGGAAGCTCTTAATTATTTTATCCATTAGTGCGACTTGCGCTCGCTTTAGTTTTCCTGCATTTATTGCCGAATATTTCGAGTTTGTCATGTGGTTACGATATCCCATTATTGCTATCTTGTTRATTATTGAGTTGTACTTGATAAAAACYGTTTTTACYGGTTTATGGAAAGCWAGAAAATTGAAAGGTGATCCTAGAATACATGCGTTTACGGAATTCAAAGATAATGATAAAAAACTAACGGCGGCTTTATTTATAGCATGGGAGCCTGCTGGCTGGTACTACTCTATACCTTCATTTAGTAAACAGCATCCTCATTCTATCGGAAACTTATCCTTGCTCTCCGCTAATGTTTTTCATTGGTTAGCGCTCGCTTCTGTTTGTATTTCATTTAGCACTGCAAGTTATTTTTTAATTTTTGAGTGGAGTGAACTAGTGGCAATCATTGTTTCTAGCATAATTCTTTGGAGCCTTATTGCAATCACTGCTAATTATAGAATATCCAAGAAATACTCTATCTATATTTCAAATGAATATTTAATCATCAATAATTCATTTTGGGGATTTATAGCCGTTAAACTATCAGAAATATCAAAAGTTGAGGCAGGCAATTTTATAAAAGATGAAGTTGAAAACGAATTAACTTTTGGCAGAGGTAAAGAACAAAACATTCGAATAACCTTTACATGCACTCAAAATTATATGGGTGGAATGGGGAGTTTTCCGGAAGAAGTTAATGAGATAAAAATGAATGTGAAAAATTCGGAAAACCTTGCTAATAAAATTAATTGCGAAATAGCTCAACTATCCAAATAACAAAAGAAACGTCAAGTAAAACACTTAAAGAATAAACTTAGAATCAACTCTCAACAAAAGCACGCTCAACCACATAATCACCCTGCACACCTTTTTTACGACTTTCTTCAAAACCTAACTCATCTAGTATTCTACTAGTATCCTTCAACATGGAAGGGCTACCACACATCATCACCCGATCAACTTTAGGGTCTATCGGCTCGATACCTATATCAGTACAAAGTTTGCCCGATTGAATTAAATCGGTGATTCGGCCTTCATTTTGGTACTTTTCTCTTGTAACACAAGGATAATAAATGAGTTGATCTTTAATCATGTCACCTAAATATTCGTGTTCTTGTAAATCTTGTGACAACATTTTGTTATACGCGACTTCATTGATGAATCGAACACCGTGAAATAAAACAATTTTATCAAATCGATCGTAAGTTTCGGGATCTTTGATAATACTTAAGAATGGCGCAAGCCCTGTACCGGTGCCAATTAAAAATAAATTTCGCCCTTCTCGAAGATCATCTATCACTAAAGTACCGGTTGGTTTACTCCCAATCAATACTTCATCACCTTTTTTCAAATGCTGCAGTTTTGAGGTCAATGCACCATCTTGCACTTTTATGCTAAAGAATTCTAAATGTTCTTCATGATTGGCGCTGGCGATTGAATAGGCTCGCATAATCGGCTTAGCGTCTTCTTGCTCTAGCCCAATCATAATAAATTCGCCGTTCCTGAATCTTAAACCTACGTCTCGCGTTGTTCTAAACGAAAACAGCGTGTCGTTCCAATGAATAACGTCGATAACGGTCTCAGTATTGTATTTTTTTGCCATAATATTTCATTTAAAAATTTTATCGGTTCAATGGGCGCATTTTACTTAATAATAAAGACAAAGCAACAGCAATCATGACAATAAACGAACGCTTGTTCACTTTATTTGAGCTAGATCAAGTCCGTAGCTTAGAAACAAAAGAAACCTAATCGCTATTAGACGCTATTTGTCTGATTTAGGAATAAACTCCGCTTGAAAAATAGCTAATCATCCCAATTAAGTGTTAATCATTACGAATATTAAGTCATTATTAGCCATTTAAGGATCGTCAATTGGAACAATATCGCGGTACTACCATTTTATCAGTTCGTCGCAATGGCAAAGTAGTCATTGGTGGTGATGGTCAAGTTTCATTGGGTAACACCATTATGAAAGGCAACGCACGTAAAGTAAGGCGCTTATATAACAATAAAGTTATCGCTGGTTTTGCAGGTGGCACGGCGGATGCGTTCACTCTTTTTGAGCGATTTGAAGCTAAACTTGAAAAGTATCAAGGTAAATTAATGCGCTCTGCGGTTGAGCTTGCGAAAGATTGGCGAACCGACAAAATGTTACGAAGGCTTGAAGCCTTATTAGCAGTAGCAGATAGCGAACACTCACTTATTATTACCGGCAATGGTGATGTGATTGAGCCTGAAGATAGCTTAATGGCAATTGGTTCTGGTGGCCCTTTTGCACAATCGGCTGCCCGAGCATTACTCGATAAAACCGATTTAAGCGCTAGAGAAATTGTTGAATCAGGACTTAAAATAGCTGGAGATATTTGTATTTATACAAACCATAATCACACTATCGAAGAGTTAGATTGCAGTTAGTTTTGAATCGAATGGTTTTGAAACGAATGTTTTGAATCAAGCTAACAAACTCCCATTTTTTATTCATCTCAACCAAATTTGGAAAAATTGATGTCACAAATGACCCCACGTGAAATAGTTCACGAACTAGATAAACATATCATTGGTCAAGCGGATGCTAAAAAATCAGTCGCTATTGCACTAAGAAACCGCTGGCGACGTATGCAAGTAGAAGGAGACTTGCGCGACGAAATCACACCTAAAAACATTCTTATGATYGGYCCAACCGGTGTRGGTAAAACRGAAATWGCTMGRMGACTYGCTAAACTGGCTAATGCCCCTTTCATAAAAATTGAAGCCACTAAGTTTACCGAGGTTGGATATGTTGGGCGTGATGTTGAATCAATTATTCGAGACTTAGTTGACTCTTCTTTTAAAATGTTAAGAGAGCAAGAGCACGATAAAGTCAAAGCCCGAGCCGAAGATGCTGCCGAAGAGCGAATTTTGGATGCTCTTTTACCACCTGCCAGAACATTTGAAAATGAACCTAAAGACTCTAATGGCCAATCAACCGAATCTGCAGCGAGGCAAATGTTCAGGAAAAAATTGCGTGAAAAATCGATTGATGAACAAGAAATTGAAATTGATTTAAATGGCCCAAGTGTTGGTATAGAAATTATGGCTCCTCCAGGAATGGAAGACATGACCAATCAGTTGCAAGACATGTTTCAAAATAGCGCGCCAAGAAAAACAAAAAAACGCAAAATGAAAATTAAAAATGCAATGACTTTAATTACAGAAGAAGAAGCAGAAAAATTAGTCAATAAAGATGAACTAAAAAGTAGAGCCGTAGAAGCCGTTGAAAACAATGGAATTGTCTTCTTAGATGAAATTGATAAAGTCGCAAAAAGTAGTCACGGCGGAAGTGGCGAAGTGTCTCGCGAAGGTGTTCAACGTGATCTTTTACCTTTGGTTGAAGGGTGTACTGTWTCAACTAAATATGGAATGATTAAAACGGATCATATTTTATTTATTGCATCAGGTGCTTTTCACTTATCTAAACCTTCCGATTTAATACCTGAACTACAAGGCAGGTTACCGATTAGAGTAGAACTTCGCTCTTTAACTGCCGATGATTTTAAACGAATTTTAACAGAACCGGATGGGGCTTTGACCAAACAGTATATCGCATTAATGAAAACTGAAAATTGCGAAATTGAATTTACCGATGATGCAATTGAAACCCTTGCGGAAGTGGCTTGGCAAGTGAACGAGACAACCGAGAATATTGGCGCTAGACGCCTTCATACGGTGGTTGAAAAGTTGATGGAAGAAATTTCTTACAATGCAACGGATAGCCAAGAAAAATTGATTATAGATTCTGAATACGTCAATAAACAACTGGGTGAACTGGCTAAAGATGAAGATCTAACTCGTTTTATATTATAACTCGATTTAAATTATAACTATCTTATGTCCATCAACGTCACAGCAAAAATGTTGATGGACTAGGAGCTTGTCCGAGAATAGAGAGCCTACTACGGAAAGCCAGTTTTTGCCCTATTTTCTCGGACAAGCTCCTAGAGCGAAATAATTAAATATAGTTTATTTAGCTAAAGCACTTAAACTATCTTTAATTCCATCGGGTGCATCCATTATATCCATAAATTGTCCCATACTTAAATCAGGAAAAGATAAGGCTATTCTAAACTCACCCGCTTGACTATATACTTTGCCACCAGAAATTAGTACACCGTAAGGCAAATGTGCAGAATGTTTTTTATCTTCTTTATCAATCGATTTCATTATAAACGAGTCAGCTCCATCACCTTCCTTAATACCTACACCGATCAGGACTTCGTCCTTTCCTGGAATTTTCACTTCAAAAACTTTAGTGAGTGGTAAAGAGCCTGACGCTAGGTTCTTGTTCACCGCTTGTAGAGCATCTGCATGGTTATCAAAAGAACCCATTTTATGGTGATCTTCAAAATATGGCATCATCATCATGTATTGATAACCCTTTAGGCTTCTTTCAGTTAATCCTTTTTTAGAACCAAAGTTTTCCGCTTTTCCCAAAGCTGACTCTAGCGATGCAACAACACCAGCCAAACTTTTCATCTGATAAGCAAAAGACATATACACGGGGTTTACATGAGAAACTTGGATGCCAGAATCCGTTTTTGTTACTGCCACTCTTATCACTGCGCCATATCCACCAAACTCAGTAGAGCTCGCGACTTTCAGCAACTCGTCATTTGTTATCACGATAATGACTACATTTTCTAGTGTGCTGTACTCGCCAAGTAAAGTAAAACCGTTTGCTTCCAGTTTAGTTTTTGTGGCTGTTACTGCGGACGCAATGTCGGTGGCCATGTTATGAACCATAGAAAATGGCATATATCGCGGTTTTTTCTTACGCTTAGCATCTGTTGTTGCTATTGATAGACAAAATGCCAAAAGAACAAATCCAGTGATTATTTTATTCATATTAGTTACCCCGTGATGGCTCTGTGAAGAGTTCACATTACCAGATGATTCATTAGAAAAAACTACATTAGCATAAGCTAATCCAGAAGTGAAATTGGCGATTCTCCTAAGAATTAGGTAGAGTGGTAAAAATATCAAAATTTAGAGCTAAGAATATGACAACGCAAGTCAACGAAGTTCCCGTTTTTAACAGTTTTCAAGAGTTTTGGCCTTATTATTTGGGCGAACATCGATTAATAACCTGTCGTGCTCTGCATTACATTGGCACCATCGCGTCATTTTCTTTGTTAGTCTATTTATTAGTTAACCAACAATGGGCTTGGCTACCAMTDGTTNTGCTANNNGCAGGATACGGTCCCGCTTGGATTGCTCACTTTTTTATAGAAAAAAACCGTCCTGCCACTTTCACATACCCTAAATGGTCATTTATGGGTGATTGCAAAATGTGTTACATGGCTCTTACAGGTCAACTTAGAGGCGAATTAAGTCGATTATTTGGCTCTACCGGCTCTCATAAACATATACCTAAGTAGAATTTAACAACAGGTTCCCGGGCGAACTGGTCGATTAGTCAGTTCGCAGAGTTGTTTATAATTTTCTTTTAAAAAATCTTGATTCTCATCACAGGTCTGTTGAATGACTTGCTTACACCAGTCAGGCAATTCAGAATTCAAACCATAAAAAACCCACTGTCCTTGCCGTCTATCGGTCAATAATCCGCACTTTTTTAGTTGAGACAAATGGCGTGAAATTTTTGGTTGGATTTCGCTAAGAGCAGTCGTCAACTCCCCTACACATAGCTCACCTTCCGAAACGATCAATAAGATCATTCTTAAACGAGTATCATCCGAGAGGCACTTGAAGAAACGAAGTGGATTCATGGTTAGTCATACTTAAATAGGTTTTGCATAAAGTATATATGTTTATTCATATATGTAAAGTTGCACTCTGTTATTACATAATATACTCTATAACATATATATGTTTTTACATATGTATTAAAGTCGATCTTTTCTTTATTTAGGGTAAGAATATGAGCTCAGTACTAATTGTCATTATGGGCATAGCGGGAATGTCTCTCGGTTGGTTTGTTTATTCTAAGTTTATAACCGAAAAAATATTTAAACTAGATTCCAAATTTGTTACACCAGCCCGCGAAATTAACGATGGCGTCGATTTCGTACCTACTAACAAATACGTGCTTTGGGGACATCATTTCACCTCCATTGCTGGAGCTGCGCCTATAGTTGGACCTGCCATCGCCGTCTATTGGGGTTGGGTACCAGCCGTAACTTGGGTTATTTTAGGCACCATTTTTTTTGCGGGAGTACATGATTGTGGCGCTCTTTGGGCGAGTAATCGACATAAAGGTAAATCGATTGGAGCCTTAGCTGAAGATATCATTGGTAAGCGCACGCGCAATTTATTTATGGTAGTGGTGTTTTTAGTTTTGTTAATGGTCAACGCTGTTTTTGGCGTTGTTATTGCAAAGTCGTTTATTAATACGCCTTCCGCGGTTTTTCCGTCTTGGATGGCTATTGTGGTTGCTTTAATCATTGGACAACTGGTTTATCGAAAGTTTAATTTGATCGCACTCTCAATTGCGGGTGTCGTTGCGTTATATGTTTCTGTATTTCTTGGGTCATCTTTTCAATTTGAAATGCCTGAAATATTTGGACTGAGCGCCAATGCAAATTGGATTATTTTGTTATTTGTGTATGCTGCTGTCGCTTCTACTTTACCTGTTTGGATGCTATTACAACCACGGGACTTTATTAATGGCCTTCAATTGATTGTTGGCTTAGTTTTACTTTATGGCGCCGTCTTTCTTTTTATGCCGGAAATTTCAGCACCTCCTTTCAACGAGAATGTCGACTTCAATTCACCCTCAATCATTCCGCTACTCTTTGTAACTATTGCCTGTGGGGCGATTTCTGGATTTCATGGGATCGTTTCATCTGGCACCAGCTCAAAACAATTAGATAAAGAAACCGATGCGCGTTTTGTTGGTTATCTTGGTGCGATCGGGGAAGGTAGTTTAGCCCTGATTACCATCGTTGTTGTTAGCGGTGTTGCATTAGCTTCCACACCAGAAGCTTGGCACCAAATATATGACGAGTTTGGCTCAGCGGGCGTTGGCGCTTTTGTAGAAGGTGGTGCTAATTTAATTAGCCAAGGTTGGGGATTACCTATCAGTTTCACTCAAACCTTACTAGCAACCATGGTTATTTTATTTGCAGGAACCACAATGGATACTGGCGTTCGTCTGCAAAGATACATCATTCAAGAATGGGCTGAAATATATAACATACCAGCATTTAGTAAAGGTTGGTCTGCAACATTAATTGCGGTTGCATCATGCTTGGCGTTGGCATTTGGTGCCGGAGGTGCATCGGGCGATGGTGGTATGATTATTTGGCCTCTCTTTGGATCAACTAATCAAATATTGGCAAGCATGACATTACTTGTGATTAGCATTATGTTAATTAAGCTTAAACGTCCCGCTCGTTACACATTAATTCCTATGGTCTTTGTATTAACCATGTCATTTTTTGCTGGGGTTACCACTTTGATAACCTTTATCGAAAATGAAAATTATTTATTAACCGTGATTGAAATGATTGTTTTAATCACGAGTATATTAGTCATGCTAGATGCTGTTTCAGTGGTTTCTAAACTAACAAAAGACAAAACTAATATCACCCAAGGAGAAAAATAAAATGAAAACTATAATATTAATTTCCATCATTTTAATATCATCGGTAATTACTAATATTGATGCTAAAAAATCAAGTATAAAAAAGATTATAGCTACTCAGAATGCACCGAAAGCCGTTGGTCCATATTCGCAAGCAGTTCAAGTTGGAAATACTTTATATCTCGCAGGGCAAATAGCTATCAATCCTAAAACAAGTAAAATGAATCATGGTTCAATTGAAGAGCAAACTGTGCAGGTTCTGAATAATATAAAGGCGGTATTAAATGAAGCAGGTTTTTCCTTAAACGATGTTGTTCAGAGTCAGGTATTCTTAACTAATCTAGATAACTATAAAAGAATGAATCAAGTTTATGCTCGCTATTTCACCAATCAACCACCTGCTCGTGCCGCTGTAGAAGTGAGTCGACTACCTTTAGATGCAAAAATTGAAATTATGGTAACGGCAGTTAAATAAATCAATTGGGAACAACTAATGACTAAGCAAAAGACTAATGATCAAAATACATTAGATCGGCGTAATTTTCTAAAACGAGCGACAGTAGTCAGTGGACTTGTTTCTGCTCCCTTATTATCAAGTCCGTTGTTGGCGCAGAATTATTCGAATAGAAAAACATGTAAGACTATGGAGCTTGCGGATGATTTTATATACCTCAATAGTGGAACAGAAGGTTCAATGCCAGATTGTGTTATTGATGACTTTAATAATAACCTAAAACGCTGGGCAAGTAATCCGACAGCATCCTATGAAACCGATAGGCACTTTCGCAAACATCAACATTATCATCGAGAAAAAATTGCAAGATTATTTTCAGTTGAAAAAGATAACATTTGTTTGACTGACAATACGACGATGGGTATGTATATGGTGCTGATGGGATTAAATTTCAAGTCCACCGATAGCATTATTTATACTAATCAAGAGCATACCGCAATTACATCACCATTAGCAATGCATAAAGAAAAGACGGGGCTGAAATTACTGCAAAGGGACTTCCCTACAGCCAGTAAATTAAACCGAATGACAAGTCATGAAGTGGTTGAATACCTATTGCCAAACACTAAAGAGTTACGAGGAGCAACGGCACTTTGTGTTTCACACGTTTATCCATCCACGGGTATCCGACTACCGCTAAAATTACTGCGAAAGAAAGCAGACCAATTATCGATAAAATATTTAATTGTTGATGGCGCACAAGCCTTTGGAATGATTGATCTCAGCGAAGGTGATGACGATATAAAATTATCTGATTTTTACGCATGCCCGGGTCATAAATGGTTAAATGGTCCTCCGGGAACTGGGATATTGTTTCTGAAAAACAAGTCGATAAAACCACCGGAATTTTACCCGACCCTATCGCAAAGAATGGAAAAATATTCTTCCAAAAATAGCGACTTCCCAATGGCCGAAGCATTACAAGTTAGAGGTTGTAGTAATGTTCCAGGGTTTACTTCTATGTTAACGGCGATTGATTACCAGAATAATATTGGTGGTTCGAAAGCTGTTGAAAAACATATAATCGATCTTGCTCAAACGGTAAAGGAATTCATTTATAGCCATTCTCCGTTATCGCTTGTTTCACCTAGACTGGATAAAAGTCTCGCTTCAGGGCTGACTGTGTTTTTTCCATTTAGTTGGGAAAATCCAAACAAAATATTCACCGACAAAAATACTGCTAATATTGTTGTAAAGGCTTTGCTGGAAAAAAACATACAAATTCGCGCCATTGGATTCAATGATGAAGTAAGTCCTAACAAGAAAATTTATGGACTGAGAGTATCGACCGCCATATTTAACAATGCACAGCAAATCAAACAATTTCAGCAAATTATAAAAGAAGTTCTAAGCACATTATCCTAATCGTTAGATAAATAGACATTATTTCCTAGTTTCATCCGTTTTATCCCAGCGTTATCGAATGACATGTTAGTCGATGCCTATGAGCTAAAGAAGATAACTGATCCGTTTAAAGTATAAAACGGACTTTGGGTTTTCCAAACATTAATATTTCATATACCCGTCGGATATTTGATGATGAAAATAATATTTATTGGTTCTGCTGAGCAACTATGAATCCATTTAACGCTTCAAAACATCCATTTTTGCTATGGAAAGACTCACTTTATTTCTGCCGTGTTTTTTTGAGATATACATGGCATAGTCGGCGCGGGAAATAAGAGTTTCCTGTGTGTCTTTTCTCACCCATTCAGTCACACCAAAACTAGCAGTCATTGTTTCAATTGGTGAAAAATTAGAATTCTCAATAATCTGGCGTAATTTTTCTGAAACCATTTCAGCTTTACTTAAATTGGTTGATGGGCATATGATCAAAAACTCCTCTCCACCCCATCGTCCTAAAATATCATTACTTCGTAAATCTCCCTGAATCAATGACGCGAACTTTGTCAGTACCTGATCTCCAACGATATGACCATGTGAATCATTGACATTTTTGAAGTAATCAATATCAATCATAATAATACTTAAAGGATATCCATATCGTTCCGCTCGACTTAACTCTACATTAAAAACCTGATCAAGCTTAACTCTGTTGTAGGTTTGAGTCAGCGAATCGGTTTCTGATAACAGTTCTAATTCTCGTGTTTTTGCCTCCAGTTTACTACGAGTATTATTAAGTTTTTTATTCAGCATGGTTAATTTTCTGTTCCACCAAACTAACGCGACAACAAATAGAAACACCACCAGAGTTAACAACCAATACTCTTTATAGTTAACGGTAGGTCGCATTGTAGTTGTAGCCCCCCGGCTTAAAAAATCAGCCAGTGTTTGCTTATCACCCGCAATGATAATTTTTTCGAGTATTCCAATCAGTAACGTATCTTCTTTTCTTGTGGCGAGCGAAACAACGTCATCAAAATCAGGAGGGAGTATTCCTGCAATTTTCAAATCATAAAAAGATTTTTCATCAAATAAATTAGCCACTGAATATAAAGACGCAAATCCTCCATACACCTCTCCGTTTGCCACCATGCTCAAAACATCTGACGCATTGTTATTATCAATCATTTTAATATTTGGGTATTTTGTTTTTAATTGATATAACAAAGTATTTCCGCGCAATGTTGCAAAGACTTCATTTTCCACCTCTGATAGGTCACGAATGTAAGATTGACTCTTTTTTGTAACAATCACTCTTTTTATTCGAGCATAAGGTCGGGTAAAGTTCATTATGGCTAAACGTTGTGGTACCTCTGTAGCCCAAGGCAAAATGTCGCAATTTTTATTAAGTAAATTTTGAAATGACACAGACCACGAAGACGCTTCGGTTCGTTTAAGGGAAATACCTGAATGCTTTAGTAGCAATTTAACCACATCATAACTTGCTTGATCGCTCGCAGCTTGAGCAACATTACAAACGGTTAATGTTTCAATGCTTTTTAGATAACTCACTTCATTTTCAGATAATAATGTTGCTAGCAGATTTGAATCTTCGGCTTGCGCGTCCATTATAAAGATAAGAAAAACTATCCAATATTTCATTAAAAGTCTATTTACCTGTGATTATTGTTATTACAGCCTAATAGTGATCATAAATAGACTTATATACGAGTGGTTTGGGATAAAAAATTAATATCATATTAAGTTCTCTCGATTATAGACCATTAAATCTACCTACAAAGGGACTAAACTATAACCACCTGTTTGCAAGGTAGTTAACATAGTCATTGCCGAGAGCGCTAAACTAATTTGTGGGGCTAACTCTGATTTTTTAATTCCCATAAACTCAATACTTTGACCACATTGATAAAATTTAACGCCTTTATCATGCAGTTGTTCAATCATATCTAATGTCGGATTAGCGTCAAAATGGCGTTCTTTATAGGCTTTTTGAGTCAGACCATCTCTAGTGACAGCGCCGTGCATCACTACTGCCAAATCTAAGTTTTCAATTTTCACGCCATTCATTACATGCATATTAATGAAACGAGCCACGCTTTCTAATCGCCGGTTTAACACAAAAACTTCACTGGAAGTTTTACTAATATCAAATACCACTTTGTATTTAAAATCCCTTGGTAAAGCTATATCGCGGTTTTCAATTGGAAATACTGGCCCATATTTGCTAAACACTGGACCTTTGATAGGGCCGCTATTAGAACCTTTTTCTTCTGCTTCAATGGGCGTCAATATAAAGAAAAAACTCAGTATAAAAAAAACAGATACTAGAGCAATATTCTTATCCCGAATTACAACTTTATTATTAAACATTTTTTAAATTCCTATGGTTTCGTTCTTCTTTTATTTATAGCACAGTTCCATCTTTGTTACATCACATAATATAACATATATAATATACTCACGACTCAGCCAATAAACTCTTTCGAACATCATCTAAACTCGTATGCCTGACATCTTTACCTTTGACTAGATAAACAATATATTCACAAATATTTTTAGAATGGTCACCTATTCGTTCCAACGCTCTTGCACACCAGGATATGCGTAATGCATTCTTAATTTCACGAGGGTCTTCCATCATTTTCAATATCAATAGACGAGAAAGATTATCAAACTCTTCATCGATCAAGCGATCGCTTTGGATAATATCTAACGCCTCTTCAACATTCATTCTTGCATAGGCATTGAGTGAACGATTAAGCATTTTTTTAACGCTATCACCTAAATGACGTAATTCTACAAACTGTTTTGCACCCGATTGTTCAGGAGAGATTTTAAGCGCATTCTTACCTAGCTTTTCAGCTTCATCACCAATTCGCTCTAAATCGGTAATCGTTTTAATGATACTCACCATTAACCTTAAGTCACTAGCGGCGGGCTGTCGTCTTGCCAAAATCTCCGTACACGTCTCGTCAATTTCAACCTCCATTGCATTGACTTTTGCATCAGTTTCGACCACTTCTAAAGCTAAAGCCTGATCAGCTTCAAGCAGGGCAATTAAACCATTTGATACTTGTTGCTCAACTAAGCCCCCCATTTTAAGGACTTGATTTCTGACTTCTTCAAGTTCTTGATTAAATCGTTTTGAAATATGCTGAGATAAATGCAGTTCGTTTTCCATGATATATACCTTAAAATTTTTTCTATTTTACTGATAAAAAATAAATTCTTAAATGAAGCATCTAACCAAATCGACCAGTAATATAATTCTCAGTAAGTTTGTGTGATGGGTTAGTAAATATTTTTTTTGTTTCACCCATCTCAACTAACTGTCCCATATGAAAATACGCGGTTGTTTGTGAAATCCTTGCGGCTTGTTGCATTGAATGAGTGACTATAGCAATCGTATATTTTTCTTTCAACTCATCGATCAACTCTTCAATCACCGCCGTCGCAATAGGATCTAATGCAGATGCAGGCTCATCCATCAAAATCACTTCAGGGCTTACCGCAATGGTTCGCGCAATACATAATCTTTGCTGCTGCCCACCCGATAAACTGGTACCCGAATCATCTAAACGATCTTTCACTTCATTAAACAAGCCAGCCTTTTGCAAACTGGTAATGACGATTTCATCAAGCTCAGCTTTGTTAGATGCAAGCCCATGAATTTTTGGTCCATAGGCCACATTTTCGTAAATAGATTTAGGGAAAGGATTAGGCTTTTGAAAAACCATGCCGACTCGGGCCCTTAATAAGACAGGATCCATTTTTTTTGCATAGATGTCTTCATCATCCAGTTTAAATTCACCTTCCACCCGACAAATGGCAATATTATCATTCATCCGATTCATGCATCTTAAAAAGGTTGATTTTCCACAACCGGACGGGCCGATCAAAGCCGTCACTTGGTTACGAGCTAAATCCAAGCTGATATTATTAATCGCCTGTTTTTTGTCGTAAAAAACATTCACGTTTCGCATCGACATTTTTGCGTCGTCAGCAAAACAATGACCAACCGTACCATCAATTTTTGTGTCTTCAGAAAATAAAATTTCTGATGATGAATTATCTACCATTTTTCGTTCCTAAAATATTTTTATCGAAATTAATCGTCAAATTATTACTTTTAAAATCATTGCTTTTCAAATTCCTTTCGTAATAATGCTGCAATAGTATTCATCACTAAAAGAAAGCCTAACAACACCAAAATAGCCGCTGATGTTTTCGCTAAAAATGCTCGTTCCGGACTATCTGCCCATAAAAATATTTGTACCGGCATGACGGTTGCTGCATCAGTAATCCCCGTAGGCACGTCAACAATAAATGCCACCATACCAATCATTAATAACGGCGCCGTTTCACCTAAGGCTTGAGCTAATCCGATAATGGTGCCGGTCATGATGCCGGGCATCGCCATGGGTAATACATGAGAAAATGTCGTTTGCATTTTTGATGCACCAATGCCCATTGCCGCTTCTCTTATTGACGGCGGCACGGCTTTAATTGACGCTCGACTCGCGATAATAATCGTCGGTAATGTCATTAGAGTTAACACAATACCGCCGACCAAAGGGGCTGATCGAGGTAATCCGAATATATTGATTATAACGGCTAATCCCAAAAGACCAAATATAATCGAAGGTACAGCCGCTAGGTTATTGATATTAACTTCAATAATATCAGTCCATCGATTTCGCGGTGCAAACTCTTCTAAATAAAGCGCCGCCGCGACGCCTAATGGAAAAGACAGAGCAAGCGTCACCAACATGGTGAAAATCGTTCCCGTAAGCGCGCCTCTAATACCGGCCAATTCGGGCTCTCTTGAATCCCCATTGGTAAAGAAACTAAAGTTAAATCGTTTTTCAATGAGATCTTTATCGATTAAACTTTTTATCCATAGCGCCTGATTTTCATCAATTCTAACCCCGGCTTCACCCAAAATCGGATCATCTTTCAAGTAAGTATCAACATCATCATCCAAACGTACCCACACTGACTTTTTTTCCCCGACAAAATGCGGTGAAGCGATTAAAAAATCTTTAATCGTAAACTCAGCGTTACCACTAAACATTTTAAATAACTTGCGTTTGTTTTTTCGCCCTTGCACTTCATCAAACATTTGATAAAGTGATTTTTTAAGCGCCTTGCGATAACTTGCTTTTCGCAATGACTTTTCACTTGATGACTCAATCGAAAGCCAGTCTTGTTGATAGCTAATATCAAGTTTTACCCAATGCTGATGAAACGCAGGAAGCGCCTTATAAGTAATATCAGCAACGAGAGCTAATACCAGAAAAAAACCTAAAGCAACCGCAAGTCGACCAGCGAACTTAAAACGCATTTCTTTTGCGTGRCGCTTGCGTAAACTAGCGGTTACTTTTTCAGTAATTGAATGAGTTTCTTTCATAGCCGTTTTACTTGTTAAATGAGTCTTTTTGGTTTTAGTTGGATTAGTCATATTGCTCTCGGTATTTTCTAACCACTTTAAGTGCGATAATATTCAAGATTAAAGTCGTCATAAATAGCATTAATCCCAGCGCAAAAGCCGCCAACGTTTTAGGGCTGTCAAATTCTTGATCACCGGTTAGTAAGGTCACAATTTGAACCGTGACGGTGGTAACCGATTCTAGAGGATTCGCGGTTAAGTTGGCTGCCATACCTGCGGCCATCACTACAATCATGGTTTCACCAATCGCTCGCGATAGCGCCAATAAAATCGCTCCAACAATTCCTGGAAGCGCTGCGGGTAATAGTACTTTTTTAATCGTTTCAGAGGGTGTAGCCCCTAAACCTAATGAACCTTCTTTTAGTGATTCGGGAACCGCTCTAATCGCATCATCAGATAACGATGAAACGAAAGGTATAATCATAATACCCATGACTAAACCGGCGGCTAAGGCGCTHTCTGAAGCCACACTTAAACCAAGCCATCCACCAAAATCTCGAATAAGCGGAGCAACGGTTAACGCAGCAAAAAACCCGTAAACAACGGTCGGAACACCAGCCAATATTTCTAGCATCGGTTTAGCGACACTTCTTAGTCTAGGAGAGGCATATTGGGATAAATAGATAGCAATCATTAATCCGACTGGCACTGCCAAACACATGGCAATAGCCGTAATTAGAAGCGTACCAGCAAATAACGGGATCGCGCCAAAAGCACCAGAACCGCCAACTTGATCCGTTCGCATCGCAATTTGAGGACTCCATTCTGTTCCAAACAGAAATTCCCACGGTGGAACCGATCCAAAAAATTGAATGGATTCAAACAGTACCGATAAAATAATGCCGATGGTGGTTAATAGTGCAACCCCTGAACAAGCCCATAATATTCCACCGACTATCTTTTCCATTTTTACTCGAGAAGGAAAATCTAAAGTAAATCGACTCAGGATATAACTGACGCTAGCAATAGAAACTAATAAGATCAAAGCGCTTTTGATCCATGCAGCATTTGTTTGTAATTCTGCTAAATGCCAAGCCGCTTGATTTTTTATTTGTACTGCCGGATCACTTGATACCGTAGTATTTGATACCATACTAGATAAGACCTCAGCTTTAATTCGAATATCATTAAGGTATAAACTGAGTTGATCCGCTGATAATTGGCTGACTGATTCCGGGAGATTAGAAAGTAATAGTCCGTCGATAACATTCGACTCAAATATCACCCACAAAAATAAGACAAAAAGCGATGGTATTCCACACCAAAAGGCCGTCAATAGACCAAACTGTTTAGGAAGGGAAGTTAGGTTTTTAACCTTGGTTATTCCACCTGCGACTTTAACCGCTCGCTGAATAGCAAACCAATAGCTAAACAGGGCTAGGAGTAAAATAACAAAAATTAATGTTGATGAATTCATTCAATAAAACCTAAAATATTCAGCACTCTTCTGTACAACAAAAATCGCCCTCAACTAAAAAGAAGAGGACGAAGGTTTAAGCCACTCTAAAGAGCTTCGGGGTAAACTATAACTTTAACTCAGTAAGAGAAAGAACTGATTTTCTTACCGCATCTAACTTTTCTTCACCTAAAGGGATAAGGCCTTTATCCGTTAAATAGCCTTCTTCTCCCATCGCGTCTTCGCTGGTGAATTCTTTTAAGAACTCTAAAATACCAGGGACTTGACCAACATGAGAATTTTTAACATAAAAATATAGTGGACGTGATACAGGGTAACTGCCATCGGCAATCGCTTCAAAAGTTGGCTCAGTGCCATCCACCTTAGCCCCTTGTAACTTGTCTGAATTTTGGTCTAAAAAACTAAAACCGAAAATACCAAAAGCATTAGGATTAGCTGATAATTTTTGTACAATCAAATTATCATTCTCACCCGCTTCAATATAAACATGATCTTCTCGAACCGCATGACAAATCGTTTTAAACTTCTGTTTATCTTGTTTTTTAATCGCTTTAATCCAAGCAAACTTCTTACAACCACCTTCAAGCACCAGCTCTGCAAAAGCATCTCTTGTCCCAGAAGTTGGCGGAGGACCTAAAACTTCAATTTTAATTGATGGCAAGCTTGGATTTATTTCATTCCAAGTTTTATAAGGATTAGCCACTAAAGTCTCGCTACCATCTTTTGCAGGGACTTCTTTTGCCAATGCTAAAAATAGCTCCTTACGAGTAACAACCATTTGCGCTGATTTTTTAGAATTAGCGATCACAATTCCATCATATCCGACTAATACTTCAGTAATTCCCGTTACACCATTTTTTTGGCATTTATCGAACTCGCTTTTTTTGATGCGACGAGAGGCATTTGACATATCCGGTGTATCAATTCCAGCGCCCGCACAAAATAGCTTCATGCCGCCACCAGTTCCAGTAGATTCAATTTTGGGCGTTTTAAAATCGGTTGATTTACCAAATCTTTCAGCTACCACAGTAGAAAAAGGATAGACCGTTGACGAACCAACCACGCTAATGGTATCTCGTCCAGCTGCAGTGATACCGGACATAAAACTCAGTAAGCTAATTGTAACTAATACTTTTTTCATGGAAATCCCCATAGTCATTTAATTTTAGTGTGTTGAAGTTTGATTTTCAAATGCAGTGTAGGTTTTGATTGTGACTAGTATGTGACCAGAATATTACAGGATTATGACATATTGAAATTCAATAGTAGAAGATATAAAAAAGGCACTCTATTGAGTGCCTTAAAAAACTAACAATTGACTAATCTCTACTTACTTAAATTTCATTTTTAAATCTAACTGTAAACGATTGTATTCAGTTTGTTCTGTCTGGCTTTGCCCAAATTCTGAACTGATGTAAGCCAATCCAAAAGACAGGTTTTTCTTAATGCCATATCCATATTTAAGTAAAAAGCCTTTAGAGTCTGTATTACCACCAGCAAAGTCTGAATCATTAAAGAGACCGATGACCGAGTCAGCTTCGTTATCAATAAAAGATAGGCCAACTTTCCAGCTACCAGGTGCTTTCACTTTCCCGTAGTTAACACCATAGACGATGGAAGTATCTAAGTCATCAGCAGCAGTATTTTTATGTAAGTTTCCAAAGAAAGATAATGGTTGTCCACCTACTTTCGTTTTAAACTCAACTAAAAATTCAGCGATGTTAAAATCTATTAAATAATTGCCATTAGCATCTACTGAGTTCCCGCGCGGCTTACTATCATATAGGGTTCCAAAACCTTGCAAATTTGTATAATTGTAATATCCAACTCCGGCAATTAATTTTGAGCTATCTGACATTTTAAAATCATGAGTTATCTGCCCGCCTAACATATAAGTATCGCTGTCGGCTTTTCGTTCTTCTAACGAAAAACCAACTAATACTCCTTTTGTATTACCAGACTTAAACTTCAATGCAAAACCTTCTGGGGTTAAATCACTATCCCAAAATGCTGGCGTTTTTCCTGGCTTGTAAAAAGGATTATTCATTTTACCGCCAGTTAAGCTTAGTGAATCGTTAAACTTATAGTCAAAATGAGCTAAGTTTAACCTGATATCTTTTGTCGAAGATCCTGTATCCAACGTTTGATTAGTTGAAACCGGATCATCGCCACCTGTAGCCATGCCTAGTGTGAAACTTAAGCTATCATCTACTTGCATTTTCATCGAAGCTCGCAATCTCAAACGATTTCTGTCTCGCTCTTCTATTCCTTCTTGATCAATAATTTCATATCTTTCTCTAAAGTCTACTTTAAATGATATTCGATCTGACAAAGATGTTTTAGACTGTTTTTTTGAGTTCTTTTTAACTCTCGTCATAACGATTTTCTTTGGCGACTCTTCCAGTTTATCTAATCGTTCTGTCAACAATTTTATTTGTTGCTTTAATAAAGAAACTTCTTCAGGTGACTCATTTGCCATTAACGTTTGACTTAAAGAAGCCGCCACTAAAAGTGATAATATTTTGCGTTTCATTTTGGATTAACTCCGTAAATTAAGATTGTAATAATATAAATTTTTATTATTACAGGAATATGACAGCAACCAAAAATAAATTTTTATCTACCATTTTTGAATATTCTATTTTCTGGAAAACACGCCATAAACGTCGAACCAACATTTAGTTCACTCTTAATGTCTAGATAACCACCACAATTATCCATAATATGTTTAACTATAGAGAGTCCTAATCCAGTACCACCAACTTTCCGTGAACGATTAACATTTATACGATAAAACCGTTCTGTTAATCGAGAAAGGTGCTCTGGTGCAATCCCCTCGCCACTATCTGAAACTCTCAAACAAGCATGATTATCTTTTCCTAACTGCCAGCATAGTTTAATCATTGAGCCATCTGCAGAATATTTTATTGCATTGCCCAATAGGTTTTGGCATAAACTAATAAACTCTCTTTCTATCAAAATAATATCCAGCCCTTCTTCAATATTTATTTCAAAACTATGCGATTTTTTTACTGATATTTTTTCAAAATCGGCAACAACTTGTTTCAGTAGGTTAGCTGCATCTAGTTTTTCTCCGCGATCTTCCGAAAAACCTTTTTCTTCCAGTTTAGATAATACTAATAAGTCATTCAATATTCGATCCATTCTTACCGCTTGAAGATGCGCATTACTCATAAGGTTTTTCATTGAAGAAGGAAGCTGGTCATCATCATTGAGCATTTCTAAATAGCCCGATATTACGGTTAATGGTGTTCTCAACTCGTGAGAAGCATTAGCAATAAAAGCCTTACGCATTTTCTGTAAAGCAATTCTTTGGCTAATATCTCTAGCTGTTAATAAAATCTGGCTCTCTCCAAAACGAACCTTAGACAAGATCAATGTTTTATGCTCATCTATAGGAGAAACAAACTCAATTTCGTTTTTTGCATCCTCACCTTTAAGCAACTCTTGAATGGAAAGAGCTCTGATAATATTATCGACTCGATGACCAGTATCACGTTCGATATCAACGCCAAGAACGTCCACAGCAATCTGATTTGCCCACTCTATTTCGAGGTGTTCGTTTAGAACAATCGTCGCATCAGGCAATGCTTTCATAATCGCTTGATAGCGTTTTGCTAAATTGGATAGGCTCTGCTTTCTATCTTTATTTTTTTTTTGCGTACGATATATATGCTGAACAATCAGCGCCCATATCCCACTTGTATCTGGTGCATGCAATGAGTGAGCACCATTTCTTATCCAACGTTCAAAACGTCCTAACTGAAGCATGACCCAAGTAATATACATTACAAAATGTAAGATGATAGATAGCAGCCAATAACTAGAAACAAATCCAAACACAACAATTGAAACTAATAAAAAAAGAAGTCTTGTAATTTCGGTAGACCAAGCATTATTCATTCTGATTGCCTTAAAGATTTTTTCCATCAGTAAACATGTAGCCCATGCTTCTTACCGTCACAATTAATTTATCTTTTTCCGAAGGTTTAAGCAACTTCCTCAATCTCAACATATGTACATCAACTGTTCGTTCTTCTAAATAAACGCCCTGTCCCCAAACAAAATCTAGTAGTTGCGTGCGAGAATAAACTTTATTCTTGTGAGTCATAAAAAAATGGAGCAAATTAAATTCTGCACCGCCAATTTTATAAATAACATTGTTAATAAAACATTGACGGGTTGAGAGGTTTAGTCTAATACCTTCAACCTCAATTGATTCATCTTGCCTGTCAGGAGATGCTCGTCTAAGTAATGCTTTAATGCGCGCTCTAAATTCCTTAATTGCAACAGGTTTAGTCATATAGTCATCCGCCCCAGTTTCGAGCCCTTTAACTTTATCCATTTCTTCAACACGTGCCGTTAACATCATTACGGGAATTTCTGACCAAACTTCATCTTGCTTTAATCGACGAATAAAATTTATGCCAGACTCAGCAGGCATCATCCAATCAACAATTAGTAGATCAGGTCTATTATCGAGTAACAGCTTTCTAGCTTGCTCTGCGCTTTCAGCTTCGATGACTTGATATCCATTAGACTCCAACGCATAACGAAGCATCTCTCTTATGGATTGTTCATCCTCAACCAGCATTATTTTAGTGGTCATAAATTTCTCACTAGAATCTCATCTATTGTACTCAAACAACGAAATCGAAAAATCCCGCATCTGTAGCAAAGTCTAAGTGTATTATATTACGTTATTATGACAATGTAGAATAAACAGCTTTATTATTCAGCTTTAAATTTGAAGGCAACGCTTTTAATAATATACAGGCGCTTCCACACTGCAAAGACTACCGGCCATTACAGGAGGAATAGATAATGAAAGATATTTCAGTTGTATAGCAATTAGGTAGGTAATATCTTATCTAAAGCTTTTTTGATTCGATCTTGCGAGAAAGGCTTAGCAATCCACCCGGTAGCACCAAGCGCTTTAGCTTTATTTTTCTTGTGATCGACGGTTTCCGTAGTGAGTACCAAAATTGGAATCGATTTATAATCGGAATGTTTACGCAAACTGGCTATCAATGCCATACCGTTCATAACAGGCATGTTCAGGTCTGTTATCACTAAATCAACAACTTCACCTCGCGCATAATCTAAAGCTTGTCGACCATCCTCAAAAGCAAAGACTTCATGCCCTTACTCTTCAAGAATTAATTTCAAGGGCATTCTAATCGCCGCAGAATCATCAACAATAATAATTTTCGCCATTTCTATCATCCAATTAAAGAAATACTATAATTGAGTGTAGTAGATAT
Source organism: Kangiella sp. (assembly GCA_002733465.1). Lineage (GTDB taxonomy): Bacteria > Pseudomonadota > Gammaproteobacteria > Enterobacterales > Kangiellaceae. Next base: position 56,598 of record NVVT01000010.1, read on the forward strand.
AGCGAAAAAGGGATGTGATAATTATCTGATATTACCTTTAAAATGAGAAATGGGACTCAAAATAACAATTAACTCATCTGTTTTTTAATGATATCAGCCACTCGAAATGAATTTGCATAAATAGTAAAAGTCGGTGTAACACTGCCGCCGTTTGGCATAAAACTACCATCCGTCACAAAACAATTATCAGTGCCATGAACTCGACAATCAGCGTCAAGTGCCGACGTTTTAGGATCTTTACCAAAACGTAATCCACCAGCGACTAAGTTTGAAGTTGGTGAAGAAAAAGCACTCCCTCTAACGCTTTGTGCGCCTAGATTTTTCATGACCTCTTTGCCTTTTTCAACTATGTAACTACCAACTTTAAGATCATGAGGATGAAATCCTGCTTTAACCTTAGCAACAGGCGATCCCCATTTATCCTTTTCACTTGAATCGAGACTCACATGACAGTCATCATTGGTTAACCAATCGCAAAAAACTTCGAATTTAAAATCTTTAGACTTGGTAAAATAAGATTTCACCTTTTGTTTTAGTTGTGTTCCCCATAATAGGTTTCCGTCTTGCCATTTTTGTGAGTTGGCATCGGATGCTGGAGATGGAGGATCAAAAACAAAATCAATGGTCCCACCTTTAACTCGTTGTCCAAAGGATTTTTTATCGTCGATGAAATACCAGTCCTGTAATGCTCGGTTAAAGAAAGGCCCTCGTACTTTCAATTGTTCTGCCTGCTCGCTTGTAAATTGATCAAATTCAAATATTCCGTGACCAGTACCTCCGGCACAGCAATGTAAATTTTTTCCTATTTGCTGGTAACGATTACCCAAACCATCAGGGTGGCGTTCGCCTCTTGAACTAAGTAATAATCGCGCGGATTCTATAGAGTAACAAGCAACTACTATTATTTTTGCTTTTACTTTAATCGATTGGGATGGAGTTTGGAATGCTTCCTTTGAAAGATCAAAATAATCAACAGACGATGCATTACCTTTACTATCAGAATTTATTTGGTACGCTTTTGCTTCAGTGATTATTTTACAATTCCCCGTTGCAACTGCTTGATCAAGCAACGATGCTCGAGAACTAGCTTTCGCCCCTGAAGCACAACCATAACTACCGCAATACCCTGAATACTGACATGACTCTCTGCCATTATGCGGACGCGACAAGATCCCTCTTGCCATAGGTAAAGGGTTTAAACCCATATCTTTACAGGTTTTATCAAACCAAGATGAAATTGGATGTTCCGCGGTAGGTGGCAAAGGGTAATCTTTGGTAGACCGAGGCTCTAAAAATGGATGATGGACGATCTTCCCAGAAATTCCAATTACATTTTCTGCTTTTGTGTAATAGGGTTCCATTTCATCATAAGTGATCGGCCAATCAACAGTATTTGCGCCTTCAATTTGTCCAAATGTTGAGACTAACCTAAAGTCTTCTGGCTTTAAACGATGGAAATAGGCACTCATGAAATTGGATGCGCCACCAACAATATTACCACCCCAAAACTGAGCCGTAGTATCACTACTCCAATCCTTAGCGTTAAATCCATCATCGCCATCAGGTTCTTCTAGTACATGCCGTTCATCTTTAAATTTAGAACGAAAAATACTGTGTCGATATAACTGCTCGTCTTTTCTAAAATCCGATTCTTTATACCATTTACCTTTTTCTAGTATTGCAACTTTATATCCAGCTTTGGATAACTCGTACGCGACTGGTCCAGCACCAGCCCCGCTACCCACAATACAACAATCAAATTCAAATATTTCATTCATAAATTAAAACCCAAATATAAAACATTTTGTCACCACAGAGGCGCAGAGTACACGGAGAAAAAAATCACCTCCCCCTTTGCGAAGGGGGATTGAGGGGGATTTAGCAGTTTGCATTTATCAACAATCTAATTTAATGTTGAAAGTTGATTAAATCTCCCCTAACCCCTCTTCGCAAAGAGGGGGACTTTTTTATCTTTTACTCCGTGACCTCTGTGGTGAATTGTTTTTTATCTTTTAGTAATATTTTCTATACAAAGATTCAGAATCTGGTGCAGGAAATCCCGGTTGATGTTCCAACCATTTCCATCCAATACCATCAGGATTACCACCGTAAATCGGATCAAATAGCAAAGCTTCCATAATGTAATAGATGATAATGGACATCCAGTTTTCACCTGTGCTTGATTTGCTAATCTGACGTAGGACTTTATCTTGTTGTTCAAAAGACAATTTTAGGAAGATATCACCTTGAGTTTGTTTGGCAAGTCCATCTAACCAACCCACACCTTTCTTGATAAAGTCTCCGTCACCATCAGAAGCATTATCTGGATCCGTTAACGCCCACTCTAAATAGGCAAATGAATTCACATCTGATGCAGAAGGACCATCCCCATCTTTAGGAAATAAATGTTCTTGTACTTGTAGCAGATTATTTTCTTCTTCTTTGCTGAACTTGAAAATATCATCTGTTGGATGGTGACCTGACTTCTCTTCACTTTTAATTATCTTCGTGTCGTCTACTTTCATGTTAGGTTTACACGCCGCCAAACTTGCCACTAAAAAAGTAGCCGATGAATTTCGCAAAAATGCGCGGCGATTTAAACCCGACGAAAGTGCGCTAATCTTACTTGGCTTTATAGAACCAAATTTTAACGCTTTTTTTTGCCTATTTTGTTTTAACAAAAGAGCTTATCCTTATCACAGTTTTGATCAGCAATTAACGATAAATTCTCAACCGTCTGATCAATCATATTCCAATTACTTAAATGTTCTGACAAATTATCTGGCACTCGATCTCTATGCACAATTACACCATTAATATCAATCACAAACTCTGTGGGCGTTCCCCACACGTTATATAAATCAGTGACCTTTTTGCCAAAATCAAATGCTAAAGGGTAAATAATATTTCTATCTTTTTTAAATTTTCTAGCTTTTTCAATCGTATCTTTAACGCTTGTATCAATAGCAATAATTTCAATCTGTTTACCCAATATTTTATGAGCATGCTGAAGTTTTGGGATCTTTCTCATGCAGTAGGTACACCAAGTTGTCCAAAAGACCAAATAAACTGCCTTTTTACCGCGATAAYCGCTTAGCTTAAATTGACTACCATCAAACCGCGTGAGTTCAAAATCTGGCGCTATCATGCCTTGTTTAAACCCAATAGATTTTTCATGTTTTGCTGAAATAATTGATTTCGACTCTGTCTTAGTAGGATCCGTTTTTGTAAATGCCGTTATTAGTAAAAAACTAATAATCGCGATGGATAAAATGACTATTTTAAATTTCACAAACATTCTCGCTYATCATTGCTTTGAATCATTTTGACCTTTGCTAATCTCAATTGTTACGCGATTGTATGGCTAGTTTACAATTTGTTACCAATCGATAAAAAATTGATTATTTCAATTAGCGGATAATAAGACGGTAATTTTACAACAGAAATCGGTTTTACGGGCTATAGTTTATTTACGGTTAACAAATTTATTTAAAACATGGTCACTAGCGTCAACATTAAAGTCTCGCAAAATATTGCAGATAAAGGTATTTACATCCCGCCAAAGCCCGGAATCATTGATCAAGTCAAAGATTGTCAGGCAGATCTAGAAAAAATTGGAGAGGTTATTTCGACAGATTTAGGGATCAGCGCAGCAGTCATAAAAATCGTTAATTCAGCTGCTTTTGGACTTTCAACCAAAATATCTTCTATCCCTCAAGCCGTTGTAATGCTAGGTGTAGATAGAGTTGTGGCCATTCTTAAGACTCTTCTGCTAAGAGATACAATGACCGCACTAGAAACTAAAATGGATCTCTCATTGTTTTGGGATTTATCGCATAAAGTGGCTGTTGTTTCTTCCACGATTTGCCGTCAACTGAATCTTGCTATGGCAGATGATGCTTATACCCTCGGTTTATTCCATAATTGTGGGATCCCATTGTTAGCGTTACAACATGATAATTATCAGGAAATCATCGAATATTCTTATGGACGCGAAGATGGAAGAATAACCAGTGAAGAATTTGCTACCTTTGGTGTGCACCACGCGGCAGCTGGTTATCGAGTYGCKCGYGTGTGGAATCTRCCWAAAGTYCTMTGTTTRGCKGTTAAACATCATCATTCWGTWGATCGTGTATTGGATGACCAAACCATTGAAAACCCATCTTTAAAAACCTTACTTTGCGTCTTAAAAATGGCCGAAAATATGGTGGATTTACCCGATAAGTTAGCACAATGTGATGTAGATTTTGAGTGGCAAAAAATATCAGGGAAGGTTCTTGAATTTACAGGACTCTCTGAGTATGACTATATCGATTTGCGAGATGCTGTTCGATATACACTAAATGATGAAACGTAAATCAATAACCTTTGCTTAAATCTACAAATTTCCTCAAGCTCCCAGTATCTCTGTAACCTTTAACATTTTTAGCAACAATCACCGTTGCCGTGTTCGGATCCGTGATTGCTGCAACATGTGGCAGTATCGTCACCTTAGGGTTCGACCATAAACAATTGTCCACGGGTAATGGCTCCTGATCAAATACATCTAAGATCGCATGATAAATATGATCGTCATCGAGTTCGACTAGCAGATCATTAGTTACTAATAGACCTCCACGAGAAAAATTAATGACCGATGCTCCCTCTGGTAATTCCCTTAACAAACGAGTGTCAACAAATCCTTTAGTCTCATTCGTTAAAGGCAGTAGACAGATCAAAATCTGGCACTGGCGTACAAAATCAATTAAACCATTTTCACCATAAAATGTCGTTACTCCATCAATCGAATTTTTTGAATGACTCCAACCAAGCACCTGAAAATTATTCTTTAATAATTTATTAGCACTCGCTTTACCCATTGCACCCAATCCTAGAATACCAATTTTACATTTATTCGCAGGCTGATAGTTTAGTTGGTTCCAGTTCTTATTCTTTTGTTGCAATAGATAAGTCGGAATTTTATTTTTAATAAATAGAGCCCACGTTAAAACAGACTCAGCCATAGCATTAGAAAGATTGGGGTCGATCATTCTTACAATTTGAAAATTATGCGATTTAGCGACAGCGATAAGTCCTTCAACACCAGCACTCAAGGTTTGAACCCATTTGAGTGATTTTAAACTTTTAAGTAAATCGAGATCGGGATCAGCCACTATCGCTATTTCAGTCTTATCTAATTCTATTACATCGATATTTTCAGCCAAAACCACCCTTTCTTCTGGCATAGCGATTTGTAATTGATTTAACCATTCTGTCTTTTCTTCTAAAGAATAATTACTGACAAATGGGATGATTGGTTTCATTTTTCAAAAACCTTTACAATATTTTGGAAAGATTTAATTTCAATAGGATTGCCACAAAAATCTCTGAAGAACATAGTGCTCTGTTCTCCCGGTTCACCTTCGAAACGAGTACATGGTGGTATTTCAAAATTAATATCAGAATCTATTAGCCTTTCCGCTAACACTTCCCATTTATCTCTATCAAGTATTACGCCAAAATGTGGCATAGGCACTTTATGCTCGCCTACTTTACCAGTATTACTTGTCTCTAATGGTTTACCCAAATGCAACGAAATTTGATGTCCATAAAAATTAAAATCAACCCAATTTTTTGTACTCCGTCCTTCCCGACATTGAAGTAATTCGCCATAAAACACTCTTGCTTTATCAAGGTCGGTTACATTAAAAGCTAAGTGGAATATTGAATTCATGATTAAATCCTCAAGATAACAGGCTTCTTTTTTAGTTAGTTTATACCCATGTTCTTTACATTGCAGGCATTTATCAATAGTTTTTCCTTTTAATAAACATAGGCTAAATAAATGTATTTCAATGTGTTGGTTATTTACCCTTAATTCTCCAAACTAACCCGCTAGCAATCAACAAAAAACCACTTGAAAAAATTAAACAGGTTTCTAAACCATATTTTTGATATAAATAGCCTGACAATATAGTTCCAAGTAACCGGCCCATAGCATTCGCCATGTAATAAAAACCTACATCCATCGAAACGCTTTTTTCAGAAGCGATATCAACAATTAAAAAACTATGTACTGAAGAATTAATGGCAAAGATAACTCCAAACAACCCAAGGCCTATTAACAAAAGAATCTCAGAATATGAGTCAAAGCCTAGAGAAAAACTAATCAATAATGGAAACAGCGAAAGCAAAAGTGCCCATTTTCCGGCCATTTGACTAATACTCGTTTCCCTTAAATTGATACTCTTTTTAAAAAGTTGAGGTGATAGCGTTTGAACAAAACCATAACCAATAATCCACAACGCCATAAAAGTTCCAATGGCTGTATGTGTCCACTCAAATTTCTCAGATAGATAAACCGGCAGAGCAATAACAAACCAAACATCTCTGGCAGAAAATAGAAATAAACGTGCGCCGGATAAAAAGTTAATCGATTTGTTCTTTGAAAATATCTGCGAAAATTTTGGTTTTCTTTTGGATTTACCTAAATCCCTTTTTAAGTATATCAAACTCATAATCCAAACAAAGGTTAATAATACAAGCATAATCAAAATAGTATTATGAAAACCGAATTGGGTGAGTAAAAATCCACCTAGAAAAAAACCAACACCTTTAAGCGTATTTTTAGATCCAGTAAGAATCGCGACCCATTTAAAAAGTTGTCCTTTTTGATCCTTAGGCACTAAAGTCTTGATAGCACTTTTAGCACTCATTTTATTAAGATCTTTTGCTATTCCAGAAATAGCTTGAGCGCTCATCACCCAAACCACAGTTAATAATTGAGGAGAAACAAGTAACAACGCTAAAGCGAGCACCTGCAAACCAAGCCCAATATTCATGGTTTTATTGAGCCCAAAACTAGCGCCGAGCCAACCACCAATTAAATTAGTGATGACTCCAAACAATTCATAAAAAACGAATAAAGATGCTAACTGAAAAGGCGAATATCCGAGCTGATAAAAGTACAACAGCACCAACATTCTTAAAGCGCCATCAGTTAAGGTAAAAGCCCAATAGTTGGCAGTAATTAATGCGTACTGTTTTATCTCCTCCGATAGTGTTTTTGTATCATTCAAGCGACTAAAGACCTTTGCCAATAATTAGCTTGACCAATTCAGTCACGCGATTGACATAACCCCATTCATTATCGTACCAAATGTAGACTTTCAATTGAGTTCCATTAATCACCATCGTTGATAACGCATCAACAATACTTGAGCGGGGATCGGTTCTGTAATCAATAGAAACCAACGGTCGCTCTTCATAACCTAGAATACCTTTTAACTCATTGTTTGAGGCATCTTCAAATAGTTGATTTATTTCTTTAACATTCACTTCTCGCTTTAACTCAAAAACACAGTCAGTCAATGAAGCATTTGCCAGCGGTACTCTAACTGCATGTCCATTCAGTTTTCCTTTAAGTTCAGGGAAAATCTGGGTGATTGCGGTTGCTGATCCCGTGGTAGTAGGTATTAAGCTCATTCCGCATGCTCGTGAACGTCTTAAATCTGAATGTGGAGAATCTAGAATCACTTGGGTATTAGTGACATCATGGATAGTCGTCATTGAACCATGGCGAATGCCTATTTTTTCATTTAACACTTTAACCACGGGGGCTAAACAATTAGTTGTGCAGGATGCGGCGGTGACGATAGAATGTTTTGAAGCTTGGTAAAGGTGTTGATTAACACCCATTACAATATTAAGCACAVCCTCTTCTTTTACTGGTGCTGTTACGACGACTCGTTTCACGCCTTGAATTAAGTATTTTTCCAATGACTTCTTTGTTTTAAACTTTCCGGATGCTTCAATTATGATATCACAATCCGACCAATCAGATTCATCGATATCTTCATTTTGAAAAAAACCAATTTTCTTTTCCTGAACAATAAGAAATGGTTGTTTTTCATCCTGTACAAAATCAGCATCAAATTGCCAACGTCCGTGAATGGAATCGAAATTAAGCAGATGGGCAAAGGTTTTGGCATCCCCCGCGGGATCATTTATTTTAACAATCTCGATACCGTCAGAATTCCAGAGCGTACGAAGTGTTAACCGTCCCATGCGCCCAAATCCATTAATGCCTATTCTTATTGCCATAGTTCTTCTCTAACTCTGCTCTATTTCAAAGATTTTAAACCTATTTAAAGAATGTATGATTTTAATGCGTTTAAAGGAGTTCGACTAGTTTCCAGCATAGAAAACTGATGATTATTTTGTAACCTCGCTATTCACGACAAGGTTTTTTTAAATTAAGGCTCTACAATAAGATGTCACTTAATTTTCTGTATTTACAAGGTAGTCGCCAAATCAAAAACGATTCCCTCATATTATTTCAATCATCAATAACATCCTTCATATTCGCAATGCTGATATCTTAGATTCTCAACAAATGGCAACATCTATGATGGTATGTTTTAGATTATTTTAAATAAACACATTATAACCAAAGCTTGTCCAAAACAAGCTTTGGTCTTACGAGATTAGAGGTTTTTTAATACATTTTCCGCAGAAGATACGTCAAACTCACCAGGACCTTCAATAAAAACATGAGTCACAGTACCGTTATCAATAATCGCTGCAAAACGCTTACAACGTTGACCCATTCCAAACCCAGAACCGTCAAAATCTAGTCCAAGTGCTTTTGCGAAATCACAATTTCCGTCAGCAAGCATCACTAACTCCTCCGCATTACTCGCTTTGCCCCAAGCACCCATGACAAACGCATCATTAACAGACATACATACAATGCGTTCCACGCCTTTTGCTTTAATCGTATCAGCACCAACTACAAAACCGGGCAAGTGAGCCTGAGAGCAAGTTGGTGTAAATGCTCCTGGAAGACCAAAAATAACGCTTTTACCCTTTGCGAATAATTCGCTTGTATTAACTTCGCTAGCTTCACCGCCAACAACAATTTTTACTGTTGCACTTGGTACTGCATCGTTTACTTGAATTGTCATGATATTTCCTTTAAAAAGTAGATGATAATATAACCCATGTATTTTAAACTCCAATAAAGCATACTTCTATAGCTAGTAGCCAAATTTTGGGATTAATGACCATTCTAGATCTAAGGTTATTAAGTCCGATGGATTATGTTCAAGGATTATCGGATCTGGACATGCCATAAGTATATAATCTATCTCAATACTCTATAAAATGATTTTGGAAAACAGAATTATGATAACCCTTTATCAATTCCCAATATCGCACTTCTGCGAAAAGATTCGGTGGGCTCTCGATTTCAAAAATATCGAATATAAAACCATTAATCTGATCCCTGGATTGCATATCAATCAAACAAGGAAAATGGGCGTTAAATCTTCAGTTCCTATTCTTAAACATAACGATAAATTTATTCAAGGTTCAACAGAAATTATTGATTATTTAGATGCCACTTTTCCAGAAAATTCATTAACACCAAAAGACGAAAATTTAAAAAAGGAAGCGCTCGATTGGGAAAATTATCTGGATAATGAAGTGGGAGTTCCCGTTCGATTATGTGTTTATCATATCTTGTTAGACTATCCAAAAATTGTTAAACCATTCTTTGCGCATAAAGGCCCTTGGTATGGCAATTTGTTTTTAACTTTTGCTTACTCGAAGTTAGCTAGCAAAATGCGTTATTTTATGAGAATCAATTCTGAAACAGCTATGGAGTCAAAGCACCAATTATCGAAAGCGATTGATAGATTAGACAAACATTACCAAACTAATCAATATCTTGTGGGTGAGCAATTTACCAGAGCTGATCTTTCTGCCGCCTCACTTCTTGCGCCTCTATCAATGCAATCAAAGTATGGATTGAATTGGCCAACGGATGTACCTAAAGAATTATCAAATCTTATGGATGAATTTAAAAAAAGAACAACATGGATTAATCGATTTTATGAAAGTTATCGATAGATATTTTAATAACACCTGATAAATATCAGAAAACTGCGGTAATACGTAGCATTTAGTCTAGATTTACTATTAAATAATATCTGTAACTTTCTAATAATTAATTTTGTGAACCTGTATCAACCTCAAGTAAAATTTAATAGTTTTTAAAAGATTAAACCAACAAATAGTTATTTCTTAATACTCAATATTTAACCTATCGATTTCTACATCTAACCGATAAAGTGTTTTGAGTCCACCCAGCAGGTTTATTTAACCGATAAGGTACTCAGGGATATAACTTATTCGGTTATATCTGTCGACAATAGAAAAAATTTCCTAATGCTAATTATCACCTTATTACTTTGTACCCGATGCCACTAACATTTCACAAGGTCCACAAAACTTTCCATAAACCTCAAATTCAGTCAAAGCTTGCTCAATTTCTTCCCATGCATCATCTTGTTCTGTTGCTGATAACCCTGACAACATTTGATGGAGTGCACCAAATGATTCTTGCTCAAATTGAAGACAATCTAAAGCAGTGTCTAACCGTACTGGAGAGTTAATAGCTTCCACGTCAACATTTTTGAATCCAGCATCTTCCAATGCTTTTCTAAGGACTTCGACTTTGCCTAAGCTAAAAGGTCCAGGTTGTCCAGGCAAAGGATCTGGCAATTGTGCACGGCGACGAATAATAGAAACAGGTATTGAAAAGAACCCATTTTTATCCGGTGTTGAGTAAACCATAACACTGATTTTCCCTCCGTCACGTAAACTATCCTTCATTCCTTTTAATGCTTTTTGTTGATCTGGAAAGTAAATTAAACCGACTCTAGAAATAACCGCATCAAATTCCTGTCCGGCTAACTCACCTAACCTTTCACCATCAAGGACTTTGGTTTCAAAATTAGTTAAGCCCTCTTGAAAGGCTGCTTCTTTAGCAAATTCTAGAATTTTAGGTGATAAATCCGTAGCTAATACTCGTCCGTTAGCACCAACACGTTTTGCAGCAGAAATAGATTGTTCACCTGCTCCTGCAGCCACATCTAATACTTGACTGTTAATGCCTATATCAGCCATATCAAACATTCGTTCAGTTGCAGGTCCAAGCCAACGATTTAGCAAAGGACCCCAGCGGTTCCATGCTTCTGATGCATCATCCCATTGAATACGTGTTGTTTTTTTATATTGTGTTGGGTCAAATACTTTACTCATGTCATTCTCCAGGTTATTTTATGTTGTTTATTTCTAACAAAAAGACTTTCCTTTGAAGTAGCGCCTTTGTAAATCTATTATCTAGTGTAAACTGTTAATTTTTGATGACAATTAGCAAAAAAATGAATCATAATGTGCAGAATTGCACAAAAGGTTAAAAACATGAACTGGGATGACCTAAAGTATTTTCTAGCGGTAGCACGAGAAAAGTCGATTAGCGGTGGTGCAAAACTGCTTGGAGTGCAACATTCTACAGTTTCCAGACGATTACGCGCGCTCGAAAAAAAGATGGGCACTCAACTCATTGAAAGAAAGAAAAGTGGCTATGAGCTAACATCTGATGGTGAAAAACTAAAAAAAGCAGCACTAAAAATGGAGTTTGAAGTCCTTAAGATCGACGGTGTTTTAGCAGGAAATGAATCTAAACTGACAGGCCAACTGAAAGTAACCGCAATAAATAACATGGCTTCAACCATATTAATGCCTATATTTTCTAGTTTCGCAAAAAATTACCCTGCTATCGAATTGCATATAATGGTGACCAATACTTACGCGAGCTTGGCAGATAGAGAAGCCGATGTCGCCATTCGGTTAACCAATACACCGCTAGATACTTTGGTCGGTAAACGACTTGTCACCATTGCGAGTGCTGTTTATGCAAGCCAAAGTTACTTAACAAAAATAGCCAAAGAAAATAGCCAAGTAAAATGGTTGGGAGTAACTTGCTGTGGATTTCATAAAGCGTGGACAAAACAGACATGCACCGATCATGAACATCAGTTTTATTCCGATGATACTTTGTTAACAAAATCAGCGTTGAAACAAGATCTTGGGCTCGCTTATTTACCCTGCTTTATGGGGGACTCTGAAAAAACATTAGTTCGATACAATCAGCCAGATGATATCCATAATTTAGGGCTGTGGTTACTGTTTCATCCCGATTTAAAGCGTAATGCAAAAGTATTGGCTTTTAGAGAACATATGGTCAATGAAATTAACGCTCAAAAAAATCACTTTGAAGGAAAAAACAGCTAACAATCTTATGAATAATACTAGACAGCCAACTTTAATAAAAAGCAAAAACAAGCTTTCCTTAAAATTTAGAAAAAATGACTTTTATGAAATAATCCCTTAATTCGTTTTGCGCTTTATTATTCGCTTTTCCGATAGAGTAAACGGGCTGCCTTCACACCTTTTAAACAACGTTTTTTGATTTGAATGGCTTTGTTTCTGATTAACTCAACCGGCCCTACAACATGACAATAATTATTATTAAAATCTTTAATTTGTTGAAGCCAATGAGTTTGTTGAAGGTTAAAACTATCAAACGTCGGGGATAAATTTTCAGGCAGATTATATTTTCCTGGGTAAAGAATACTTTGTCCCGTCCATTCAACCAGCTGAATATATTCTTTTAGTTTAATGGGTAGTGCTTGAGAATTCATCTTTGTACTCAATGACTGAATATCACTTTTTAGTTGCTTTTGAAGGTGGACAGTTTCACGCTTTTTGACGTCTTTTATTCGCTTTTTAATCGATGTGTGCTTTGAGCTTTCAAGCGTTTGAGCAAGATTTGCTCTAACAGGATTTAAATCAACATAGGCCATACAAGATAATACGGCTCCCTCATCTAAAAGAGCCTGCGAATGAAAACGACCTTCCCAAAACCGTCCAGCACAATTCTCCTCATTATTACTTTGTTTAGCTAAAGGTTCATTTAACCGCCCCATAAACCATGAAAGACTTCCCAAACGTTTGCGGTAAGTTTTGAGCTTTTCTTTATCCGCCATTATGGCTTGCCTTTTTAATGTTGCTCTCAGATCATTTTTTATTCTAGATGACGTATGGCCATAAGCTTGTAACCATTTATCAGCCACATCTTCGTCAGACCACTTTAAAGGTGCAAGAGGATCAACTTGAAGAACAATATGATAGTGATTATCCATCACCGCGTAGGCAAAAATTTCCACCGAAAATATTTCACTTAATTCCAATAGTCTTTTTTCAATCCACGCTTTTCTGTGTGAGTAATCGAACCCAGTGACTTCATCTAAACCACATAAAAAAGTCCTACGAACACATCGATTAGTACAGTGGTAAAAGCCTGGTGTCTGCTCGTCTACTATCTGCTTCCTTGCTATGGTCATCCTACTTCCTAAAGTTGAGTTTTCGAGAATGTAGTATGGCAAAACCATAAGTTGACGGCTATATCTTATCTCAACAGGCTATGTGAGAGATCGACTACAGGAATTGTAGGAGTTAATTGGTAAAGTGGCTGTCTGTTATTGATAAGTTGGCTGTCTGCTATTGATAGAATTTAATCAATATCTAGATTTAATGTGGATATTCAACAATGCACTATAATTAATAGATGATTTAAATAAGTGGATATAAAATGAGTCAAATCAAAATTGCGGTCATCGATGATGCAACAATGATCCGCGACCTAATTAAAAAATTTATTAGGCAAAATTTCACCAATGCGGTCACCTTTGATGCTAACAATGGCCAAACAGGTATGGCTTTATTGAAAAGACAGCCTGTTGATTTGATTTTATGTGATTGGGAAATGCCTGAAATGAATGGCGAAGAGTTATTAGTTTGGGCGAGACAACAAGATAATTTGAAGAATACACCTTTTATCATGGTCACAAGCCGTGGTGACAAAGAATTTGTTATAAAGGCTATACAATCAGGAGTTAGTGATTACTTAGTTAAGCCGTTTAACAACAAACAGTTTCAAGAAAAAGTGGGAAAAGCACTAAAACGCCATGGTATAAAAATTGAAATGAGCCAAAAACCCGCAATGATTAGCGGTAACGATTCTCTTTCTGTTCTAACTGGAGGGTCTTCGCCTCTAACGTCCAAACCGAAACCAATTAAAAAAGCGCCCGCTAAAAATTTGACTAAAGGAATCGCACTATTGCGAACTCCCAATGGAGAGCTCCATTGCGCACTACAACAGCTTGATTTGAAAAGCATGTTAGGCGTATTTAAGGTATCAGATTATATGCCTTCATTATTAGACCAAGTTTCTATCGATATGGAGTTTAGAAAAGATGATGAAAAGAAAGTTATGCGGATCAATGGCTTTATACAAATGCTAAAAAGTAAAGATGAAAATCCTAACAGTCAAATGATTCAAGTCAAAGTATTCTTTACCGATGAAGATCCTGACAAGAGATTACTAATATCAGAGTATGTTGGGCAGTTTGGTTAAATTTATTTTGACTAGGAGGTTGTCCGAGTATAGATGCCGACACGAGGGAAAGCTATTTTGCAATAGGCTTACTATTCTCGGACAAACTCCTACGTTCTTTGCAACATGAATGTCTGATACTCCAAAGATGCGAATTGCCTATCTAATGCAATCAAACCAACAATTGTAGTTAGTAACATAGTCACTGCAAACCCATAACCATAATAAACAGGCCCCATATCAACACTCAGTTGAGATAAGAAGTAATTTCCTGCAGCCATAAATATAGTCAGTGCAAGTGCCGCATACCGTTTATCTAAGTAATACATAACATTCAAAATAGACATGACTAAAACTTGTAAACTAACTCCAACTAAATCCACATAAAGCAAATGTAAATAGGCTAAGTCAATTTCTAAAAAAATTAATATTTCTTCAGCCCAAATTAATAACAGAGCCAACGTCATTCCTTGTACCTTAAATACTTCATAAATACTTTGTCGACAAGCCAGGACCATTTTGTCTTTTAAAAAATAAATCGACTGAAGCGTACCGCCTTCTCTCACTGCTTGATAAAATTTCAAACAGGCCGCAGCAAAATCAGTTTCCATTCTCAGCATAAAGACAGCCATACCAGGAACAATTGCAAGGTAAGCAATGAAAATGGGTAAATCATAAATATAGGATGCTCTGAAAATATCAATCACTTGGTGAGAGGGCTCACTTCTAAACCAAAAAACAAATTTATCTAGCCAAACGCCTAAGTTATAAAAAAGCCCACAGAATAAAAGTGAGTAAAAAGCTTTTGATGGGTTTAAGAAACTGAATGAAACGAGTCTGTCAGCAGGATAATCTCTGATTACAAAAAATAGAAATGTAAATGTTATTAACGCTTGGCATACTGTAAAGATTAACATCAGGCCGAGCAAACCATTTGATGGTAAAAAATAACTCAGTAAAACCATCAGCCCATAGCCAAAAGCCATGGTGAAAAAGATCCTGTAATACTCTTTCATTCCGCTTAAAAAAACGATGATTAACCAAAGATTACAAAGTAGAATTAAAGCGGTAAACAAAATAATTTTTATCAATGGTGAGATTTCTGTAACTATAGATAAAATACCACCACCAACTAAAGCTGCGATGGCGCTAGTCAAAAGCATTGTTCCTAATAGGTTAGGTGTGATTTCATCTTCTTTTTCCGCAAAAATCAAATCTGAAATATAGCGTGTTAAAAGCAATTGAAATAACCCACTAATAATTAGTGATGCTGCCATTAAATAAGTAACCAACAATAAAAATTGTTCTATTACTTGAGATGGAAAAACCCATCCAATACTCAGAAAACCAATCGCCAACAAAGCGAAAATTGATAGCACCCATGGGCCAGAACTGATCATTCCAGCCAAACCATAAGCTTCAAATACGGACAGCAAGGTACGCTTGTCTAATATTTTTCTAAGTTCGAAACCTATCCCTGCCATTGTTCGATAGCCTCCTTATACARCTCTCTATATGAAGCGTACATTAACGCTTCATCGTAATATTTTGTTACTCGTTTTAAACCTATGTCACCAATAGACTTCCATTTCTCTCCATCCTCTATAATTTTTAAAATTGCAGACGCCGACTCTATAGGATTAGCAATAGGGACTATTTCGCCGGCTTTACCAATGGACGCATCAACACCTTTTGCGCCTTCTATAATTTCTCTACACGCTCCCACATCAGTTGCTACACAGGGGATCCCCGCCGCCATTGATTCTAATAGTACCAAAGGCTGTGCTTCACTAATTGATGTTAAAATCATAACGCCTAACTGTGGCAACATTTCAACCACGTTTTGGCTACCCAACATTTTGACTTTGCCTATTAAACCTAAGCTTTCAATTAATAACTCACACTCATGGGTATATTCCTTGTCTTCATCTCTCGGTCCAATAATCCAGCCTTCGATAGTAGGGACTGTTTCCAATAATGCTCTAATCGTTCTTATGAAAGTTTTTATGTCTTTTATAGGAACAACTCTTCCAACTAAACCGACAACCATAGGCGGTTTATTGGGCCGTTTTTTGTAGGCTTTTAAGAATTTTTTTGTATCAATACCATTAACAATAACGCGTGTTTTATTTTCATCAGCTCCATCCTGATGTTGTCTTTGTCTATTTCCATCAAACAAAGCGACAATTTTAGACGCCTGGTCATAAGCTGTTAGACCTAACTGTTCAAAATAACGGATCCAAGTTTTACGAGTAATATCAATTTCCTTATGCATACTAACGTCAATCACGCTATGTCTATCTTTGATCCATGTGGCTTGAGCCAAATCAATTTTACGTTCTTTTGTGTAGATTCCATGCTCTGTCAGCAAAAATGGCATCTTAGATTTTTCTCTGCATAGCGCGCCTAAAAAACCCGCGTACCCTGTTGAAACACTATGATAAACTTTTGCATTAGGCAAATTTTGAGCAATTTTTGATAAAACAAAAAGAGGTTGATAAATATTACGATAGGTCCAAAAATARTCAACAAAAGAGTGCTCRATTGCAGATTCWGCGTAGCGCTCTGTTARTACWTCCCATGACGCTTCACTATACAAAAAATCTTGCATACTAATTTCATTTTGACTGCCTAAAAATGTTGAAACCTCACCTAATAAATCACCTGGAATGGGATGTTTATTTTGTTCAAAAAATGCAGAAAAACGATTCCAGATCTCAAAAGATTCGACACTGCCTTTTCTCGCCGACGGACTAAACTTTCCTATATCGGAAAGTAAATAGTGCATTTCAAATCCCTTTACATTATCGGGAAAATCATAATAACGCTTTGTATAGGAATCAGGATCACCGCCCAGAAAAATAATATGGAAGGTATACTCATTTAATCCTTCAATTATCTGATGTAACCAACTTGACACSCCGCCTCTAACGTAAGGATAAGTTCCTTCYAAGAGTAAACAAATATCAACSGGYTGTTGAGCRCTATTYGATRAATTRKTKCTCATYGCCAAAACTCTCTCAATTGACTAAGAACWCCRCCCCTTTGGGTWGGAAATTGSTCRCATAATTTTCTGACYTCTGCRTAATTACCTAACTCAAAAGCACAYTCAGCYAAATAAGGTAAAACTTGYCTMGCYAATARMCCTCCAYTTTGAGCCCKTTTTAAATGCTCMGARGCCAAYTTATATTGACCTTGYTTTAATAAAATACGTCCGAATAATAACTCATTMGAAGCATTTTTAGAGTCTTGATTTGCCAAACTCAAATAACGWGCSGCCTCACGTAARTAATGTCTTAATAAACTTCCTTCCGCTATTCCTAGATAACACAGCTCCCAATAATGGTGAGCAATTTCTGCGGCTTTTAAACCCAGATTTTTTGATTCATATTGCTTTTTACAAAGACCAATAGAAGTGTTTATTTCTGTTTCTATTGTTTCTAAAGATGAATAAGCTAATAACCTAACATCGTCTGATAAATCTTTTAATGCCATTTGCAATAAAGGTACGGCGGCTTTTCTTGAAAAGTGTTGTACCGCACTAACCGCGATTAAACGTCTCTCCACATCTTCATTTTTTACTAGTATTTCAGCCAATGCACCCGTGCCAAATTGATCTTGAGTAATTTCTCCTGGATGTTGTGGTAGTGGTATTTCTTCACAAACATCCCAAGTAACATCACTTTGTTTTTTTGGTAAATGAAGCGCTATAATAAGCGATAAGCTTGTTCCAACCATTCCCAGCACCGGCAAAAACAATGGAAAAAAGAAAAGAAATAATTGTGCTTTCAACCAAGAATCTTGATGCGATTTGGGTAATAAAAACCAACAGGCAAGTGAGTAACTAGCGCAAGCAATTGTATGCACTAGAATAAATAATAACCAATCTGAAAGTTGCATTTCAGAATCAACGACATAGATAATTGAACCTAATTCAATAACCAAAGCTTGAATAAAAAACCATAATCTAAGCACTAATTTCCTAACTCCTGTACAAAGCTCGATATGAATTTCTTGTCTTTCCCCAGCATTAATGGACCCAATATTTCTACTTCCCTTTCCAATGCTGAAATGGTCATGGAGACATCTCCAAGCGACTGAATTAATAATTCTTTTATTCGATTAACATATTGCTGCGCTCCCCATACAGTGGTCAAAGGTAGAAGAACGACAAGCACGGGTTCCTTTTCTTTAGTAAAGCAATGCCAATACACATCAGCCCCTCGGCGAAAGCTAATGACTTCTTGCAAAGCCTTCCGATATTTAGGGGGGAATCCTACAAAAACTACAAGACTGGTATCTGCTCCAAATTGACGCCTGTTATCTTCAGCTCTCGTCATGTATTGTTCGAACAAATGTTTCTGTTGAGCATTTAATACGGGGACTTGTAAATGCTCATTAAGTAAATCTGCCGCAAAATTTGATACTAACGATAAAAGCGCAACATTAGAAGGTGTTAGCATAAAAAACTTTGCTTTTTCAGCTACTGCAATAGCTTGCAGATTATCTGCTGTATCTAATAATGGAATACAAACTTGATACCTAGACCGATGAATTTCATCTTTGCCAATTTTAGCTGCCGTCAAAAGTTTTTTTGTTTCCATCATATTTTTCAACATTGGATCTTTTAAATCTAAGACATGATGTTCACTAATCACTGCATGATCACTTTTATCAATTTGACCATTTTTGATTCTATAAATACCTGCGACTTCTAGTCCCACAATTTCCGCAATAATATTTAAAAAAGCACTTCGCATATTTTCAAAACGATTTTCTGTGTTTTTTAGCGCTATCTCTTGTAAACGATTAACGCTAGCTCTTAAACTAACCCTCTCTCCAGCGATACGGTGCTCAAGTTGATCGTGCGAAACTTTTAGCAAATGATAATTTTTAGTAAAACTCTCTAGTTTTTGACGCATATAGTCATGGTCAAGATTAAACTTTTGGTTTATCTCATGCCAATGGTCTCTAAATTCGCCGACAATCATCAATGTTAAAATCATGCCTACACTCAGCGAGAAGGAAAAATTTTGCAAGTTTTCATTTAGTTGTAAACTACTTGCGACACCCGCTATAACCATTAATCCACATATAACACCACTAGCGAATCCATAACGTATAGAAATTAGCATTGGCCCGAATAATGGCCAGAAAAAACTTGTCTCACTACCAAGAACTGTTTCTACATTAACTGCCCCATTTTTATTCCAAACCCAAATGGAAAATAAAGCAACCACAGTTGTTTCTAACCATGCAACCCAGTTACGCTTAAATCCAATCAGTAATAGTGTTCTTATTTTCTTCATTATGATCTTTTATTCAAAATTATTTTTTAGTCTACATTAGTGTTACGTATTTGCTATTTGTATTAAACGCTAGTCATTTTTTTCTGGAATTTCTAAACCGTCGATTAACTCTTCGATAACAATTTGTCCGGCGCCGGTTAAACTTTCTCGACCCCACCCGCTTCGACTACCTGTTGCTTTCCAAAGAGTCATTTTCGATATTTTATCAATCAACTCTAATGTTATCCCAACGGCAGGTTCACCATCTAATCCACTTTTGTAATGCCACTCGTTTACGCTTCCGGAAATCACGTAGGTCGCTTCCTGTGTAATTAACCAGTCATTGGCTTTAAGTTTTCGAGACTCTTTATCCAAAATACTGACTAAATCAGTTGCCACTATTTTGGGGTACATTTGAGCATCCACACCTAAACTATAAAGCATCGCACTTAATATTACCTCAACCTTTTCACTCGCTAATGGCTGACTAGAGTGATTATCCAATGGCATTATAATCCAAGTTCGATTCTTTTTAATTTGGGGGCTATCGGCAATTTGATACTGGCTACATGACAATAGACTAAAAGCAAATAAAACAAGCATCGTTCCAGTCATAGATTTTTTAAACATATTAATTAAGTGCTTCATTATAGTTTCCTTTCTCATTATATTTTTCATAATCGTAATTCTTTTCGTATCTTTCGTACATTCAGATGATTCATAAGAATGAACGCATTAATTCAACTGCCAACCATCTTTGGTGATTAACATCATCATAAATTGTAATAGTAACTAAATGAAAATTTAAATGCTTTGTCACCGTTAATATCGTTACTTTGCCAATCTACCTTAGCACTTAGCTCATCATCACCAAATAAGCGCCAGCCTATCCCACTACTTAAAGAAAAATCTGCTTGATTATTACGGGTGTTTAATCCAATAGAAGTATCAAACCAATAGCTAGGTGATGATTTAAGTGCTCCTGGTTGCGCTGGTGCGCCATTAAAAAGCCGTTGTCCTATCGCAAACCTTGAGAACTTTTCATCAACAAAATCATTTGCTTCAATTTGGTTTGCCGGAGCAAAGAAATCATTGATTTCAATTAAGGGTTCATCCTTCAATTTATATTCTTGCTGTACAAAATCCAAATAAATATTCCATCCTGGATCTGAAGAAAAAAGTTTCTCTGACAATCGCAAAGAATAATCCCATCCTGTAGCAACCTTATCACCAAATCGCGTTTTTACATTGTTAAGGTTTAACTTAAAAGAAAAGCTTTCTCGATTGGTCGGGAAATAGTTTAAACCAAAACTCAATTGATCGTTTTTTGCCACTAACGTCGCAAATTCACTCACCTCAAAAGCTTGATTGATACCTAAACTATAGTAGCTTTGCAATCTATCATCAATATTCCTTGATAAACCAAAATGAACGCCACTTCTAAAAGAGCCAAGTCCTTCAGCTAAGTCTAGCTTAATGCTTAAAATTTCTGGTTGCGCTTGCTCTAAATAAGGTTTAAACCAATCAATTTTAAGGTTGAGATCAAATAATGCTCTTACCTCATTCTCTATTATATTACCTTGAATTAATAGAGGAGTGTCGGCACTTTGTTGCATTAAAGTTAATCCCCACCAACCCTTATCAATTGGTTGAAAGTATCGGGCGCTCAACCGACTAATATTCCAATGGGTGAAACTTGAGTAGTCTACTTGAAAACCATGCGATTTTGTCGAATGCTGGCTAATATGGACATGTCGTAATTCCTTTTCTACTCTTTCATCATCAATGTTGCCAATCATTAATTCTCCATGACTCCACGCATCAGCCCAACCTTCAAATGCAGTTCCTCCAAGTTTTTGCATGGCATGATTTTTTTGCGCTATAGGCAATTGCAAAGAATTTTTAACTAAATCGACAATACTTTTCTTGTCCCTTTCTAGCAAAGCAATCGACAGTCTTTGCCAGTCTGGTAGCTTAAAATGTGAAAATTGTTTATCATTTTTAAACAATAATAGCCGTTGATAATCTTGCCTCTGTAAATAATAGGAAAATAAATCAATCGTTCCTCGTTTATCAGCGCTTCCTACAACTTGTTGTTCTAACAAAGGTAGAGAAAAACGCTCACCTGCAAATATTTTCACCATCGCAAAAAATGAATAGTGTTCGGGTTCTAAATCAAATAATTCCTGGCTTAAATTGTTAACGACATATTGGCGCAGTCTAAACGCAGTATCTCTATCGCCTTTCACTTCCATTAGTTGCGCATAGTCAAGAATTGCATTAACACTAACATCTATATTTTCAACAAGAAGTTTCCGTAACCAATGTTCAGCTTCCGAGTAGCTATTCAATTTTTGTGATGCGGCAGAAAAAACCAACCAAAATTCCATTTTGTCTTTTAGTTCAAATTTATATCTGTTATAAATATTATCTAACAATTCTAATTCATTTTGGTCTATCAACCACCACAAATAACTATTAATAATCGACTCATCTTTTGGTGTATTCTTTAGAAGCTGTGAAAATAGTATTTTAACTTTATCCGTTTTGCCTTGTTTTATTGCCGATAATGCCGTGTAAAAAATAAGTCGTTCATTATTTCGGTTGGAGGAATTTTGCATCACTTTAGCGAGTAAATGATCGAGTAATTTATAATTTTTGTTGTTATAAGCTAGGTCTATTGCAATTAACAATAGGCGCTCATTATTCCATAGCTCCGACAACTCTAGTAATCGAGGAATATCATCTTCTATAAAAGGTTGATGTAATTGGATATACCGATAACCATTAAGAGCGCTGGAAGAATCATAACCGCTACGGGTCGTTAGTTCGTCTAAAGCGTTGATCGCTATTTTCTTGTTTCCAATTTTCCAAGCTATGGAAAATACGGTTTGAAGATAAACAAGATATTCCTCTAGCCAATCCTCTCGTCTGAGTAAAATATCAAGGGCCTCTTCAGACTGATTTAAACTGATTTTTGTTTTCGCAAATAAATCGGATTCATTGGAAGTGATTTCAGCTATTAGCCCCTTATTTTCAAATGCGCTCAAAGTAAGCCAAATATCATTTATAATATCAAATTCAGAGAAATAGCTATGTAGTCGAGCCTTATGTAGTAAAAGTTTTTTCCGTCTATCTTTTGCAAAAAATCCTAAAGCACTGCCAATATTAATTTCACTTTGCAAAAGATCATTCACCACTATTATCGCTATTCGACTGCCTTCTGTTAACTCTATAATTTTAATAAAATCATCATATTCCGATCTTGTTAAAAAGTGATGACTTGCTAGCATACGATAATATTTTCCTTGCGATGAATAATCACCTAAGGCTATCGATTCTTTTATTGCTTGGCGGATATTAACTTCACTTGGACTGTTTGCAACTCGAAGATGGGTTAACTCAAGCGCTCTAAATATGTCACCATGCCAAATTGCAATATCGTGCGCCTGCGCTATATTTTTTTGTGTAGGATAAAGCAATGCTCTTCTTTCTGAGGTGATGACTGCGAGCTGTAAGTCGTTTTGCGAAATACTGGCTTTGACTATTCTAGATAAAAATATTTCACTAATAGGACGTTCTATTATTTTTTCTACTTGCGACCTTGCAAATTCATCGTCGTTTTGTAATAGAGCTTGCTCGACTGATAACACAATAAATTCATTACTAGACACGATTTTTTTTCGTCTTTGATTATTACTAGCATTCAAATCATATTCCCTAATAAAGAGATATGCTTCCTTTCTTTGATTTGCACTATCATAAAGACTTAATAATTTTTTGAATTGAGAAATGGTTTGATGCTTATCAAAAATCTTTTGTTGATGCATTAATGCGGCACTATAATCCGAAAATTGTAATGTCAAACGAAGCAACTCTTTTTCATTCGTTATAGCTAGATTATGGCGATAGGTTAATAAGTATTGATAAGCTTTTTCAACAAATCCCATTGCAAGTGCTGAGTCGGCAAACACTCTCACTATGTTGGGATCTGAGATAGAATCAATTTTATCAAATAAGCTTTTTATCTCCTTTAATTTTTTTTCCTTTTCTTCGTTGGTTTGTGCGACAGAGTATTGTACTAAAAGAAGATTTAAATATTTTTCAAAGGCCTTCCAGTTTCTTTTTCCATTTATATCCTTTAGTAGCGGTAGAATAATGGCTTCCGCTTTAATTAAATTATTTAGTATCAAGTGATTCTTAAACATCAAATATTTGATATCTTCATCATCCTGTACACTTTTATCTAAAGCATAAAGAAAAGCTAAAGCGACATCTGGGGACGAAGATTCTGCAAGCAGATTTAATAGCATCGTTCGACTTGGCGAAACCAACCATAACGCCACTACAGAAATTATTGTTAGCCCAATCAACGAAAAACGATTGACCAACCTGACTTTTGAACCCAAAACTTCGCTCGATTGTGAGCGACGTTTTAGCTGCTTTTTATTATCCGTAATTTGCATGCTAGATTGAAGGACTTAATTTAAGTAGTAATCGAAAATCACTAATTACAATTAATCACACCTCCTATTTCGCCACTGGTCTCACTACTGATCTGAGTTAGCCTCCCATAATGCTTAACATCGATTTGAACATTAGATTCAATTTTACAATGGTGGAAGTTTCTTAAAGTCATTTTAAGAGGAGTGTGTGACAGTACCTTCCAATAAATATTTCCCTTAAGGTTTTGCCATTTTAGTATTTGTGCGTTCGCATTCACTAGCCTTTTTTCAATTGACTTCTTTTTTATTCTAGTTTTAAGTGAAAGAAACGTTCGTACTTTATTCAATATTAGATAATTCCCATCAAACTCTTTGTTCCAGCCAATAACATTACTATTTTTTATTTCCGGAATACCGAGAGACAAAGGTATTCGCACACTTTTAATTCCAGTTGAAACTATTTGCCAACCGCCAAACAAGTCTTTTGCTAACCCTGTTTCATAAAGCGACTTAGCACGTAAGGCATACTCACTTAAATAAAGGGGTGTTGTTTTCTGTTTTTCAATCCAATCATAAACATTATTTAAACTTTGCAGTGAGGCTGGATAGGTTCCTGAATACATATGGTAATAAAGACTGATCGGTTTTAATGCTCTAGGTTGATTTAGGTTTTTAAAAGTTTCAATCACTCGAGAAAACCCGTCAAAATTTTCGGACCATAAATTTGTATGCAAATTTTCATTTTGAATAGGTGCATAAACTTGAACGGCATTTTGGTGCCAAACGATATTGGGTGACACTTCTGAAAAATCATCATTCCCAATCACACTATAAGTATTTCCGCCGTTAACATTTAATAACCCGGAATTCTCAGCAATCATTATTTGTTCTTCGGTAGGGTCAGCCGCACCCGACCACAAAATAAGTTTCACCTCTTTATTTGCTGGTAGCAAAGACTTTATATAGTTAGCACTTCCAACAATTTCTTTAAAATAATCGAGCTCGTAACCTTTGACTGGAAGATGAGCGCCGTAGGCTTTCACTTTCCTAGCAGTCTGCTCATTCCAATAAAATGGATGACTAAACGTGTGGCTCGCGGCTTCAACATGAGTCAGCTTAAACATTTTTTTTGCTATAGTTTCTAATTCTTCGCTTAACTGTGGATAGAGTCCATTCTTACTCACCTCGGCTTCTATAACTGAAACCGTATGGGGTGTTTTTCGCTTAGATAAAATTTCATCTAAAATTATCTGAGAAACAAAGGGTTGTTTGGTAAACCCTGAACGAGAAGGAAATCCATCGCCATCAATATGAGTTGTAACAATACGCCTCCCTGATTCCCTAGTAATATCGGCAGATGGAATGATCGCTAGCTTTAATGTTTTGTCTAATAGCCAAAAAGGATCGAGCATCCATTTAGATTGATTATTAGCCAGTGTAGCAACCGGCATTGGTGTTAATGCGGCACCACCCCAATAAGAATTAAAGACCAAAGCAGAAGTGTTGGAGTTTTCATCTTTGATCTCAATAAAAACTTCATTTTCTTTATCGGTTAACTTCCAATCGGCGTAAACTTCAAAGGGACTAAACTGAGGATTAGTATTTTTATTTGACAAACCACTTTGTTTTGTCTTGTTGAATATCGCATTTCCTTTGGATAATGTTATTTTTCCTGAAAGATCTCGTTTTCGAGTAAGACCTAACTTATTTAGTAATTTCCTATTAGTCGGTAAAGCGCCTAAAAATAGAATTCTCTTTTTACCAATTAGATTAAATATCCAATCATTGATTAATTCGTTTTTATCAAACGCTTCAGCACCAAGCCAAAAAATCACTCCGGCATATCGAGTGAGATCAATATTAGCGGGTACAAAGTTATTGATATCGATGCATTCAGGAACATAACCTAAATATTCTAATGGCATAGATATTAAACGATGACACTTTGAATAAGTCATATCATTAACCATATGACCATCGTAGAAACCCAATACACGTTTGCCAATCGGTTCAATGGTGCTAATTCCTAGGGTATGAAGCAATCCATCGGCTACATAAGGTGTATATCCAGACTGTAAAATATTTTTCGCCAACTGACGTTGTTTGCTTTTGTTCCACGGTGATGCGTAGTCAATCACAATGACTTCTATATTACGTTTCACGATATTTTGTAATTGAATAGTCAACCATAAAGTATCTTCTTTTTTTACAGGGTAGTAATGTTGCTTTTGAAGATTAAATTTTTGAAATAAGGATTCAGCCACTACAGCTTCTAGATTGATCGTTTCTTCCGTTATTTTCTCTAACAATTCAAATCCGCGATTGATAATAAGTTTCAGTTTTTTATCTTTATTTTGAGTTTTAGAAATTTGTTTGATGGTATTAATTAGAGCTTGTTTTTGAAGAGCAGGATTGAATTGTTCTTTATCTAACAATTGATAGCTATCCACGGTGTCTAAAAACACACCATCAAATCCCCTTTTTGCAAAATGCTTTGTTTGAGAAACTAAATAGTTTTGCCAAATTAGACTAGTTTGATCGATAACCCGTGTTTGCCAAATTGGATTGATGTCGTGAGGAATAGACGATAGGTCTGCTAATGGCTTTTTAGCCGACGCGACAACATAAGCTAAATCAAGTTCACCAACACTTAAGTAAGCGTAGACTTTCGATTCTGCTTTATGCAAAACCGCGAGTTGTCGGTCACTTAAAAAGTCAGGATTAACAACCACCCGATCGTAATTGATCAGCTCTCTTACAGAATCAATTTTATTATAATAAAAACCTATGGACTCAACTGCCTTTAACTCGCTCACAGCGGTTAATAGCAACAAAATACCAAGGATGAAGAAACGCCACATTAAAAAATCGCTCAAATAGTGTTAATAAAGGTTGAATTACTCTTAAGAGTTTAGTCTAACCCTTTGAAAAACCGTTTATTTTAACGTTTTTTTGAACCTGTTACTCGTTATTTTTGACAGATGCGGGTTAAATTATCGCAATATGGGATGTAAGCACGTTCATCCGATGAATAAAGGCTATTTGGGATTTAAAATAGCTAACCTAAGATTTTGTAATCGCGACTACAAAACAAGCCCAGCCTAGAATAAAAAACAACCCTCCCAGTGGAGTAATTGGACCAAACCATTTATGGCTTGTAAGCGCTAAGCCATATAACGAACCAGAAAAGCAAATAATCCCTAGGATAAAGAGTGATGCTGTGAGTGTAATCCAGATAGAAACTTGTTCACTTTGATTTTTGAGCTGTAGAGCAAACAACCCACAAAGCAACAAAGCAATCCCATGAATACTTTGATATTGAACACCGGTTTGAAAGACACTAAGTGAATATTCGGATATTCGTTCTTTTAATGCATGAGCACCAAAAGCACCAAAAATGACAGATAACATTGAAAAGCCCGCTCCGGCTATCATGATCCATTTATGCATCCATTTTATTCCTATTTTAAGAATTTCGAACTAATAGAGTAAGTTTCATCCTTCTTAGACTGCATCTTGAGGTTGGATGGGTATAAAACTAGAAAAATACTCTTTTCTTTATTCTACAATATTTTAAACTAATCATAGTATTTTAAACAAGCTTTCACTTCATTAATAGAACCGAGAATAACTTCGACTCTTTGATGAATGTCTATAGGCTCAATGTCCATTATACGACCCTCTCGAGTAACACATAAACCACCGGCTTGCTCAATTAAAAAGGCCATTGGGTTTGCTTCGTACATTAATCGAAGTTTATTCGGTTTATTAACATCGCGAGAATCGCTTGGATACGCAAAAATTCCGCCTCTACAAAGTACGCGATGAACATCTCCCACCATCGCTCCAAGCCACCTCATATTGTAATCTTTATTTCGTACGCCGTTTTTACCCAATAATAAGTCGTTAACATAATTTTTCATTTCACTCTGCCAAAAGCGCTGGTTAGACATGTTGATAGAAAACTCTTGCGTATCTTTTGTTATTTGTACGTTTCGCTCAACTAGCAAATAACCACCATAAGTTCTATCTAACACATAAAAATGTGTTCCTTTTCCGGTCGTCATTGCCAACATTGTTGATGGTCCATATAACACATAGCCAGCACATATTTGCTTGTGTCCAGCCTGTTTAAACATATCTGGATCATCGGCAGACATGTCTTTTGGAGCTTTGTGGATAGAAAATATTGTTCCAATTAAGGAATTAACATCTATATTTGAACTTCCGTCAAGCGGATCAAATGAAACTAGAAACTTGCCATTTTCATTGCCTGCGACCGAAGTGTCTTCTTCTTCAGATGAAATTGCTTTAACGAAACCAGACTCTAATATAATGTCTTTGAATAATTCATTGGCAACGACATCAAGTTTTTTTTGAATTTCTCCCTGAATATTTTCATCGAGGGTTGAGCCCAACAATCCACCCAAATGCCCTTGTCCAACCCGAAAAGATATTTCTTTGGTGGCAGCAAGAATGGTTTTGATTAATGAGATAAGTTCTAAGGAAACATCATCTTGTTGTAAAGCCGGTGCTAATCTCTGCATGTTAATACCCTTATTATCGAAATAAATTAATTTTCGGTTATTTTTTATTGGTATATTTTTTCATACCAATTTCCTCTTGAAGCCATCGTTCATGTGGCACTAAATTATTTTTTGCCGCTTGTATATTGTCGACTATCATTTGTGGGACTTTACTCTTATTTCTAGCTTTATCTTTAATGTTGTCTTTACTGCTATAACCATTATCAATCGCATCTGTTTCCATAAAACTCATACCATATAAAATATATTCATAATTAGTATGGTTAAATAAAATAAAATGATTATCAAAATCAGCTTCTGAGGGGCTTTTAAGTTTCCACAAATCAAGCTGTTGTTGAACACTGCTTAATATACGCTTTGGTTTTTGCACCTCTCGCCAAAATGCCGAGTCGGTTCGTCGACTTAAACAATAATGCAAATTAATAAAATCTAACGCATCATCAAATCGGTTAGACATAATTTTATTGTACCGATCAGCTAAAGGCTTCATTTCATCACCCATAGGAAAATGCTCCGCTAACGTTGTTGCAGCAAATTCAATCATGTTTAGGCCTGTTGATTCTAAAGGTTCAACAAAGGCTGCTGATAAGCCAATGGCGACACAATTTGATTTCCAAAAGCTTTCTCTTCGTCCTACAGAAAATTTAACGGTTCGGCAAGCTATACCAGAGCTATGCTCTCCTTCATATTGTCGAAGTTCTTTTTCTGCGTCTGCGTCACTAATAAACTCACTAGAATAGACATAACCAATACCCCGTCGATTTACCAAACCAATATCCCAAACCCAACCAGAAGACAAAGCGGTAGAGGTTGTGTAAGGTCGAATTTCTTGTGGATAATAATATTGATAAGGTATTTGCATGGTCACGGCTCGATCACATATTAACCATTGTGAATAATCTTTAAATCCCACGCCAAGCTTCTTGCCAATCAGAAGTGATGAAAAACCCGTACAATCAATATAAAGATCAGACTCAATTTTAAGCCCTGTTTTTGTTATTATCGCAGATATATTTTGATCCGCTGTCACCATAACATCAACCACATCGTCTTGAATGTGTTTAATTCCCTGAGACTTAGAGTAAGTGCAGAGATAATTGGCAAATTTTTCAGCATCCATGTGATAGGCATAAGTAAGTGGTGATTGATAGTGACCATCAGTAGGCAGTTTTGGTGAATAGTTCATTTCACATAATTGAGGCTGTATTGAAACCGTTTCAGCAAAAGGAATACTTCTATCACTATTAAGCCAATTTTTTGATGCCAAATGACCTGAAGCCTGAGACTCTCGACGATCAAATGTATGGTAGTAGCTATGATCATTTTCTTTGAACCAATTAACGAACTTTATCCCTTGCTTGAACGTCGCATCAGTAGCTTTCATAAAATCTTTTTCATTAATACGAAGCGTTTGCAGTAAACGATTTATTGTTGGTACTGTGGCTTCGCCAACCGAGATTCTTGGTAAAGTCGGTGACTCGATCACTACAAACTCTACAAATTGATGCTCACGAGAATTGAGTATAGCGTTCATATAAGCAGCGGTAATCCAACCTGCGGATCCACCGCCAACAATAACGACTTTTTTAAATGCCATATGTCATATCCCCAAAATGATATTTACCAGCAATATTCATTGCACCTAGTGACTAGATAGTAATAATATACGCCCACATAGTCAATACTGATATGAAGTAATCGAATAATTATTAAGTTTTGCCGAGCCTTTACAAAATCCTTTATGGCGAAATAACTGCAAATTTATTCGCTGCTTTTATACTTTGTAAGTACGCTGATTATCTTTTATTTAATAAATTTTGTAACCAGACTTTTATATAGCAAAAAACCATGTAGAATCTAGAGGAATTAATTTCTAAAATAGTAGTTAATTAATTCTATATTAAATTGAATTTTATTGAGGGACATAATGAAACCAAGTTTTAGACAATCTAAAATCATTGATCTTATTCGTGAAAAACAACGCATTGATGTGAATGATTTAGCAAAACATTTTGGCGCTTCACGAGAAACGATCCGAAGAGATCTTTCAGCTCTTTCAAAAGAAGGAAAAATCCAGAAAGTTCACGGTGGAGCCGTACTCGCAAAAATGTCGGCAGAAGGTTCATTTCAAAGACGAATGGAAAGAAATGTTCAAGAAAAACGTCAAATCGCAAAGGAAGCAGTCAAGTTATTTTCACCTAGAGATACTATTTTTATAGATACAGGTTCCACTTCAATCTATTTTGCTGAAGAAATGGCTAAAATTGATGACTTAACTATTATTACTAATTCTGCGTTGCTCGCAAAGGTGATTACACAAAACAATGCGAGTAATAAAGTATTTTTATTAGGTGGTGAATATAGCGGAGATAACCAAGAAACTTTTGGATCCTTAGCCATTCAGCAAATAAAAACATTTAGAGCCCATCATGTTGTACTAACAATAGGCGCATTAGATAGTTTAACCGGTGTTATGGACTTTAATATCAATGAAGCGCAAATTGCCAGCGCAATGATTGAACAAGCTCAATCTTTAACTGTACTGGCCGATCACACGAAATTTAATAATATTGCATCTTTTCAAGTTTGCCCACTGGATCGCATTACAACGCTAGTATGTGATCAAATGCCAGCCAAGGAACTTCACAACGAATTGATTCAACAAAATGTCGAAATAATCGAAGCATGTTAAAAAAATTGTTTGTCAAATATAGAGCGGACTAGAAACAGGGAATACAGTTAATTTGTCTAAGCAACTCCAAGCCATTCTATCAAGTTAAATATTTACTTTCAAAATCGCTAAACAACCAAACTTTGGCACCGCGGTCTTTAAAATAGTCAATTTCTCTTTGCACGCCACCGCTCTCTTTCCATCCAGGCATTTCCAACACAATAATCGCATCACACTTATCCATAAACGCTTTATCAATGGGTGCCCAATTAACTTTTTCGCCTTTAAAATTTTCGGTAACAGATTGATTGATTGGATGAGATATAGTGATCTGACTATAGACAGGTATCCCCTTTAAAGAAATCGCAGCTGCGGCTTTCGTGCATTCGTCAAATCGTTTTGTAACAACCTCCGGATCGGGATCCGAGTAAGGGCAAGCTAGAAAATAGACAGTCATACGTTTTTCCTATTTAGTTTAAGTAAAGTATTTGATTTAAATGACAATAAATTAATTTAAGTTTGTGATGATTGAAAAATACTCTCAATTGAATTATTAAGTGATTCATTAAAAGTATCATCCGATTGAAGCGCCGATAGCCCTTCGGTTAATGAACGAGAAAAACTCGCAATAATACCTTTATTAAGAAGTACTTTATCGTTAGCCAGTTCACGACTATATCCCCCTGAAAGAGCAACAACTCGTACAACATTAGGATGTGCTATACAATCTTCATAAAAATCATAAATGTCAGGAAGAGTCAGTTTTAGCATTACTTTTTGATCACTTTCTAAGTTATCAAGCTGTTTGAGTAATTCGGCTTTTAATAGTTTTTCAACCGCGATTTTATCCGGACAATTAATATCCACTTCCGGCTCAATAATAGGCATTAATCCCCTGCTAATAATTTGCTTAGCAAGCGTAAATTGCTGTTCAACAATGTCTACGATCCCCTGGTTGTTGATGCTCTTAATAAAGGAGCGCATTTTTGTACCGAATACACCTTTTGCCAGAGCTTTATCAAGTAGCAAATCAAGAGTCGGCATATCTTTCATTAGATGTACACCATTTTTCTCATCAGCTAGACCTTTATCAATTTTTAGAAAAGGTATTATTTGTTTTTCTTGCCACAAATAACTCGCTGTTGGTCTGTCTAAAACACATCTATCTAGAGTGTCTTCAAATAATATCGCAGCCAATATTCTATTTCCATCAAAAGCCGGACTAGTTATAATTCGGGTTCTCATTCTATGAACTAAATCCATCATTTCTTCATCTGAATTGTAATCGCTTTTTTCAATGCCATATAATGCTAGTGCATTAGGCGTACTTCCACCGCTTTGATCTAGAGCCGCTATAAAGCCCTTTTGAGAAGCAAGTTTCTTTGACATTTTTTCTAAAATCATCGTTAATTCTCTATTTAAATATTTGAACAAAAATAAATCCTCCCTTCTATTAGTGAGAACTCATTTCTTAACGTTTTTTTAACCAATAAAAAACATCGGTACCAAACACAATTGGTACCGATGAAGCACGACTAGGATTACAGGTTAATCTTAATGCGATAAATCTCTTCCATGACTAATTTTTCTGCATTTAATTCATAAAAAGTGACCGACGTTGTTGCTGGCGATGTGGAGGTGTCAATTTCAGCTAAGCCATAAACAGATCCAACGACAATCGGTGCATCATGACTTTTATTTTCTTTAGGATGAGCCCAGTCAGGCCTAAACAGCTCATAGGCAAAATTGGGATCGGATTGATTTTTAAGTTCGAATTTTCGCCCGCTGGCTTTTTTGTAACTTAGAGGTGATGCTGAAAAATCAAGAACAGAAGTACCTAAATCAGCAAGTTTATACTCAACATATTTTGAATTCTGAATAATGGGTTGTAATGACGATTTCTTATTTAGTATATGTGCACTTGGGTAATGCTGATCGCCAGAAAAGAAGAGTACGCCTTCAATATTATTAGTCTCAATAAAAGACAATACTTGACTGCGTTCATGCTGATAGCCAACCCAACTGTCATAACCGGGTCTATTAGAAGAGGTATCTCCGCCATAATCATTTAGCGGTACGCTAGAAAATACAATCTTGATTTTTGACGTTGATTTTTTCAAATTTTCTAAAAGCCATGCTAGTTGTTTTTTTCCAAGCATCAGTTTATTTTGATTGTCCTCATTTTGCATGGGTGAACGATACCAACGGGTGTCTAAAACAAGAACATCTACGTCAGCTACAGAAAAGCTGTAATACAAACCGGCATTATCATCTTCATAAGGGTTTGCTGGAAAATTTTCGACAAAGGCTTGTCTTGCTTGTTGCTTATAGGGGTAAGTTCCATCGGAATTATCTTCACCAAAATCGTGATCATCCCACATTGCCATCATAGGTATATTAGTAGTTAGATTTTGGTAAGAGCTACCGAATACTCGATTATATTTGGAACGAAAAGCATCTAATATATTTTTATCATCCAGCACTTTTTCACCTTTTGAAATCATCTCTTGGCGTAGCTTATCATTTGAAAGATAACTCTCTAGTTTATTGATATTTCCGTCATAATCGCCATACATTTGATCGCCGGTTAGGGCAACAAATGTAGGTGAAATACTTTTTATTTGAGAAAAAATATCATAGTCGAGATATTTTTCTCTTAAACATGCAGAGAAAACAAAACTAAATTTCCCGGGAACTCCCGCTTTTGGAAAGGAATTAAACTGATACCATGGACTATAGTTCTCTTGAGAAAACTCAACTCTGTATTGGTATTTTTGTCCGCTAGCAATATCATTCAGATTAAGATTAACAGTATAATCATTTTCTTCCACGAGTTTTTCTGATTCTGAGAATTGACTGACTTTAGCATCGATTTTACGATATTCAATACGAACGTTACCCGCAGACTTTGCTTTAACCAGAATTGGGATTTGTTGTTTTTGTTCAAGCCCCACTACCGGTAAACGAGCCAAAGAATTACCAACTTGACAGTCTTCTAAACACTCTTTTACTTCTTGCTGGCACGATATTGTGCAAAAAAGCAATAGAGTAACAATACACCATTTATAAATTATTTTTATCAACCGTCTTCTCCTTATTAATTTTATATTTTTTGTATACTAATTATTCTTAATAATTAGCTTATTTATTTCGCATGGGTAGCAATAGCAGAACGGCGATCAAATTAGCAATAGCCAGAAAAGTAAACGCTTGTTCAGCACCTAAGTATCCTGGAATAACGCCGCCTAAAATAGCGCCAATAGAACCACAACCATTCACAAAACCTAGAACCGTACCAGCTCGTTTACCTGAGCCGGTTTCAATAGCCGCCGTAGAGCTAAGCATTGCATCAGGACCAAACTGCATCATGCCAATAAAAAAGAACGCGACACCAACTAATATTAAACTATGAGAAGCAAGCAATAACGGAAAAACAAATAGACTAACCGATAAACCAAACAAGCTAATAATGCATATTTTGTAGCGACGCGATCCCATATACTTGTCGGAGATATAACCTAATATCACCGGCGATAACACACCTGCAATTTCAAAAGTAATAGGCACGGTTGCAGCTGCAAATTTTCCAACTTCTTTAAAATGTTCGTAAACAATAAAAGGTCCCCAAAACAGAATCGCATATCGAGCAGGTTTAAGTAAAAAGTAAACTAATCCCAGTAACATCACGGTACGGTCAGTTGTAATAATTTTTAACTCATCTCTAAAAGTTAGTTTTTCTTGCGATTGTTCTGTCAATAATTTTTCAGCTTCCGTTTCCGTTTCCGTTTCCGTTTCAATTTCATGGTAACGATTAATACTAACCAACCCAACATCTTCGGGAGAGTTTCTTTGGAATAGGATCTGTAATAGCCAGACAATAAACAAAAAACCACCGGCAGACCAAAGCGCCATTCTCCACGTATCAAAGACACCATAAGCAATCCATGCAATCAACGGCGTAGAAACTAAACTACCGACTGCAAAGTTACTGCACCAAAGCCCCATGACTCTACCGCGTTCTTTCACAGAATAAAAAGTTGATAAATTTTTACAAAATGCAGCCCAACCGGTCGCTTGCGAAAATCCTTGAATCACTATAATGCCAATAAAAAATGCGTAACCAAAGGCGGATCCCATAAGAACAGCAGCTCCTACAGAGGTTAACATGCCAACAAGAATTATTTTTCGACTACCAAATCTATCTACCATCATACCAAAAACAAATTGGCCAATGGCATAAGCAATTAAATACGCTGCATCGATATTAGCCATCATAGAAGTGGTCATATTGATGCTAGCATCGTCTTCAAATCCTAACTTAGCAACAGGAAAAGCCTTACGAGTTAAATAATATGAAGCATAACCCAGCCAAGTAATTAAAAAGATCTTTGTACGCCAACGTTCATAAATGGGGTCTTTCTTAATTGTATTTTCTACCATGATGTTCTCTCTTTTATCTTTAGAACTACTCTCAGTTTCAATTAAATGGATTTAAAATCCAATGTTATTTCACTTTTTTCAATTACGTTTTTTAATACTTTTAAAGGAATTAAAACTCGTCGTTCAGCGCGGCTAGAAATATTTCTCTGCCAAATAACAACATTATCACAACGTATAATCAGTATGCCTTTACAAGGTTGATTAAACCTAATTTGCATCTGTTTCATACCATCACTTCCCGTACAAGGGAGTTGGATAAATTGCGGTATAACCAGTTTTATTAATGGTGTTTTTATTAAAATGGGAGTGCTTTTTCTCACTTGAGGCAACCCAATTTTCAAATCCCTTGCTACCCAGTTTCCTAGATTAGTTCCTTCGCGCCAACACCAACCAGCCGTTTCGACGGGTCTTAATAAGTTACCTGTGGCAAAAACATTAGGATTAGAGCAACGACCAAATTGATCAATGACTGGCCCGCCACTATGAGTATCAACATCAAACCCCGAAGCTCGAGCCAAACTAGATTCTGGTAGAAACTGACCGCTAAACACAACGCCATCGCAAGATATTTCTCTGATTACTCCAGAACGATCTTTGACCTCAACTCCAGTGACTCGCTCTTTACCAATAATTCTCACCAATTCTGTATTGTAATGTAAGGGGATTCTAAATATGCGTGGCATCCAATTGAGTGGTCTACGAGCCAAAATTCTTTGTGTTTGTTCTAGCATGGCAACAGGTTTAATACCGGCGACGAGACAAGTCCATATAGCAGAAAAAGAAACTAATTCAGAACCGATGATGATAGGTTTCTTGAACGGTGTATTATCTTTAAGATAAATCATTGATTGCAAAGCACCTACAGAGGTAACGGCTAGCGGTCTATCACCTGAAACAAACCTAGCTGAACGCGGTTTCTCACGAACGCCTGTGGCAATAATAACGCGTTCGGCAATGAATTCAGTCATTCCTTCAGGGCTAGAGACGTGTAGATGTGTACCTTCTATTTTAATAACCGTACTATTGGCCCGGATATCGACATTCACTTTCAATGCTTGGCGCACCAGTTTTTTTGCGTAGCTCGGCCCCGTCAAGACATTATAAAATTCACGCATGCCAAATGCAAAATGCCCGCAATGCCTAGGTATCCCGCCAGCATTTGCTTCTCTTTCAATAACAATGACATTGTTTATACCTTGTTTCTTTAACTCTGTTGCTGCTGCCAAGCCAGAAGGGCCACCACCAACAATAGCCACATCACAACGAATAATTGGAATTTGCTCCTTATTTTCCATGACATTTACCTACCGCTATTGATTGCTCAAAACAACCTTGGGTGATTTCACTTAATTCACCTGTACAATAAAAGCCCTGACAACGCCCCATGGTGACTCTCGTTCTTCGTTTAAGTCCCTCTAATGATTTTGCTGGAACGTTACTATTTAAAGCATTAATAATTTCTCTTTTAGAAACCAATTCGCAGTGACAAACAATGCCATCATTTCCTGGCGCACTATAATCTCGTTTTTTATGTTCAGCAAGATTAGGCATAATTGGATAAGACGGATCAGACAATGCTTTATGATGGTTACCTGCACCTTCGTATTTTTTATAAACATAACTAGCAATACCAAGTGCCGCGGTTAATCCAGTAGAACGAATCCCTCCCACACTAATCCAATTTTTATCTTGGTTAAACGAGATCCTATAATCTTTTTCTTCTGTCGCTGGTCTAATGCCAGAATATGTGGCGGTCACGTCAACCCCTTGTAATTCTGGTATGATTTCAATCGCTGCTTGTTGTAACTTTGCTAAAGTTTCAGTATTAACGGATGAGTCACTTCGGCTTTCTTGTTCTTCAGCAGTAGGGCCTACTAGTACATTTCCGAAAACAGTTTTACAAACGACTATCCCTTTCGTGATGGCTGTTGGCACGGGCAAAATAATGGCATTCATTAATTCACTTGCGATTTTATCAAATACAACAAATTGACCTTTACGAGGGCGGATTTCAAAACTCGCTTCACCTAGCAAATTTTTATCCAGAATATCACCATACAGACCGGCACAATTAATGACGGTTCTACACTTGATCTTTTGAGCTTGTGTTTCTAAATGCCAAACTTCACCATCAAAATTGCCTTCGCTAATCTCCGTTGATAACATTAGTTTAGCTCCGTTATCAATTGATTGAGTAAGATAAGCTAAAGGAGCAGACCAAGGATCTATAGCATATTCATCTGGAACTAAAACCGCTCCAAGGGCTTTTGATGATAAGTTAGGTTCCAGATTTTTTAGCTCTTCACTATCCACTAATCGAACATTTGTGATGCCATTAGCATGAGCTTTTGCAACAATATTAGGTAACTGTTGTACTTGTTCTTTTGTCCAAGCGACAACCAATGCCGTTGTTTTTAATAATGGTAATTGAAATTTATTACGTATTTCAATATATTCCTTATATCCAGCCTTGATACAACTTAATTCAAGTGACTCTTCGGGAGCGTCAAAACCGGTATGTAAAAGCGCGCTATTCCCCTTACTAGCGCCACTAAGAATATCGGTACATTTTTCAATAATTAAAACACTAGCACCTTCCAGTGTAAATCGTCTCGCTAAAGCACAACCGACCACACCAGCACCGACTATAACAACGTCATAAATGTTGGGTGATGTTCTTTGCTTGAATCTGTCACTATTCACACGGTAGCCTATTCTTATTATTAATCAGCAATAATCTAATTAATATAAGCATACTTCCAAACACCATAACGGTCAATTCTTTTGTCTATATGGTCATATATTTATTTATGAGAGCTTTTAATTTCTATTGAAAAATATGTAAAACTCACATCGCCAATAAAATAAACCTTTTTAAATACAATGGGTAACGTTCCTATTTTTCGAAAAAACTATCCCCCACGGCCAGCCCACAAATAAATTATTGGCTTTGATAAATTTAAGTGGTATGCTTATTTAGTGACCTTACGGTCATTTAAAGTGATCGAATAAAGATAATAGAGTTAATATTTAAGACAATATAGATACCAACCTTTGGGGAAAACCATGAAAAAGAAACAGAGCGCATTTAACAAGCTATTTTCGAAATCACTGATTAGCAAAAGCATTGCTTTCGCTATTGCAGTGCCAGCACTAACTTTAAATCAAGCGTATGCCGAAGAGGAAGTCGCACAAGACGAACAGGAAGAAGTCATCACCATCATCGGTAAAAAAGCAACATTTGCATCGGCATATACATCTGATGCGATGATTGAGCAAGAAGCTGTTGGTAGTAGTGTTTTAAATATGATAAAGAATATTCCTGGCGTTATTATTAGCCAAGGGGCAGTTTTTGGCTCTGATGACAATACAACAGCTATAAGTATGCGTGGCTTTTCAACGGGTCAAAACGAACAACAAATCGGTATGACTATTGATGGACTACCGAATGGTAACTCAAACTACGGTGGTGGTTCAAAAGCCAATCGTTACATTGATAGCCCAAACATGTTATACGCTGAGGTATCTCAGGGTACTGCAGACTTGTCTTCACCATCACATGAGGCACTTGGTGGTACTATCAACTTTGTTACGAATAATCCAAGTGAAAAATTTGGCGTAACCGCCAATTTAAGCAGAGGCACAAGTCATGCCTCTTATGACTTCATTAGAGTAGACACAGGTGAATTCGCTGATAACACTTTTGCGTATTTCAGCTTTTCTACTATGGAAGCAGATTCCTGGATGGATGGTTTAGGCGACATGAAGCGTGAGCATTTTTCAGCGAAAGTTGTTAGTGACATTGGTGACTGGTCTTTTACTGGTCGATTCTCATGGGATGATGCTGACGAATTTGACTATAAATATACCACCCTTGAGAGATTTAATTTAAATCCAGATACTGATTTCAAAGAAACTGTATGGCAAGGTATTCCTCGTATCGATCAAAACTTTAGAGGTAATGCTCGTACTCTTCGTGARMACMYWTTYWKYWASWWTARAAGTNGAWTAYSWTAACGATAATTATAAATTTGCTATCACACCCTATTTTCATGAGATGACTGGTCGTGGTGATTGGACTCCTTCTTACCTATATAATCCTACTGGTACTAGTACAATACCAGGAAGCTCTCTTAGCGAAAATGGTCCAAATACTGTTTATGGTGGTACTGCGGCATGGCCAGATGCTATCTTTTATACGACTCCAGGTACTTCCTTAGCTCCAAACGCTACTTCAGCAACGTTTATTGATGGCTGTACATCAACAACCTATTCAGTTTTAGAAGGTGAAGGTAACGGTAGGAGACATCCAAATTGTTACCCTGCAGGTTCAATACCAGCAATGAGCATGCGACATACACACTATGCTAAACAACGCCTAGGTTTTACTTCTGATTTTGAAATTGAAATTTTCGACGGTAATACGATCAAAACAGGTATTTGGGTGGAACAAACAGATCGCGATGAAGCTCGTGATGCACATCAAATAGTTAATCCTCTTGTAAGTAGAGAATATCATCCTGATGCTTATTGGGTAATATATGATCGTTCTTTTATTACTGACAATACTATGCTTTATTTGCAAGACACTTTAGAAACGGGTGACTTCGTTTTTCAAGGTGGCATTAAGAAGTTTTTTGTTGATATCGACCGTACTGATAACTTTGGCATTCAAGATGCAGTTTCTATTAATTCAGACTCTGACATTCTCTTTGCGTTAGGTGCTGTTTATACTGCTAGCTCTGATTTAGAAATATTCGCAGGATATTCTCAAGGTTTTGCACCAATAAAGACCGATGTTATTGAAAACCAAACGAATGATCCTGCAGACCCATCACTTGATCCAACTTCAGCTGATTCTTTAGCTCGTCTACAAGGTGAAACTACTGATAATGTTGAGGTCGGTCTACGTTATAGTGATGGGAAATATGTTGCTACGTTAACAGCTTACAAGATTGTTTTTGAAAACCGTATTACTTCAGTTAAACCAGTAAATGAAGATGGCGTGCCACTTAGTGATGATGATGACGTTTTTCTTAACGTTGGTGGTGTTGAATCACAAGGCATCGAAGCCTCTTTAAGCATCGCTTTAAACGAAAGCTGGGACGTTTATTCGTCAATTACATTAAATGATGCAACTTACAAAAACGAGGGCGACATAGGTGGTGTTACTGATGGAAATGAAGTGCTTTTATCACCTAAATTTCAATTTGTTAGCACACTAACTTACGCTGCCGATAACTTTAACGCGGGTCTTTCTGGCAAATATGTTGGCGCTTATTACGGTGACTTTGATAACACCGAAGAACTTCCTAATTCGCTTGTTTTTGATTTTTGGACTGGATATGGCTTTAAGATTAGTGAGACTGAGATGAAACTTAACCTAAATATAAGCAACCTTTTCGATGAAGACTACTTAGATGGTGGCAAAGCGGGCCTCTACAATATCGGTGTTGGTCGTCAATTTATGCTTAATTTAGAACTCGCATTCTAATCGTTTTCTGGTTGTTTTCTGCTAGCGAGCTAAAATCCCTAACGCTATTTTGTTAGGGATTTTTTTTAAATCAAGACTAAGGCGATTCAAAATATCAACTCCAGCCCCTTCATTTCAATTTTTGCGATTCTCAAACTTACTCTTCCACAAGAACAAACTGACACCGGTATCAAACCGGAGTAAAACTAAGCATAGACTGGTTTTTTCGTAAGGCACCTTATAAGCACTAAAATATTAAATCCCTCATCATAAATAGTATAAACAGAACAAATCCGGGATTATAGTTAGTCAGCGCAACCAATCATTCAGAATCATATTCCTTACACTAAGTGCCAGAATTCAATTCCAAGCATTCTATTTAACAATATTAATAATTCATATCACGTCTATATCACGCATATGTCACACCCAGTTGACACCGGTGTCATTTTGTGAGCTAATAGGGACAATAAATACGCTGATAATATTTCTAAATAAATGAATCAAGAAACCATACATACCATTACTCAAAGAATTATTGACCGTAGTTGTGATTCTCGAGATCAATATTTGCAAAAAGTACACTCTGCAGAATCTAAAGAACGTAAGCGCTCTCATTTAAGTTGCGGAAATTTGGCTCATGGAATGGCCGCCTGCAACCCATCGGATAAAACTAATCTATCTGAACAAT
Organism: Kangiella sp.; assembly: GCA_002733465.1. Taxonomy (GTDB): domain Bacteria; phylum Pseudomonadota; class Gammaproteobacteria; order Enterobacterales; family Kangiellaceae. The sequence continues at coordinate 98,437 of NVVT01000010.1, forward strand.
CAGCAGCTAATATCGGTATTGTTACAGCCTACAACGATATGCTTTCAGCTCACCAGCCCTATAAAAATTATCCAGATTTAATTAAATCAACAGCTTCCAGATTGGGAGTTACCGCCCAAATAGCCGGTGGTGTTCCTGCAATGTGCGACGGTGTCACCCAAGGACAACCCGGAATGGAATTGTCACTGTTTAGCCGTGATTTAATTGCCATGTCCACGGCAATCTCGTTATCTCACGATATGTTTGATGGCGTTATCTGCTTAGGTGTTTGCGACAAAATTGTTCCCGGTTTACTAATTGGCGCATTAAGTTTTGGCCATTTACCCACAATATTTTTACCTGCAGGTCCAATGTCAACAGGTCAAAGTAACGATGCAAAAGCCAAAGTAAGACAAGCATTTGCTGAAGGTAAAGTAGGAAAGAAGGAATTATTAGCGTCAGAAAGTGCCTCATACCACGGCGCAGGAACCTGTACTTTTTACGGCACAGCAAACAGTAATCAAATGTTAATGGAAATTATGGGATTACATATTCCTGGTAGCTCCTTTGTTCCGCCTAATAACGATTTAAGAGATTCACTGACACAACTTGGCGTTGAGACTCTAATTGAGAACATTGATCAGCGCCCCACTCCACTTTACAAAATTATTACCGAAAAGACACTAGTCAATGGTCTTGTTGGACTGCTTGCGACAGGTGGCTCAACTAATCATGCAATACACATTATTGCGATTGCTAAAGCAGCTGGAATCATTATTAACTGGCAAGATATGGCTGATCTATCAAAGATTACGCCTTTGCTAACTAGAATTTATCCAAACGGTAGCGCTGATATTAACCATTTTCAGGCTAGTGGTGGCATGCCGTTACTGATGAGAGAACTCTCAAATGCCGGACTATTACATCAAGATGTAGAAACCGTAATGGGGAAAGGTTTAAACCAATATTTTAAGGAACCTAGCTTAATTGAAAATCAATCTTCAGAAATTTACAGACAAAATTCAACAACCGGACAGTCAAGTCATATCATACAATGGAATGATTCATCCCTGACTAGTCTTGATGAAACAGTAATCCGTCCTGTCAGTAGTCCTTTCAATGTTCATGGTGGATTACAGTTGCTAACCGGTAATTTAGGCCGTTCCGTAATTAAGACATCTGCGGTTGCTGATAAGCAATTGATTATTGAAGCTGAGGCCATAGTTTTTGATGATCAAAATGACTTAGTGACTGCGTTCGAAAATCAACAATTGAATAAAGACTTTATTGCAGTGATTCGTTTTCAAGGACCAAAATCAAATGGCATGCCGGAGCTTCACAAATTAACCCCTATACTTTCTTCGTTACAATCTTCCGGTTTTGCGGTTGCGATTGTAACCGATGGAAGAATGTCTGGAGCATCGGGGAAAGTACCTGCAGCTATTCACTTAGTTCCGGAAGCTTTAGATGGTGGCAATATCGCACGAATCAAAAATGGCGATAGGATTCGATTAAATGCCATTACAGGCGAACTACAATTGTTGGTGAGTGATGAAGCTCTTAGCAAAAGAAAGCTTGCAATTAAGACCAACCATTCTGATCAAACAGGATTGGGCCGGGAGCTATTTAACAATTTCAGAAATATTGTTTCTTCTGCAGAGTTAGGAGCATCAAGCTTTGAATGATCAGACGACAAAAGTATCAAAACAAGCATTTGATTTAGTACTCTTTGGTGGCACTGGCGATTTGTCATTGCGAAAACTTTTGCCATCAATGTTTAGAGCATTTATAGATGGAGAGATAACGAATGGCTCGCGCATTTTTGTTTGCACTCGAAAACAAAAAGAGTTTGATGAAATATTATCAGTGATTGAAGTAGCATTTAGAAACTTTATGCTAGATGGCGAGTTCAATGCGGAACAATATAGTCAATTTGGAAAAATGATTATTCCTGCAATAATCGATGTAACGGATTATGAACAAGGATGGGAAAAACTTAAATCACAATTTGCTAAACGTGAACACAATGCAAGAATATTCTACCTTGCAATCATTCCTAACATTTACGGTAATTGTTGCGAAAACATTAATAAGGCAAAATTGATCACGGATAACTCCAGGGTCATCGTAGAAAAACCCATCGGCTATGACCAAGAATCAGCAGAGAAAATCAATCAAACCATTGCACAATATTTTACCGAAGAACAGATTTATCGGATCGATCATTACTTAGGGAAAGAAACGGTACAAAATCTTTTAGCACTTAGATTTGGAAATTCATTATTTGAGAATTTATGGGATGCAAAATCAATCGATCATATTCAAATAAGTATTAATGAACAAGTCGGACTGGAAGGAAGAGCTGGATTTTATGATGATGCAGGTGCTATGCGCGACATGATACAAAACCACTTACTTCAGCTATTAAGTTTAATTACTATGGAATCACCGAACAAAATGAATGCTGATAATATTCGCGCCGAAAAAATAAAAGTACTTCAAGCTCTGCGCCCTATTATTAATGAAGAAGTAAAAGAACATACCGTTAGTGGTCAATATGTAGCTGGCAATGTTAATGGAAAACTTGAACCCGGATATTTAGAAGAGCTTGCCAAAAATAGTGATAAAACATCTAGCAATACTGAAACCTTTGTAGCCATAAGAGCTTTCATCGATAACTGGCGTTGGTCAAAAGTCCCCTTCTATTTAAGAACAGGAAAGAGACTAGCAAGACGCAGTGCAGAGATCACTATTCAATTCAAATCCGTATCACACAATGCCTTCGGAGCGGATGCGGGTAGCTTAACGCCAAATCGTTTAGTGATTCAACTACAACCCGAAGAAAGCATCCAATTGCATTTAATGGCAAAAGATATGACGCAACTTAAAACCGTTTTAAAACCAGTTAAGTTAGATTTAAATTTTACCGAATCTACCAATGGATTTAAAAGCTTTGGTTATAAACGTTTATTGCTTGACGCTATTGCAGGTAACGCAACATTATTTATTCATCGCGATGAGGGTGCTGCAGCATGGAAATGGGTTGATCCAATCATAAAATATTGGAAAGAAGAAGAACTATCACCTTATTTATATAGAGCCGGCACTTGGGGTCCTAAAGAAGCTGACAAATTGCTTACAAACGATCAACGAGAATGGCTTATTTGAAAAACATGAATAATACTCATTACTTCAAGACTAACAATGAATCAGTCTTGAATAAGATAAAACAAACACATAGTTGACAAACAAAAATGAAAATTAATAAATTTGAAAGTCGAGATAGCCTTTTTGATTCTATTGCTAAAAAGATCCAGTTCAATTTATCTGAAGCGATTTACAAAAATAATACAGCTAGCTTTATCGTTCCTGGTGGAACGACGCCAGCTCCGGTATTCGAAATATTATCAAGATCAGATTTAGATTGGAACAAAGTGACCATCGCGCAATCCGATGAGCGTTGGTTGCAAGCAACTCACGAACAAAGCAATGAAAGACTAACTCGAGAAAACTTACTGATTAATCATGCAAAAACTGCAAATTATGTTTCTATGAAAAATGAAGCAGTCAACATTAAAGAAGGCGAATTAGTTTGTGACACTGCTTACCAAACTATTACCAGTCCATTTACAATCTGTATGTTAGGGATGGGATTAGATGGTCATATCGCATCATTATTTCCCGATTCGAAAAATATTAGGAAAGCTCTTTCTTTAGAAAATAATAACCTTTGTATTGCGATTGATGCTAGTGGATGTTCTGTCGCAGGGGATTACCCAATGAGAATGAGTTTAACGCTTTCAGCTATTTTAAATAGTGAAACAATCCTGTTATTAATAACCGGAAAAGAAAAACTCAAAATAATAGAAAACCTAATTAATACTTCACCTGATAATAATTTACCAGTGAGTCATATCATCAATCAATCCACTACTAATGTTGAAGTTTTTTGGTGTGACTAAATTTTATTTTTTACTCACTTATCTTTTATGATTTATGCTAAACAGAGAGAAATAGTTTGACCTACACAACCTTAGAAATCATGCAACAATCAAACGTCATTCCGGTTGTTGTGATCGACCATTTAGAAGATGCCCTACCACTTGCCAATGCTCTAATCGACGGCGGTTTGAATGTGCTTGAAATCACGTTGCGAACGCCAGTTGCTATTGAAGCAATAAAACAAATAAAAAAATCATTACCAAATGTCATCGTTGGCACGGGTACGGTAATTGATCTTAATACATTTAATGCATCGGTAGACGCTAATGTTGACTTTATGGTTAGCCCGGGAACGACAGATGAACTATTAAATGCTGTTGCAAAACAGTCCATCCCTCTATTACCCGGTGTTAATAGTCCTAGTGAGGTGATGAAATTAATGTCTTTTGGTTTTACTGAAATGAAATTTTTTCCAGCGGAAGCTGCCGGCGGTGTCAACATGCTTAAATCAATTTCTGGTCCACTTCCACAAGTAACATTTTGCCCAACTGGTGGCATAAACCTTAATAATGCCAAGGATTATCTTACACTCAATAATGTCGCATGTATCGGTGGTACTTGGATGCTAGATAAACAATTAATTAAATCAAAAAACTGGGAAGAAATTTCCAGGCTGGCAAAGCAAGCAAGTGAACTATAAATTTTAGCAAAAAAACTATTTTCAAAATTGGTTAGGAGAATAAGATGATTAAAGTAGCAATTAACGGGTACGGAAGAATAGGAAGAAATATTCTTAGAGCATTATATGAAAGCGGTCATCGAGACGAGATTCAAATAGTTGCCATAAATGATTTAGGTAGCGCAAAAAACAATACCCATTTAACTAAATATGATACGGTTCATGGTCGCTTCTCTGCTGACGTCCAGTTACTAGATAACAGGTTAATCGTGAACGGTGATGTTATTCAAATTTATAGTGAGCAAGATCCTGAAAACTTACCATGGAAAGAACTTGAAATTGATATTGTTTATGAATGCACTGGTTTTTTTACTAAAAGAGAACTGGCGAATAAACACATTATAGCGGGCGCTCAAAAAGTCATCATATCAGCACCGGGTACAGACGTTGATGCAACAATTGTTTACGGCGTGAACCACGAAGAGCTGACTAGCGACTGCCAAATAATATCAAATGCCTCATGCACCACCAATTGCTTAGCGCCGATCGCCAAAATATTAAATGATAACATTGGGATCGAGTCTGGGTTAATGACGACGATTCACGCTTTCACTAATGATCAAAAATTAATTGATTCTGCACACTCTGATATCTATCGAGCTCGTGCCGCAACACATTCCATGATCCCAACTAAGACCGGTGCTGCAAAAGCAGTTGGTATTGTTTTACCTGAACTTGACGGTAAATTAGACGGTATGGCGGTTCGTGTTCCAACTATTAATGTATCAGTAGTTGATTTAACATTTATTGCGACTAGGGATACCAACGTTAAGGAAATAAATGAACTCATTGAACAAGCGTCGAAAACACAAATGAAAGGTATTCTTTCTTATGTAGATGAGCCTTTAGTTTCCATAGATTTTAATCACGATCCAGCATCCTCTAGCTTTGATTCATCTCAAACTAAAGTGAATGGAAGGATGGTAAAAGTGATGTCTTGGTATGACAATGAATGGGGTTTTTCAAATCGAATGTTAGATACTAGTCTTGCTCTAATGGCTTGCACTAACCAACAACAATTAAAAGAAGCAGTTTAACCAGTCGGTAATTTCATGAACTCACGTACAAATCTAGCAAGCTGGAAAGACTTAGAAAAGCACTCATTAGAAATGAAGTCGAAATTTATGCGTGACTTCTTTGAAAAAGATGAAAAGCGTTTTGAAAATTTCTCAATAGAACTTAACCGTTTTTTATTCGACTACTCAAAAAATATCTTGACTCAAGAAACGCTAGATAAATTAATCGCGTTAGCTAAAGAAACTCATGTTGAAAAATGGCGTGACGAAATGTTTGCCGGTGAAAAAATCAATAAAACTGAAAATCGTGCTGTTTTACATACCGCACTGAGAAATCGCAGTAAGTCAAAAATTAGCGTTGATGGCGTCAACGTAACGGAACAGATTGAGTGCGAACTTAAACGAATGAAAGAATTCGTCAATAAGGTTCGACGCGGCGCACTACTAGGCTTTACCGGAAAACCAATTACCGATGTCGTAAACATTGGAGTCGGTGGCTCAAACTTAGGACCTCAACTGGTAACCGAAGCACTTAAAAACATCAGCGACAAAAGTATTAAAACTCACTACGTATCTAACGTAGATGGAACTCAAATTGCGGAAGTATTAAGACCTCTTAATCCGGAAAGAGTTTTATTTATTGTTTCATCTAAGTCTTTTTCAACTGTCGAAACAATGACGAATGCAAAAACAGCGATGCGATGGTTAGTTTCTGCTGCTTTTGATGATCAAGTGGTAAAGAGTCAATTTGTTGCAGTAACCGCCCTTCCAGAAAAGGCAATTGAATCAGGTTATAGTAAAGATCGTATTTTCAAGATGTGGGATTGGGTTGGAGGTCGTTTTTCTCTTTGGTCAGCCATCGGACTGCCGATAGCATTGGACTTAGGTTTTGAAAAATTTATTGAGTTATTAGAAGGTGCTCACGAAATGGATCAACATTTTCAAAACGCCCCTTTAGAAAAAAATGCGCCAACTATTTTAGCGTTAATTTCTGTTTGGAATACTACTTTTTTGGGTTGCCAGTCTCAGGCAATTTTACCTTATGATCAAACACTTCATATGTTGGCATCCTATTTACAACAAGCAGAAATGGAAAGTAACGGGAAGTCAGTAACGTGGGATGGCGAAGATGTTGAGTACCCTACTGTACCCGCTATTTGGGGTGGACTTGGTATAAACGGGCAACATGCTTTTTATCAATATTTACATCAAAGTAAAAACGTTATTCCTGCAGATTTTATCGGAAGCGTTACCAATGCAACCTCAGTTAAAGGACATCACACGCCTCTGATGGCAAACTTTTTCGCGCAATCCCAAGCACTAATGACCGGCGTAAATGAAAAGCAAGTGAGAAGTGATTTGAAAGCAAAAGGGAGACAACCTGATTTTATTGATCGTTTAGCACCTCATAAAGTACATGAAGGAAACCGTCCATCTAACACTATTTTGTTGAAGAAACTCGATGCCTGGACGTTAGGTTCGTTGATTGCTATGTACGAACATAAAATATTTGTACAAGGAATTTTATTACAAATTTGTTCTTTTGATCAATGGGGCGTTGAATTAGGAAAGGGGTTAGCAGTTAAAATTCAGAAAGAATTAGTAGAAGGTTCAAATACCGAACATCATGATTCTTCTACTCAAAATTTAATTGATTATTATCAACGGAATCGTTAATTGGAATATAAATTCTCCAATTAATTTAATCAAAAAATATTCGTCTAATAAAATTAATTAGGAGCAAATTAGGATGACGATTACCGACAATATACAAGGCTCATTTAACAATGAATAGCGATTTTTCCAACAGTCCAACTTCCCGTTTCCATCCGTTGTCTGCGATTTCTTTTCGTATGCGACTTAAGGTAGGTGAAATACTACCCCTATGAGTTAGTCCAAAATATTTTGCAATTTCATTATGATCTGCATGACTATATCGATGACAAGCATAAATTGCAAACCTACGATAAGGTAAGCTTTGTTTCTTGCCTTTAGAGCGTTGGCGTAAATCGCTTATTTTTTGCTTAGTGAGTTTTCTGACAATTACCATTAACTCATCAATACTAGGTTTATCCTCCAAAGCCAAACGAAGCTTTTCAATGTCTAGCTCTTCATTTTCCTCTTTTCGCTCTGCCCTAAACTCTTTATCACCCAATACCGAAAGGATATTCCCTTTTCCATAAAATCGCTTAATATCTTCATCGATACCTTTTTCAACATAGTTTAGATAGCCTTTATATCGGTGCCGATGGTCTAGCATTTGATAGGTTTTATCTCGAAATAGCCAACCTTCCGGCTTTGTTTGATTAATATAAGCGGGATAACTTGACCAACGATAATCAGCCAATTCCTTTACTATTTGCTTTTTTACTTCCAACGGGTTTCGATGAATGTATCGGGTTAGTTGTAATAAGTAAGCATCTTCATCAACCAAAATTGATTTATACCTTCCTCTAAATAATGTCCCGTCTTTTTTATATTTGCGATTATAACGCTGTGTATAAAGCCCGTTAATGTGCTTCATGATTTGACTTAAATTTGCCTTAGGGGTTTCAATCAATAAATGATAATGGTTAGTCATTAAGCAGTAGGCGTGAATAATCGCGCTATATTCTTGAGTAACTTCTGACAATGTATTAAGAAACATTTCAAAGTCATCATCATTTCGATAGATAACTTGATTATGGCGGCCACGATTCATTACATGATGAAAAGCACCTTCATACTCTATTCGGGTAGGTCTAGGCATGATGTTAGACTACAGCAATCCTTATTCATTGTCAAATGAGCCTGACCCGTATTTAGCTATAAAAAACCGAAAGGCGTTCCCCGTAAATTTGATCCCATCAAACAGGCTAAGTTTATTGAAAAATATGAAGCCTTGAAAGCTAAAAACACTGATGAGCCAATCCTTTTCATTGATGCAATGCATCCGACGCAAGCCACTAAAGTCAGTGGCGGCTGGATTAAAAAAGGTCATGACAAAGCGATTAAAACAACGGGTAGCAGAACACGACTCAACATTGTTGGAGCAATAGATTTGAATGATCTTGGCTCTGCTATCGTCAACCGGTATGAGAAAGTGAATAGCGAAACGATGCAAAGTTTTTTTGAAACAATTAGACAGAAATACCCACCTAAAAAAACAATTCATTTGATTTTAGATGGCGCAGGGTATCATCGAGCAATAGACTTAAAAGAGAAAGCAAAAGAGCTGAATATCGAACTCTTTTATTTACCACCGTACAGTCCAAATTTGAATCCCATTGAACGGCTTTGGAAAGTAATGAATGAACATGTGAGAAATAATCAATATTTTTCAACGGCAAAAGAATTTAGAGATAAAATTGATGATTTTTTTCAAAACAAATTACCTGAAATAGGTAACGGTTTAAAAAGCAGGATTAATGGTAATTTTCAGATATTAAATCCTGCACCTTGATGTGGGACGGGTATATATCAGATAGTTAAGTGATTTTTAATGGCCGACTAATTATTATGTTGCCGTTTGGTAAAACGTGTGATTTTAATTTGGAAAAGTGAATAAAACGTACGATAATAAATTGGTAAAAACATCATAAAACTGCCAAATCTTATGATGTTTAATTTAGCAAATCTTACGACGTTATTTCGGACGGCTACAAAATAGGCCAGATTTTTGGGACAGCTTTCATTAGGAAGGCCTTTGGGTTTTGTGAAAAATTTCTTTTTAGTAAGACTATTTTATAAAATTGATAAATATATAAAATTAACGCAGGTGTCGAGATCATGAATAACTTTAATGAAGAATAGAAATAACCAACGCCATCCGTATTAATCCTTAAACTCGAATATATAAAGACAGCTAGTAACACAACAATCACCAAAACATGCTGCCGAAGAGACTTCACAAATTCCTCTTCCTTTTCATCTATTGTGGGTATTTTTTTCGGTCTAACTCTATTAATAGTATTTACCCCAATATCTCGATACGACTCTAAATAGTAGTGTCAGGGTTGCAGGTTTCATCGGCAATACACTTTATTAGTTTATCTCTAATTCTTTGATCTTCGATTCTAATAACTTCTATCACATATTTATTCTTCGCAAGCAATTTTCGTATTTTTTCTAAAAATTTAAAATTATTTTTGTCAGGATAAACATATAATTGTATATTGTTTTTAGGTAGCGTCAGACAATACCTCAAAAAATCAGTTTCCCAATTGATTATATTTTTAGAGCCACAAAATAATTTTTCTTGATAGATAATGTTTTTAGCCCCTAGCTCTCGAGCGGAAGCCAAAACAATATTGGTTACAAAAACTAATAGAAATAAGCTACCAAAGTGTCTTTTTAATTGTCCTTCTTTCATCAAATTTATTCTCTCTTTTTAATCTACGGGTATAAATCCAGCGGGATTATACGGCTGAATGATATCACCTCCACCAAGTCGGTTGTGCGTTTTTGGTGCTACGCCAAATCGAAAGATAGCTCCTTTTTGCCCCATTAGGCGTTGTTTTGATACTATTTTACTGACCGAATGATCCAATGACAAATATTCAGCTAAAACAACTTTTCCAGTTGTATTTATCGAAGTATAGATATTCCGACTTAGCCCTTGAGCATCTTCATAGTTGTACCTGTAAACTTCAAATTTTTGACTTGATCTTCGCAATGAAAAATTCATCCTCATTTTTATCTTTGCTTTAGTTTCAGAAACGCTAAGAGTTTTTGGAGGTTTGAAATTACCTCTTCCTACATTTTTCATCGCAATGGGCATAAGTTCTTCTGCTACACCTTGTATAAATTGACTGGTAGTCGAAGTAAAGACACCGATTGGTGCAACGTTAGTAAGAGCTTTAGCTACTTCTGTAGCAACTGCCAAGTTCAAATTACTTAACTGTGAAAAATCAGGAGCTTCTTCGGAATCATAAAACATTGCTCCCATTGACGCTAGTATATCAACAGTTTCTTCTGAAGTTTCGCTAAAAGACAGTTCGGTGGTGTACCATAAATTTCCTTCTTCTAGTGTTCCACCTGTTATATATTTGGATATTCTACTAGACAATAGATCATTCATTTTTTCGGCAGTTCCTTCTTGCCCAGGAATATATGCTATCACTCCCTCGCTTTTTCCAATATCCGCCGGAGCATTTACTTGGTATGAAAAAGCGGGGGTCGAGTCTTGCAACGTGCATTTTGCAAGAGTTGACCATCAACAGGTTTACATATCTTCATTTTACAATTAATGTTTTTCACAGACATTCAAAGTATTCAGAACAATTTTTTTGGTTATAATTTACGAACATTTTTGTAATTTTTCCATGACTCCAACTAATAACTTAGTACGGTGACGCAATCAAAAACTCTTTTAATATCAGAGTCTCAAGAAGTTCCATCTCCTCTGCATCACTATCATCMATATGATCGAATCCCAACAAATGCAAAACACCATGAATCACCATATGTGCCCAATGATGATTAATCTGTTTGTTTTGCTCTTTGGCCTCTTGAATAACAATCGCTTCGCAAATAGCTAAATCACCTAAAATACTTTCCATATTTTCACTTTCTAAAACTTCAGCAGGCAATCCTTCAGGTATTTCAAAGGGAAAGGAGAGAACGTTAGTTGGTTTGTTTTTCCCACGATAATCAGAATTTAATTGCTGACTTTCATCCAAAGAAACAATTCGAATGGTTAATTCTGGATCAATAATTTTTGAATTTGAAAGTTCAAGCGCTTTTTCAACCCACAAAATAATATCTTGCTCTTTTGGTATTGAATTCGACTCTATACTATTTTGGATTTCTAGATGCAACTCGACCTCTCCCTCCCCTTCCACTGGGAAGGGACTATTTTGGCTCTAATCTTCTGCTTCGTATGCTTCTACAATTCGCTGAACAACAGGATGCCTAACCACATCAGCTGATTGGAAAAAGGTAAATGCCAATCCTTTAACATTGCCCAATAATTCAATCGCGTGATTTAAACCCGACATTTTACTACTAGGTAAATCAATTTGGGTCACATCACCCGTAACAACCGCTTTTGAATTAAAACCAATACGCGTTAAAAACATTTTCATCTGTTCTTTGGTGGTATTTTGACTCTCATCAACAATAATGAAAGATTCATTGAGCGTTCGGCCTCGCATGTATGCCAATGGAGCCACTTCAATCACATTRTTTTCAACYARYTTAGCGACTTTKTCRAAACCKARCATYTCATATAAYGCATCGTATAAAGGTCTTAAATAAGGATCGACTTTTTGACTTAAATCGCCTGGTAAAAAACCTAATTTTTCACCCGCTTCTACTGCTGGTCTTGTTAAAATAATTCTTCTAACTTCCTGTCTTTCCAACGCATCGACAGCACAAGCAACCGCTAAATAAGTTTTCCCCGTTCCGGCAGGACCTACACCAAAAGTAATATCATTGGCTAATATATTAGCGACATAGGCTTGCTGGTTTTCTCCACGGGGACGAATTTGTCCGCGTTTGGTGGTAATGACTAAAAGCTTACCTAATTTTTTTGATTTGCGATATTTTTGATTTTCTTTATCGGTTAAAGACTGGCTAAGTGAGCGAAGATGAACATGTAATTTTTCTGCATTTAGGGGATGTTCCGTTGTGATTTCGTCGTACAACTCAACTAATAAGTCTTCTGCAATTTCCGTTGCTATCGCTTCACCACTCACTTTGAACACGTTAGCTCTATTTGATATTTCTACCCCTAGTCGGCTTTCGATTAAGCGATAATTTTCATCTAAATGACCTGCTAAATTAGCTAGCTTTTGATTATCAAAAGGCTCTAAAATAAATTCTTTGCTACTTTCTTGTCTCTGGTCACTACTGCTGATAACCATTAAGCAGTCGCCTCTGCTTCAACTAAAATTCCACGCATTGAATTCGGCAATGCTTCCGTGATAGTTACATCGACAAACTGACCAATCATTTCTCTTTGACCATCAAAATTAACGACACGATTATTTTCGGTACGCCCTTTCAATTGCATAGGATCTTTTTTAGATGGCCCTTCAACTAATATTCTTTGAACTGTGCCGACCATCTTTCTCGCATGCTCCTGAGATTGTTGATTAAGTCTTTGTTGTAAAAGCTGTAAGCGTTGTTTTTTGGTTGCTAAAGGAACTTCATCAACAATATCTGCCGCCGGTGTACCTGGTCTTGCACTATAAATAAAACTAAAACTCATATCATAATTGATATCAGAAAGTAATTTCATAGTCGCTTCAAAATCTTTATCAGTTTCCCCAGGARAGCCGATAATAAAATCAGAGGACATGCTTAAATTAGGGCGAATTTCTCTTAATTTTCTGATCTTCGATTTATATTCTAAGATCATGTGACCACGTTTCATTAACGCTAAAATCCGATCCGATCCACTTTGTACCGGCAAATGTAGATGACTCACTAACTCAGGAACTTTTGCGTATACATCAATTAATTTCTGTGAAAACTCTACAGGATGCGAAGTGGTAAATCTAATTCGATCAATACCATCAATGGCCGCTACTAATTCAATCAGGTCAGCTAAATCGGCTTCACCTCCATCATGAGTAGCACCTCGGTAAGCATTAACGTTTTGCCCTAACAGGTTAACTTCTCTAACGCCTTGTTCTGCTACGGAAACGACTTCTGCGATAATATCATCAAATGGACGACTAACTTCTTCACCGCGCGTATAGGGAACCACACAAAAACTACAATATTTACTACAACCTTCCATGATAGAAACAAAGGCACTCACGCCTTCCACTTTCTGCTCTGGCAAGACATCAAATTTTTCAATTTCGGGGAATGATGTATCAATGACTGGTTTTTTATCTTTCGCAACCGCATTAATCATGTTGGGTAATCGATGTAATGTTTGTGGCCCAAAAATCATATCAACATAAGGTGCTCTCTTTCTAATCGCTTCACCTTCTTGGCTAGCCACACAACCACCGACTGCGATTTGAAGATCTGGCTTGTCTTTTTTAAAGTTTTTCCACTCCCCCAATTTAGAAAAAACCTTTTCTTGTGCTTTTTCTCGGATTGAACAAGTATTTAGAACGAGTAGATCAGCCTGTTTAGGATCATTGGTTAATTCATAGTCGTGGGTTACGTTCAGGAGATCAGCCATACGTGATGAATCATAGTCATTCATCTGGCAACCCCAGGTTTTTATATATAATTTTTTGCTCATACTTGAAAATCGGACGATAGGATGTGGAAAATGGCGCAGATTATAGCATTCAGAGCGAGTAAGGGCACTAATTAGTGGAAAAATAGTGCCGCTTTGCGAATTAAGAAATTGTGTTAATTTGAATTTGAGCCAAATGTTTTTCTATTTTAATGTGATGGATTAGAAATATTTATCGTATCGGTCGTAAACGAGTTAGTTCATCAACCTCGCTATCATCATAGACAACATTTGCTTCGCTTGCTTTTTCCGTGGCACTATCTAAATCCCATTTACGCATGCTCGCTCGCGTTTTTACAGCGGCATTGTCCATCGCTTGATTGTTAATCATTGCAATGCCTTTCATCAGAATACTTAACTGAGTACCCTCTCTATTATCGGTATAAGGTACTTCGTTTATGTTGAGAAGCAACTCTTCCATCGCTTCAGTAACCCATTTTGACATTTTTATCTCGCGTTTGTGCATCAATACAATAAGCTTAGTGCTGAATCACGGTTAATGCATTAAATTTTAAGATCAGATTCTTCGCCATACATTTCTGCTAGCATTACTCTTCGCCACATATCCCATTGTCAAAACTAGGATTAGCGATGACGAAACGTCTAAAAAGCCAAACGCCTAAATAAATTCCGAAAATGGTCACAATGGCTGCAAGTTGACCTTCCCCTAATTGCACTAAGGCAATAGACGGGCAAGCGCCAGTAATCGCCCAGCCCACACCAAATAGTAAGCTACCGGGAATAGTCCCTTTAATGTAGCTTTTTTGTGATAATTTTTTATTTTTAAAAAACAAAAAGAAACCAATCATGTTTAGCCCGATACTAAGCGCAAACACAAACAACATAGGTAAATTTTCAAATAAGAACAAACCGTTGATCTGCTCAAAATCAGATAACCCGCCCATACTTAAAATACAGCCCATAGCGAGACCAAAAATGGCGTAATAGAAATGTTCTTTTTTAATACTTTCCATACTAAATCCCTCCGCCGGCTACAAAGAACTTGAAAGCAAAGGAAAATATTATTGCAGCTCCAAAAAAACATCCTGTTGCGATCAAACTAGCAGGCGTTAAACGGCTGACGCCACTTAACCCATGACCGGAAGTACAACCGCCACCTAATTGTGTACCAAAACCAACCATTAATCCGCCCACTAAGAGAACAATTAACGACAAAACCGATCCACCAAACATTTGAGTATGAAAGTCGCCCAAGTCAAACTGTAACGAAAAAGTGCCCCTAATCATTGAGCCAAGGACACCGCCTAAAGCGAGAAAAATTAGAAAGGTAAGATGTGCGCTCCAAGGCACTCTAGAAGGCATTTTTTTAACGACTTGGTTAGATTGACTAGCTTCATTCTTAGGTTGCTTTTTTTGCCTTGAATTTAAAAAATCAGAGACTTCTTGTTCTCCAAATTCACGAATAGTCGCGGCCATTAATGCATCTTCAAATAATTTCGGATTGCCAATAAAAGAAGCTTCGGCAAGACGCACTTCTCTATCATTATTTCGAGTAACTAACCTTGCCCAACTTCCTGACACACCTAAAGCTTTGCCTAAAGCATAAGAGAATCCAAGCGTAACAAGCGCTAACCCAACCGCTGTATAATACCAAGGTATATAGGCATCCATTTAGTTCACCTGATGTTTTTGTAGAAGGGAAATTAAATATTCATTTTTTACCGCAATAGCCAAATCTAGAGCCGTTTCACCATGCATATTACTCAAACTAGTATCGGCTTTATGTTCAAGAAACAACTCAACAATATCATCTACACCGGCTTCAACAGCAGCCATTAAAGGCGTTGTACCTTCTACATTTGATGCGTTAATGTCTACGCCAGTTAAAATTAAGGACTTAGCCATTCGCAGTCGACGCTTACCAATACAATTAAGCATTGCGGTTGTACCAAACTCTACATCCGAGCGTATCGCGTTAATCTGTTTACCATTAGGTAACAAAGTTAAAGGGACCGCACTACCTTTTCGAGACATTTTATATCGGGCACAACCTTCATATTGCGCTTCGCAATAGTGTTTTTTCCATATTTCTAAAGCAGGATTTAATGCAAATTGAACAAATAATTCGCAACCTTGCATATGTGAACAGGACAATTTTTTCTCCATATTTTGTCTACTTTAAGCATTTTTTAAAGAGACACTTGCAACTAACTAAATCTATTATCTAAGTTTTTCTTTCTATATTAAAGTGCATTATTACGCTATTCTCAAAAAGTGACAATATGCAACTAGTCCATATTATCGGCTATGGCGCTCAAAACTATAGATTATTAGATTATCGCTAAAGTTAATCTAAAGCTAAATTTAAGTTTTAGTTTAACTCGAATTTTGAACGTTTAGCCACGCTTGAATTTCACTCCAAACATTTGGACGACAGACTCCATATCCTTGTATTTGATCGCAACCCAACTTTTTCAATAATTCTCGATGCAACTCACTTTCAACACCTTCAGCAATAACCGTTAACTTTAAATTATGAGCCAAACCAATGATAGAGCTAATAATAATCGAGTCTTGTTCATTTTGATGAAGTTCGTTTACAAATTCTCTATCTATTTTTAGTGAATTAATTGGCATCCGTCGTAAATGAGATAAAGACGAATACCCTGTACCAAAATCATCGATTGATATTTTAAATCCTAACTCTGAAATATTCTGCAATAACTTCGTTGCCATTTCTACATCTTGCATTATGGCTGTTTCCGTGACCTCAAACTCTACAAGAGTTGTTTCGATTTTATTGTCCTGTACATAACGCTGTAAAAATTTAACAAAGCGGTCAGTTGATAAATTTCTGGCTGAAAGGTTGATCGCTATAGAGTAACTTTCACCTAAATCAAACCATATCTTTTGTTGCTCTATTGCTAATATAAATATTTTTTCTGTTAATGGATGAATCACTTCACTCATTTCAGCTAATGGGATAAATGCATCCGGATAAAGCAAGCCATGCCTTGGGTGTTGCCATCTTACTAAAGATTCAAAACCACTGACCACATTTGACTTAACTATTATTTTTGGCTGAAAATGTAAAACTAGTTCATCGAAACCCGGAGCATTACAGTCTATCGCATTACTTAACTCCGTCATCAAAGACAATCTAGCGATAGAATTTTGATCTTTATTCACATCATAAATAGCAATTCCTTTTCTATTAACTTTCGCTTCATACATAGCAACATCAGCTGAACGCAACATTTCATGACTGTCTTTACCATCTTTTGGGTAAAGAGCAATACCTATACTGGCATCTATTTCCAGCTTAATTGAATCAACTTCAAATGGCTCCTTGAGTCTAGATAGCAAGATTTCTGCTTCACTAGTGATCTTATTCAAATTAACAACATGATCAAATAGTAAGATAAACTCATCTCCACCTAACCGACATATCATTACACTCTGTTCAGAATATAAACAACTTAGCCGGCTTCCAATTTGTTTTAATAGAACATCTCCAACGTGATGACCTAGTGTGTCGTTAACTTCTTTAAATCCATTCAAATCAAAAAGAAGAAGCCCTCCACAGAATTTTTTCGATTTTGTTTTTTTCAAAAACTCTCGATGATAAGATAATCTATTTGGCAGTTTTGTAAGAGAGTCATGGTGAGCAAGATATTCAAATTCTTGAATTTTTTTAGAGTTTGATAACGCTTGTGCCAAAGTGTTTGCAACAACAATAATGGTCTCTTTTTCCATTTCTGAAAAACTGTGGTGGTGTTTGTAAGAAACGTTCAACGTCCCATAAATTTTATCTTGATAATATAAAGGTGCAACAGCAAGGGAGCAGATCCCAATATCTAATAATATTTTTGCCACACCAGCATTTAGTTTTTTGCTCTTAGCTATATCTTCACAAATTTGAATCTTGTTTTTTCTGATAGCTATTCCCGAAGTACTGCCTGCAAGAGGAATATTCTTATATATTTTATTTCGCTGAGGATTGTTACTTACAATTAGATCAATGGATTGCTCTTCTTCATCTAGGAAATAGACAGAAACTAGATCGCTTTTGGTAATTGAAGCCAATATTTCAACCGAGTTTTCAGCTATTATTTCTGGTTTTTGTTCCGACTTTATATTTGAGGCAAATTGATTAACTAATTTTAAGCTACTGTTTTGTAATACCGTTTGCTTACGATAAACCTCCATGGTTTTTTCCGCGTGCTTTCTTTTACTTATATCTCTGACGGTAGCAAGTAAATGTACTTTCCCTCCAATTATCATACTATTCAAACGAACTTCCGCATCAAAAACCAGTCCATCTAAACTTTGATGTTGCCACTCAAATGTTTGCGATTTTCCCAAAATAGCTTCCGACATCTTTTCTTCGGCTTTTTCACTAGACTCTCGTCCATCTAGCTGAAACTTGGGAGAAAATTTGGCAGGCGTTTCTCCTACTATTTGTTCGCGCTCACAATTAAACATTTTTAAGGTTGCGGGATTACAGTCAACGAAACGATTTTCGAACATTACAAAAATCGCATCACAAGAACTCTCAAAAAGAATTCGATAGCGCATTTCTTCAACTAAAGTTCTTTTTATGTTCGATTGCTTAGAAAATTTTGTCGATATCGTTCGATTTGTAGAATATTCTAGAGATCGTTTATCTATCTTGTCATTTTTTGAGGAGCTCATACTGCTTGCCCATTTTATTGTTATTTATTCTTTAAGCGGTTGTTTTACTTCGTATAAATTATTTTAAACGGAGTATCTGTTATAAATTTATTACTAACAATCAACAAGTTAGCCATTATTCACTAAATTATAGAACATTTTCATGCAATTAAACGTTAAATTTACTGCCTGACCCTATTATTAATTTACTGGCTCGATAACCCCATAACAATTACCCATCACAATCATTAATGTGTAGAATAGCTCTCCCTGCAAAGTACTTGCAAAATAACTGTTTAATTATGCAAACATCCGTGCTTTTTAAATGCTTTTACACTTAGTTGAAGCCAGATAGTTTAAAAACTTTTATGCACCAAAGCCCTAAAAATAAACTAGATAAATTAATTCAGGCAAAATTACCTACTAGTTGGGGTAATTTTACTTTATACGCATTTGAGATAAATTCCGATGGGAAGGAACATGTCGGTATCGGTATGGGCAATATTGTTTCAAGTGACGTTGTTTCAAGTGAGATTGTTTCAGATAAACTCGACGGTCAATTGAAGCACGGTGCTTTGTTAGTCAGGCTTCATTCGGAATGTTTGACTGGTGATGCGTTTTCTAGTTTACGTTGCGATTGTGGCCCTCAATTAAATAGCGCATTAGAAAAAATTGCCAAAGAAGGACGTGGATTGGTCATATACTTACGCCAAGAAGGTAGAGGCATTGGTCTGATTAACAAAATAAAGGCATATGCATTACAAGATCTGGGGCAAGATACCGTAGAAGCTAATTTAAATTTGGGCTTTGATGCCGACCACCGCAATTTTGATGTAGCCGCTGAGTTTTTGAAAAAACTTGGGATAGTTAAAGTGCGATTAATGACCAACAATCCAAAAAAAGTGGAAGCTCTAGAATCAGCCGGAATTGAGATAACAGAAAGAGTTGAAATGAAAGTTGGAAAAAACCCTCATAACGAGCATTATCTATCCACCAAACATGGCAAATTGGGACACTTTTTATGAATGAAGATAAGAGCAATCATATGAATTCTGATAGCAACGTATTAGTCGTCGAGCTGACTAACGAAAAACCGTTATCCCATTGGGCTTCTGATAACACTTTAAGTTTTGAAAATAACGTGGCTAAATTTCACGTTCCCGAATCAACTAACCAAGATCAATTATCTCATCTTTTAAACACACAAAGATTGGCACGTAAATTAGTTGGAATGAATCCTAAAGCTTTCAAACTAGTGGGTGATTGGAATTTTGAAAGCCAATGGCATTTTTGGCAAGGTGCTTATTCTCCTAAAAATGACTCGCCTAAAAAAGACATCCCTATTCAATTTGCATCGTTAACAAGCGATGAAAAACAAAAGCTCGAGGCGTTAATTAAAGTTTATCGTTGGTCAAAAGCTTTAATCAATGAAACACCGGAAAATTTATCCCCTCAAGAATTAGCAAGAAAAACGGCTTCTTTTATTACTGAATTAGCGCCTGACAGCGTCACTTTCACAACCATTGAAGGTGAAGACTTAAAGAAAGCTGGTTTAGTTGGAATATATAATGTTGGCAGAGGAAGCGAAAGACCTCCGGTTTTACTTGAACTTGATTATTGTCCTAACGGAAGTGATGAATCAACCAGTGTTGCACTTGTAGGTAAAGGAATCACCTTTGATACTGGCGGTTATAGCATGAAGTCTAGTGTTGGGATGCTCCATATGAAATGTGATATGGGAGGCGCTGCCACGGTAGCTGGTGCATTAGGGCTTGCGATTATCCAAGGTTTAAAAACTCGAGTGAAACTCTATCTTTGTTGCGCAGAAAATATGGTGAGCGGGCATGCTTATTTGTTATCTGACATATTAACCTATAAAAATGGTGTCAGCGTAGAAGTCGTTAATACCGATGCCGAAGGTCGACTTGTGCTTGCCGATGGTTTAATCAAGGCAAGCGAATCAGACGCTCATACTATAATTGACGCTGCCACGTTAACTGGAGCTGCTTGCGTCGCTTTAGGCGATCATTACAACGCCCTTTTTACTATGGACGATGAGCTAGCCGACAAGATTAGTGCGACATCAATTGAAAATCACGATCCTCTTTGGCGTTTACCCCTTGAAAAATTCCATCAAGATAATTGTCCTTCAAACTATGCAGTAACAGCTAACAGTAAACCACAACCGGGTGGTGGCGTTGGCGGAGCGAGTAATGCGGCAGGATTTCTTTCTAGGTTCGTCGACACAGAAAATAAAAAATGGGCTCATTTTGATCTAGCAGCATGTTTTAGAGACTCAGGTGACTCGCTGTTTTCTGCGGGCGCTACCGGTAGAGGCATACGTAGCATTGCTTCTTTTTTGTGTGACCAATAAGTAAAAAATAATATGGTTTCTCTTTTTAAAGGTTTTTTTAAGCGAAATAAAACTTCGAATAAATCGAAGCAAACTCATTTGCATCAAGAAAACTCAAAAGCAGTGATGCTAAAAAGAGATTCTCATAATGTATCTAGAAAGGACATCAGTAAAAATGCGGTTAAAGTTCTCTACAAGCTAAACGATGCCGGCTTCCAATCCTATTTAGTCGGCGGTGGTGTAAGAGATATATTACTTGGTTTGAAACCAAAAGATTTTGACGTTGCAACCGATGCAACTCCCGAGCAAATAAAAAGTATTTTTAGAAATTGTCGGTTAGTAGGTCGCCGATTCAGACTTGCTCATATTTTGTTTGGCAGAGAAGTCATTGAAGTCGCGACATTTAGAGCCGGCCATGAAGGCAATCAGTCTGATCTTCAAAACAATAAACAAACACGCAAAACGGCCAAAGCATTAACCGATGATGACGGTATGTTAGTTCGTGATAACGTTTATGGAACACTCATTGAAGATGCTTTTAGACGTGATTTTACCGTTAACGCGCTTTATTACACCGTGCAAGATTTCACGGTCATTGATTACACCAAAGGTCTTGAAGATCTCAAAGCAAAAACATTACGCTTAATTGGCGATCCTGTAGAAAGATATAAAGAAGATCCAGTTAGAATTTTAAGAGCGATTAGATTGTCTTGCAAACTGAATTTATCCATCGAGAAAAAAACCCATGCGCCCATCCGAGAAATGTCGGTTTTATTAGAAAATATTTCTAATGCTAGATTATGGGAAGAATGCAATAAAATGTTGCTTTCGGGACACGCTGAAAAAACATGGAACGCTCTATATAAAGAAGGGGTTGCCGATATTCTATTTTCTCAAACTGCCTGTTGCTTAAAGGGAGCTGACTCAAATTCGGAATCAACCTCAACATTTAGCTCATTCGTACAATCCGCATTAATCAATACAGATAAACGAATAGCGATGAAGAAAACAGTGAACCCTGCATTCCTTTTTTCAGTTATTCTTTGGGCTCCATTAGAGGATTTAACAGAAAAACTGATAAAAAAAGGACTGTCTCCTTACGACGCTAATCAAAAAGCGGGAGACCAAGTATTAAATATACAACGCGATCGAGTCGGAATTCCCCGAAGATTTAGTAGCATGATTAAAGAAATATGGACTCTACAGTATCGTCTCACAATATTAAGAAGAAAGTCAGTGCTTCGATTATTAGAACATCCAAGATTCCGAGCAGCTTATGATTTTCTTTGTTTAAGAGCGGGTGATGATAAAGAGTTAGACTCGTTATCGCATTGGTGGACTGAATTTCAAGAACTGAATGCTCAAGAGCAAGACAAGATGCTTGCTAAAGTAGGTGCTCCTAAAAAACGTAATAGAAAAAAACCTACTCCTAAACCCAGCGAAAAACCTTAAACCATTGAAATCACTGAAGTTTTGAGAACTATGCAAAAAGATAATCAAACATTTCAACTTAATGTTTGCTATATTGGTTTAGGAGCAAACTTAGATTCTCCAATAARACAGATCAATCAAGCTATAAGTACGCTCGCAAATACATCTCAAATCAAATTAATAAAATCATCCTCACTATACAAAAGCCCTCCGATGGGACCACAAGATCAAAATGACTATATTAATGCAGTTATTGAAATTGAAACCCATTTACCGGCCCTTGCCTTATTGGATACGCTTCAAACGATTGAGTTATTACAGGGAAGAGTAAGAAAAAATGAGAGATGGGGCGCTCGTACATTAGATCTCGATTTGCTACTATATGGCAATCAAATAATAGATAATGATAGACTGACAGTCCCTCATTATGGAATCTCTGAGAGAGCCTTTGTTTTGTATCCTTTGTCTGAAATCGCGCCGAACCTAGAATTTCCTAATTTGAAATTAGCAAAAGGACAGCTAGCAACTAAAAGACAGCCTTTAGCTACACTCATTATAGAAATGGAACAGACGAAGCCAACCATTCATAAGTTAGGAAACTAATATTCAATGAGTCAATATCTAAACGCTAGYCYRTCATTATCCAATAAAAAAYTMATTGCSGTAGAAGGWCCYATTGGCGTWGGAAARACRACGYTAGCRAGAAAATTGGCWRAWTCAATTCAAGCRGARCTTTTATTAGAGGGCGCTGTCGATAATCCATTTTTAGAAAAATTCTATCAAGATCCAAAAACAGGCGCATTGCCGGCTCAACTTTATTTTTTATTTCAACGTTCAAGRCARTTAAAAGAATTAAAACAAAGTGAYATGTTTACACCTAATCACGTAGCTGATTTTTTAATGGACAAAGATCGATTATTTGCAAGAGTTACTTTAGATTCGGATGAGTTAGCATTGTATGAGCAAGTTTATGAAAATTTAACCATTGATGCGCCAACGCCCGATCTGGTGATTTACTTACAAGCACCTACTGACGTATTATTAAAAAGAATCCAAAAACGTGGCATTAATATGGAAAGCACTATTAACCATGATTACCTCAATCAATTATCTAGCGCCTACACTGATTTTTTTCATTATTACCAAGCCTCCCCATTATTAATTGTAAATGCTTCAGAAATCGATTTAGTTAATAATGAAAAAGATTATTTACAATTACTAGAACGGATTGAGTCAACCACTAATGGAAGACATTATTTTAATCCAGCGACTATTTAGAATCCGTTTATTAGTTTTTTAAAAAATTACTTTATAAATTGGCTAAAAGAAAATCTAAGATGATGAAAAAACATACTTTACATAGCATTCAAGCGCTCAAAGAAAAGCAAGAACCAATTGCGGTATTAACTGCTTATGATTCTAGTTTTTCTCAGTTATTATCCGAAAATGGCGTTGACATTTTATTAGTCGGAGACTCTCTTGGCATGGTGATGCAAGGACATCAATCAACAGTACCTGTCACTATGAAAGACATGGTTTATCATACTCAGTGTGTCGCTAAATCTAATCAATCATCTTTGATCATTGCTGATATGTCTTACATGTCCTATGCGACTGAAAAACAAACCTTAAATAATGCCAGCAAATTAATGCAAGCCGGTGCTAACATGGTTAAGTTAGAAGGTGGCGAATGGTTAGTCCCTAGTATTAAATTGCTCAAGGAGCGAGGTATTCCCGTTTGTGCACATTTAGGTTTAACCCCGCAATCTGTTGATGCACTCGGTGGATACAAAGTACAAGCAAGAGACAAAAAAAGCGCAGAGAAATTACTCATTGATTCACTTGCGGTTGAAAGTGCCGGTGCGGATATTTTAGTTTTAGAATGTGTACCAAAAGATGTTGCGGGAAAGATAAGCAAGCGATTAAAAATACCAACGATTGGGATCGGCGCTGGAAACCAAACAGATGGACAAGTTTTAGTTCTACAAGATATGTTAGGTCTTAACACAAACTTTAAACCGAAGTTTGTTAAGAACTTTTTTGAAAATGAAAACGTAAACAACGTCACACAAGCAATTCAAGCGTACGTCTCAGAAGTAAAAGAAAGAACATTTCCCAATGACGAGTATAGCTTTAAATAACTTTCAGAAATAATCTTACTATGAAAATAATAGACTCGCCCAATAAAATTCAATCTGAATTAATTGCATTAAAAAAGCAAGGTAAAAAAATCGGTCTAATTCCGACAATGGGTAATTTACATAAAGGCCATACCTCACTATTTGAGATTGCAAGAAAACACTGCGACATTTTAGTCGGCAGTATTTTTGTTAACCCCATGCAATTTGGCGCTAATGAAGATCTAGATAAATATCCTCGAACACTACAAGATGACATTGAAAAATTAAAGGCTATTAATGTTGACTATTTATTTACACCCACTGAAAAAATTATTTATCCGCAAGGTACACAAATAAACACAAGTGTTGAAGTTAATCGCTTAACCAAGCGATTATGTGGAGAAAGTCGTCCAACGCACTTTAAAGGTGTCTCCACAGTAGTCAATATTCTATTTAACATTCTACAGCCTGACGTTGTTGTTTTTGGTAAAAAAGATTATCAACAATATTTGGTGTTATGTGCGATGGTTAAAGATCTATTTTTACCGATTGAAGTACTAGGTGGTGAAATCGTTAGAGAAGAGAACGGGCTGGCGATGAGTTCAAGGAATCAATTTTTAACCTCTAGCGAAAAAGAAAAAGCGAGTGAACTGAGAAAAATTCTCCTATTTTACGCTGAAAAGATAAAACAGGGTGATCGAAGATACGGAGCCATTCGCCTTGAAGCAATAGAGACTCTAAATTCAAAATCATTTAACATCGATTATTTTGAAATTTGTAATATTTATGATTTAGAACGAGCAAATATTAGAGATACGAAGATTTTGATTGCTGTTGCAGCCTGGATGGGGAAACCTAGACTTTTGGATAATATAGAGATAAATTTATCCAGTTAGTTTTTTCTGAAAAGTTGCTTTCCCTAAAAAAATTTAATGACCTATAAAGAACACCAATTATGCTACATCGACTAAGAAACATTAATTTATATTCACCTGAACCTGTCGGATTAGTTAATATTTTAATCGCCTCAGATAAAATTGTGGCGATTTCAAAAGACGATATACAAATTGATAGTCAATGGCTAACTAGTGATGAAGACTATCAAGGGAAAAGAGTGATCCCAGGGTTTATTGATGGTCACGCACATATCACTGGCGGTGGCGGAGAGGCAGGTTTTAAAACAAAAGTCCCCCCCGTTAATTTAAGTCAATATACAAGTGCCGGTGTTACCTCTGTTGTTGGGCTATTAGGCACTGACGATATTACTCGTAACACCTCATCGTTAATCGCTCAAGTATATGCATTGCGAGAAGAAGGCATAAGTGCTTGGTGTTATACCGGTGGTTATCACGTCCCATTGCAAACGCTGACGGGTTCTATTAAAAAAGATATTATTCATATCGAACCCGTTATTGGTGTAGGTGAATTAGCCATTTCCGATCATCGATCATCACAGCCCACCTTCGACGAAATCGCTCGAATCGTCGGCGATGCACACGTTGCGGGAATAATGACAGGGAAAGCCGGTATTGTTCACTTCCATTTAGGTGATGGTAGTCGCAAATTAGCATTAATTGAAGATCTATTGAACAGAACTGAATTACCTCCCCGTACTTTAAATCCAACGCATTGTAATCGCAATATACCGCTATTTGAACAAGCTTGTGAATTAACAAAACGTGGTATATCTATCGATGTAACCGCTTTTCCTGAATCAGATAGTAGCGAAGAATACTCAGCAAAAGAGTCATTCGAAATATTCCACAAAAAGAAACTTGATCAAAGCAAGTTAACGATATCTTCCGATGGGGGTGGTTGTTTACCTCAATTTGATACTCAAGGAGAATTAATCAAACTCGACTACGGTCGATGCTCTTTATTAAGTGATACTTTCAAGGAATTACTAGATCAAGGCTACCCAGAAGAACAGGTCTTATTGCCCTTCACAAAAAATGTCGCTGATTTATTAAGACTTTCACAAAAAGGTGAAATTAAAGTAGGAAATGATGCAGATCTAATCGTACTAGACGAAGAGAATCAGATAGAATCGGTAATGGCCTTAGGAAAGTGGCATAAGAAAAATGGCATGATGCTTCGATTAGGCAGTTTTGAATAGCAAGATCAAAACAATTCACCACAGAGGCACAGAGGACACCGAATTAAACCCTCTTTTTCTCTGTGCCTCTGTGGTAAATATTTTTTAGTTTTTTAGCTTTTTTTGTTTTTTTAGGAATATTATATGTGCCCTGCAGCTAGTCCCGTTAATACTGATCGTGGTTGGATCATCCCTATTGGCGGCGCAGAAGATAAAGTGAATGATAAAACCATCCTCAAACGTTTTTGCGAATTGTCAGGAGGTAAAGATGCTAAGATATTAGTCATTCCTACCGCCTCCCAGCTTGAAGATACCGGCCCTCGTTATGTCGAAATATTTGAAAGTATGGGCGCTAAATCCATGTATATTCCGGTAGATGAACGAGAAGATTGTTTCAAAGATGAAATCATTGAAACCCTCAATAGAGCCACTGGCATTTTTATTACTGGAGGCAATCAGCTTAGACTTTCGACAATTTTGGGAGGCACTCCGGTCGCCAAATTGATACGTTCGCTCAATGCAAATGGTGTTCACGTAGCAGGCACATCGGCAGGTGCTGCGATTGTTTCAGAACACATGATAGCAGGAGGTAAAACCGGGCCAACACCAAAAGAAGATGGAGCAACTATGGCGCCGGGTCTTGGATTAACCAACAAGTTAATTATTGATCAACATTTTAGACAAAGAGATCGCATTGGCCGCTTGTTAGCGGCACTTTCTTATAACCCTTTTATTTCAGGGATAGGGATTGATGAAGATACTGCTGCGTTTATATCGCCGCAAGGAATATTCGAAGTGGTTGGTGCTGGTGCAATTACTGTAGTTGATCCATCAGAGTTAACTCACTCTTCTATGCACGATGCTCGTCATAAAGAAAATATTACCTTAATCGGTATGAAACTGCATATTTTAGGCGAAGGCTCAAAATACGATATAAACACAAGAGAAGCATTTGCCTGAAACAAATAAATTGAAATAAAAACATTCTAATATTGAGGGAATAAAATGAAAATACTAAGTACAAACGTCTACGTCGGCCCAAATCTTTACGCTCATTTTCCTGTCATCAGACAACAAGTTGACCTCGGTATTTTAGAAGAATGGCCTTCAGCCAAAATTGGCGACGACTTTATTAATGGTTTAATCGAGGCGCTTCCTGGATTACAAGAGCACGGCTGTTCTTACGGTGTTGACGGCGGATKTATACGTCGTTTAAAAGAAGATGGCGGCACTTGGATGGGTCATATTCTTGAACATACTATCCTAGAATTACAAAACATTGCAGGCTCAGATGTAACCTTTGGTAGAACTCGCTCAATGGAAGGACAACCCGGTTGCTACAACATGGTGTTCCAATATAAGCAACGCGATGTTGGATTAGAGTCGGCGCGTATTGCCCGCAGTTTATTATTTAGTTTAATGCCTCAAGAATTACAGTCTCAATTAAGTGAATTTATTGAAGACGATTTTGACTTTGAAGATGAAAAAACAACCTTTATTCGCTTTGCCCAAAGAAAAGAATTAGGTCCCTCTACCGGTTCAATCGTAAACGCGGCTATCGAAAGGGGCATTCCTTGGTTACGTTTAAACGAATACTCATTAGTGCAATTTGGACACGGTAAATATCAACAAAGAATTCAAGCCACCATCACTTCCAAAACCGGACATATCGCTGTAGAAGTATCCTGCGATAAGGAAGACACTCATAATTTATTGCATGACTTAGGCTTACCTTTGCCAATACAAGAATTGGTTTATTCAGAAAAACAAGCGGTTCGAATGGCAAGACGAATTGGTTACCCTGTTGTTGTAAAACCCCTTGATGCCAATCACGGTCGAGGGATCACTATTGATATTAATCAAGATAATGAAATCGAATCCGCCTTTCAATTTGCTCGTGACAAAGGTACTTCAAAAGGTATCTTGATTGAATCAATGATTTCAGGCTTTGATCACAGAATGCTCGTAGTCAATGGCGAGTTAGTTGCTGTTGCCAAACGAGTACCAGGTCATATTATTGGCGATAACAAACATACCATTGCGGAACTTGTCGACATCGTTAATCAAGATCCAAGACGTGGTGTGGGGCACGAAAAAGTGTTAACCCAATTAGAACTTGATCGACAGGCAAACTTATTAATTGAACAAGCAGGGCACACTGCGGAAACAATTTTACCTGAAGGTGAATTATTTTATTTACGTTCAACTGCTAATTTATCAACCGGTGGTACCGCAATTGATTTAACGGACGAAGTTCATCCTGATAACCGCGCCATGGCGGTAAGAGCTGTTATGGCAGTTGGTCTTGATGTAGGCGGTGTGGATTTTTTAATTGACGATATTAGTCAATCCTACAAAGAAATAGGTGGTGCCATTGTTGAAGTCAACGCGGCGCCAGGATTTAGAATGCACGTTGCTCCATCCGAAGGTAAGCCGCGCGATGTTGCTGGTAAAGTCATGGATATGTTGTTTCCTGCAGATACGCCAAGTCGTATTCCAATAGCGGCCATTACCGGAACAAACGGTAAAACCACCACAGCAAGAATGCTCTCCCACGTTTTAAAAACCGCCGGTCATATTGTCGGTAACACCGCCACTGAAGGTGTATACATTGACGGTCATTTAACCGTTAAAGGCGATATGACGGGGCCAAAAGCAGCCCACATTGTATTACGCGATCCGACGGTTGATATTGCCGTTTTAGAAACTGCGCGTGGAGGGATTGTCCGAGCAGGTTTAGGTTATGAATCTACCAATGTATCCGCTTGCCTTAATATTTCTTCCGATCACTTGGGCTTACGAGGCGTTAATACGCTAGAACAATTAGCCGAAGCTAAAAGAGTGGTCGTTGAAGTTGCTCGCGATGTTGCGGTACTAAATGCCGACGACCATTTATGTTTACAAATGGCTGATTACACCAAAGCGAAGCGACTTTGTTATATCACCATGAATCCTCGACACGCTTTAGTTAAAGAGCATATTCGTCAAGGAGGAATGGCTCTGGTACTTGAGCAAGGGATCAATGGAGATATGATCACTATTTATGATAACGGCACSCAYACTCCWTTGCTYTGGACSCAYYTKATWCCYGCRACYATTGAGGGCAARGCMAKTCACAATGTSCAAAATGCGATGTTYGCCGCCGCTATGGCTTACGCACTGGATAAAGAACTCGATCAGATTCGACACGGTTTAAGAACTTTCGATTCAACCTTCTTCCAAGCGCCTGGGCGAATGAATCAATATGACGAACATCCATTTAAAGTCATACTCGATTATGGTCATAATCCTGCTGCAATCAATGTTGTATGCCAAACCATTGACCGCTTTGATGTTAATGGAAATAAAATATGTGTGCTAGCAGCACCTGGTGACAGACGAGATGAAGACATAAGAGAAATTGCTATCCAAGCTGCTGGGCATTTTGAATATTATATAGTTAAAGCTGATGATAACCGCCGAGGTCGTGATGATCGAGAAGTTCCTTTAATGTTGCAAAAACAATTAATTGAATCAGGTGTTGCTGAAGATAAAATTCAGTTGGTAGCCGACGAAACAGAAGCTGTTTCCACGGCATTAGCCATGGGGCAAGAAGGCGATTTGATATTAATCTTCGGAGATAATATTACTCGATGTTGGAAACAAATTATTCACTTTAACAAAGAAAATCAAAAATCATCTAAATCAGATTCGATTCCGAGCAACACTAATTCAAATGTTATTTTGGATGAAGACGAAAAAGCCTTTTTGGATTCAGTTGATTTAATTAAAGATGAAAAAGGCGTTCGTTTAGCCAGAGCGGAAGATAATGACTAGTTCAAGTTTGGATTCAGCATGCTTGAATTCGAACGTTAAGTTAAGCCTAGAGGATTCTAGGCGATTGACTGGGCCTAATTTGTTTGGCGCTATTACCGGTGCGATCATTGATGTTGAAATAATCAATTTTGATATCGAACATGTTGTTTCTATTTGGAAACAACAGGTTAGACGACTTCTAAATGCAATCGGTTGGAACGACGAAAAAATTATATCTCGAAAATATAAAAATGGAGCAAACTTAGTAATAACCGCTCCAATCGATGCCCTTTATGCCGCCACTGAAGTCAACGAAGCAGCATGGCAACTGACACTAGATGAACTAGATCTAGAAACAAATCAAGAATCAAATTTAAATTTTGAAGAGTTAATTTCTCATTTAATTAAAGAAATAAAAGATGAAGAAAAACCCAAACTATTAGCGATTCAAAAAGCAGCTTACGAACATAATGTCGTTTTTTTGAGTGATGACGATGAAGTTTCTCTCGGTTATGGTGCGACTTGTAAAATATATTCAGTTGATAATATTCCCAACGTTAATGATATCGATTGGTCATCAATTAGTGATATTCCAGTAGCATTGGTCACTGGAACCAATGGCAAATCGACCACGGTAAGATTAGCTAGCGCTGTTGTTGCGGCTGCAGGAAAAAAATGTGGAATTACATCCACCGACTACATTAGAGTCGGTGATAAAATTCTCAACACTGGCGATTATTCGGGTCCAGGAGGAACAAGAACATTACTCAGACACCCTGAAACTGAAGTAGCATTTTTAGAAGTAGCCCGTGGAGGAATGTTGCGTAGGGGCATAGGAATTAATCATGCGAAAACAGCTTTAATCACCAACGTTTCAGAAGATCATTTAGGTGAATATGGTATTAATGATTTAAATGATATGGTCGAAGCAAAATTTATYGTTCGSCARACCATCAATAAAAAWCAAAACTTAATTTTAAATGCTGATGATGAAGGCTGTGTAAATTTCGCAAAGCAATTAGACAATACTATCGTTTGGTTTTCTTGGTCAAAAACAAACAAGATTATACAATCACAAATCAACAATCAACAATCGGCTTGTTACGTTGATAATGAAATTATTTACTATTCAGAAAATGGCGTAGAGAACAAAATTATTCATGTAAACGATATTCCCATTACATTAAATGGTGCAGCCAAACACAATGTTCATAATGCACTAGCAGTTGTCGCGTTAAGTTTTTCTCTTGGTTTTAATATTGAAAATATTCGTGCAGGCTTAAAACAATTTACAAGCACTCCAGAAGATAATCCAGGTCGCGGAAATTTATTTGAAATCAATGGATTTAAAGTCATATTAGATTTTGCTCACAACGAACAAGGTTTAAGTCGCATGGCTGAAACCATTAACAATATGCCAGCGAAAAGGCGATTGATTTTAATTTGCCAAGCAGGTGATAGAAGTGATGAACTTATAAAAGGGCTAGTCAAATCTGCGTTAAAAGCAAAACCTGACATATTGCTAATTTGCGAATTAGAAAGCTACTTACGAGGGCGAGAATTAGGTGAAATGCCAAAACTAATGCACAAATTTGCGCTAAAGTTTGGAATGAAGGAAGAACAGTTATTACATGCTAAAGACACAATCGAAGGTACACGAATGGCGCTAGAATGGGCGCAAAAAGATGATGTGGTTTTATTGTTGGCTTTGGATCATCGAGATGAAATAATTAAAATATTAAAAACCGACAAAAATTAAAMAATCAATTYRYTWSANGNANNAATAAACCAATCGTGGATGAAATTAAATGAAGCCGATAAGTCATAGAGTTAATGAGAACTTTGCAAAAAATTCATTAATTAACCAAGAAAAATATGAATTTGACTACAAAAATTCTATTGATAATACCGACCAATTCTGGGCAGAAAAAGCCAACGAATTCATAGACTGGTACAAACCTTGGGATACCGTCAGCAATGTTGATTTTCACCAAGCTAAAATCGCTTGGTTTGAAGGTGCTCAACTGAACGTATCCTATAACTGTATTGATCGCCACTTAAAGGACAAAGCCGATCAAACAGCTATTATCTTTGAAGGAGACGAACCTGGGAATCACCGTCATATTAGCTATCAAGAGTTGCATGATAAAGTTTGCCAGTTTGCCAATGTGTTAAAGAAACGCGGTGTCAAAAAAGGTGATCGCGTTTGTATTTATATGCCAATGATTCCTGAAGTAGGTTATGCGATGCTTGCTTGTGCTCGGATTGGTGCGGTTCACTCGGTTGTTTTTGGCGGATTTTCTCCGGAAGCATTAAAATCCCGAATATTAGATTCAGACTGTCGGGTGGTGATTACTGCCGATGAAGGTAAAAGAGGTGGGAAAACTGTTCCACTAAAATCCAATGTCGATGTTGCAATTAAAGACTGCGAAAATGTTCACAGTGTTATTGTTGTGAAACACACTAAAGGCGATATCGCTTGGGATGATCGAATTGACGTCGATTATTGGTTAGAAAAAGAAACCGTAGAAACGACTTGTGAACCAGAGGTCATGGAAGCAGAAGATCCGCTTTTCATTCTGTACACTTCTGGCTCTACTGGAACCCCAAAAGGTGTATTACATACTTCCGGTGGTTATTTACTTTATGCGGCAATTACCCATAAATATGTTTTTGATTATAAAGAAGGTGATGTTTATTGGTGTACCGCTGATGCCGGTTGGGTAACCGGTCATTCCTATATTTTTTACGGTCCACTAGCCAATGGCGCGACCACTTTAGTCTTTGAAGGGATACCAACTTACCCTAACGTTTCGCGATTTTGGGATGTAGTGGATACTCACAAAGTCTCTATTTTTTACACTGCGCCTACCGCCCTTAGAGCACTTATGGCACACGGTGATGAACCTGTAACGAAAACTTCGCGTACCAGTTTACGCTTACTTGGTACCGTAGGAGAACCGATAAATCCGGAAGCATGGGAATGGTATTACAAAATTGTGGGGGAAAGTCGATGTCCGATTGTTGATACTTGGTGGCAAACAGAAACTGGCGGAATATTAATAACGCCTCTGCCCGGCGCGCATGATTTAAAACCTGGGGCTGCCAGCAAACCATTTTTTGGTATTAAGCCAGTATTGCTTGATAACGATGGTAATGAGTTGAAAGGTGAGAATTCTGGTGCGTTGGTGATGGCACAAAGTTGGCCGGGTCAAATGCGCGGCGTTTACGGTGATGAAAAGCGATTCTATGACACTTACTTCTCTCAATATCCTGGTTATTATTTTACCGGTGATGGCGCACGACGTGACGAAGATGATTATATTTGGATCACAGGACGAATGGACGATGTACTCAATGTTTCCGGACATCGTTTAGGTACAGCCGAAATCGAGAGCGCCCTAGTATTACATCCAAAAGTAGCTGAAGCTGCAGTTGTTGGATTTCCCCACGCAATAAAAGGGGAAGGGATATATGCTTATGTCACATTAATGAACGGAGAAGAGCCAAGCGAAGAATTACGAGCTGAATTGATAAAATTTGTTGCAAAAGAAATTGGCGCAATCGCAAAACCAGAGGCAGTACAATGGGCACCGGGGCTCCCTAAAACTCGTTCAGGCAAGATAATGAGACGAATTCTAAGAAAAATCGCAGCTAATGAATTTGACGAATTAGGGGATATTTCAACCCTAGCGGATCCATCAGTGGTTCAGAGTCTGATTGACAATAGGTAGAAGGAACAAAGACTCTAGCTAACCGATAGAGTCTTTATAATAAAACTTGCAGATAACTTAATAGTTACCTGCGCCTTCTTCACCTTCATTTGCTTCATCGGCATGAGGCAATTTAACATTTTTTGCCGGCACAACCGTTGAAATAGCATGCTTATAAACCATTTGACTAACGGTATTTTTRAGYAAWATAACAAAYTGATCAAATGAYTCAATTTGTCCTTGTAATTTTATCCCATTRACYAGAAAGATTGACACCGGGATATGCTCGCGGCGYARTGCATTCAAGTAAGGGTCTTGTAGTGACTGCCCTTTTGACATAATAGACTCCATATTATTGTTATTATTYATCGATTGAACTGTGCNWWTWGYGCTCAGTTATCCACAATAAAATTTTAAGTTTAGGAAAGCCTGCAGACTGATTAGCAAACTAATTAGCAAACTTGGATCAATACTTTCCGTGTTAAGTTTGGAATAAATAAAATAATTTAGACCAAGCCATTCCTGTTTATTAAACCTGATATAACTTTTGCTGCATAACCAAAAGTATTACAACGAGGCTCAATACTGTACTTTCTATATAGAAAACCTTTACATAGAATCATAATTTTAGCAGTAAACTGAATATTCTGCTAAAAATATGCTCTTTAAGCCTTAGTGGGGATAAATAGTGATAAGTTCAATCTATTTGAACGTGAATATGAGCTAAATAACAAATTTGTCTATCAGATTGTGACAGGCTACTTTTCGCTCTTTATTTGATAGGTCGAACCAATGAACATTCGGCCAACTTCGTAACCAAGTTAATTGCCTTTTGGCTAACTGCCGAGTTGCTATTATCGCTTTTTCTTTTGCTTCATTTAGGGTTAATTCACCTTCCATATGCTGCCAATATTGACGGTAACCCACACTTCGCATAGAAGGACATTCTAAATTCAAATCTCCTCGATAGTATAAATCAGCTATTTCTTGCAGAAATCCTTTAGTCAGCATTTGCTCAAACCGAGTTTCAATTCTTTTATGTAACATTGATCTTTCTTCTGGAGAAACCGCTATTGAAAGTAATGAGTATGGAAATTCGTATTCACTTTGTTCTTTGTGCCATTGCGATAAAGGTTTACCACTTATATCAAAAACTTCTAATGCTCGAGTTATTCTTTGCGTGTCATTAACATGCAGTCTATCAGCGGTTATTGGATCAACTTTTGCCAATTCCAAATGTAGACTTTCAATCCCGTTAGATTTCAATCTTTGCTGAATATTTTGGCGAATTTTTTCATCCGTTGCAGGCATTTCCGCTATACCGTTGAGAAGTGCCTTAAAATAAAGCATGGTTCCACCGACTAATAATGGAATTTTATTTCGTTTATGGATCGCTTTAATCAACTCGTGTGCATCATCGAAAAACTGAGAAACAGAGTAGCTATCTTTTGGATCAATAAAATCAATTAAATGATGAGGTGCTAAAAGAAGTTCTTGCGCATCTGGCTTCGCACTTCCGATATTAAGTTGTGTGTAAACTAATGTAGAATCCACGCTAATAATTTCAAATCCATCAAATGTACTCTGACTACTATTTTTAATAGCATTTTGCACCAAATCGATCGCTAGAGAAGTTTTACCACTCGCTGTTGGCCCCATTATAAAAATAACAGGTAATAATTTTTTAGCTTTAGGCAATAATTTTTCAGCTTGAGACATTAGTTCTCACTTTCTCAAACTCTTCTTTTTGTTTTCTCGTATTGTCTTCACCAAGATTAATAACTTTTTGGCGAAATAGGTTTTCCGCAAACCCTGCATCAATTTTTATAGCGTTGGAATCCGGCATATCTAATTCACTTTCGAAATCAAAGAGTTTGAGATTTTTGAAATAGTTAATTGAATTCGAATCTATCATCCATTCTCCAATCAAAATATCGATAGCTGAAATGTTGTTCATGCTTTGGTTATTCAATTTTTCAACAACATGCTTAAAAAACGAAATGATATTTTCTTTTTCAATAGTTTTACTCCAAATTGGAACGCCATTTAATTGAATTCGATTATCCTTAGTCGCTACAAAATCAAACCCCAAATTATTCAATGTTTCATTGATATCCATTGCTTCTAGTTGGCAATGGTCGATAGCAACGTCCTCAGGAAATAATAGAGTCATTGAGGGTGTTTTTATGTTCTGAACAACACTTCTTAGGAAACATTGTTTGAACCAAGATAATTCCTTGATTAACCAAACACTATCGATTGATTGAACAATGCAGAATCCTTTCCCTAGTCTGGTAATATCGGCAACAGTCATATCGGCAACGGCAATATCGGCTCTTGTAAGATCAGCGTTTACAATATCAGAAATTGCTATTTTGGCGCTAGAATATTCTTTATCTCGAAAAATTTCATTTTCTAACGAGGCAAAATCACTTTTAGGATAGTCTTTAAATTTATCTGATATTTGATGTTGACTACCGGTTAGACGTTCGCTTTGCTGATAGATGCGCTCCTTTGAATAATTCCCATAATTCGATGCAGTTTCTCCAAAATGATTGTTACGGTTATTTTTATTCGGCAAGTATAATGTACTATTACTTTGATCAAGGTTTAATTCCGTGGCATCATTTAATGCTTCACTAATCGAATGAAATAATAAGTCATGCACTTCTCGTTGATTTTCAAATCG
This sequence comes from Kangiella sp., assembly GCA_002733465.1. GTDB lineage: Bacteria > Pseudomonadota > Gammaproteobacteria > Enterobacterales > Kangiellaceae. The sequence continues at coordinate 135,126 of NVVT01000010.1, forward strand.
TACTTCATGTTTAGTTGGATGCACATTAACATCAATTTTATTAGCATCAATCGTTAAGAAAATHACATASGTTGSCATTCTACCTAAAGGCAAACGRTCTTGATAAGCTTGTYTAATMGCATGGGTCAATGTTTTATCTTTGACTGCTCGATTATTAATGAAAACATATTGAATATCCGATTCACTACGGTGACAGTTACCACCGCCCACAAACGCTTGTATCGATACACTTTCATGCTCACATTGAACCATAATTGCCAAGTCTGAGAACGTTTTACCACATAAAATAGTTAGTCGGCTGCGTTCTTGCTCAGAAAATAAATATTGTTTTTTAGCATTTGAATCATCACTTATAAGTTTAACCGCTGGCACTCTTTTTACTATTTTACCGTTATGTTTCAAAATAAATGAACTATCAAAGTTGGCTAAGGCCATTCTTTTAAATACGTCTTCAATTTGTAAAAACTCCGTTCTTTCAGTACGTAAAAATTTTTGTCTTGCCGGTGTGTTAAAGAATAAATCTCTAACTTCAATTCTTGTTCCAGCAACCGCAGATGCAGGTTGTATAACAACAGTCATATCTCGACCTTCACTTATGGCCTGCCAGGCGCATTCTTCATTGTGGGTACGCGATGTTAAAGTTAATCGAGAAACTGAGCTTATGCTCGCAAGTGCCTCCCCTCTAAATCCCAAAGAATAAATCGCAGAGAGATCTTCTACTTTTTTTATTTTACTTGTCGCATGACGAGTTAACGCTAGAGTAAGGTCATCTTTATCTATGCCAGAGCCATCATCGGTTACCTTAATTAACCGCGTTCCGCCTCGTTCAATCTCTACCTCAATTCGTTGTGCACCGGCATCTATACAGTTTTCTAACAATTCTTTTAAAACAGATGCAGGACGATCGACAACTTCTCCGGCGGCTATTTGGTTAGCTAAGCGGTTGTCCAGTTTTTCAATTCTACTGTTTATATGTGATGGCAGGCTATTTTTCATTAAATATTTTTGTACTGAGATTTAGTATCGGAAAGTCCCTAAATTCTAGTTGAAAGTGCTTAACTTATGAAGTTGGAGGGATCTTTATTATTTGCTTTATTCTAAGGCTATCATTCTTCAATTCATTAAATCTTCTTAACTGATTAAGCGTTACAGAATGCTTTTGCGCAATTCCAGATAAGGTGTCACCGGATTTAACTTTATAAGTTTTCGCCTCGCCTAGTTGCGCGATAAGACTGCCATCCGGCGCATTTTCTTTAAAATAGTCAACGACACCTTTTAAAATCGCATTTGCCAATTTGTTTTGATATCGCTTAGTTTTAAGTAAACGCTCTTCAGCAGGGTTAGAAATAAAAGCTAACTCAACTAGAACCGCTGGAATATCAGGCATTCTTAAAACYGCAAARTTGGCCYTGCGRATRTTTTTKCCRTGCATTTTTTTTARTTKAYTMGTTAACTCTGATTTAACAATASTYGCAAATTTTTGRCTTTCACCRGTWGAGTAATGCATCGAYAAATCGAGTAAYACTTGAGCCACTARAGGATCGATGTTCGARAGATTCTCTACCCCACCAAGAAGATCAGAAGAYYTTTCTCGCTCTTCTAACCAGCGMCCCATTTCAGAATTGGCRCCCTTRGTAGACAAWACCCAAACMGARGCYCCTTTWACTTTTGGATCATTAAAACCATCGGCGTGWATYGAAATAAACAGATCCGCTTTTTTCTTTCGTGCTATTTGTGTTCGTTTRACYARRCCAACATAAAAATCRCCACTACGAGTTAAAATAGCTTTATAACCRTTTARCTGATTTATTTTACTMGCTAAKATTTTRGCMACTTTTAAKGTAAYRCTTTTTTCKCGTGTTCCTTTTGMTCCAGAKGCTCCRGGATCYTCGCCTCCATGACCCGCGTCAATTGCGATAACGATATCTCTATTATTGCTAGTAACATATTGTTCAATTGTTTTAGTGATTTTTTTGACAGACGCTCTAGAACGCAGATCAACCACTAATCGATGACCATATTTCTGATAGGGTTTGAGTAGAAAATCGTTACTGCTTACTTTTTTATCTAGGTCAAATACAACTCTTAATATTTTATTTTTAAAACTATCGCGAACACCTTTAACCAATTTGTTCGGTTTAGTTAGTTTTTTAAGATCGACTTTCAAACTAGCGCCTTCAATATCAATCACTAAACGGGACGGATTAGCTAATGTGAAGACTTTATAAGAAACTTGATCGCTAAGATCCAAAACAACACGAGTTTTTTCAGGATCTTGCCAAAATCTTATACCATTTATTTCGGCAGATAAGAGCTGAGTCGATATTAAAAGGCAATAAGACAGCAATGATAGACTGAAAATTTTTGTTACTTTTTCTATTGATATCATTCTTGCTGAAAACCTCTCAATTCAACTTCTCTCTGCTCSCCAGAATAACTCAATGTTATCTCAAAATCAGCMTCAGGTAAAAAACCATCGCCATTTTCAGGCCATTCTATAAAACAAAGCGCTTTGTCATCAAAATAGTCTCGGATCCCCATATATTCTAATTCTTCAGCTTCTGATAAGCGATATAGATCAAAATGATAAACTTTTCTAATCATATTTTTATTTGGGATTGCGTTGTTCTGAATAGTATAAGGCTCAACAATTGTATAAGTGGGACTCTTAGTACTTCCTTGATGGCCAAAGGCTTGCAATATACCACGAACCAGCGTGGTTTTACCTGCGCCTAGTGTGCCATGCAGAAAGACAATACCTTTCTCTGGCAGTTGATTGGCAAGTTGAGCACCTAAATCGAGTGTTGCTTGCTCGTCAGCAAGAATAGCTTTCACTTATTAAGATCAGTTGTTAAGTTTCATGTTTTTTGATTTTAACACTAACTGAGCATTATTTACTAAACGTTATCTTTTTTCTAAAGCAATTTAGAATACTATTCTGTTAGAGAATCCCTATTTAACCGTTTTACATCGATATTTTATTTTCCACATAATCAGATAGACTGACTACTTTATCTGAGCGAGCACCTGGGTGGGTGTTAATTCGTTGATTCAAATCGTTTAGGTGGTTATTAATATTTTTAAGATGACTGTCTTTTAATTTTCCGTCTTCTAATTTTGAGATTTCTTCTTGTTTGATCCTTTTCCCAATCACCATATTCTCAAAATACTCTAGAATTGACTGGTCGCTTAAACATAAATCACCCAGTTCAGAGATGAATTTTTCCTTTCTCTGCTTAAATTTATATGATTGCCGCTCACTCGAACGAACATGCTCACCAGACAGCAAGCTTGGCATCTGCAATAGCCAATTTTCGAATGAATCTTCTGACGAATTAATAAATGCGGGTTTTTCAGGTATTTCAACCTTATCGGTTGAGATTATATCTTCGGATTCAGTACTCTCTAGTTTTTGACCACTATTTTTGCGCTGTAATTGCCCTATCAAATTTTTAACAATCGCTGAGAAACATCTGCTAGCGTTACAATTGGCGCTATATATAACCAAGGGGGATTGACTTAAAATAGCCGCGGATACAAAGGAATCTTCTTGAATATAGCCTAAACGTTCAACCTGCACTCCGATATATTTCTTAACCGCAACAGAAAATCGCTTATAAATATCTTTTGCTGTTTTCTCATCTTTGACTCTATTAATAATCACGTTATAACTCGTTTGAACGTTTCTCATATTTCGAATCAGACCAAAGCTATCGGTTAAAGATGTTGGCTCAGAATTAATAATAAGCAATGCCTGATCCGCAACTTCCAAATAATTTTGAACGCTAGCACCTATTCCAGCAGACGTATCAATTAAAATAACATCATAATCAAAAACAAGCTTTTCAATAAGCCGTTTAACTTGAATACTACTTGGTGCTAATAGTGGCTGTTGTTGACTAATACCGGATGCGCTTGGCAATAAATCAAGACCCCATTCAGTTTTGATCATCGCCTTATGTGGATTGAAACTCTTTTCAAACAGATCAGATGGTTGTTTTTTAGCAGGAAGGCCCAACAACAAGTTGATATTGGCTAAACCATAATCGCCATCAACCAAACAAACTCGTTTGCCACGTTTTGCAAAAAGTATCCCTAGATTAACCGCAATAGTGCTTTTACCCACTCCACCTTTACCGCTGGTAACGGCAATAATATTTGCTCTACGTTCCATTCAACTTTCCGATTTATTATTATTAAATTTGTATTTATATCGCTCTATTTAGGAGTCGCTCTGATCTAATTACCCGAGCTCTCTCTTTCTATAGCCGTAAAGTCAATATTTATATCACTAAATGAGATTTTATTCCAGTGAAGAAATCGGTAATTTTAACAAACATAAGAGAAGCTTAGTTTTTGAAATTTGTAATCTAGGTTAATTAATAACCTATCAAATTAGATGCCTAGCAAGTTTTAAAATACAAATCAGTTAGATTGAAATAAAAATAGCCAATCTCGCACACTTCTATGAGTGATAAACTCTTTATTTTAGGTAGAAGTATAAGTATTCTATCTCTCTAAAATCATAACTAATCTATTGATAAGGATATCAAGCAATGCAAAATGAAAGTGACACGTTACCATTCACCAATCGGTTTAATTATTTAGTGAAAGAAATAAGTGTGGAAGAGTTTTTAACTGCGCTTTCRCAGTTYGAARTKRAYGAWRRWGMAAATRACAAYRAACAARTTCAAARTRAAAKTGAAATAGGTGTTCATCATTAAGCCAATTATTGATAATTAAATCCAAGCCAATAAGTTGACTTAAAAAAAATAATTTAGGGATTACAATATTTGATATCCACTGATGTTAAAACATCGGTAATGCCGGATTGAGTTTGCATTTCATAACACTGTCTATCTTTGCCGAGTTGGTACCATTTTGTCACTTGGCTACCACTAATTATACGCTCACGATCTGAATTGTCTTGGATTCTTTGGGCTTTTAATCTTTCTTCCTTTGCCAGTTTATCTTCAAGTTTCTTTTTTGCTAATTGATTCTCTTTCGACTCATGGGAAGCTTCATTTATAACAGCGCCTATTATTCCACCTATTATAAGAGCTCCCAATCCTCCGGAGCCTTGAGCATGTACACCTACAGAGACTCGATTGTGACTGTGGTGGCCTTTATTATGTTTGCTTGACACCATCGCGGTACAGCCGTTTAGAAAAACTAAAATAGCTGATAAAAGTACTAATTTTTTCAGATTCATTTAAAGTCCTTACTTAAATTTAAAAAGCATTCAGTCGTTATACGTCCTTTATTATATCTTTATCAGATTAACTTAAGCTGAACAACTTGCTATCTTTTTTGCTATTCTAAAGTTTGACTTAAAAAGTTACTAACTTTAACAAACTCTGCTAAAGAAATATTTTCAGGTCGTAAAGTTGGATTTATCCCTAAAGATTCTAAATCTTCAACTTCAATTCTTTTCCGCCATGCATTTCTTAACGTTTTTCTTCTTTGATTAAATGCTTCCGCTACGACTTTTGCAAATAATTTTCTGTCTTGGATATCTAGCTTTTCTTTTCTAGGTGCTAGCCAAACAATCGCTGATTCAACTTTTGGCTCTGGCGTAAAAGCCGTTGGAGGAACAATAAAAAGCATTCTGGTATCGCAAAAACTTTGCGTCATAACACTTAAACGTCCATAAGTTCTACTGCCTGGCTTGGCTACCATTCTCTCAACCACTTCTTTTTGAAGCATAAAATGCATATCTTTTATTTTACTAGCGTATTCAAAGAGGTGAAATAAGATAGGTGTCGAGATGTTATAAGGCAAATTACCAACAATTCTCATTAAATTGATATTGCTTGGTGAGCCATCTTGAGATTCGGAAGTGCAAAGTTGGTCATAATCAAATTTCAACGCATCGGTTTGATGGATAACTAACTCCCCTAAACCATCGCAATTAAATATTAGCTTAGGAATAATATCTCTATCAAGTTCAATTACATTCATCTTTTTTGTGGTGGGTAAAAGTTGTCTCGTTATGGCTCCTAACCCAGGACCAATTTCTATTATATTATCAGCTTCCGTTGCTCTAATACTGGAAACGATTCGATCGATCACGCTTCCATCATGCAGGAAGTTTTGTCCAAAACGTTTTTTTGCTTGATGCTTGGATGGATCAAAAATTTTCATTGAGGAAGTTGTCCTTGTGCCATTTGAATGGCGTAGTTTACCGCATAAATTAGACTAGATGGAGACGCACAAAATGAATCCGCAATATCGAGCGCTGTACCGTGATCGACTGATGTTCGAATGTAAGGAAGGCCTAAAGTCACGTTAACGGTTTGACCAAAGCCAATGGCTTTTACAACTGGAAGCCCTTGATCATGATACATTGCTAAAAAAATATCAAATAAGTCTCTTTTTTGTGGCGTAAACAAACTATCGGATGGAAAAGGCCCGTGAATATCAAAACCTTCTTCTTTGAGCTTTTCAACGGCAGGAGCGACAATTTCTTTATCTTCCATTCCTAATAAACCATCTTCTCCCGCATGAGGATTCAATCCGCAAACAGCAATTTTCGGTTTCTCTAAATTAAAACGTTTAAAGCTATTACTTATAACCTTGATGACTTGAATCAGCGAGTCTTGTGAAATGTTATCACAGACCTCCTTTAGAGGTATATGTGTAGTCGCTAAAGCCATTCTTAAATTTTTGGTTGCTAGCATCATAACAACTTTGTCTATATTGGCTTGTTTAGCAAAAAACTCGGTGTGTCCTAAAAACGTTGGTTCTATTTGATTGATATTGGCTTTATGAACAGGAGCAGTCACAATTGCCGAAATTTTTTTATCCAAAGCTAGTTCACCTGCCTTAATTAAAGACTGCAAAACAATTTTGGCATTTTTTGAGGAAAGCGTTCCAGGCTTGACCTTTTCAACAAAAGCTATTTCTTCAATATACAGTGTTCCCGGTTGGTGTTTAACACTTGAAGACTGCCAATTAATGGGAATTAGTTGCAAAGGTAACTCTAGTTTTAATGCTAAGGTCATTAAATATTTAGAATCACCTATCACAATTAGCTGTGCATCAAATTGGTTTTGTGCGATTTTAATAATTAACTCAGGACCAATGCCCGCAGGCTCACCCATGGTTAATAAAATTTTATGGCAAACGGATTGTGATTTCATATTATTTTCGATGTTTTAAATATTAAATTAACGGTGAGATTCTAATACAAACAAACCACAAAGTCGTTTCAGTTCTAGGCTAATCATCAAAAAAATCGTCCCTTTAAACTAGACACCCCGAAATTAGTCAATGTCTTACATAAAAATAAGATTTTTCCCCTCATGATTGATAACTTTTACCGATACTTGTCATATTTCGATTTCTATAAACTAACGGTCATCATCAATTTTCAAGGAATGAAAATGGCTATCCCTCGTAAGTATTTGGTTGACTCAGAAACACCGGGCTTTTATCACTGCATTTCTCGTTGCGTTCGTCGTGCTTTCTTGTGCGGTGAGGATTTAGAAACTGGCAAGAATTACGACCATCGTAAGGTATGGCTTGAAAAACGAATGTTAGAGTTAGCATCTATTTTTTCTGTTGAGCTATATGCCTACGCGATAATGGATAATCATTACCACTTGGTACTTTATCTCGATCCAATAGCCCCTTTAAATTGGACTGATAGCGAAATTGCGGAAAAATGGTTACTCACATACCCCGGCCGTTTAGATGCGCCAGGATTTGAACTTCAAAGAGAGTTAAAGAAGCAAGCTATTATGGCTGACAAGAAAAAACTACAAAAATATCGTCAACGCTTTGGTAGTCTTTCTTGGTTTATGAGTCGTTTAAATGAGCCTTTAGCCAAAACTAGCAATGCCGAAGATTCTGTTAGCGGTCGATTTTGGGAATCTCGCTATACATCCGTTGCTTTACTAGACGAAAGTGCCGTTTTATCATGTATGGCTTATGTGGATTTAAACCCTATCCGTGCAGGAGTGGTGCAGGAACTACAAGCTTCTTTATATACCTCAATTTCAAAACGCTTGAAAAACTTATCACGTAAACCGGAATTATTAACCAGTCCTATCTCGTCGGTAGCGGGTTGTGTTAATGGTCGGGTAGTTAATATTCAGCTAAAAAATTATGTGGAGCTGGTCGAATGGGCGGGAAAATCAATTGTTCATCCAAACAAAGCAAAAATGCCTGCGCATATCAAAACGCTATTAACGTCCATGAATTTACAATCTGATAATTGGTTAACCCAAATCAAAAACTTTAACAAAGGTTCACCTCATTCAATAGGATGCTTAGCTAAGTTACAAGATAAAGCCGAAGCACTTAAGAAAAAATGGATTAAAGGTGTAAGCGCTTCTAGAAAATATTATTTGCGAGCTTAAGAACCTCTCTTAAACAAAAAATACCAACCTACGGTAGGCTTCGATCCTGCTATATAAACACTTGTTTATTATTTTAATAGCATGCCATTACTCAAATAAAATGTGTTTCTATTAATTCCCAATAGTTAGTGAAATATTCGTGTGAATTATGAGCATTTTAGTTTTTTGAAATTTGTTTCAAAACCGGGGTGTCTATTATTATTTTATCATCAATATCAATTGCGGTCGTGGTTAAAAACAACATCACCGGCCCTTCAACATGATATTCCTGAGTTTCTAAATTGCCCGTTGTGGTATTTTTTCCGGTTGATGCAATCGTGACTTCACCCTCACTTTGTAGGAGTTTTAACGCATAACTCGCTTGCTCCACGCCCTCTTCTTCACTGATGGCTAATATTTTATTTTTAAGTCGGGTCTCGCCCATATAAAATAATGATTGTCCGGTCATAGCTGAGTATTGGACTCTTTCCTCTGGTGGGAACATCGCCAATACCGCATCCATCAAACTGCTTTTACCGGCTGCCGAAGTGGATTGAATAATAATCGCTAAGGGTTTATCCAGTTTGCGTGAGACAGCGGCTAAATAACCCATTAGCAAATTAGTTTGCTCACCAACAATACCGCATTGATTAAAGTCTTCCAGTATTCGATCCGTTAAGTTTTTATCTTTCAGCAGAGCCATTGCTTCCGCTTTTTCTTGCTCGCTTAACTCAATCGTTTTATCAACTTCTTTCTTGCCATTCTCAATGTGATCATCTTGTAGGGCTTCTAGTTTTAATAACACTTTACCGAGATCTTTCTTGATGATATTAGGGTCAACTGCCAATTCACTGGCGGCTATTTTAATAAAGGTTTGTCGTTGTTTAGCGTTATAAAGCTCTAACGTATCCACATGAAGACAATCATTTTGACTTGCCATGATATTCACTTTTAATTGATCATAGTTCAGGTTTTTACTTAAACCTCTAATTCGATAATGGCGATCACCAAACATCATTTTGATCTCGCGATCATTGATTTGTGCATCGATTTCGACTGGTGCTTTTGGTTGAGCTTCTGACGTTGGTTCAGATATTTTGGCAGCTAATGAAGGAACAGTTTTCTTTTCCTGGTTAACTTGTTTTTCATCGAGAGGTTTATTATTGCTTCTTTTTTTTGCCTTGAGCATCGGCTCTGCTTTTCTAATAACCAATCCCAATGCTTTACTCGCAGGACTCATCTGCATGGCATATTCATTGGCATCCATATTTTTAGGGAACAAGATTCGATAACAATCAATATCATATTTGGCCAGTTGTTCGGCTAACTTTTCAGCCGCATTATTCCCCGCCTCATCCCTATCATAAGCAATCAATACTCGTTTGATTTCATGGTTGATTAAGGCGTTTAATATTTCTTCAGTAAAGCCATTCGTACCATAACTTGAAGTGACATTTTTAAAACCATTCACCCAGAATGTCATGGCATCAATCAATGACTCACACAATATAATTTCTTCATTAGCAGCTAATGATAAATAGTTAAATACGCCTTGATGCTCTCCTGGTAAATACAGATGTTGAGCCGTACCTTTTCTGAGTCGATTACCTAATATTTTACGGCCATAAACTTCTTTTATTTGGTTATTTTCATTCAAGGCCGAAGCGCTTCCTCCTGGCGCTCCGTCATACCGTCCATCCATGGACATAACAGGAACAACCAAACAGCCATTAAAATGCTCATGGCCACTTTTTCGCAATATTCCAACACTCTGCAATAGCCCTCTAATTTCAGAGCCAGCCGTTCGATTCTTCTCCGGCAATCGATAACTTAATGTTCGATTAGCAAAGCCCAATTTGAAGGTGTTGATTAATTCAGGATGATTCAATCCGCGACTTTCTAAATAGTCCGTTACTTCTGGTGATTGCTTAAGCGTTTCATGGTAAAAATCAATGACGCGTTTTAGTGCTTGTTGCTCATCTTTTTCAGCGACTAAGCTAGATGATAATTGTTTAGTGGTAGAGGTTTTAACGACTTTCGTTTGGCCTTGTTGATTATCACTAATCAAACCAATATCATTTTGTAGGATTTCAACCGCACGTCTAAACGATATTCCCTCACGCTTCATTACCCAATCAATAATTGAACCGCCTTCACCGCAAGCACCCAAACAATTCCAGAGGTTATTGGATGGCGTCACCACTAAAGAAGGCGTTTTATCATTATGGAATGGACAACGGCAGATATAATCTTTGCCATGTTTTTTCAATTCAAAGCCTTGGGACTCCATTAATCGAACCATAGAGACTTCATTTTTTAGCTTTTCGATCATTTCTTGTTTTATTCTTGCCATATCGTGATATCCCCTAAAACCTGTCAATAGACAAACTAGTAGATTTAATCATAAACCATATGATAGACTTTAATCAAGACACTTTAGTAGAGGGCTTACAATATGGTTATTCGAGATCTACATCTTTGGTTGGATATGACCATCTTCACTGAACGACTTAAATTATTTAGAACTGAACGTAAGATCACCCAAGCCAGATTAGCTGGGCTATTGGAAGTTGATCCCAGAGTTTATAACCGTTGGGAGCGTGGTTTATCAACACCACAATTTGAAACAATCATTAAAATAGCCGATATTCTCAAAGTTAGTATTGATGAGCTGGCTGGACGTAAAGAGCCAACTAATAATATACAACTGCATAATCATGAGTTGCAATCTCTCTATCAACAAGTAGATGTTTTATCAGATGAAGATCAACAAGCTTTAATTTTAGTGATTGATAGTTTTGTTAGAAAAACTCATATGGCAAGGGTTGTACAAAAGGTTCGATAACAGCAACTAAAAATAAGCCACTAAAAACAAAAAAGCCCAATCATTTCTGACTGGGCTATGGGGTAGATCTTTCTCTACTATTAATCAATCAACAATTAAATTTTTTCTTTTATTCAACCATTGATGTTGGGTTGATAAAACTAACCCAACCTACGCGCTGAATAATATATCGAAATCAGGATCATATATTTTGATATTTTTAAGATTTGAAAACTTTGACATTTTTCCAGCTAAGTGGGTTCCTGTTTTAACTGCTAAACTTTCAATAACCAATTGATACTCTTTTTCAAATAAATCTTCTGACATGATGGCTATCTTTTCATAGTTATCTATAAGTTCCTCAGATATTATTTTTATAACTACATCTTCAGTTCTATCAAAATTAGTTAATAAACTGGGATATATTATAATACTCCCAGTTTCCAAGCATAACTCCACCTTGATCGTATCCCAAGTTTCTTTCTGTTCATTACTAATCCGAGTCAATGAAAAATCTAGTTCGTGATCTAATGTTGTCAAAGATGGATTTTTGAGAACCCAATAAGATTTTTTACTATCTTTTTCATTAACCCACATACTTTATCTCAACTTAGCGCTAGATCTACTTATTATCCGGTTTGCCCTTATTGCATAATTTCGAAGTGCAAGAGCAGCTTGTCTATCGTTCATAGGTTTATTACCCATACGATTTAAAGATCTTTCAACAATTCGTGTGTATTGAGGATGGCTTCCCATGTGCCTTGTGGGGCCTAAGCTGATTCCATTCATTTTGCCGTTCATATTAAACCCGCCTCTTGCTGCTTGACGAACGACAGTGTGGTTTCTTAATTCCCATGGAATTGTGTGGTGAGCTTGTTGACCTTTAGGTGTTTTAAGAGCCGTTCTTAACCTAACCCTTGCTCTTTTACCAGAAACATCCAATTGGGAGCTGTGATCAATGTTTTCAAAATCATCAGGATCTTCTGGTGGAGTAGCTGGCGTTCCAGATAAATCAGGTGTTAGCATGTTGTCATAAAAAGCCTCGATGCCTTCATGGGCTCCAATAGCAACAACAGCAGCAAGCGCAACAATTGGAACGGATTCAGCAAGAAGAGTACCCACGACAGCTAATCCCTCACTGCCAATAGCGACGCCTGTTCCAAGTACACCTAAAGTCGCAACTCCAACAGAGCCTGCACCACTACTCTGACTGGTGCATTCCACCCAGACAATAAATCAACTACTACGTCATACTTGTAATTTCGAATCTACCTCTTATAAATCAACAAGTTAAAAACCAACATCTCCAAGCCAACCTCCGTCGTAGATATACAAAACCAATTAAGTATCACTAATAATTTTTATATGAGCCTTTTCTTTTAATTCACGGATCCAAGTTTGAGATTCTTCTTCAAACTTTCGATTAGATAAAATTTGATAAGCTCTTTCTCTTTTTTTATCCTCAGTTTGATCTTGATCTCTTCGGCCTAATACTTCGATTAAGTGATAACCAAATTGAGTTTTAACCGGCTCACTTAGCTCACCAACAGCCAAATCATCCATTGCTTGCTCAAATTCTGGAACAAAAGTTCCGGGATCAACCCATGACATTTCACCACCTTGTGAAGCGTTCGATTTATCATCAGATATCTCAACCGCTAAATCTTCAAAGGTTTCACCCTTTTCTATGCGGTCTATAGCTAATTTCAACTTGTCTAAAGCTTGCTCTTCAGTAGTTATTGCATTCGGTGAAACAAGAATGTGACGAACATGAGTTTGAACTACCACTTTCGCTTCAAACCCGCCTTTTTTATCTTTCAGATATAAAATGTGCAGTCCACTTCCACTTCTAAGGGGCTCACTTACATCGTTCACATCCATATTTTTAACGGTACCAGCAAATAAACTAGGAAGTTGACTCAATGGACGCCATCCCCAATCGCCACCCTCTAATGACTTTTGGCCATTGGAAAATGCAATCGCGAATTCTTCAAAATTAGAACCACCTCGGAGTGCGCTAACAATCGTTTTCGCCTGCTCTCTCTTAGCAGTAACCTCGTCAGGACTGGCACCTTCGGGCATTGCTAATAATATATGACCTAAATGATATTGAAGATTACTCTCTCCTTCTTTATCCATTAGCGCAACGATATTATCAACTTCCTTATCGCTAACTTGAATACGTCTTTGCACCATCCCACTTTTTACTCGAGAAATCATTATTTCATTGCGCATATCTTCCGAAAATATTGGCCACGGCGTGCCATCCGATTCAACCTGCGTTTTAAGTTGCGCTAATGAAAAATTGTTACCTTCTGCAATACGCTCAATTGTTGCGGTTAATTCTCGGTCGCTAATTCTAACGCCTACTCTCTTGGCACTATCTAATTGTAAAGCCTCAACAATTAATCTTTCTAATACTTGTTTTCTTAAAATTTTATTAGATGGGACTTTTTGCTTTCTTTCTTTAATTTGTTTGATGATCGCATTTGAGCGCCTAACCAATTCACTTTCTAAAACCACATCACCATCAACTATAGCCACAATCCGATCGAGCATTTTCACTTCGGCTTGTAATGAAAAAGAGGCTATTAAAATTATCGCCATCGAAAAAAACGACTGGAGAGAAACTAAGTTTTTATTTCTTTGTACTAATATTTTCATAAATTTTACTTTTAAGTTGTGATAATTATATAAATTGCGACTAATACACTTTAGTCATTTAAACCTGTTTAAATCTTTTAAATCTTTTAAATCTAAATATTATCCACTGAACCTATGTAAGGATACTGAACCAGAATACTAGAATATAGAAACTAAAAATTTCTTATGCTGTTTCTAATTAGCTTAGCAACGCCCGTATTCTTAGGTGATGTTTGTCCTAAAATAATATTGAAATCAAGCTGTAGGCTATTTTCAAACTCATTTCCTAATCCTTGGCTTGAGTCGATATCTACCGGATTACCAAAAGCGTCTAAGCGAACATCTAAATAACGCCTAGATACTAAACTAATWGCCCAACAACAAGATTTRTATTCGACGCCAAATAAWGTCTCTATTGTACGATTGTTTTTAAGATCATTGTACCATTTACCYACYACGCGCCATYGATCATYRATTGGCCAGAGAAATGAAATGTCTATTTCTTCACTCTCTACACCTAACTCATTTCTAACACGGTGGCTTAAATTGACAACATGATTGGCAATGGGTTCATATTTTACCCTACTTCTTGCTTTTCTTGTGCCTTTCCCTTGCCCATCACTCGCATCGTTATCATCCCATTCAATATAACTAGAAAGCTCTAAACTCGAGCTAGCACGATAAGAAAACTCCGCCAATAAAGCTGACTGTTCAATTCTATTCGCTTCTATTTGAACTTGATCCATTTGATTATTCAAGAATTGTGCATTATTTTGCAGATTATTGATTGGAGGCGTTTGGTTATTACCCGTTAATAATACTCGATCATTTTGTTGAATGGCTTGTTGTAAGCTTGATTGATTAAATAAAGTGACTTGTCTTTTATCAAAAAAATACTTACGACCAATTGAAAAAGACGCTATTTCTCGACCGCTGGTATGATCCGTAAACCGATTAGTTAGTGCTAACGCAACGTGGTTAGTATCACCAATTCTATCATTTCCAGAAAAACGATTCGCACGCCAAAGCTGATTGAAGCTAAAGTCTGGTAGTCTTGTATCAAAATTATTGATTTCAGATTGCTCTTTAAATGGAATATAAGCATAAAAGAGTCTAGGCTCCAAAGTGTGAGTAATCACTCTTTCGGTATGCTTTGAATGACTAATATCCTCGTTTTTTTCTAAATTGTTTTTAATACTAAAATGACGATCAAAAATTAACCCCGTATCAAAACTTAAGATTGGCAAATTTCTCGAAAAACTCAATTCATCCGTGTTTGAAAAAGCTTGCAGTGGGTTCTTTTGTTCATAATGTGTCGATTGAAAAGCTAATTTTGGTGTGAACCACGAGTAAGCATTTCGAAATGGTATGCTAACTGAAGGTTTTAAGTTGAGTCTTACACCGTGGATCCTTTCTTTATCGGTATGGGTAAAATTGGCAATCTCACTATCAAACTCCCAAAATAGACCACTAGAAACTGCAAAATGTTCGGCTCGACTAACAAAACTAGGAGTTTTCCGATAAGGCTCTTGCCCAACTAAGGATTGAGTCGATTCTAAAATAAGATCACTTGACCAACTATCTCCAACATAAGAGATGTTTCCATAGCTTTCCAATAAAGATTCACTAGAATTCGAATTTTGATTAATTAAGCCCGTGCCTAAATCTCTAAAATAATCTCGATCACTTACTTTGCTGGCACTAATTTTAGCCGACCAGTTTTTATTCCAGCGAGTTTCATTATTAAACGCAATTCCCCAACGGTCTTTGCTTAAACCGTAGTTTCCTAGCCCTAACTCAGGATTAGCCAAAAGCGTTCTTGACGCTAAACTATCATTAGATAATGCTTCTATTGATAACCGATTACTCGTTGTCTCGGTTAAATATCGATACTCAATACCTAATTGATTACCACGGTTACCTATATTTCGTGGAATAAAAGTGGCATCCATATCGGCTTGGATATTCCAGTAAATCGGTAACCTAACATCCAATCCATTTCGACTATTACGGCTAATATCAGGCATTAAAAAACCAGACTTACGTCTGTCATCAATTGGAAAATTAAAATAGGGAAAATAAAATACCGGTATACCTTTTAATTTAAACCACATTCCCCAGGCTTCAGCCCAACCTTTTGATGTATCTAAAGACAATTCATCAGCCGAGAACAACCAACTTCCATCCCCTTTAGGGCAGGTAGTGAAAGTCAAATTCTTTAACGTGCTTACATCTGAATTTTGATTCACTTCGATTAATTCAGCATTTCCATTGCCATTAATCGCAAAATAATGATATTCAACATCTGACAAAGTCATAATTTGAGTTTTACCATCTCTCACAAAATCTTTAGCTAACAACAACGACTCATCGGTTTCTAACGAGATTTCTCCAATCGCACTGTCAACACCGCTTGATTTATTTCGTATAAGTTGGTCGGCTCTTAAAATTGAATTTTCAGTAGTCATGCTAACGTTTCCTGTTAGCTTGATAAATTCTAGATTATTGACTGGAATGTCATCAGCCTTAATGCTGATATTTTCAATATTAAAAGATTTTTTCTTTTGTGATTTACGCTGACGGTTTTGTTCCAAAAGAGATAGCTCTGAAACCGACGGTTCTGAAAAAGGTTGTTCAAAATTGATTGGCGAACGTAATGAGTAGCTACAACTATCAAACACTGAATAATCATAACGAGTGACTCCAGGGATTGTTTCATTTAATTCTGGAAATTGAGATTGAAATAACTTGCGATCTTCAAAAGAACTGTTGGTTATTTCAGAAAAGGCAACAGTATTATTTGATATTGCGAAAGAAATAGCGAGAATAAAAATACGACTAACTGCTCGAGGAAAATTAACGCCGCGAGAAAAGCTAGTTCTTTTTGCCTTTTTATCTGTTTGTTCGTTTTGAAGCAAAAAAATCTCTCTTTTATTTAGTTTTTGTTTAAAACCCAGAGTTCAACAAACCATTTAAACAGCACGCACTCGCCTGTTTAACGCTATTTCTCAGGTCGGCATTTTACAAGAAGTTTAATCGAAAAACCTCCGTTATTTGGCTCTTTAATCAACATTTGGTTCAATTTAATCAAATCCCAACAATATTATTCCTGAGGTTAGAGATGACCCCATATAGATCAAAAAGTTTGTTTTAATCAATTTATGTGGATTTTCAAAGAGTTATCCTCAATAATCACACTATAAATACTCAAACACTATTGCGAAAGCTAAAATGACACACCAAACCGATGATCTAAGAATAAAGAAGATAAAAGAGCTGTTACCTCCGGTTGCATTGCTAGAGAAATTCCCTGTTTCACAAAAAGCCAATAAAACCGTTTATTCGGGAAGAAAAGCAATCCAATCAATATTAAACGGGCAAGATAATCGTCTATTAGTGATTATTGGTCCATGTTCTATTCATGACCCCAAAGCAGCGCTGGCCTACGCAGATAAACTTTTGCAGCTCCGCGAAAAATATAAAAACCAATTAGAAATCGTTATGCGTGTTTATTTTGAAAAACCCCGAACAACGGTTGGTTGGAAAGGTTTGATTAATGACCCCTACTTAGATAACTCTTGTAAGATAAATGATGGTTTAAAGCTCGCAAGAAAGTTACTGCTGGATATTAATGATAGTGGCATGCCAACTGCTGGCGAGTATTTGGACATGATTACACCGCAATATATTGCCGACCTAATGAGTTGGGGAGCGATTGGTGCAAGAACTACTGAATCTCAAGTTCATAGAGAATTAGCTTCTGGACTATCGTGCACCGTAGGGTTCAAAAATGGCACCAATGGAAACATTAAAATTGCAGTTGACGCCATTGGTGCAGCTAGTGCTTCACACCACTTTCTGTCGGTGACCAAATTCGGCCACTCAGCAATTGTAGAAACCGCTGGCAATAAGGATTGCCATATAATACTAAGAGGTGGTCAAAAACCCAATTATGATGCTGAGCATGTCCAATCAATTTCAAAACAACTAAAAGAGTCAGGCGTTAATCCAAGAGTCATGATTGACTTTAGTCATGCTAATTGTGAGAAACAATTCAAGAAGCAATTAGATGTTTGCGATAATATCTGCCAACAAATAAAAGATGGTGAAAAGAATATATTCGGTGTAATGGTAGAAAGTTTTATAGAAGAAGGCACTCAAAAACTTGTTAATGGAAAAATTGGAACTTTCGGAAAAAGTATAACTGACGGATGTATTGGTTGGAGTGATACTGAAAAATTGATTTCTCAGTTAGCCAGTACTCATTAACGACTAAAATATTAGCTGAAATATTTCAATCTAAACTTGAGTCATTATGATTTTTATTCTCATTAAAGTGTTGGCAATGAGAGCTCTTGATTTTTAAAATCAATCAAACTCCCATTTAACACCAAACGACACTTGATTTCTTTGATATTCGTATTCAACGGTTGAGCTATCAAAAGACGCTACAGATAGTTTTACATAAGTCGATAATTTTGTATTCTGTCCACTAAGAGCCAACCACAAATAATCAATATCTAAGGACAATCCTTTATTTTCCTTTGATTGCTCATCTAGATTTTCTCCCACTGCATCAGTTCGATTATCATAATTGAAAACTGAGTACTTAAGTTTTGCTGAGATTTGATGCTTATCTGTTAACTCTTGCTTAGTATAGACGGAAACATAACTTGAATTAGAATCCCAATAGCCAGCCTCATTGTCAGTTCTTTTACCATATTTTATTGCCAATTTAAGCGTGTTGTTTTTACCGCTTTTATAACTATAGGTGCCCTTAATATCAACTAAATTAAAAGCCAATTCAGTTGAAGCAATATCAGCTCCCGCTAAATCTTTCGCTCTACGGTCATCATAATCTCTTACGGTATAACTTGTATTTAAAGTGAAGTTAGAGATGTCCGTCACTGGCATTTTCATATCAAAACGCAAGCTGTTATGGGCATAATCTAATTTACTCAATCCTATAACATCATAGGATTCATATTGTTTTTCTCGATGTGCCAAACCAAAATCTAACTTAATCTCGCTATCCGTTTTAAAACTAAAGATAGTACCTATATTAAAAATATCAGCATCATAACGATCACCAAGTAAAACACCTCCAAAACTAGCCTCTACTCCGGTAAACTTACTAACATAGGTCGAATCCGTTTTATTATAATTTCCAAATATACGATAACGAACTCTATCCTTCTTAGAGCCAAATTTTGACTTAAAGGTTAAATCAACCTTAGCTTTCGACCAATCAGCATTAGAGTCCTCTGAAAAAGATGCACCTTTCAAATCAACCGTAAAGGTTAATTTCTTTTCATGTTTTTGTCTGTATCTCAAATCAAAATAGAAGAAGTTATCTTCAACCGGATTAAATGAATCGGTTAATTGATGTGGATTACTATCAACCCCGTAAAGGCTGGATATTTTAATTTCATACGCACTTGCTGTTGAATTAACTAATCCGAGTAAGAGCAGTGTAACTGCAGGTTTTAGTGTTTTATATTTCATATTATCCCTCAACATTAAAATGNBTADTKHAGTTTVTAKTTTTGTTATTGTNANTTBYTAHTATTCTTTTAGAAATATWGTTTTTGAATGCTTCGGACGTCTTTATTGTCATTTTCAAACTTTAGAATTAAATTGAGTTGTTCTTCACAAACAGTTAAGCGTCCATTCTTACATAGCAATTTTGCATATAACAACCTAGCTCTAATVTCATTGCTTCGCGCTTGTAAATACTCTTCAACCATATCAATAGACTCTAGTACGCCACCCTGCTCCCAACCTATAGCTGCTATTCTAAACAATCCATTACTGTAATTTCGGTCAACCTCTATAAGTTGTCTAAATAGAACTAAACTCTCTTCTTGTCTTTTCTGTAGACCATAATAATCTGCTAATCGATATAATGCTGGTTTDTATCTTGGGTGTTCCTTTATTAGTAGCGACAAAATATTAACGGCTTGATTTTTCATACCTGATCGCCACTTAATCTTTGCCTCTAAAAGCATTACGCTCTTATTTTGAGGTGATAACATCACTGCGGTGTTAATTGCTGATAGTGCAACTGGAATATCATTTTCTCTGTAAGCCAACTGGGCAATGGTGAAAGCTAGAATATTGTTGTTAGGAAGTCTTCTCAACAAGGCAATGAAAATATTTTGTGCTTCTGAACTTTCACCGGATGCGATTTTTGAGAAACCAAAATGATATTGAGCTAAATTGAAAAGCGAATTATTTGGTTCTATCTTATTTAAATAAACAGCCGCATTTTTGGGCTTTTCAATTGACAAATAGTTTAAACCAATCATATAGTATGAAATATTGTTATCTCTGCCTTTCTTTAGTCCTCTCTTAAATCCTTCCAAACTTTCAACGTAAGCGCCCCTTAAATAATCGTTAAAATACTCTAGTGATTCTTTTTGCCACTTATTAGTATATTTTTTTAAATAGCTAATATGTTTTTTCGCATTTGAAAATCTTTTTTGTTCTATATAACTAATAATTAGTTGAAACCGATCCCCTATAGAAGATTTAGATCTAGCTAAATTTTTCTTTAGGAGTTTAATTAACTCTCTATGTTGCATGTTGTCAAATAAATAGTTTGAATATTCCGACCTCAATTTTTTATTTTTTGGAGACAGTTCGACAGCGTTGGTGTAACTCTTAATGACAACGGTTAAACTACTTTTTGCCGAATTTTGAGCCCGCGCTAATTTCCTCCAAGTAAGAGAGCTTGTTGGTCTATATTCAATCGATTTATTATAGTATTCGATTGAACTAACAAAATCATTTAATGCGTACTCAGCATCTGCTAGCCCGGCATAAACCTTTGCTTTATGAACCCCGGTTACAAATCCAACTCCTTTATTAAATAGAATCTTCGCTTCATCAAAACGTTTCGTCTGTAGTAATAGCAAACCAAGATTAATCAAAGCCGATTGATTAGACGGTCGCATTCTATTTAAATTTATATAAACATCAATAGCTTCTTCAGTTTGATTAGTCTTAGATAAACAGTAGGCATAGCCGAAAACTAAGCCCAAATCCAATTGTTCAGAAAAAGAAAGCATTTCGTATATCGGAATAGCATAAGTATACTTTTTTCGTTTACTTAAGCGTTGTGCCAAACTATAGAGTAAAGAATATTTTTGTTTTTTTGATTCCGATAAATCATCGGAAAAGCGATCACTTATTTCTTTGATAGTCATCTTGTCGTTGATATATAATTCTTCAATTCTGCTCGCTAGTAGAAGAGCTTCATCACTCAAATCAAGTTCATTAACACCTTTAGATAATTCTTCTTGCTGTTCAGTTTGCTCAAAAGATACTGAGATTATATTTGTCTTATTAGTTCTTTTTGAAAGAAATGATTGAGCTACAATAATCATAACTACCAAGACCACAGAACTGATAGTCAAAGGAACAGCATTAGCTAATTTAGCTGTCGTCATTTTCTCCTTAGAGTTTACTAACGTTTTTTCTTTATCCTGAGTTGTAGTCTCATGAGTTATAGTCTTATGAGTTATAGTCCGCATATAACCCCCTATTTTGAATATTCTGTATCTCAATGCCTGGTCTACCATTAACCTCTAATACCAACGGGCCAATCTCCTTATCAATACAAATATCGACTCCCATATAACCCAAGGTAATTGCTTGTTGACAAAGCGTTGACATTTTAACGATCTGTTTCCAAAAAGGTATTTGAATGCCAACTAATAAATTGCCGTTATCAGGATGTTTTTCAACGGTTTTTCCCTTTATGTTCGCATTTGTAGTAATTCCAGTCGCAATATCTATCGCTATTCCGACTGCTCGCTGATGTAAATTAGCTTTACCATCAGACTCTTTTGTAGGCATGCGTAACATGGCGCTTACTACTTTGCCTTTACTAACAATAACTCTGATATCGCTTAGTCCAAAAGGAGCAAGATTTTGTAGCAAATCATGTTGAATTATTAGAGGTTCAAAATAGGCTATATCTTCATCACCCGTTTGAGAATAACTTCCAGAAATAATATCACTGCATTGTTTTCTGACATCTGAAAATGTTTTTTTCTTTCCGTTTGCGGTTACAAAACACTCACCAACTCGATCAACAATAATTAAAATTCCATTACCTTGAGAACCCTGATTTGGCTTTAATGCAAACTGTCTTATGTTGACCAAAAACTCATCTAACAAGGAGAGCTGCGCTAGGTTTCCGATCTTTAATAATGTACTAGGAATGGGAATGTTAAATTTTTCTAGTTGCGTTTTAGTAGCTAGTTTATCGGCAGCCAACCTTAATAATTTCTTATCATTTCTAGCAATGATCAGACCTCTATTTCTTTCATTTATTCCAATAACAGGATTTTCGTCATCTCCTAATATTTTTCTAAAACGATACAGCTCGCTAAACCTCAAACCAGTCCATTGACCAATATATATCTGCGAAGCTAAAACTAATAAATAGAACTCAGGGTAAAAAGAAAATAAACCTTCTAGCAAAAAGGAACTTAAAATTAAGTAGCAAAGCCATATCGATAATAACGTTCCCAATGACACTAATATCAATCCACTCCAGTCGTTATCACTAGACAAATCATGAATTTTTTCAGCAATAAAGCTTATAATGACAACTGGAAATAAAGACAACATCCCGAATTCTAAATTCGTTTGCGATCCAATAATGTTCAAGCCTATGATTATAAATAGTGTGTTAACGGTAATAATGGCCGCTAAACGGGCAATCTTAAGCATCTGCATCTTATCAAGTAAAACGTGTGCAAAAAAACTAATACTAAGAATGACCACAAAAGCACTGACACCCCTAAAAAAACCGGTGAATACACAGGCAGCAGCAATTAACATTGGCATAAAAATACCAAAGGTTTTTATGCCAACAACATTTCGCAGAAAGGTGATGGCAAAAGTACAAAGAGGAAAAAGTAAAAACAAACCAATAGTCTGAGGTGCTAACCCCATGACTAACAATAGTTGGCTAATATTGATTGAACTACCTTGTTTAACATCATCGCTATCTAGCAGTTCTGCCTGATAGAGACTCGACGCGACCAATCGTTTATCCGTAGTGAATAAATAATCAAAGTTGATATCTGCCGTATGCTTAAACAAAAATTTATCCATTGTATATAGAGAAATATAATTTGCAGGCAACGAAGCAAAGTTTCCATTAGTGGGTCCAAAAGGTATCCAGTGACCTTCAACAAAAACCTCAACCCACTGGTGTGAGGTTTTTTTACTTCCTTGATTTAAAATAATTCCACCAATTAACCTTGCCGGAATATTATTTAATCTCGCTAATGCAACAAATAGGCGACTTTTACCGTTACAGCTAGCTTGCTTTAATCGAAGAGCTGTAACGGCGTCCGTAAATCCCTTAAAAGGAGCGCCCGATATTTCTTTGTAAGTATAATCATAGATTGCTTTAATTGTTGGCATAAATTGTTCGGTTGATTTAGGCTTAATATTTTTCCATAATTGTTTTACTTCCGGATGATTCGCCTGAATACTGGCTGTTTCCTGAAGAAATATTTTTAATGATTCTGGATGTTCTTTGGGAATTACAATATCAGAATTGATATTATATTTAGTTTGCTGTGTTCGGAGAAGAACCCGGTATTGGACGCTGTTGTGTAATGAATTACCATTCCATTGAACAATTTTTCCGCTCTCATCTTCTTTTATCAAATTTCCTAATCCGTTATTTACAAATTGCTCTTCTATTATTTGCTGACGTTCATTTGCTATGGGTATGTAGGTTTCTATATTGATAATTTCGTCATCGGGTTCAAATCGAATATCTAAAGTTAACTGATATATGTTTTCGGGTGTAAGTGAGTTTATGAAGTTTGGGACAGAGGAAAAACGCACAAGAAAAATAACGGCAAAAGCCATTACCATCATTGTAGACGTGTGACGTAAAAGCCAATTATTCATTATGCCTACATTTCGTTTTTTTCATCATGGTTGTACCCATTCGGCATTCTCAATATCAGCCTTTCCATTAATCAAAGGAAGAATGTACCCACCTTTCGACAAAAATCTCTGACCTGGACCTAAACTTGCTCTTGGGTAACTTGGCAGATAGAGAGGCAAACCTTCAGAATGATCAAGCATTTCTAAAAGATAATCTTGGATCCTAAAACGCCGAATATGTTCAAGTGAATCATTAGCGGCAAAAACCGCAAAAAATGCTTCGGCTTGTAATTTGGGATGAGTGATTGCAATCTTCCTAAGCTTAGCCCAAACCTTAAAACGCGTCATTGCTGAATCTCTCTTACCTGGTAAGCGATATAAATAAGTGGCATAAAATGCCTCAAAGGCTAATCCATCGAGATCATCTAAATCACCATTTAAAAGAACGGATGATAGGTACAACTTATTTATTTTCTGTGAACTATTCATAGCGAGTAGTTTTTCTTTTTCTACCCAAAGAATCACCGGTGAATTAGGTTTTTTCTTGAGGTAAGTTTGTAACTTTGAATTAGGAACATTATCAGCACAATCAAATTTCAAATGACTAGACTTGATTTGATTTTTTTCTAAGTTCGCACTCAAAATACTCGCAGCTTTTGATGCAATTTTAGAACAGTAAACTTGTATAATATGATTTCGTTTGTTTTTTACAAAATGCTTAGCTAATATATTAGCCTCCAACTCCAAGCCTTTTGAAAAATGAATTGAATACCAATCGTTGGGTTGAGAGTTTGCTAATTTAGTCGTTGGAAATAAACAAGGGAGTTTATTCTTTTCGCAAAATTGACCAATAGGATCCCAAGAGCCTGAACTCAGTCCACCAATCATTGCAAAGACAGGGTCGTTGTCATAATAATTTTGTAATTGCGATTGCCAAGTTTTTCTATCGCCTTTAAGCGTCCAAACATCTAGTTTCCAAGGCCTAAATAAAGTTGGCAACCTAATTTCAGGTCGAAGGCCCCTATTGGGACGTTTACTTTCTAACCTTGTTTGACGATTTTTTTCTGAAGCAAATTTTTGTAAAACGTCTAGAATCGCTTTTCGAGCCGTTGGATCGATGTCTTCTGTTACCACTGTTGATAAGTGAATGGCATTGTCATGTAAACCGGGTTGAATTCTACTTGATAAAGATTTCAAATAAATGGCCAGTGCTTCAACATTGCTGTCTGAGAGTATATACCTTGGCATTAATGGATCAAAAGGGTTACCAGAGAAATCAATTCCATCGACTAATGCTTTTTTTAAACTTTTAACGGTGTAGTTAGGTCTTTTTGTTTGATGTTTTTGCGTAAAAAGAAAATCACCAATAACTGATGGCACAACATAGTTACCTTCCGTCGCACCCATCCCACTTCTACCATGACAATTTTCGCAACTAAATTGAGAACCATTTATTGGAACATCTCCAGCCACTATCGCAGTTACGTTATCTCCATTAGGAAGTCTGCCGTTTTGGTATATTTCACGGCCTTCAATTAGTAGCTTATCTTCTGCCAATAAATTCATTGAAAAACTTGCTAGAATAATAAAGCAACTAAAAATAAAATTAGAGTTGAAATAAATATTTGCCAGCGTTTTATTCATTTTTTACCGACACAATTTTAGTAAAGTAAACGAGTTCTAATTTCATTGGAAAGATCAGTTCCATTAACTAATCCTTCAATACGAAACCAGTATGGTTTTTGGGGATCTTTAAGGTAGGTGACAGGTCTATGGTTCATTTTCGAACCAGAATATGCCTTAAAGCTTTTTGTGACTTTGAATATATCCGTGCCACTACCGGTCAGAAATTTCCAATTTGAATTTGAATGAAAATTATCAGCGTACTCTTTCAAGACTTCAGGCCTATCATATTCGGGATCAATTGTAATAGAAATAAATTGGATTCGTTCGCTATCCTTACCTAATTTACGCTGCGTTTGAGAGAATGTAGCCGTCATAACTGGGCAAATAGTAGTGCAAGTTGTAAAGATAAAATTTAAAGCTATTGGAAGTTCAGTATTAATTAGTGACTTTAAATTTTGTTCTACGCCATTCCTATCTAATAATAGTAAGTTGGGAACAGAATAATTTTCTTCTTTTACGATAAAACTTGTTTTATTCATCATTGCACGATGCATAGAATGATCCACATGCTCATCGTCTTTTCCAATACTTGAATTGGCCAAAGAAAACAAACTCACACCCATAATAATATAAATGATTTTTCTAAATGTTTGGTTGATAAAATCCATGCTCATTTCGTACTTAAAGAAGCTGGCAACTCAAAACGAATGCTATTAAATGTAGGATTCACTTCAACCGATTCAACCGTCATAAAATAAGAATTTTCATCGCCGTCTGTTTGAGTATCTTGACGATGAGAAATTAACAATCCATCGGTGTCTTTCCATTCAGAATAGAGTGTTGTTACTGTTCGCTCTTTGCCACCCACTAGCCTGGTGGTTTCTAATTTAACTTCAAGTGCGGTTTCGTCATCGATATAGAGAAACTTAATAGATCCTTTAGGCAAAGTAATTCTAAGTTTATGAGTATCTTTATCTGATATTTTTTCAAGGCCCAGGTAATCAATAGAAGAACTTACTTCTTGCGAAAGTAAGCCATAAAGATCGCCAGCATCAGCGACTTCATTGAACTCTTTATCGGTCAGCAATTCAGCATTATTTCTTCCTCGAAAGGGAACAACTTTCCAACCTTGCTTTCCATCAGAACATTGCAATGTTTTTTGTTGGTCAAAGGTAAATTCTATGCACATCTTTTGAGTTCTTTGTTGATCGAGAATATAGGGAACATGTGTACTTTGTCCTATTTCCATACGGCCTGAAAGTCTTAGAGATTTAACTTTACTCCAAGCATCTTCCCCTCCTCTCGCAACCATATTCCGCTCAACTAGTTGATTAATTACGCGATTATCACCAAACATCGGTGAAAAATAATAAACCACCACGCCTAATATAATCACTAGAGCTATTGATATTTTACTTTTTGACATTTTTAATCTCCAAACATCCTTAGTTTTGAAAAAATTATTTTACAATGATATTTTCAACGAGAAAATCACCTATTGCAATATTAACAAGGTCGCCCTTTTTAACTAATTTTCCTGGGTTTGCAAAATACATCCAGTAAGTATGATCAATCAATGGTGGATTAGAATTTCGTAGTGCACCCGTTTTTGCTGGTGTCGGAACAATCATTTTCGCACCGGTTCTAAGATGACTCATGATTGGCTTGGTTTGCCGTTCAAAAAGATCTTTTGCCTTTACTGGATCTAATACTTTATAACGAAATTCAAGCATATACCCTGCGGCTGCATGCCGTACAAAAAGAACTTCAACACCCCATTTACGTTTCATATAAGTATTCTTACGAGGGTGTGGTCGCTCTTTTTTTACAGAGTTAGCTGATTTATCCAAACTTTCTGCTTGTAAGTTTCCAAAGCTTGAAAGTACGATAAAACTACAAAAGGCTAATATTTCTATTAACCTTTTGTTTACTTTTAAACCTGAGGTTACAAACAATTTTACCGTTGTAAACCATTGCATATTTGATATTCCTTCATAAAATTAACTGAAACTGCAAAGGAGATATCTATCTCCCTGCAAGATCCAAGCGAACATTTGAAACCGCATCACTCGGTACATTCAACCTACCACTGCGTGGACGGTTATTATTCGGATTAAAGATAATAGTAACCGTACAAGTATCTCCAGCTGACAATGTTTGATTAGAACATAAATCACCATCATCTTCAGTACTCATACTATATCTTGCTCCCAGCACTTGTAATGAACCAAAGGTAACAGGATAGTCAGCTACCGTTATGGTTACTGTTGCTTCTTGAACACCATCTTCTACATCACCAAAAAACAAGCGCGTGTTGTTTCTATCTAAAGTATAAGGTGTTACCGAAGTAAAGCTGACTATTCCAGGTGGTACAACACCAGTACCAGATAAGTTGATAACTTGCGGGCTACCATCAAAGTTATCATTATCAATTTCCAAAATAGCCGAGTCCGTTTGTTCAAAGGTCGGCGTATAAGTCACTGTATAACTACAAGTAGAACCATTGGCAATGACTAATCCACTACAAGTATCAGCCGTTTTTGCAAAAGGTGCAGTTAGGTTGCTTGATGATACAAATGTAACCGGTGCTCCAGTTACACTGGCGGTCACAGTTATCGATGCCGTTTGATTTAAGTCAACATTACCAAAAGCGCCGGATGTATAAGTTACCGTTCCGCCGATTCCAGGAGCTGAAGATACTTCATCTGCTCCAATATCAAAGCCAGTTCCACTTGGTCTTGGTTGATTATCAAAATCAGTTGCAGGTGCTCTGTTAGAAGTTCCTGAATCGATAGCAGAAGACGGTGCTTCTATATGGTAATCCCATTCGCTAACACCATTTAGTCCAACTGTTGTCAATGGACCGTACCTAAGATCAATCCATGTAGCACCACCTTCATCTAATGCAGGTAAGGCAAAGAAAGCGCCTGGCGCATCCAAGTGTATCCTTCCGCCGTTACAATAAGGATTAACTAAGCCCGGATCATTCGAGGTATTGCTACCATTATAACCAGTAGTATCCGTTAATACTGAAGAACGAGGATCGAGTTGGAACCCAACCGCTAAGACACCTAAATCTGAATAATTAGAACTAGCAACACATTCTCCTAAAAAGGTTTGCTCGAGAATCGGATCCAACGCCGCACCATCAGCTAGTGTGCCATCGTAATGGAAAGATCTATTTTGCCAAATAATATTATTTGACAAGATTGGATTCGAAAAATCTCTATATCTAGCCCTATTTGCTACATCAACTATCAATGTATTCAACGCCGTACTATGTGGCTCAGAAGAGATGCCGGCTGGTTGATTAGCTGAAATATTAGGATTACCCGTCGTAAATGTCGCTGCAACCGTAGCAGTGCTGTCATTATGAACCACTGTATTATTAACAACTAAACCACGCGCTGTATCCTGTAAGGAAATACCACCTCCTGACCAACCCGCAATATTATTATTAATCATGTTATTTTGAATCGTAATTAAATGCCATAAACCAACGTTTGCGCGTCCAGTTCTTGGATTAACTGAATCAGAAATATCCTGACCGTTTATAAATTGCGTTCTAATTCCACCGCCATGACCAGCGCCAGCTTGGTTACCTTGAATCGTATTTGACTCAATGGTTACACTACCGGAACCCAAAGTAAGGTTACCAGCGCGAGGAATATCGCCAGAGACTAAAATACCACCGCCAGAACGAGTCGTTGCTTGAGAGAATGATTGATTAAACAATATATTATTGTTTGCAATCACACCACCATCACTCAGCCCCAAATGACCGATACCACCACCGTCGCCAGTGGTAAAGTTTCCACAGATATTGTTGTTGGTTACGCTGTAATTATCGGTACCAGCAAGAATAGATAACCCTCCGCCTGCACCACCTAATCCACCGTTTTGGTTAATCGTATTGTTGTGTAGATTAATATCTTGGTTAAATCCGAAAGGACCGTCTCCTTCTAACTCAAGGAAAGGACGTCCTATGCGTATACCACCACCATATAGACCGTTATTTCCAAAGACATGGTTATTCGAAATTTCTAAACCGTGGGCAAAACCATTAACAAAAATTCCGCCACCGGTATCTCCACCAGTCACTGAGAAACCATCAATTCTAGATGTATTTCCATTTCTTGCATAACTGTTAGCCGAATTAGAATCAGATATTCCAACAACCGTAATTGCCGCACCTTCCTCAGATTCAAAACCAATTGCGCCTTCAGCTTGCGTAGGTAATACGTCAGCATCATGTGTACAACCAGCGTTTAAACCATAAACACAATCCATCTTTTCACGCCATGCGACAAGAAGCTCTGTTGGGCGCTTAACACCGTTGATCAATGTTGAACCAGCACCAGAACCTTGTAAACGAACTGGTTGCCACATGATAACTAATTCATTATATGTTCCAGGCTCAACAATAATTAAATCACCTGGAGATGCACTATCAATAGCTGTCTGAATTGAACCGCCATTAGCAACACGTATAACTGAGTCATTTGACACCGTAATAGTAATTGAATGTTCAGTTTCATTGCCATTGTCACGAGTCACTACTAGTTGACCAACTGTTTCAACGTTTGGTGCAACCGCTACAATTGAATTTGCACTCCAACTAGTTATAACAAGATCCTGACCACCAACAGTTACGGTTCCAACACCTTGGGCGTCACCAAAACCATAATTACGTTGAATTGTTTTTTGGCCAGCTAGACCAGTTGCCATTGGACCTTCATAGTCTGGGTTTGAAACATTGACAGCTTCACCTTGTGAAGTAATTGTAATCGTTCCACCTGGAGTCACTAGAGGACCAAAGCTAGTACCATCAACTTGTCTAATCATCGGTGTACCTTCATCAACAGCACAATCAACTGGGTTGTAACCAGATGCAAATGCAGAAACAGGTAATACCGGCGTATCTAAGTAAGTTGTTGTACCTGGCATATATTGAAAGGTATAACAGAAGTTACTGTATGCAGGGTTATATTGAGGATCAATAATTGATTCACCAAAAGTTTCAGAACCTGAACGATTATCAATAATAGGACCTGGATCGTTCATACATGTCATAAGCATCGCTGGTGAAAATCCACTTGGCGAAGGCATATTTGCGGTGAAGGTAGAAGGAACTAATCCATTCATTCGACCCCATTGGTCAGAATAAACTCGTGAAATCTCTGCACCTTTGTAATCTCTTATAGAAACAGGAACAAAAGGAGGTGCCCACTTTTCTCCAAACTGAGGAGAGTAAGGGTTAAATTCCTGAGCAACATCATCTAAAATCATACCAACAAAATGCGCCGCAATTGGCGTTCCAGTGAATAAGAAGAAATCTGCTGCTGACTGACCTTGGTCAGAAAGTATGACTTCTTTTCTATCACATAATGGACGATCTGCACCAGCAAAAGGCGCTTCTGCATTCTCACTTGGAAATAAAGTTAAGAAGTCTGGAACTATTCTATCAGTACCAACACATCGTGGTTGAGCAAGACCTGGCTCAGCGGCTAAAGAAGCAACAACGGTCGCGGGATCAGGAATCAATGAGAATAACGTAACACCGTTGGCTAATACTACCGCGGCTGGTACATTTGCAAAGACATCACCGTAAGCTACGTTGTTATCTTCTTCTTTTAATAAATCATAACCAACTGGAGGTATCATTTCGACAACATATTTTCCTGGGGGAATATCCATAAAGGCATAACCACCATCAAATACGGCTGGACGGGCTTGGTTGAAGTTTCTTAAGCCGTCATAACATTTATCGGCTACTCCACCCGTAATAACTGAGTCTATCGCATCAGCGCCAGGGCACCCTTCAGGTAAACTTTCGTCCCAATTATCAGTTTGTGTTTCTTGTACTAATGCTAGAGCAGTTCCGCCATCACTAGTTTCAACTTCTCGATATAATCGAATCGTTACTGATGGAACACCCGGCTCCCATGGTTCACCAACAGCTAAGCGTGGGTCATTTTCAGCACGGGTTGAAGAATAATAGACGATTCCAGAAATACCGCCGTTTTCACCTTGCGCATATGGAGCTTTACCCCATTCAAATACACTTGTTTGACCAAGAAACCCTTGGAAACCTTGTGTTAAAACTGGACCAGTTTCTGTTCTTTGGTCTGGATTTGCATAAGGGTCGCCAACATTTGTACAGCCATTCCAACTGTTATCAACATCATCTTGAGTACAAGGACCTTGTACTTGTGGTGACATTACACCTGGATGTGGACCTGTACTAACATCACCGCCATTATCAACACTAACGGTTAAACCTGTTGCTTTAAATCGAGCAAAATCAACTTCTAAAACCTGCCAATGGAAAAATGGGAAAGTTTGGTCAAAAGGTACATACCCTTCCAAATCAGTTGGGAAAGATTGATTAACGGTTCCGTCTCTCCACCTTAAGTTAACCGCTTGTTCGGAAATAGGTAATTCACCTTCATCGCGAACACCATTTTGATTTTCATCTAAGAAAACGTGGTGTTCAGAACGTGTAAACCATTGAAATACGGGCATATTACCTACATCAGCACCATCGGGTAAGCTAACACCACGATAAGCAATAACTTGATCAAGATAAGCATCCCAAACAACTAATTGATATAAACCATCAGGAATATTAGGGAGGGAAAAAGTACCATCTTCATTTGCTTGAACAACAGCGACGTTTGGACCTATACCGCCAACGGAATTTAAACCAACCCATGATCTTGTGTGTGCTAATGAATCATTCGAATCACTATCTACAAGTAATTGATTAGGTGGTCTAGACATATGTAAGTTAGTTACTTTACCAGTAACCGTGTTCGTTCCACCTTCAGGCAACACTAAGTTAGCAGGATTAACAAATCCTACAAATGCATGCCATCCACCTGGTCCAAATTCTTGGAAAAATTCTGGCTCGCCAGCTTTAACCCAAGTATCTATTACTTTAGTTCCTTCAATAGTAGATGTTTGAATCCAATTTTCTGGTCCTGGAGGAGGCGTAACAATAACGCCAAACTTACCAGGGAATAAATTCTTAACTAAAACTTCACCAACTAACCCTGCTGCAACGTTTTCAGGCGTATCTGGACAGGTTAATATGACACCAACCGGTGCTGGTGAATCGCCAAAACAATCAATTCCGTTAGTCAATGGATTTCCATCAGCATCTTGGGACATTGTTCCAGCAGCAATTCCGTAACGCCCACCACCATCTTCGATAGTGACTTGGAATCCACCAAGACCTTTGTCATTTTCAGCGCCATCAACTGCACCGTTTGTTGGACTACTATCTTCAAAAACAAAAATACTAATCTGTGCATAAGGTAAAGGCTGTTTATTTGCAGTAACTAACACTTCAGCTACTCCAGGTGCTATTTGAGCACCTCCAATTGTATGGCCTTCACCAGTTCCGGCATCAGAAGGCAAAACCGAAACAAAATAATGTTTGTTAGGATCTAACGCTAATTGAGCAAACTCAGCACTACCAACACCTTGTGCAAAAATCGGCATATAACTTTTATGGAAGCTAGTTGCTAAAGTCTCTAATGGAGGAGCGATTTCCGGATTTGGGTGCCAGTTAGTATCTTCTTCTACAACCCATCGATAATCATCCGTTAATAATGTACCTGTTTGGTCAACAACCGTTAAAGCAATATTTGAAACAGCATTAACATTTAAAGTTACCGTAATAGGATCACTTTGAAGCGCCCCAGTATCGATAGCACGGTAAGTAAAAGATGTACTTGCGCCAGAATAAGTAAATGACCCATCTGCGTTTAGCACTAAACCTGCAGGTAATGTTCCTTCAATTTGTGCTGTTAAGACATCTCCATCAATATCTGCATCGTTAGCTAATATGCCCGGCGCATCGACAGTAATATCAGAACCCACATTATTTGAATAATTATCATCAGCTCCAACAGGCGTATCGTTAGCAAAAGAAACAGATAAGATAACTGTTGCTGGGTAGCTATCAGAACCTAGAGTAGCGTTATAACTAAACGTATCCGTTCCTGAGAAATTCTCGTTAGGGGTATAGTCAAACGTACCATCGCTTTGAAGAACAATAGAACCATTCATAGGTGAACCAGCAATAGCAACGGTTGCACCTGTTAAGCCTGCATCATTAGTTAATACGCTCGCTGTTGCCGTAAGAGTGGTATCTTCCGTTACTGCGTAACTATCATCAACTGCAAAAACAGTTGGAGCGACCGTACTAACAAAAGAACCCGATCCTATTTGTAATGTTGCTAGAGAATTTTCTTCAGGCAAACTAAATGCTGGCATTCTGTCATATAATGCAACACTTGCATTTGCTGGCGTAACACCATCAGCTTCAAATTCAGGCATAGATACAACAGCATCTAATGTTTTTCCTGGTGCTAATAAAGCTGAACTATGTAGTCTTGGAAGACCAGGATACGGGTTACCATCTTCAGCAATCAACCCAAATTCTAAACCAACAATCGAAGGACTATGAGGCTTTAACCCTGCATTTAATAAACGCAATGTTGCTTCACCACCAGGGTTACCAATACGAAGATTTCCAGATGACTCTCCGTTGACTAATAAAATCAAAGGATTGTAATCAACAGTACAAGGATATCCGCCATCAGCAGTCAGAGCATAATCGACTAAAGAGGTACATTGCGTCAAAATAGCACCGGCATTAGCAGCATCATTCACTCGTTGATTTTGAAGTAAATCAATTTCACTCAATAACATCACTGATTCAGCACCGTTTGCTTCAAAGTGAGAAAGAATTTGAGCGCTAGAAAGTGCAGATTCATAAATAGCGACTTCATCAATAGTTCCATCAAAAATATGACCACGATTTCCTACAATATCCGAGTCGGCACCAATTGTTATTGGTAAACTATTTGTGTTAGAAGACGTTGCATTAAAAGCATTTCTTGCAACTTCAACGCCGTCAACGTAAAGAACTATGTCCGTTCCATCAAAAACACCAACGACATGATAAGTTGAACCCGCAGTTGGTGTAGTAGGAGCATTAACTCTTCTCCAATTTCCACCGGCTTGAGCCACTTGAAATCTTAGCTGACCATTTCTAAACCATAATATAAATTGGCCACGAACACCTATTTCGTCTTTAGCAACTATTCGGTTTGAACCGTCAACACTATTTGGATTGACCCACGCCTCTATCGAAAAAGCATCTGAGGCAAGTGATGTTACGCCTGTATCAATAAAACTATTTATATCGGTAGTATCAAAATCAGCAGCTTTATCTGAGCTATACCCTAGTTGGCCGGACGTTACCGCGACACCTACAGTAGCATTTACGTTTCCCGCTCCCGCATCTATAACTGTTCCTGATGCCGGATTGTTCATCCTGTAGTAATGATTCGGTGCACTGGCTAATACCGAATCAGAATAGCTCGCCCCTTCATGAACTACCACCGCACCATATAAACCCATTGGCACTTGGATAGAAGGTAAAGTACCACTTTGATATAAGTAAGTTCCTGAACGCATTGCGCTCCAAGAATAATCAGCAATGGCGTTTGGTAATGCTTCGTGAGTAAAAGACTGAACCCTTTGACGATTCAAACCATCCGTCATCATAACGGGGTTTCCACCGCCATCTTGCCCTGGTATTACAACCGAAACGGGAATTGGCAACGTGTTCATTAAGTGAATATTTAACGTTTCATTTGTTGAAACATTAATCTGTGGCCCGGGTGAAGCAACTGTACAAGTACTAAAAGTAATATCAGTACAAGATGCAAATCCCCACATAGATGCCGTTTCAGCATCTGGTAATATTTTGTCGTAAGCTTCGGCTCTTAAATATATTTCTGCAGCATTACTAGCACCTGAGAATAACAAACATCCCGCAAGTACTGACTTGATAATTGTTGCGCTTAATTTTTTAGTTTGCATTGTCACTCTCCTTAATCTGTTATCTCAACACTAGGTGCTTCAATTATTAACATAGTCATCATTCCGCCAGGAAAAACATCGTTATTAACCATTTCTCTTTCTGTATGTGAATGCCACATATATGAGAATCCTGCATCAGGGTTTAAACCCCCTTCACCGGGAGGCAAACTACCTAAAGCGCCTAAATATGGGCTACCACTGTAGAAACCACCAAAAGCAAGACTGCTTAATGCAGGTAGTTCAACTGGAAGGGCTTTTGCGTGATCTGCACACCATTCTCGATAATTAGTATCCGTTGCAACATTGTGATATCCATCTGCGTCAGGCGTACAAGTTTCTGTGCCACCCGCCAAATGTCCATACATATCCCAACCCAAATCTTTTCCTGTCCATTCAAAAATTGCATCTGTTGTGCTTCCAGGCGCGGCCGGAATCGTAAATAGTAATGGACCAGAAAGCTGCGTCGCATCACTTTCACTTAGTAATAAACGACCATCGCGAGCTAGCACTTGAGCATGATTTCCATGAAAATGGAAAGGGTGAGATTCACGCCCAGCCCCAATAACACGCATCAATAGTTTTTCACCTGGATGCATTCTAGCCATTGCATTGTATGGTTGTGTTGGAAGAACCTCATTTCCAGCTGCAGCCATTGTATCTGGAGCAGCGCGACCGTTAATCAACCAATATTCAGAATTGTATTCACCTTGTGGCAACTCAATAGGTCCTGCACCACTTGCTTGAAGTTCTGCTGCTTGATGAACTTGTAAATCAATTTCACTCAAAATAAATAAATTTTCACGATCGTAGCAAGTATTGTCATTGTTATATGCACAAGACGCTGAACTTGCGGGTCGTACGATTAGAGCACCATAAAGCCCCATCTCAACTTGAAGGTCTGGGCGAGTACCACTGTGATACTGATAAGTACCAGGATTATTAGCCGTAAAAGTGTAAGTTACTGTTCCGCCAACAGGAGCTTCCTTAGTAAGGTCTCCATCAACTCCACCAGTAATTGAAGTCATAATGTGTCCAGGAAAAATAATAGAAACATTACCCGCAGCCGTCGGTAAAGAGTTGACTAAAGTAATTGACACTTCATCACCTTCATTAACGATCAAAGTTGGACCAGGCAATTGCATTACCCCACCGGTTGAATATCCCCAAGAATAAATTGAGCCACCATCTGCAACTGAAATATAGCCAGCACTTGCGGTTAATGTAACAGGGCCAGTTACTTGTTCTCCGATTATCACCGCATTCACGAATGAAGGTGCTATCAATGTAAGTAGTAATGAACAAGTAGAAATTAGTCTTTTCAATCCTAAGCGACTAACTAACTTTTTTGATTTGAATATAGTCATGGTCAATCTCCTATTGAATCCGTATTTCAGTCATCATGCCACCAAAGTTTTCAGTGTTGTTGGCAAGTTGATCTAGATTTTTTGTATAAAGAAAATAAGTTCCAGGCGTTGCAGGCGCTTGAATAATAACGTCCGCCGATTGACCACCACCTAGTGTTAATGAATTTGTTTTGTAATACATATTGCTGCCTGTTCCATCACGTAAAATTCTCGCATCAAGTCCGATAACTTCCATAGTTAATCCGCTTAAACCTAAGGTATAAATATTAGTTACGTTAAGGTTCGAAATTCTCAATAAAATTCTATCTCCAGGTGCTGCGGTAATTAAACTCGATACCGGCTGTGAAGGACGTAACGCTCCGCTTAAAGGATCTGCTGTATAAAGCGTATCTGTATCAACCGTATCTGGATAACCTCGACCGTTTAGTAAAAAATAAGTATCTCTCATTCCAGCAAAAGGAAGTGGCTGAACGTTTAAACTTGCATCATGAAAATCTGGATCAAACGAACCGATTTGCATTGGATAGTCCACGTCATATAGTGTCGACCCATCTCCATCATTAAATGCATATTTATCGCCTACTTGAGAATCATCATTAAATCCCGCATCTGGATTACTGTGGATATGAGTGCCTAAAGCTGTACCATCTGGTAATTTATTTTGGCGAGGCAAAACATATAAACTACCTAACATACCCATTTGCATATGCTCTGCAGCTTCAACATGACAATGATACATATAGGTGCCTGCATCATTCGCCTTATAATAATAAGTCATAGAAGCTGCCATGTTGACAGAGACAGATGCATCAGGAATACCATCGAAAATAGGAGCAGCTTGTGGAAATCCATGCCAATGAATGGTGTGTGGATCAAATAAATCTGGACGCATTACCATTCCGACGTTAGTCATCGATAAAAACAACTCATCACCTTCATCAATCACAATCGTCGGTGCTGGTGCGTTTGCTGCTAACATCCCCTCTTCCATAACCCAACCAGCATATTCGATACTATTTATTTCAATTCCTGCAGGAGGTTCGGGAAGCGCTGCAAAACTAAATATGTATTGCTCTTTTTGGTTGTCATCAGCCATGTGCACCATTCCATCACCGGCAGCTAAATGCATACATTTTATTCCAGGGTTGTTAGCGCCTGGGTGCAACTCTGTTCCAGTATCTTTTGGGCACTGGACAAAAATATTACTATCTGCAGCTTGTGTTTCAAAAGTCACCAAAGAAATTGGTAGCACCGTGGCAATCAATCCCTTCACCAAGAAATTAATTTTATTTCTCCTGTTGGTTGTTCTCATCATTTTTDTCCCTCATCTTTAANAATCTAATAAATTCAATAGCATCAGTAGATTGTCAAAATAAAACAGTGTTACCTGCACCAGTTCTAGTTTCAATTGTTAAGTTGTATAAATGCTCTTGCATCAACAATAAACAATTAGTTACCGTGAACTTATCAGAATATCTCAAAAAAAACAGGTCGGAGAAGACTGTATAGGGTGTAGGTCAGATAAAAATAAAAGGTAGGGTTTATACGTAGTTTTAAAAATTGAGAGACTACTTATAGCAAACTACGTCACATTATCAACAGAAAAAATAATTAATGTTTATGACTAAAAACGAGCTTTGTCTTAAATTTTCGCGTAAATACCTTGTTCAATTCTTAACTAAAAGAGAATGATTTTCATTAGCAAAAAGCTTAATTAAATATCCATAAATAATTTATGGTAGGGTTTAGTTCTTTTCTGTTAGGATATTCATGTAGTTTTACTTTTAAAATATTTTATGTGAATATTACCACTTACTAGTATTTTATATTTTTAAAGTTGCTAGCTCTGTTAAATAGAATTTTAAAATAATAAGAACAAGGATTATAAAGGAATATGCTTAATATTATTGTCGCTGAAGATCATGCGTTACTAAGGGAAGGGTTAACTTCGTTACTCCGAGGTAATAAAGATATAAATGTGGTTGCGGAAGCCTGTAATGGTGAAGAAGCTATTAAATACGCAGAACAATATTCACCGGACATTATTTTAATGGATCTAAATATGCCCATAGTAAGTGGCATTGATGCATTAAAAAAGATCTTGCAATTTAATGACGCAATTAAAATTATTGCAGTAACCGCTCATGAGTCAGAAGAATATGTTCGCTCAACACTAGAGGCTGGAGCAAAAGGATATGTTTTAAAAGACGATACTCACAAAGACTTGTTGCAAGCAATTAATGCGGTTTCAAAAGGAAATATCTATTTAAGTCCAGGCATTAGAGAAAAAATTGTTCAGAGTTATATTCAAGCTCCACAAGGTGTGAATGACAACACTTTAACCTCAAGTAAGCCTCTGTTAACAAAACGTGAGAAAGAAATTACTCTACTTATTGCCAATGGACTAACCAATAGAGAAATTGGTATAAAATTGTCTATCAGCTTAAAAACGGTTGAAAAACATCGTGCTAATCTTATGAAAAAACTGAATCTGCATAATGCTTCAGCGATTACAAAATATGCTATAGAGAATGATCTTATATAATTTCAATTAGTTCTACGAAAAATATGAAGAGGTTAAACTATTCGAGATTCAGTCTGCTTATCCAATTTTTTTTCAATAGTTTCATCATTCACATTTTCGGATAATTGTAGCCAAATTGCTTGGATATGAGTTCCTTTAGCTCGGCTAGAATTAATAGAAAATTCGCCCTTAGCTAACTTCACTCTTTCTCTCATACTTCTTAAACCAAACCCTTCACCAAGCGCTTTTAACCTAACGTCAAAACCCTCTCCATCATCTGAAATATTTAGTTCGACACAAGATGTTTCCGCATCTAAATCAATCTGTATATTAGTCGCCTTTGCATGTTTTGCGACATTGTTAAGCGATTCTTGAATCACTCTAAAAATAGTTAATTTTAAACTATCAGAAATTAACTCTTCCGAAATTTTTATTTTCATACTGACTAAAATATTCGGCATGAGTAATTGATATTCTCGTACAAACCAGCGAATTGTCGCTAACAACCCCAAATCATCAAGCATCGATGGACGTAAATTCATCGAAATCCTTCTCACATCGTCAACTGTTTCGCCTAATTTTTCAATCGTATCATTTAGCATATCAACAGCGTTTGATGACCATTCGTTGCGCTCTTTCATCAGTCTATTTTCAATCTGTAACTTAATTGCATTTATACTTTGTCCAACGCTATCATGTAGCTCAAGAGCAATTCTTTTTCTTTCAGATTCCTGAACTTCTAATAGTTTTTGTGAAAGCATTTTCAGTTCACGTTCAGACCAACGAAGGGAATCTCGAGTATGTTTTTCTGTTGTTATATCGGTGATGCTACCCATTAACATTTCTTTATCTGCTGTTTTAAAACTAGCCACATACCGATTTAACCATAGAATTGAACCATCATTTTTTATACCTGATATTACTTCTTCCACTGAATTTTGACCGTCTGACCAACGCTTTCCGTCACCTTTAGACGTTTCGTATCGAGACGGAAAAATGTCGCCGACTTCAAGTTGACAAAGTTTTTCTTTAGAATAATCAAATATTTCCGCAAACCTGTTATTGCAGAATATTATTTTTTCTTGATCGGCAATATACATTCCTGTTAAGGTGTTTTCAACTAATTTGGTATATCGCTCTTCTGATTCTTTTAATGCCAGAGCCTTCAATTCATGCTGATTAATTTCATTCTCTAATGCACTATTGATAGTTTTTAGGTCCGACGTTCTCTCTTCTAACTTTTCTTCTAAAACTTTATTATGATTAGAAAGAATAGATTGGGATTTTTTTTCTTGAGTAATATCAGAAATCACCACAAAAGAGTAACCTTCCTGAAATTTAGATTTGGTACCTTCATGTGCATTGAATCTTAAAATTTGCTTTAGTTTTGCACCATAATAGTCAAAACTACTGGCCTCATTATTTTGTAGTTTTGTTAAAAAATTAACTATGTTTTTTTTGAGTTCACAGTTTTCAACACCACAATCATGATGGATAATTTCGTGAAGGTCTCTACCATTGATATCCGTAACACTACCCAGCCCCCACCTTTCAATGGTTTTGTTCGAGCGAATTATTGCTCCATCATCGTCGACAAGACAAATCAGCTGAGGAAGAGCATCCATTACAGATTCCCATTGGTGCTTAGCGTCAATAACAAGCTTTATATTTTTAAAGCAATCAATCGTTGATGCCATAACTTATCCTTTTTACTATTATCCAATTGGTTTAACAGAAAAAATTTACCATACTAATATTAAGCCCACCTTAATTATTAAGCCAAATTAAAAATGCGGTTCGCAAGTTACATGTAAAATTCTGTTGACATATTAATTACACTACTTAATGGCGAACAGGATATTTATGCAAATGTGCGTCGTTGGATGGAATAAATTGGACTGATTGATAATTCTAAAATGAAAATTGACTTTAGAGATAATAATAAAATAATTGTCGTTCGATTACCTAAAGAGTAATCTTGAAATCATTTAAAAAAACGACTAAACAATATTAGAAATAAAACTGATAACCTACATATAAATAATAAATATCTGTTTTAAAATCACCAAGTCCAACCAATTGATTAGTGTATAAGATCGCGCCTAATTCTGTATAAATGAAGTGCTCTTTTTCTTGATACTGTATCCTAAAACTAGGTGATATATTTTCCTGGCTACTGCCATTTGTGTTTTCTCGCTGATCATATCGAAGCTTGCTACTAAAAGTCCATAATCTAAGCCATCGATATTGGCTCGAAACATAAACAGACCAAACATCCGACGTATCACGCTGGGATATTCTAATTCCAAGTTGGTTTGTATCATTTTGACTAAATAACTTACTGGCTCTCAAGTAGCTATTTAAATAAATTTGAGCACCTCGATCAATGATTTCCGTTACGCCACCTGATGCTGGCGCGCCAGATAGATCAAGCCAATTGATATTACTACTGATCTCATATTTTTTGGATATCGGATAGCTAACCTGAAACGAAGCACTTCGACTTTCTAAGGTTCTATCTAACGCTAAATTTAATATTTCGTCATCCGTTAAAAATAAATTTTGTAATTCTTCTAAACTGTCTGCAGGTTGCCCAATGAGCGCATTCCGGGTGCTAATATATGGGCTTTTCCTTTGATTTAACGACCAATTAAAACGTGTTCTCTCTTTAGTCGAGTATGAGCCTGATAATAAAATTGCATTTAGTTCAGAATGAAAAATATCATAGTCAATCAAACTAAATACTGATGTTCGTTGATTAATATATTTTAACTCTGCGCCTACCGCTCGCCGATCTGTTAAAGACTCAATGGTTTGATTAAGTACAAATAAACTAATATCAATATTTTTAAAAATATCATTCCAATCATAACTTGCCCCAACAAACGAGCGTTCTGTATCTACAAATAAATTCCTAGACGAAGCGACAGGATATCCCGTATAAAAATTAAGAGTCTGTGATTTATTAACTCCATACCCAAAAACTACACCATCAAAGCGATTAAAAAGTCCTTTTCGGCGATTTCTTTGCCGCCCAAAATCAACCTGATAGCTTCCATCATTGGATTTCCATACTGCATTTAGATAACTTAATCGATCATTAGTTGAGCGTTCATCGTCAGTTAAATCTTGATAATGACCGGCGGAAATTTTGACTTGTAATGAACTATCGTCCAGCTCGTATAGCCCTCTCACATTTAAGTCAACTCCTACTAGAGAAAGTGTTTCTCTTCTCTCCCCTAGAT
Organism: Kangiella sp.; assembly: GCA_002733465.1. Classification (GTDB taxonomy): domain Bacteria; phylum Pseudomonadota; class Gammaproteobacteria; order Enterobacterales; family Kangiellaceae. Next base: position 177,515 of record NVVT01000010.1, read on the forward strand.
CATTCACTAAATCACTTTTGCGGTAACTTGCTCCCAAACTACCTCGAGTGTTGTTTATTTGTTTTCGGCGTCTATGGTTACCCTTCTCCAAAACTTGCTGACTATTTGATACAATACTTTGCATACCTAGCAATCCTCGTAACCGCTGTTTCACTCTTGAATGATACGTATGTTTTGGAAATTCTTTTAAATACATTAGGTAATATTTTTTTGCAAACGCCAGTTGAAATTGTCTTTCTTTAGCAACGCCTAAAAATTCAATAGCAAAGGCTCGTTTATCATCATTTTTTGACAATTTAGCCGAGTTTAATAACTTAGTTAATAAAGATACTGCGAGTGGATATTGTTTTTTTGTTAATGCTTTCTCTGCTCGTTCTTTTAACGATACTTGCTTTAAATGCCTATCGAATCGTTGCCCCTCCTCTGCAAACAAACAAGAAGAAAAAGACAAACTAGCGCAGATCCCAATCAATAAAATAGGAGAAAGTTTAAAGTATTTCACTAAAACTCATCATCCCTAACTTTATGCTCGCTATTACGTGTTCTCTTTATCGTAGTAAAAGAATCATCGGTATAAATATGACAAGCTCCTGTACAATCTCGTAATTCAGAAACTGTATAATTTATTTTTTGAGGATTATCTGTTTTTTCATGGGGACCTGTTCGATACTCATTGGCATGACAACCCGCACAATCGGGTTGATAAGGGAACTCCCAGGGTATAGTTTCCTGATTGCTGGTATGGCAATCGATGCAATCAAGGTTATCTCTATGATCGCCCGGGTAATTTCCAACATGCACATATTCCATCGCAGGCTCCCAAGCATTCACCGTATGACAAACATCACATTCTTGAGTGGTAACAAAATGATCGGGATCTTTTCCTGTGGCATCGGTGCCGTTATGGCAACTTGAACAAGAGCCTTGCACTTCATTATGGTCAACCCGAATCACTGGATCCCAAGCAAATGTATTATGACAAGCTTCACAAATTGTTGAAGTCAAAATATGATCTGGGTCTTTACCTGTCGCCGTAGTGCCATCATGACAACTACTACACCCATCAACGATATCGCCGTGATCAAATACTGCAGGTGTCCAAGCATTAGTTAGATGACAACTATCACATTCAAGTGTTGTTGCAAGATGATCAGCATCTTTACCTGTTGCAATAACGCCGTCGTGGCAACTTGCACAGGAACCTAATACTTCACCATGATCCACCTGCGTTGTCGGGGACCAATAAAGATTTACGTGACAGTTTTCACACGTATCCGTCGTTAGAATATGATTTGGATCTTTTCCTTCTGCGATATTACCATCATGACAACTAAAGCAATTATCCACTACATCAGAATGATCAAATGTGGCAGGTATCCAAGCAAAATTACTATGACAAGCATCACATTCTAGTGTTGTCGGTAAATGATTTGCTTCTTTACCAGTAGCAATAACGCCATTATGGCAACTAGAACAACTACCTAATACTTCATTATGATCTACCTGCGTTTCAGGAGACCAAAAGAGATTTACATGACAATTTTCACAGGTATTAGTGGTCAAAATATGGTTTGGATCTTTGCCCTCTGCTGTATTACCATCATGACAACTAAAACAATTATCAACTACCTCAGAATGATCGAATGTGGCGGGTAGCCAAGCGAAATTACTATGACAAGCATCACATTCAGCAGCTGTATTAATATGAGCAGGGTCTTTACCGATGGCGATTGTACCATTATGGCAACTTGAACAAGAGCCAATTACTTCGTTATGATCAACTCTAAAAACAGGCTCCCACAAGTTTGTTGAGTGGCAGTTTTCACAGGTTTGCGTTGATAGAATATGTTCACTTCCCTTGCCTGTTGAAACTTCTCCATTATGACAACTAAAACAGTCACCAAAGATCTGCGAGTGATCCATTAATGGAATAGTTTCCCAATTGTTATCAATATGACAAGACTCACATTGTTCAGTAGTTGCGACATGTGAATCCCCTTTGCCATCGGCTTCGTTATCATTATGACAAGATGAACAATCCGTACTCAGTGACTGATGAGAAACTCTAAAAACAGAAGACCAACTCTGAGTAGAATGACAATCTTCACATTGATTTTCCGTTTTAATATGATTGAACGATTTCGCAGTTGATTCAATCGAACTGGTATTCGAGTGACATAGCTCACATTGGTTAGGCGTTCCTCTAAAGACTCCATTTTGATGACAATCTTGGCAATCAACTGCGCTGTGTTGACCGTCGAGAGGAAAGTTAGTCATTTGATGATCGAAGGTTTTAGCCACAAGTTCGCTTGCAAAAATAGCGAGACATAGCATCACGACTAACAAAATTTTTCCAAATAGTTTAGTTAAAATCAACATTAAAATACCCTCTTACGTTTGCCGTCCAAAACTATTGCAATCAAAAACTCAAATCATCAAAACTATTTTCGGAATGGCATTGCTGGCAATCAATACCGAAACCGCCTTGGTGAACATCGTCATTGCCATGACAACTAAAACAAGCCTTATCGGGATGATGTTGTTCGACCTTCTTATTTAATTTAGTGTCAATCGCAATATGGCATAGACCACATTGTAAATTCTTATGCGAGCCGTTTAACGGAAAATCTGTTTGCGTCAAATGATCAAATTGCCAATGACTCCAAACCGAAGAATCATGGCAGGTTTCACATTTACTACCTAGACTTCTTTGATGAGTATCATCGGACTGATGACATGCTACGCAAGAAGCACTTTGTTCACTAAAATCAGCAGATAAATGGCATGAATCGCATACTAATATTTGATGTGAAGCGGTTAACGGAAAATCAGTAAAGTCATGGTTAAAACCAACGGATTGATCCCACCGAGAAGTGGTGTGACACTGAGCACAATCTTTACCTAGCTTTTCGAAATGCGGATCGTCGACCCGATGGCAATCAACACATTGACGAATAAGGCTGATATTCTTTACAAAACCCATATTCATATCATTTAGTGATTTGTTCAGCGTTGATAATTCTTTTCTTGAGAGTCCTGGCAAATGGCAAGACTCACATTTAACTTTTTCATGGCCACCATCAATCACAAAACCGGTTTCAGCAAAACTATGATCAAAGTTTGCTTTACTCCAATTTTTTTCACTATGGCAAGATTGACATTTTTCGCCGTTACTACCTTGGTGGATATCATCCGTTAAATGACAAGAAATACATTGTGTTTTCGGATTAAGTTTTTCTCCGTGACAATCAATACATTCCAGTTTGCTATGTTTCCCATTTAATGCAAAACCAGTTTCTTTTAAATGCTGATATTGGTTATTTTCCCAAGTTTTTTCACTATGACAATCATTACAACTTTTGCCAAAAATACCAAGGTGAGGCTCCTTTGCTAAATGACAGGACTGACACTCACCACTGAGTGGTTGATTAAATTGTTGGCCAATATGGCAAGACTGACACCCCAAACCTTTATGTTCGCCTTTTAAAGGAAAGTCTGTTTTTGAATGATCAAATTCGTTAATCGCCCATCCTTTTTCCGAATGGCAACTCTCGCATTTTTTAAATTTATCGGAGCCTGTCATTTTCGACTTTAAGCTGGCACCCAAATTTAAACTGAAATCCGTCGTTAAGGTAGAACCTGTATTCAGAAGAGTGGTCGGTTGCAAAGTATTTTCTTTATGGATGTTTTCATGACAGCTAGCGCACTCAAATGATTTAAATCGAAAGGCCTTAGCTTGAGGCAAAGCAATAATACCAACTGGCAGGACATTTTTTTTATCAGCCTCCTCTCGATGACAGCTATGGCATAGTAAATCTTTATGTTCGCCTTTTAACTGAAAATCTGTTTTTGAATGATTAAAACCTTCTAGATCTAACGCTACGATATCAAAACCTCGTCCTTTATGGTCGCTATGACAGGTTTTACAATCTTGCTTTTGTTGTGTCTGCAGTTGACTGTGGAACCCGCTTGACAGTTTTAAATCATTAGCAATTTCTTCGTGACAGTCTAGGCACAAAGGTGTTTGATTGGACTTATCGAAATGCACATGACAAGATTCACATTTTGATTCTAATTCTGCATGAGGTTGTGTCAAATCACCTGGCATCAATAAAAGTTGCTTTAAACTTAACTCTTCTTCCGCAATCGTCTGATTTGACATACAAATAAATAGTGAAACCATAAAATAAGAAACATAATTAAGCTGTTGAAGCTTGTTAATTATATCTGAATGAAATTTTATTATTATCTTCATCATATTTTAATACATATGAACCACAACAATATGAACAACTGCTGACACCAGCATCATAAAGAAGATAGGTAAGTGAAAAAGGTGCCACATGGAAAATACTCTGGCAAAAACAGCATAGTTTGCCATTTTATTTAAATAGCGAATGCCTTCTTGAAGATGTTTCGCTTCACCGGTAAATGACTTTAACTGCACTTTATCTTTAAGTAATTTTTTCGCTTCTAAACGTGTTTTTTGACGTAGCATTTTTTGAATACTCGAAGTTTCCTTAAAGCTTTTATACGCTAAAAAAAGACTGGGTTTTCTTTGATTAATATGACTTTCAATCCGAGTTAGTTGACTAAGTAATTCAGGTGTCAACAAGGTACTTTGTAAAAAATGCTGTTTACTTTCAGCAAAGGATTGTCTTAACTCAGAAAATTCGATTTGTTTACCATACAAACCTCGATGGATTTTTTGATAAGCATAGCGGCCTACTAAACCGCTACTAGAAACCAACAACATGCAAATTAGTGCAATATTGCTATTAAGTGACCCAAACTGAAAGTTACTATGAAATAAAATTAAAACAGGACCAATAATTCCTAAGATCATATGAATACGAAACCAATGATGGATTGCAAACCATTGGCGTGTAAATTTCCAATGTTTTCGCAATGGGTAAAGTAATAACAGCAACATTAAACTGCCACCGATAATACCGAGCGCATAACCCCAGCCTTTTTCCGCGTTTAACCAATACTCATCACGTTCTTGCCATCCGATAATAAGCGACGCCATAATGAGTAATGAGAACAAAGGCGTACTGTAATTGCTAATCTTTCTCATTCGTATTTTTATTCAATTTATTTTAAAGTTATTCGATCAATTTTAGCACTAAACCAGCGTAAAAAGTGTCCATGGTTCACAAATTCTAAAGAGTTCGTATGTTATTATCTGAGCGTAGACTATATATTCTTATACTTAAGACAGTCTTAATTTTTATCTACTATAATTTCGTATTGACTCTTTCTAGGATCCCACCATTGAAAAATTGGTTAATCATCAGTTCGCTTTATTTAATACCGTTATTGACTATCTTTGGGATTTATTTTTTAAAGAGAAAACGTAAACACTGCAAAGGTGAAGCCACTTTAAAGCAATCAGTGAATGATGGACTGATCCATGCGGCTAGTTTACATCCGGTGATTGATCCTATTTTATGTATCGGTTGCGGGTCATGCGTAAGTGCTTGCCCCGAACATAATGTTTTAGGACTAGTTCATCGTCAAGCCGAGTTAATAAACCCAACAAATTGTATTGGTCACGGTGCATGTAAAGCAGCATGCCCCCAAGATGCTATTAAATTAGTCTTTGGTAATGCGACACGCGGACAGGAAATACCTAACGTTAATTCAAATTATGAAACCTGTGTTAAAGGTATTTTTATTGCCGGCGAACTAGGTGGAATGGGATTAATTCGAAATGCGATTGAGCAAGGCCGCCTCGCAATGGATTCAGTGACGAGTTATGTGAAAATAATTAATCAACAAAGAAAATTTAGTAAAGAGATACTCGATAGCGTTATTATCGGAGCGGGACCAGCTGGAATGACGGCAACACTTGGCGCAGTTAAAAGTAAACTGAATACAGTCACTGTCGATCAAGAAAGTAAAGGCGGTACCATTGCCCACTTTCCTAAGGGTAAAATTGTAATGACACAGGAGGCCACCATGCCTCTTATTGGCAAAGTTAAATTTGGCGAAATTAGTAAAGAAAAATTAATGACTTTTTGGTTAGGCGTCATTCGTCGTTACCAATTAGAGATTAAAGAAAATGAAGAATTGCTTTCAATTTTTCAAACACCCGATGGTTTGCACAAAGTAAAAACGAGCCGTACAGAATATACCAGTAAAACTGTAGTATTAGCACTTGGACGACGAGGAAGTCCTAGAAAGTTAGGCGTGCCAGGAGAAGAGCAATCAAAAGTCGTTTACCGATTAGTAGATCCTAGTCAATATCAAGGGAAATCCGTTTTAGTCGTTGGCGGCGGTGATAGTGCGCTTGAAGCCGCTTGTAGCATTGCAGAAGAGCAGGATACTGAGGTCACAATTTCCTATCGTAAGGATAATTTTAGTCGCGCGAAACAAAAAAATCAACAACGTGTGGAAGCACTTAGAAATCAAAACCAATTAACTGTCTTATTTTCATCTCAAGTAAAAGCGATTGGTAAACAAAGTGTGCTAATAAATTTAGAAGATAAAACCAAAGAAATACCTAATCAGTCGGTGATCGTTTGTGCCGGAGGTATTCTACCAACTGGTCTATTGAAATCAATAGGTGTAACCGTTGAAATGAAATATGGTACGGAATAAAAAATGAAAATTGGACAACCATTAGTCAAAAATAACTGGATACTAAATACAACTCTTTTAATTATTCTGACATGCGTAGTCGGGGGCGTAAAAAGTGAATCAACAAAACAGTTTAAACCTATTCCGGTTAATATCAAACAAATGCTCTTTCAAGGAAACTATATAAAGGCGGCGACACATCTACGCTTATTAGCAAACAAGGGGCAATCTGTCGCACAATATCAATTAGCATTGCTCTATCTTGCTGGTAACGGGGTATCAATATCAGAGACTAAAGCGACATCTCTTCTTACACGATCCGCTAATAGCTACCCTAAATCAGCCTATCTTTTAGCTACCTTATTACTAAAGAAAGAACAAACTAGTGCTAATCGCAAACGAGTGATTAAGTATTTACAAACGGCATCCCATGCGGGAAATAAACAGGCAGAAAAAAAATTAAATGAAATCAATTCAAAAGTAAGCGGAAATCAATTTCGCCCACAAACTCAAGCTCTTTTTGAATTAGCATTAAGTTCAGGCGAACTTCAACTGGTAATAAAACAATTCTTAAGAGGGGCAAACTTAAATAGAAAAAATATTTATGGTGACGCTCCTATAGCAACCGCTATAAAACACAAAAACAACGACATTGTTCGATGGTTATTGAAACAAACTATTAATCTGAATAGTCGCGATCGTTTAAAAAATACACCGCTACATCTTTTATCAAAATCAGGAAACCTTGCCTTAATAATAGAGCTATCAAAAAAAACCACCTCATTAGATAGCGTTAATCGAAATGGTGATACTCCCATAATAACCTCGCTATTAAATGGCCACTACCGAATTGCTCAGTGGCTACTCGATAATGGTGCTAATCCTAGGATAAAAAATAGAAACAACTTATCAGCAGTCAGTTACGCCAAAACAAATAACATTGTGCTCAAGAAACGATTGGGGAAAAGCAAAAATAAAAATAATGAATTAAAAAAATCAAAACAAAAACAACAACAAGCTTACTCTCTTAAACAGCTTAATCTTCTCGCAAGTCAAAAAACTTCGTCTTACTATCAATGGCCCCAACTTCATATCGCAGCTGCTCAACAACAGTTGGCGATCACCGATATTTTGCTATCACAAAATCATTCTCCTTGGGAACTCAACCCCAACAAACAAACGGTTATTGAAATTGCCATTGAAAAACAAAATATTAAACTACTCCAAAAACTTCTTAAAAACTCTCCAATTACTTCACAAAAAGAGCGAGATAAATTGAACAGTTTGTTGCTGTTTTTAGTAACGCAGGTCGCCACCGTACAATCTAGAGAATTAATTAGAAGCATCGTCAAACAGGCGGCTTCATTAAATATGATGAGTATCGTTAATGATGCTCTCCTAGTCGCGATCCGAACGAAAAATAGTGATTCAACAACTCAGTTGTTATCGATTAATATGATTAGAATCGATAAATCTCAATTTTTAGAAAGTATTCCATTTGCTACAGCTGAAATGATGAAAAAGCTATTAACCAAAGATGTTGATTTAAGCTGGAGCAACGAAGAGGGTAAATCCGTATTAATAATAGCGACTCAAAACAAGAACGTTCAGTTGCTTGATTATCTTCTTTCAAAAAACATTGATGTCGAACACTCGGATAAACAAGGATTGACAGCTTTAATGTGGTCAATCAAACAAGATTGTATACAATGTCTATCGAGTTTACTTAAATCGGAAGCATCTACAGAATCTATTTCAAAAACTGGGAATTCACCTTTAATGATCGCATCTTACAACAATGCAGAAAGTCTAGAAATATTACTATCACATCCATATGAATTATCACATCGCAATCAATACAGCTTAACCGCATTAATGATTGCAGTAAAAAGCGGGTGTTTAAAATGTGCAAAATTACTATTAGATGCAGGAGCTAATCCAAGAAGAAAAAACAAAACGGGACAAGATTCGCATGATTTAGCTTATACTAATAAAAAGATTACTGAACTTTTAGATCAGTACTAGTGATCAATATTAGTGAGCGATGATTAAGCTAAATAAAGATGCTATAAATTATCAGGATTATTTTGCTAATACGATTAATTTGGTTTCTTTCTAGTTCTGCAAATGTTTCCAAACTACTACTACAGAAGTTCCATCATTGGCGCTTGACGTCAAGTTAAATTCCCCACGTGAGTGCTTTGCCCTTTCTTGCATGCTACTAAGGCCAAACCCACCGTTCGGTATATTTTTTGATTGTATAAAGCCTTGACCATCATCTTTTACAGTTAAAACAATGCCTTTAGATCGTTTTATACTAATATGAACCTTTTTTGCCTCTGCATGCTTACCTATGTTAGTTAAACTTTCTTGAGAAATTCTAAAAATCACCACTTTTAAATAATCCGGAATTTCCGATTCCTCAATATTAAGTTCTAATTCAAAGTCAATCTGCGGAAACAATTGTTGAAATTCTCTCGACAACCACTTCAAGGTCGTTAACAAACCTAGATCTTCTAACATAGCAGGTCGTAAATTAACTGATATATGCCTTATTTCTTCCGCTGCATTTTTTAATTTAATAACTTCTTTTAACAAACATTGATTGAGTTTCACGCTCATTTCACCATCATACTCAGTCAAGATATTTTCTATACCAAGTTTAATCGCAAAAATACTTTGTCCTATTCCATCATGTAACTCAAATGCTAATGCTTTTCTTTGTGCTTCTTCACTATTTATCAGTTTTTCTGAAATAATCTGTAATTCGCCTTGAGATGTAATTAATGCATCCTCTGCCAATTTCTGTTTTCTAAGGCTTTCAACTAAATTTTCATTTTTATTGGATAGATCTTTAATCAAGAAGTAATAAATAAATGGTGCAGAAATTACAGCCAATATAGAACCATCAATAACTGACTCCAATATTGCTGACTGCAAATCGAGCCAATAGAGTATTGCCATAACAATTATTTCAGCAACAAAAACAATTATTAATATTGTGATTAAAATTGAATGTTTTGATTTTGAATAGATAACTATCTCCTTACGACTCTAATGATAAAAATCATTGATGTTTAAAAAAACCGAATGTAGTTTCTGAAAAAATATCAGCTACTCAAGTAACATTTTCTCTAACACTCTGTAAAAATCTTCCTTTTTAACTGGCTTGCTTATAAAATCTGACATGCCAGCTTGGAAACAAATATCCCTTTCTTCTTTAAATGCATTAGCTGTCATAGCTACAACATATATGCTTTTGTTTTGATTTTTTGCTTTGTTCAGAATTATTTTAGTAGCTTCAAGACCATCCATATTTGGCATCTGCAAATCCATGAAAATAATAGTGTATGGATCATTCATCGATGACTCAACTGCTTTCACAGCTTCTAGTCCATCTATTGCAATATCGCATTTAAAACCAATTTTCTCAAGCATCTTAGATGCAATTTTTTGATTAATAACATTATCATCTACAACTAATATTTTAGGATTATGAGTTTTTTTATTTAAGCTTTCCATAGTATTGTTTTTAGAAGGTTCGCCACCACCCTCATCTAAAGAAATAATAAAGCTAAAGGTTGCCCCCTGACCTAACTTACTCTCAACGCTAAAAGCTCCATCCATTATCCTGACTAAATTTGAAGAAATTGACAAACCTAAACCCGTACCACCATATTTTCTGGTAATTGATGAATCTGCTTGAGTAAAAGCCTTAAACAAATCAACCTGATGTTCTTTGCTAATTCCAATTCCAGTATCTTTAACTGAAAATTTAACGCTATGAGTTTTATCAACACTCTCTTCACAATCAATATTAATGAAGATGTTACCATTTTCATTAGTAAACTTTATAGCATTAGAGACATAGTTCTGCATAATCTGTTTAATTCGAGTAATGTCGCCTATCAAATACTCCGGTATCTGATTATCTACGTTTACGGATAACTTAATACCTTTTTCTATACATTGTGGCGAATTTAAATAGACAAGATCTTCTAAACACCTTCTTAGATCAAAACTCCTCAACTCAAGCTCTAGCTTCCCTGACTCAATCTTACTCAGATCTAAAACGTCATTCAAAATAGTCATCAATTCATTTCCACACGAAGTAACCGAATCAAGCATATTACTTTGCTCATCGTCTAGAGATGTATCACTTAACAAATCTAACATGCCTAGAACACCATTCATTGGCGTACGGATTTCGTGAGACATGTTGGCAAGAAATTCTGCTCGTATAGCTAAAGCCTTTTTTTCTTTTTCTTCGGCTATTTTCTTATCTGTTATATCGACTCTTATTGCGCTATAACCAACTAACTTATTGTCACTATTTAAAATTGCGGTAACAAACGCATTAACCCAATATAGTGTTCCATCTTTTGCCCTATTACATATTTCTCCAGACCAATTTCTATTTTCACGCAAGTCAGACCAAAAAACTTTCCAAAAAACCTTATCATGGTAACCAGAATTAACAATTTTATGACTTTGYCCCATTAATTCATCTTTTGAATACTGAGATAYTTTACAAAACATTTTATTTGCGTAGGTAATACGACCATGTAAATCAGTCTCACTRACTAAAGCCGATTGATCAAGAGCTTCTTTTTGTCTTTTAARTCCATGCAGTAATTCTGCATTTTTATTGATTATGTTTTTAATCAGAAAATGATAAAGGAAAGGGGCCGAAATAAGCGATAGAAAAACGCCATCAAGTAACGTCTCTATGAAAGACGATTGGACATCTAAGAAGTGAAGAATTGCCATAACTGAAACTTCKGCAATAAATACTATAAGCAAAACGATCCATAAGACCGTAAACTTGGATGCCTCAGCACTCTTCAACTTAGTTACCATTAAACTCGTAAATTTATAATTTATCTTTAAATAATAGGATAATTGAGAAAATTTGCAAGTTTAATGCGTTGAAAAAACGACTACTATTACACTATAAAGCAGCCTTAATCCTCTGCAAAAAAATATCAGCCTCCTCAAAGCCAACAGCTCTCAACCTTTGACTTTCATTACCATTTTTATCAACGAAAAGAATACTAGGTAGTCCTCGAACTTTATAATGCTTCATCAACGCTTTATCTTCAGCATCATTAGCCGTCACATCCGCCTGAATAAGAACCGTGTTAGAAAGCGCATTAACCAC